>WRAQ01000005.1 GCA_009780115.1 Lachnospiraceae bacterium
CATCTACCACTGATATCGTTAAAGGTATTGGTGATTATATGCAAAAGTATGATATTGCTGATATTAATGATTTGATTGGGATTGTGAAATAGAAATTGATGATAATAGATTCATTTAGTTACCGCCAACCAGTTCCCGCACAAAATCATTCGCCGGATTATTGATAATTTCATCAGCAGTTCCAACTTGAATAACCCGGCCGCTTTCCATAACCATTATCCTTGTCCCCAATTTCAATGCTTCGCTGATATCATGGGTTACAAAAAGAATTGTGAACCCAAGCTCTGAATGCAGGCGCAATAATTCATCTTGTAATGCCCGGCGGGTAATCTCATCAACAGCCCCAAAAGGTTCATCCATTAACAATATATCCGGCTGTGCGGCAATTGCCCTGGCGATGCCGACTCTTTGCCGTTGCCCGCCGGATAATTCCGAGGGGTAACGCCCGGCAAGATCCGGTTCAAGCCCGACAATTGAAAGTAACTGCGCTGTTTCTATTTTAGGCGGGCTAAATAAACCCTTTAAGGAGAATTGCGAGCGACCGCGCTCGGCGCGAGGGTTTGCCAAGGCAAACCCTTTCTTGTGAGTGAGTGACGGTACGTATGCAATATTTTTTTCGACTGTCATATGGGGAAATAAACCAACCCCCTGAATGACATACCCAATGTTGCGGCGTAGTTCCGTATTGTCGCAATCTGCAACTCGCCGGCCTTCGACATAAACATCACCTGAATCAGGCTTGATTAAGCCGTTAACAAGCTTAAGGGCGGTGGTTTTACCACAGCCCGAGCGCCCGACCATTGTGATGATTTCACCCCGGTTAACCTCAAGACTGAAATCACTTAGGACTTCAGTCTCACCATAATTTTTTGCTACTTTTTCGAATACAATAACTGGTTTATCCATTAGTTATACCTTTTGACAATTCAGGAGACACATATTGCTGCTGTTTACGGCGCAGCCGTGAATAATAACCCTTTTTCAATTAGGAATGCGCGGGCGACTTCCCGCTCATCTTTTTCTTCAATACTTACTTGATAATTAAGCCTTGACATTTCAGTATTGCTAATCAGCCCTTCCATTTTCTTAAGGGCAGCTTCAAGCCCGGGAAATTTTTCTAAAGCATCCATTCGGACAACAGTTGAACAAAAATAATTCACTTGCAGATTGAGGTCATCTTCAAGGACGATAGTATTGTAAGCAACCAGTTCCGCATCAGTGGTAAAACCGGTGGTAACATCAATATCCCCCGCCGAAATCGCTGCCCAGCGAAGGCCGATATCGATTTCTACGGTACGTTTGAAATTAAGCCCGTAGGTTTCACGCAGGGCATCGAAACCATCGGCCCGTTCATAATAATCAGGATTGCTTCCGAAAACCAGCTCACCGGCAACCGGCGCCAGATCGGAAGTAGTTTTCAAATTATATTGCTTTGCGATATCTTCGCGGACGGCAATGCAAAAGGTATTATTAAACCCATAACGGCTAATCCAAGCCATTCCAAACTTTTCAGCATATTCAGCTTGAAGTTTATCCCATATCTCATCATCACTTACACCGGCGGCCGGATGTCCTAAAACCATCACATAACCGGTCGAGGTATATTCGGGGTAAAGGTCAAAATCGCCTTTTTCCATTGCCGGGTGGATATTTGAAGTCCCGCCGGCAATCCCTTTGGTGATATCAACCTGATAACCAGTTTCATTTTCAATAATTAAGCTAAGAATTTCTCCAAGGATATACTGTTCTACCATTGGTTTGGTTGCGATTCTGATAACACTTTCTGTGCTTTGGGCACAGCCTGTAAATAAGAAAATACTAATTACAAGAAATAATAAGCAGGCAGTGATTTTTTTCATTTACGTCATTCTCCTTTTTCGTTTATATTGTTTTTCCAGTAACCCAAGCAGATTGTCGCTAACCACCGCAAGAAGTGCAATCAGAAGCCCGCCGGCAAAAGTCATCGCCGGGTTAAAGATGGTGATACCGCGGTAGATTGCCACTCCGAGGCCCCCGGCACCGACAAAAGAAGCAATTCCGCCCATTGAGATTGTCATCACAGTCATTTGACGTAAACCGGTAAGTATTAAACCGTAAGCAAGCGGTAATTTAATCCGTACCATGATTTGCGGGTTGGTACTACCCATTCCCCGCGCCGCTTCGATAATATCGGTATCAATCGAAGTAATTCCGGCATATGTATTGCGGACCATCGGCATCAAAGCATAAATGGACAGAGCAATAACCGCCGTTTTGTTGCCAATGCCGGAGAAGGGGATCAGGAGGCCGAATAGGGCAATTGACGGGACTGTATAACATACATTGCAAATACCGATAACAATAGTTGCCAGTTTCTGCCTTTCGGAAATGAGTATTCCGATAATCAGCCCTAATACCCCGGCAATCAAAATTGCGGTTGCTGTAAGACGAATATGCTCGATGAGTAAGCTAAGGAACCAGCTTCCCCGCGTTGTATAGATATTAATGATTGCTTTAATAAGTTCCATTCAGCCGTTTGCCCTTTGGTTATTTTCTGCTAGTTGATTTATTTTATCGAACATTTATTCGGCTGTCAAGAGGTTTCGAACACATATTCGCGAAAAATTTAGATAGACAAACCGGAATAAATTTTCTTCCTGTGTAATACACTTAAGTAAACTTATCCAAGTATACCGTATGACAGGAGGTATTTTTGTGGAATTAATTAAGAAAAACATACATATGGACCGGCTGAAATGTAAAGCATCCACCCAGATAACATTGGAAGACGATATCAATATTTCCGATTCTCGGCCAGATGCGGCAATGCTGATTTTAAATCGGGGAAATGTGGGCATAGACGAAGTAAAGGTCACAACCGACAGCGTAACAGTTAAAGGAAAATTAGATTTTTCGGTTGCTTATACAACCGATGGCGGCGAGAGAATAGATCTAAATGGAATGGAGGGCCAGATAAGTTTTACCGAACAGATAAATATGGAAGGTGTCGAAAACGGCGACAATGTGCAGGTAAAATGGGAAGTTGAGGATTTAACCATTAGTTTAATCAATTCCCGCAAGCTAAGTGTCCAGTCGATTATTTCACTTTATCTTAGCTGTGAAGTTTTAAGCGATGAAGAAACAGCGGTTGACCTTTATCATGATGAACCGATTGAGTATCGCAAAAAAACCCTGGATATCGCAGCGATAACAGTTAAAAAGAAAGATATCTTCCGGATAAAAGAAGAAGTAGAAATCCCCGGAAGCTTCCCCAATATTGATGTCCTGATTTGGGAAGATGTCCGGCCGCAGGAAGTTGAGTTTAAAGTATTAGATGACAAAATATCCATTCAGGGTGAAGTAAAAGCATTTTTCATGTACCGGAGCGACGGCGAGGACAAAGAAATTTGCCATCACGAAACAGTGCTTCCATTTTCCGGTGTTGTGGAATGTACAGATATTGACGAAGGAATGATTCCGGAAATTTCCTGGCTGGTAACGGAAAAAGAAACTGAAATCCGCCCCGATTTTGATGGTGAAGACCGCATTGTTACCTTTGACCTTATGATGGAACTGGATATCTGTGTTTATAAAGAAGAAAGAATCGATATCCTTTCTGATGTTTATGGGGTAAATAAAGAAGTAACTGCTGTCGAAAAAGATGCCCTTTTCCGTCGCCTAAAATGTCGTTCGGGCGGCAAGAGCAAAATGGGTGAGCACCTTGCATTAGCCGAAAACCAGGCCCCGGTTAAAAAGATTCTTCATAGCAACGGCACCTTGCAAGTGGTAAGCCACGATATTGTTGAAGATGGGATTTATATTGACGGTATTGTAAACCTCCAAGTGCTTTATGAAAGTAATGATGAAAATGCGCCTTATGGTGTTGTTAATTCGATGATTCCTTTTAACTATACATTAAGTGCTGAAGGTATTAATGTTGATTGCGTATATCGCTTGCAGGCTGATATGGAGCAATTGGCTGTTTCGGCTATCGAACCGCTGGAACTTGATGTCAAAGCTGTTTTGTATTTCCGAAGTAATGTATACGAGCAGATGTATGAAAAAATTATTGACGACATAAATGTTGCAGAGCCTGATTTGGATAAACTTGGCGATTTACCCGGTATCGCGGTCTATATCGCCGGCCCGGGTGAGAGCCTCTGGGATATCGGCAAGCGTTATTATATACCGATTGCCCAGTTGAAAGAAGCAAATGACAAAACCGATGATGATGTAAAAGCCGGTGATAAAATTCTGATAGTAAAAAATGCACAGTAATAATAACACATGTTATTTAATTATAAAGGTAAGCCGGATGGCCTAGCGCTATCCGGCTTACTTTTGTCTATAGTCATAAAGAACGCGCTTTTTGCATTCTTCCGGTATGAAATTTTAGATTTTCTTTGTTTGCGTTCCTATGGACACAAACTTAGAAAACCTCTTCATACGATTCCCGCTTCTTCTCTCATTTTCTTAAAGCCTTCGATAACGGCATCAAATGTCTTCTGGCTGATTTCGGGAAGTTTTCCGCCCCAGGTTTTTTCCGCCATTTTGAAGCCTTTTTCAAAAGCCCGTTGCATTTCATCGATTTTTTTCGGGTCGCCGCCGGTTAAAGCTTTGGCGAAATCGAGAATCCGCGTTGATGTTTGTTTGACACCCCAGTATCCATCTTCGCTGATATCTTTGATAGCCTGGTCTCTTGTTGCGGCATCAGGGGTCAGCTTGCCATCACGCAACAGGCTCCAAATACTGTCAGCTTTACCTTGGGCCCCACCCTGCTCGCTGATCATTTTGCGCACTAGTTCCATTAATTGTGCTTTTCTTGTATCAGTATCTGCCTTTAAGCGGGCGATGGTTTCGGCGTCAGGGGTGTACCTTGGAGTCTTCGCGGTACTCTTTGACGGCTCATAAATAACACCGTTATTATTAACTGTGTCATTTTTTTCAACTGCTTTTTCATTTTTGTGATTGTTTGCTGGCGGGCTGTACGCCGCGGCAGCATTGTTTGTAACTCCGTTTACACTCATATTTACCCTCCTTGGTGGCGCATGAATTGCGCATAAACAATAATGCTAATAGTTATATCGGTTATTTTTAATTATAACTTTAGAGAATAATTGCATTTTTTGTATAAATATATTACAATATAATAAGTATACTGTATACAATATCCAAACCTCACCAAGGAAACAATTTATGCAATCAATAACCTGCAAAGCTTACGCAAAAATAAATCTTGCTCTTGATGTTCTTGGCCGCCGCCCCGATGGGTATCATGAGGTCAAAATGGTTATGCAGACCATCGGTTTGTATGATGAGTTAATATTTGAAAAAATAGCTTTTACTGATGATTCAGGACCGATTAAAATAGAGACTTCTTCTTCTGCTATTCCAACTGACGAAAATAACCTGGTTTACCGGGCGGCGGCCGCTATCTTTGCGCGTTACAAACCCGATTGCGGAATTAAGATAACTTTAACGAAAAATATCCCTGTCGCCGCCGGAATGGCCGGGGGAAGCACTGATGCTGCCGCTGTTTTCCATGGGCTGAATGCCCTTTTCGGCCTTAAGATGACGGTTAATGAAATGTGTGAGATGGGGGTAAAAATTGGCGCCGATGTCCCCTATTGTATCATTGGCGGGATTGCCCTTGCCGAAGGTATCGGCGAAGAATTGACCCCGCTCCCGCCGCCGCCGCCGTGTCAGATATTAATCGTCAAGCCGGACATCAGTGTCTCAACCAAGTGGGTTTATGAAAACTTAAAAGTAAATGAATTGGAATTCCACCCCGATATCAACGGGATGATAGCGGCAATCCATCATCAAGATTTGGACGGAATCATTAAAAAAATGGGGAATGTTTTAGAAACCGTAACAATAGAAAAATATCCAGTAATTAAGGAAATAAAAAACAAACTATTGGCTTTCGGTGCGGAAAATGCACTAATGAGCGGAAGCGGGCCAACGGTTTTTGCAATTTTTAGAAATGAAGCCAAAGCCCAGGCTGCATATATTGAAATGAGAGATGAATACGAAGTGTATCTGACAAAATTTGTTAATCGCAAGGACAATTATATTTTCTCTTAGCAACCCTGGAAAAACGTCGTTACTTAGGCGGTGTATTGTGCCGCCTTATGTAACGCAACGTTTTTCTTGGAACAAAAGTGTGTTGCAAAGAGAATATATAGATTATCCACGCGGATAACGGAAAAGGATATAATTTATGAACGAACCCCTACGAGTAGAACTAAACGAATTTCTACCTTTACGCGACGTTGTCTTTAATGCCCTGCGCCGCGCGATTCTGACCGGCCGTTTTAAACCGGGCGAGCGGCTTTTGGAAGTTCATCTTGGTGAACAGTTGGGAGTCAGCCGGACCCCGATTCGGGAAGCAATGCGGAAATTGGAACTTGAAGGGCTTGTGACGATGATTCCAAGGCGAGGGGCAGTAGTCGCAGAAATGACAGTGAAAAGTATGCGCGATGTTCTCGAAGTCCGCCGCACCCTTGATGTCCTTAGCGTAGAACTGGCCTGCGAGCGGATTAATGCGGACGAATTAAAGAAGTTGGCAGAAGCCCGCGATACGTTTATTGCCGCTTTAAGAACCGGTAATACTGCAACAATGGCGGCTGCCGATGTCGCTTTTCATGATATTATCGTTGAAGCCACAGGAAATTTGCGTTTGAAGCAGTTAATAAACAATCTTGCCGAGCAAATGTATCGTTATCGCTTCATCTATTTACAGGATGATATAAGACATGATATGCTAGTGACAGAGCATGAAGCGATTTATAGCGCAATAAAAGCGAAAAACAATGAGGCCGCCGCTATCGCCGCCCGTGTCCATATTGACAACCAGGAGACTTCGATTATTAAGCACATAGTTTGTCTAACCTAAGTATTTTTTGGCCATACTCCTAACAAGAATAACTTGAAAGGTAGTATGATAATGAAAAAATATTTAGAAACCGGATTAATGATTTTATGCGCCGCCGGATTTTTCGGTTTTATTTATCCCGAATTATGTTTAACTAAAGATACAGTAAAAGTGATTGAAATCGAAGCAACAAAAGAAGAATGCCAAATTGAAAAAAATGGCCATGATTTGATTAAAGCGATATATAATGAAAGACTTAGCCTCACCCCCGCCCAAATCCGCCTTCGTTTCCGTTTATTTGAGGCGGCGGGGAATAAGTAAAACGAAAGGATTCAGATGACCGATAAAACCGCACCAATAGGTATATTCGATTCCGGCGTTGGCGGTTTAACCGTTTTCCGCGAAATAATGAGCCAGATTCCGGGGGAGAGGATAGTTTATTTTGGTGATACTGCCCGTGTCCCCTATGGTAGTAAATCCCCGGAGACAGTAGCCCGCTATGCCGGACAGATTGTCCGCTTCTTAGAAAGCAAGAAAGTCAAAGCAATTGTTGTCGCCTGTAATACCGCCAGCGCATTGGCAATGGCAGAAATCGAAAAAAAATACGACATTCCGATGATTGAAGTAATAAAACCCGGTGCAAGAGTCGCCGCTGAAACAACAGCAAATGGCCGGATTGGCGTTATCGCTACCGAGGCAACAATCCGCAGCAATATTTATACCCGTTACATAAAAAACCTCAACGAAACGCTGACTATTACCGGAAGGGCCTGCCCGCTTTTTGTCCCTTTAGTCGAAGAAGGCCTATTAAATGACACTGTTACTGATGAAGTCGCCCGGCGTTATTTAACCGGGTTAATAGATATTGATATTGATACCCTGATTCTTGGCTGTACCCACTATCCCCTTATCCGCGAAACCATCGCCCGGATTATGGGGGAAAGGGTAAAATTGGTCAACCCGGCTTATGAAACTGCCCGTGAACTAAAGGCTTTACTCATGACAAATAACCTTTTAAATGACCGCGAAACCAACTTGAGCGATGGCCAATACCACTTATATGTTAGTGACGGTGCTGAAAAATTCAAACAGTTTGCCGATTCCATCATCAAATACGGAATTTTGACAACCAGGACGATAAATATAGAGGACTATTAGAAAGGTGTATTACTATTCACAGCTATCTCGCGGAACAGTGGTGGTGATTTAGTAACAAAGGTATTACATATGACAAAAGAAGTTCTGCTTTCTTTGAAAGGCCTGCAATACGATTTGCGGGCTGACAATCAGGAATTTGAAACCATTACCCCGGCTGAATATTATCACCGGAACGGTAATCATTATATTCTTTATGATGAAGTTCAAGCAGATTCAACTGATATAATCAAAAACCGGATCAAATTCCGTGATGATTATTTGGAAGTAATCAAAAAAGGCCCCTTTAATGCGAACCTGATTTTTGAGGAAAAAAAGAAGAATATCACTAGCTACGAAACACCGTTTGGTGATTTCATCGTTGGTGTTGATACCGGCAAAGTGAAGATGATTGAAGAAGAAAAACGTATCCACATTGAGGTAGATTATCGCTTGGATGTGAATTATGTCCACCTTGCGGACTGCACAATTAGCGTAGATATCCGCGACCGGGATGTTGGGTTACCGCTAAGTTGAGTAAGTTGGGCAAAAACATCTCGCAGGAACATTAGGCCGCCTTCTTCCCGAGATTAAGTTTGTATTTTACATTCAATTAGGCCGTAGTGACGGAGAGAGTTTGTTGCCAGACTTATTTATCTAAGTGGCTTAGCCCCGCCTTTTTCCTGTAGCTTCTCCGTCATCCGTTTCATAAACCCTAGCTTTTTCTTAGGTGCGGCGGCAGCTTTGCCATGCAAGCCTTTTACCTCGGTAATATAGATACCGCTGACCGAAGCTTTGACCTCTTTTTTGACCGGCACTGAATCAAATATTTTTTCTTCACATACCAAAGACAAGATTTGCGGCCCGACTTTGGCTTTTACAATTGGCAATTTCGCCCGGCGCATAAACTTCGGCGTTTGATCAATAACTGCTTGCGGTAAACCGGCTTCTTTAAGCCGCATCCGTTTTTTGTCAATAATCAGCATCGAAACGGTCTGCTTCATCGCATCGATTTGTTCCTTTTGCGCATCCTGTTTCTTCTTCGCTTTTCTTCCGACGATAAAAAGAACAGCTAAAGCGATGAGGAGAACTACGGTAATTATAATCATGATAAGTAATGGGGTGCTCATTATTAACCTCCGAATAATAGATATAGTAAATCTTAACACCCTTTTAATAATAAGTAAAGAATATCGTGACTAATTTTACTCTGTTTTCACTTCAATATTTATTTTGCGATTAGCAAACATCCCAATTATCCGGGAATAATAAACTTTGTGTATATGTGTAAAATATCCATATACGATTAGCAATAAATATAATATTATACCGCCAATAAAATTATCGCCTAACACAATAAAAGTAGCAAGAATAATGGCACATCCGCCGGGTAATAACCTTATTCCTACCCCTTTAAAAAATTTTTGTGACCCCTCGTTCAAATTTCTATCTCTGCTAACAATAAATAAAGGATAAAATGCCAATAAGCAAAAAGTAAACCCTAAGATTATAAACATTGAATAAAATTTTATTTCAACAGCAATAATATTTGCTAAAAAGTCTATCATTTTAGTATCTATAATGATAAATCTATTTGTTATTACTGCAGCAACATAACCGCACACGGGTAAAGCGACTAGAAAAATCCAAGACAAATTCCTCATTCCTTTCGTCGGGTTCGCACAAAAGGCATTTACATGCAAAGCCCAGGCATACCCCATTGACAATAAAGCGGCAGTAGTAAGTAATATGATTTCGAAAACATCCCCTATTTTATCACTAAATATTGTATTAACCGAAATCACTATTGCGGCAATAACTATTAACCCCCAAGAATTTTTTTGGGTTTTCTCCTTGTTCTCTTGCATATTTATTATTTCATTAACAACGCCGTGAACGCAGCAACAATTATCTTTAAAATTATCAATATTACTACGCATTTCAGGGTTAAGTACATTTACCGAATATTCCAAAAATTTGTCGGCTATATAATCATGTGTTACTTCATATAATAAAGGCGAAGTATCAAGTTTTTTTACTAACCTTAATTTAACCAATCGATTAAGGACACTGCTTTCAGATTCAATAGAATCTTTATTATCTCTATAAAATAGCATTTCTCCTATTTGTGTGGCACTAAAAGCTTTATTGGCTTTCTTGCCGGATATCTGATTAGCTTTTACCCCTACTGTCCTATTCGCATTTCCGCCGGACGATAATAAATACATAATTTGTAATGCTTCAAAAAAATTACCCGTACTACTTAATTGTCTGTCAAAATACCTTGATAATATAATACTTATGTTTAAATTATCTTTATCAAATAATTTACTCATCCTAGCATCTTTATCTTGTTCTAATACTGAGCAAATCATTTGGCGCTCAATCATGACAGAATCTTTAAGTAAATTTTTTATATCATCATTTGCTTTTAATTCTATAAAAGCATTATCACACTTAGTTTCAAATTGCTTATAACTATTAGGATTGTCATTTTGAGTAAATAATAATACCGAGTTTTTGTTTTCATTATGAACGATTACGCTATCTTGAAAAGCGATAATCCCGTTTTCTTTTTCAATTTTATCCCTTTTTTGTAAGACGAAATTAAATTCAGATAAAAATAAAGATAACTTGTCATCGCGGATAGAGAAAATTACCGCAATATTTTTCATGCTTAATTTCATAAAAAATTGTTCAATAGCCTGTTCTTTTTTTTCTTCTTTTAACGATGTAAAGAAATTTTCAAATTGGTCAAAAACCAATACTAAAGGGCGGCCTCTACCGTTATCCCATTCATCGTTTGATAGGGTAGATTCTAATTTTTCGATTGCATCGCTATATTCTGCAAAGCCCATTCCCCCGCCTAAAGCGATATTGATACCCCTCAACAAAGAATTTTCAAAATCATTATATTGAGATGAAAATCGATATATGCGATTAATATCAAACTTTGAATTAGGTAATTTATTCTGTTCTTCATATTCCTTTATTTTACTATTAAAAATATTTTCAGTCTTATAGTTTTCTACTAGCCACAAGAGAGTAGATTTGCCGCTGCCGCTTTCTCCGGTTAACAACAATATATTTTTCTCATCTGCCTGATTTGAAATTTCGCATAATCTCCTGGATATATAATCTACCTCTTTAACACGCCGGTCTAATTTATTATCTTTAGTTAAATCATCAACTGAATAAACGGAGGAAAAATTTTCGGAGGAACCATAGGGTGGTATATATTGGTTTTTTCGAAATTTTTCTACAGCAAAAAATACACCAATAATAATGACAATAATTCCTATTGCCAATCCTAGTAAAATATAGTTTTCCATTATATTAACAATGAAATTCATAGGCAGCAAAATTGTAACTACATAAAACGTGATTACACTTAGAATCCACTTTATTGCGATATTGCCAACCGTACCAAAAGAATAAAAACTAAAGCGGCTGTTTTTTTGACGGTCTATACATTTTAGTATATCTTGGGTAGTTTTTTTGGAGTTATAGCTGTAATTCATAATGTTCACCTCTCCTTTTTTCACATATTTTACCATGCTTCGGCAATTTTTTCAATTCTTTAATCCCCTGAAAAATGATAAAAAATGAATGAGAAGTACAGAGCTTTATCCTTTACTTGTTACTGACTTAAAAATGCCCTATATGTGAAATTTTTGTTAAAACACTATCTTTACGCGATTAATTGTGATATAACTGAATTAACGTGTCTATTCAACAGCTAAAGGCTGTTCATTGAAATAGAAACGAATTAACATATTTCTAACGGCTTGAAAGGAGTTTTTGAGAATTATGAAAAAGTATTTTACATTAGTTTTAGCGGTTTTGTTGTCTGTCGGTTTATTAGCTGGATGTGGTTCGAATAATGATGCAGAGTATCTTAAAGATATAAGTGCGGACAAGTTCGTCACCTTGGGTCAGTACAAAGGAATTGAAATCACTGTCCCTGCGCCAATAGTCACGGATGAGGACGTTGAAGAAACGGTTAGTTCCATTCTGATGAATTATCCGATGATGGAAGCGGTTTCCGGCCCGGGTGAAGCCGGTGATGAAGTAATCATTGATTTTGTCGGAACGCTTGATGGTGTAGCATTTGAGGGCGGTACATCATTTAATTATGATTATACACTTGGTTCAAACCAATTCATTCCTGATTTATGCGAAGGTATGATTGGGATGAGTGTTGGTGATGTCTGGGATATTCCGGTAATGTTTCCGGAAGAGTATCATAATCCTGATTTAGCCGGGCAGCAATCTAGTTTTCAGGTAACGATGAACAGCATCGAAAGGCCGGTGGTAATCTCGGAAATGACTGATGAATATGTAGCATGGTTCACCGAAGGAATGTATACGACTGCCAGTGATTTCCGTGCTTATATTAGAGAAAGTATGGAGACTGATGCTCAGGCGGCTTTTGAAAATGAGGTTGTCAATCAAATAACGGAGACAATTATTGAAAATGCTGAATTTAAAAAGCTTCCGGCCGCGATGGTTAAACGGATAAATGATGCTTTAATCAACAGTATCTCTTATTACGCAGCAATGTATGGTTTAGACTTAGAAACTTATATGATGCTTGCCGGGCTTTCAAGCGGGGACATGTCTGCTGAAGAAATAATGATGGATCAAGCCGAACGGACCGCAAGGAATTACATTGCTTTTCAAGCGATTGCCGATATCGAAGGTATGGCTGTTACCGATGAAGATGTAGATTCAGGAATCGCCGAGCTTGCCGCTTCGATGGGAATGACAATTGAAGAATATATAGTTGGGATGGATATTGATAGTTACCGGGAATATTTGATGATCGAAAGAGTTTCCGAATTTTTACAAGAAAATGCAGTAATAATTTATCTATAATATTATTAGGGCCGTATGGGAAGAAAAGCTGTTAGATGGATAATAATAGTTACATTCATGGCATGTTTATTAGTGGTAGTACCGGTCGGGGCTACCACTATTTCCGAACTGCAAAGGCAGCAGCGCGAACTAAGGCAGCAGCAAGAAGAGATAAGACGACAACGGGCCGCCGAGCAAAATCAGTTAAATGAGATTTCCGGTAATATCTCCGGGTTGGAAAATGAAGCCGGCGGTGTCCTTGCGGAAATTGAAGGGCTTGACGAATCATTAATTATGATTATGGCAAGTGTTGATATGATTATCGCGGAGATAAATATAAAAGAAGAGGATATCATTGTCACTACTGCTTTGTATGAACAAGCGATATTAATTGAAGAAGCTCAATATGAAAGAATGAAACTTCGGATTAAGCATATGTATGAAACATCTGATATTTCGGTTCTGCAGGTTTTGGTAGAATCGAAAAGCTTAAGTGAGATGTTAAGCTGGCTTGAATACATGGAAAAGGTTAATGAATATGATGGCCTGCAACTTGATGCATACATAGAAGCAAAAGAAGAAAAAGAAGCATTAAAAGCGCAGTTAGAAGATGAGATGGCGGCTCTTTCCGCCCAGCAGCATGAGCTTGAAGAAGAGAAGCAAGAGCTTGAGCGTTTACTGGCCGAGAAAAGGGAATTATTTGAAAATTATGAAGCGTTAATCGCCATTGCAAGGCAGCAGGCGGCGGTATTTAGCGCGAATATCAGAAATCAAAACGCACGAATCAACCAATTAGCGCAGCAAGAGGCACAAGTAAAAGCACAGGAAATCGCTGCTGTCCAAGCGGCTGAAGCCGCGAGGAGAGGCACCGGTGGCGGCAGTGCCGGCGGTAACTATGCACCACCGAGTAGTTTTACCGGTTCAACGGGGGAACGGATTGCCGCTTATGCGGTTCAATTCGTTGGGAACCCTTATGTTGCAGGGGGGACGAGCCTGACAAACGGCGCCGACTGCTCCGGATTTATCTGGCGTATATACCGCGATTTTGGTTACAATGTCCCGCGGACCTCATTTGCGTTCCGCTCCGCCGGGACCGGAGTAGAGTATAGCGAAGCAAGACCGGGTGATGTTGTTTGTTATGCCGGGCATGTTGGTATTTTTATTGGCAATGGGCGGATTGTCCATGCAAGTACGGAGAGAACCGGAATCATCATCACCAACGCGAATTACCGCCCGATACTTGCGGTACGTCGCCTAGTATGATATTTTCGTGAGACAGACAAAAACATCTCGCAGGAGCCTTAGGCCGCCTTCTTCCCGAGATAAAGCTAAACGAATAAGCCAGTTAGGCCGTAGTGACGGAGAGAGTTTATTGTCTGTCTTGCGAAACTATAGAAAGTAGATTAATATGGAAGAAAATTTAAATAATAACACCGATGAGAACGAGTACGAGGATGTTTGTTTCGCTTGCCGCCGCCCTGAATCAAAAGCCGGCAAAATGTTCAAGCTGCCTAATCAAATCTGTGTTTGCAACGATTGCCTCCACAAAACGATGGAGACAATCAGCCAGTTTGATTATCAAGGTATGCTGAATAACCCCCATGTTTTAAATGAAATTCATAATATTGAGAAAAATAATAAACATATTTTTCCCAATATCAGCTTTATTAATCTCGCTGATTTGCAAGGCGAAGGGGGAATACCTAATAAGCAAAAGTTAAAGCGCAAGAAAAAGGGCACAGCTGCCGAGCCGGTCCTTGATATCCATAATATCCCGCCGCCGCACAAAATCAAGGCTCAACTTGATGACTATGTAGTTGGGCAAGAGCAGGCAAAAAAAGTTATTTCCGTCGCGGTTTATAACCATTATAAACGGGTTGCCACCGACATGATGGACGAAATTGAAATTGAAAAATCCAATATGCTGATGATTGGCCCGACCGGTTGCGGTAAGACTTATCTTGTCAGGACTTTAGCCCGTCTGCTTGATGTTCCGTTAGCAGTAACAGATGCCACTTCTTTGACTGAAGCAGGTTATATTGGTGATGATATTGAAAGTGTCGTTTCTAAACTACTTGCTGCTGCAGAAAATGATGTTGAAAAAGCCGAGCAGGGTATTATTTTCATCGATGAAATTGACAAAATAGCCAAGAAAAAAGACACTCATTCCCGCGATGTCAGTGGTGAATCGGTGCAGCAGGGAATGCTCAAACTTTTAGAAGGTGCGGAAATCGAAGTACCGGTCGGGGCTAACAGTAAAAACGCTATGGTCCCGCTTACGACGATTAATACCCGCAATATCCTTTTTATCTGCGGTGGGGCTTTTCCTGACCTTGACGAGATTATCAAACGCCGCCTTAAAAAGCAGACGGCAATTGGCTTTAATGCCGAGTTAAAAGATAAATATGATAAACAGAAGAACATTCATAATCAAGTAACAGCCCAGGATTTAAAAGAGTTCGGCATGGTGCCGGAATTTATCGGGCGCCTTCCGGTATTATTTACGCTGGATGCTTTGTCGGAAGAGATGTTAATAAAGATATTAAGCGAACCAAAAAACGCGATTTTGAAGCAATACCAAAAATTGTTAGCGTTGGATGAAGTTCAACTTATATTCGACCCTAATGCTATTAATGCAATCGCAAATAAAGCGATGGAAAAAGATACCGGGGCGCGGGCGCTAAGAGCGATAATCGAAGAATTTATGCTTGATATTATGTTTGAAATACCGAAAGATGAAAATATTGGCCGGGTAATTATTACCGAAGATTATATCAAAGGCACCGGCGGGCCGGTTATCGAAATCCGTAATAATAATTCGATGGCGATTGGATTGCCGGTTACCGGCCATCGATAGACCGAAGGTCTAGAGTTGTTGTAAATTACGGAATAATATGATAGAATCAGCAGAAAAACAAGCGCGAGCGTAAGTGAGCATTTGTTTTTACCTGATTCGTCAACGATAGACCAAAGGTCTAGAGTTGTTGTAAATTGTGAAATAATATGATATAATTCTTTAAATAGTGTCAGCATTGTGTGAAGGGAGATTTCATGTCAATTTTTGATTCCATGCAAATGGGTGAACTTAAGCATATCGTTTTTGACCAATCTCCGTTTTGTATTAATTTTTTTGATGCCGCTCTTAATATCATAGACTGTAATCAAGCGGCTTTAAATTTCTTTGGTATCGATAATAAAAAAGAATATTTCGAAAGGTTCCGTGACTTTATTCCCGATGTTCAACCCAATGGAAGGGATTCTTTTGAAATGCTGAACGAATATCGCTTGCTTGCGCTAGAAGAAGGCAGCACAAGTTTTGAGTGGCACCATGTGAAATTAGATGGCGAACCCTTACCTTGCGAATTAACTTTTGTGGCAATAATTGATTACGATAAGCAGGCAATCTTAGCCTATTATCATGATTTACGTGAACATTTAATTATGTTTGATGAAAATAGATTGCAGATTGCCGTGGAAGCTGCCCAGGCGGCAAATTATGCCAAATCGGCTTTTCTTGCAAATATGAGCCATGAAATCAGGACACCGATGAATAGTATTATCGGTTTCGCGGAATTGGCAATGGATGACAGTATTTCCGAAAAAACAAAAGATTATCTGTTGAAAATAAGAAATAATTCCGAATGGCTGCTTCATATCATCAATGATATTCTGGATTTATCAAAAATTGAATCAGGGAAGCTTACTTTAGAGCATATCCCTTTTGATTTGCACGACATATTTACTCATTGCAAAACCGCAATTACGCCGGCGGCGGTAGAAAAAGGCTTGATGCTTTATTTTTATGCCGAACCGTCAGTAGGTAAAATGCTGGTTGGCGATCCGGTCAGACTTCGTCAGGTATTGATAAATTTATTGTCAAATGCGGTCAAATTTACCCGCAAAGGGACTGTAAAAGTATCATCAAATATCATTTCTTCGGCAGAAAATAAAGTGACAATCCTCTTTGAAGTTAATGACTCCGGTATCGGGATGTCATATGAACAAATTGAGCGGATTTTTGAACCATTTATGCAAGCGGATTCCAGTACAACCCGCAAATTTGGCGGCACCGGGTTGGGGCTGACTATTTGCCGCAATATCATCGAACTGATGGGCGGTGAACTTTCCCTTGACTCCACGATTGGGGTCGGTTCCAAATTTTATTTTGAACTAACGTTTGACACAATCGATATTCCTACTGAAAGCAAAGAACATAGGATTGAAATCAGCGAAATGGAAAAACCGGTTTTTGCCGGTGAAGTTTTGGTTTGTGAAGATAATCAAATGAATCAAAAGCTGATATCCGAACATTTATCCCGTGTTGGTATTGAATCAGTTATTGCTAATAATGGGCTTGAGGGAATCAATTTTATCCGCAAGCGTAAGGAAGAGGGCGGAAGGCCTTTTGACTTGATTTTTATGGATATTCATATGCCGGTTATGGATGGGCTTGAGGCGGCGGGAGCTTTAAAAAAGATGAATAATACTGTCCCGGTGGTTGCCCTGACGGCGAATATTATGTCCGGCGATTTGGAGATTTATAAAAAGCAAGGTTTACCTGATTACCTTGGCAAACCTTTTACTTCAAAGGAACTTTGGTCCTGTCTGCTAAAATACTTAAAGCCGCTTAGGATTGAAGCGGTTGACAATGCCAAAGCTGCTAACGAAGATGCTGATTTCAGCCGTCAGATTCAAACTATTTTTGTGAAGAAGAATCAAAACAAGTTCACGGAAATCGAAAATGCAATTAATTCCGGCGAAATAAAGCTTGCCTATCGCCTTGCCCATACTTTAAAAGGGAATGCCGGGCAGATTGGTGAAACGGCGTTACAGGCAGCGGCATTAGAAGTAGAATCAAGGCTTAAAGGTGAAAAAAACAATGTTACTTCCGCATATCTTGATACCTTAAACAGGGAACTTAACCGTACTCTTGCGAAACTTGCCCCGCTTTTACAGAAAAAAGAAAGTACGGCAAACCTTGAGATAGACAAAGAAAAAATAAATGATTTATTTAACCAACTTGAAGAAATGCTGGAAAACAGCGACCCGGACTGCTTTAATTTGATTGAAAGTCTTAAAACGATACCCGCAAGTGAACAATTAATTACGCAAGTTGAGGACTTTGACTTCGAACTTGCGCTTGAGACACTAAAAGAACTTAGGCATAAATTATGAACTTTTGAAAGGAGCCTTATTATGGAAGAAGAAAATAAAAATAATATTTTAGTCATTGATGACGAACCGGCGAATATCATTTCTTTGACCCATATCCTGAAAGATAAATACAAAATTCATGCGGCAAAAAATGGTGCTGACGGTATCCGGCTGGCTCATAAATATATGCCGGATGTGATTTTGCTGGATATAATCATGCCTGATATGGATGGTTTTGAAGTAATTAGTGAGCTGAAAAATAATGCCGAAACAAAAGGGATTCCGGTGATTTTTATTACCGGCCTTACTAATGTTGAAGATGAAGCAAAAGGTTTGTTAGCCGGGGCGGCCGATTATATTAATAAGCCTTTTAGTGCCCCAATCGTCGAATTAAGGGTCAATAACCAGGTAATGATGCAGAATTATATCAAAAAAATAGAGGAATTAAGTGTCCGCGACCAGTTGACCGGGCTGACTAACCGGCGCGGTTTTGACGAACGCTTAAGGTCTGATTATGACCGGGCAAAAAGAAATCAGGCATATATCTCGGTTATGATAATGGATTTGGACAAATTTAAAAAATATAATGATACATATGGCCATTTGCAAGGCGACAAAGCTTTACAAGCGGCGGCAAAAGTTCTGGAAAACACCGTCGAAAGGGCAACCGATTTTATTGGCCGTTGGGGTGGTGAAGAATTTGTTGCGCTTTTATCGGATAATGACGGTGAACATGCAAAGGTAGTTGCCGAACGAATCCGTAAAAACATGGAAGCAATCGAAATCCCTCTTTTAACCGATGGTTCAATAACTAAAATTACGGTAAGTATTGGTATTTGTTCAGGTATTCCCAATGCTGATACCTCGGCCGATATTTTTATGAATAATGCGGATTCAGCATTATATTTGGCTAAAGAAAACGGCAGGAATCAGTTTGTCTTGTATGATTGGGGGAAATAAAATGAGCGGAATCATCAAAACAAATAATAATTTGTGTACCGGATGCAACCGTTGTGTGCGGGAATGTCCGATGGAACTCGCAAATATTACATATCAGGATGAATCCGGCGACATCAAAGTACGGATTAATCCCGAAATGTGTATTTCTTGCGGTCATTGTATTTCTGCCTGCAAACATAAAGCCCGTTATTATATGGATGATACCGAACGTTTTTTTGCTGATTTGGAAAGAGGTATCAAAATTTCTATCATCGCCGCGCCAAGTATCCGTACTAATTTGCCGATGTGGCGGCGTTTGTTTACCTATTTAAAAAATCAAGGGGTTGATAAGATATATGACGTTTCGCTTGGGGCCGATATTTGTATTTGGGGGCATCTCAAATATCTTGAAAAAAATCCCGATTTCAAACTAATTACGCAACCTTGTCCGGTTATCGTCAGTTATCTTGAGATATATCAGCCGGAACTGATAAAAGCTTTATCCCCGGTTCACAGCCCGATGGCATGTACAGCGATTTACATGAAAGAGTATGAAGATATCAGCAGCCCGATTGCTGCTTTGTCCCCCTGTATCGGCAAAGCTGATGAGTTTTCCGAAACAAATCTTTGCGAGTATAATGTCACCTTTGCCAGTATCCGTGAATACTTAATGAAGAATCGTATCAAATTACCGGCGGAGCAGAGTGAATTTGACCATTACAAAAGCGGTTTGGGTGTCCTCTTTCCGCTGCCGGGCGGTTTAAAAGAAAATATTGCCTATTTCTTAGGTAATAAGGTTTCGATTGATACAGCAGAAGGGGTATCTATTTTTAATCTTCTTAATATATATGGCGAAACCCCCAAAGAAATTTTACCCCATGTTTTTGATGTCCTTAACTGCGCCGGTGGGTGTAATGCCGGGACGGCATGTTCGTATTTCCCCAATTTTTTCGAAATTAACCGCACATTTAACAAATGCCGGGAACAGGCAATCTATGAACGCGGCCATACCTATTATGAAAATTTATATAAACAATATGATGAACAGTTTGATTTGGATAAGTTTTTGCGCAATTATACGCCGCGGCTGATTAATTACCCACAGGTATCGGATTATGATATTGATTTGGCTTTCAAATCAATGCATAAGAACGACTTTGCCGCCCAAAATATCGATTGCGGTGCATGCGGAAATGAGACTTGTTATAATATGGCCCGCAAAATCGCGATGAAAGTTAATATACCGGTTAACTGTATCGTGAAATCAATTAATGATGCAAAAGACCTCTCATGCCTTTCTTGAGATAACCCGCCAAAAATATAATGGTAACAACTTCCGGGATCGTCCATTCTGAAGTTACACTTGATGAGCTTTATCGTCCATAAAAAATGGCATGCCATCAGGGAAATCAAAAGTGATTTCTTTGGTATTTTCAGAAATAAACTGGCGCAATTTTTCATCATCAATTAATTTCTTGAGGCCGGTAACAAGATTTTCTACGGTTAAATCAATGATAACCGCATTTTTTTCATTTTCGAGAATATCTAAGACCCCTTCAAAATTCGTAGTCAGACAAGGTTTGTTAAGAATCAATGCTTCTTGTAAGGTAAGCGGAAAACCTTCGAACCGTGACGGCTGAACATATATATCGCTTTCTTTAATATAAGGTAAAGGATTTTCATGCGAACCAAGCAGGATAAATTTGCCTTCAAGACCGTGCTTAGTAATCAATTTTTCAAGCCGATTTTTTTCAGCACCATCTCCAATAATATACCAGCGTAAATTTTCATACCCCTTTTGGATTAAGGCAGCAAAAGCCGGTATCGCAATATCATAACCTTTTTGCGCATGTAAGCGGCCGACTGTTACGAGCCTGATGCCGGTAAAATCATCAGTAAAACCTTTGCCAAGTTCTGCGTTAGTGCGGATTTCTTCAGGATGAATTATGTTGGGGAAAAGCTGTGTTTTTTCAGCGAAATCGGGATAAACTTTAATGAAATTCTGTTTAACTGCTTCCGAAATACAACAGATGAAATCGGCTTTAGCATAGTATTTTCGGTCAAAAACGGGCATATACCCAGCCTTTTCGTAGTTTACATGAATAAAAACGCACTTTTTCCGCGTCTTGACTTTGTCGATGGCATAATAAGTAGCCGCCCCTTCAATAAAAGCAATACATAAATCATAATTATGATTAAGAACCGGAGTAGTATCGGCAAGTAAAAACCAAAGTAGCTTGTCGGCTTGAAAACGTTTGTTTTGTTTAAACTGAATAAGGATATTTTTTATTGCATAAGGGATAAATTTGAAAAAATATAACCGCCGGGACAAGCAGCGTATTACCTGTTTTGCAATATAGAAAGTCCCGCTTCTGCCCAGTACCGGGCTATGGTCAGGGTCTTTGTTCAAAATATTAACTTCATCCGGAACCGCAGAAAACATCTCGCCCCGATTAATGATGGAAAGCAAGGAAACAGAAGCTAAATTATAATCAAACGATTTCAAAAGTGAAATTAATGATTTTTCGGCGCCTGCCCGCCCCATTGTATTAATAATGATTAGGATTTTTTTCATGGTTTATTTTAACACTTCTTGGGATAAAATGCTATTTTATACATGTTATTATATAATAACCTTTCTTTTTATGTAATATTTTGTAATTTCCAAATAATTGATGTAATTCTGTAAGTGTGCTTTCAGCGCCGTGCTTTTTTTGAATAACGATAAATAATTTACCGCTTTCTTTTAAATGACGGTATGCCCCCTCATACATTCTATAAATTACTTCCTTTCCAGCCCGGATAGGGGGATTTATGACTATAGTATCAAAATATTCTGTTATCTTATCAAAGCAATTTGAGATTAGTATGTTAGATTTAACGTTGTTTAATCCGCAGTTTTTTTTAGTAAGATGAATTGCTCTTTGATTTATATCAACCTGCGTAAGTTCTAATGAGTATGTTTTTGCCAGTATAATTCCTATGCATCCATATCCACAGCCCATATCAAGTAAATTGCCGTGAAGAGGGGGGATTTTTTTTAGAAGCAGGTCTGTTGCGGCATCAATTCGTTGTGCCGAAAAAACACCTGCATCACTGCAAAATATATAATTTTCCCCTTCGAAAAAATATGATATTTCAATAGGTTTACTCTTTATATTTGGATCATCTATGAAATAATGACTCACAAAAACCTCCGCGCAATACTTAGTCAAAACTTTACTTCTATGATAAAAAATATTATAACATTTATTGTAACTTCCCTGCAAGTCTAATCCCTAATAAGGCTCAAAGTCAAGATACTGGAAAACTAATAGAAAATTCATTGAAAATTGCCTAAAAATACTGTATTCTAATGAGTATAAACTACCTAACCAATAAGCAGGGGTGAGATGTGTCAGAGCGCTTACGGCAGTTGATTTTATTATTACGTTCGCATTTGTTGGGGTTTGATGCGAAAGCACTTTTTCCGGCTTTGTCAGAGGCAGAGTGGAATGAGCTTTATGAGCTTGCCCTTTCTCATGGTGTCCAGGGTTTTGCTTACGAGGGTGCCTACCGTCTTGGGCTTAAGCTTCCGGACGGCCTTAGGAAAATCTGGCGGGCAAAGATGGTTAACGATGTCCGGCGCTATTTTGAAATCCGCAATGAATGTGTTTATCTTGTAGAAAAACTTGAATCAAACGGTATTAAGCCGGTTATTCTAAAGGGATTTTCGGTGAGCCGTTTCTATCCGTTTCCGGAATTGCGCCTGATGGGTGACATGGATATTCTGGTTGATGAAGATTTTTATCAAGCAGCCCTTATGCTTGAAGAGGCAGGTTATCGGGCCAGGAAAGAAGTCGCAGTACATCATATTGAGTTTACCAATGACAAATTTTTGCTAGAGTTGCACCGGATGCCCCTTACACCGGCCGGGTACAAAGATTACGACCGGTTAGTAGCGATGGTTAATTTCACCGAATTAATGAACCGGTGCCGGTTTTTTGATTTAAACGCTATTTCTATGCTTGGGTTAGGTGAAGATGATTTTATCCACTTAAATTTTGTCCATATCCTCAAGCATTTGTTTCATGATAGGGTAGTATTACGTAATTTTTGTGATATCGTGGTGCTTTTTAACAGTATCCGCCGGGAAGATTGGCAGGGGTATTACGATATGTTTGTTGATTGCGGACTGGAAAAGCACTTTTCCGGGCTTGTTTCATTTCTTGTATTTGAATTTGGGCTTCCGCATGAACTGGTGAACGGTATCAAGTTGCTTGATAAAGCTGAAGCGGATGATTTTGCCGCCGCCGTATTTTCGGTCACTAGTGTCAAAGAGGGGGCTAATCAATATTATTCATCACTTAGTTTTAAAGGTGTTTTAAAAATGCTCTTCCTTTACTTAGAAGCGGCCGGACGTGATACTTTGATTAAATATCCATATTGCCGAAAGTTTATCCTGCTTCGCCCGGTGGGTTTCATCCATGCTTATGTTGATTATGCCGGGGAATTGTTAAAGAAATTAGTGGGGCGGCAAAATGAAAAATAAGCCTACTATCCATTGGTTATTCAGCCAAATATATGCCTTTTTGCCTCAACTTTCCGTTATTGTTTTCTTAAATTCCGTGGTGACTTTTACCGGGATTTATATGGCGGTGATTGCGAAAAATTTGATTGATTCGGCGACTTCTTTAGTAAGTACCGGGGCGGATATATCACCGGCGGGGGCCGGGGTTAGTCAGATGCTTAGCTATATTCCGGCGGTAATCAGGGAGCAGCCGGATATCCTTAGAAACATCAGCCTTTACCTTGCAATCATTATGATTAACCTGACGATTAGTATGACGGCATCGTTTCTATCGGTTTATTTGAATGAAAAATTTGAATTTTTTATCCGCAGAAAGATGTTTGATAATATTATGAAGTCCAAATGGCCGGATATCACCGGTTATCACAGTGAAGATTTGATGGTTCGCTTAACCAGTGATGTCCGCAATGTTGCTTCGGGGCTTATCAATACCTGTACGACAATTGTTGTATTGGTTGTTGGTCTGATTGCGGCTTTTGGCACTCTCTTTTACTATGACCGTGTGATAGCGGTTTTTGCTTTTGCCCTGGGGCCGATAGCGGTTTATTTCAGTGTCTTTTTTGGTAAAAAAATAAAGTTTTATCAGGAAAAAGTTCAAGAAAGCGAAGCGAAATACCGCGCTTTTATGCAGGAGAACATTGCAAATATCATCGTCGTTAAATCATTTACTGCCGAAGATTTGATGTCGGAACGTTTATATAATTTATACCGTGAAAGAATGAAAATTGTAGTAAAAAAGAACCGTTTGACGATATTTCTTAGCACGATTGTTGGCCTGTCATTTTCGTTAGGGTATATCGGAGCCTTATCCTGGGGAGTACTAAAAATATCGATGAATATGATGAGTTTTGGTACTTTATCGATTTTCTTAAGTTTAGTTGCCCGGATTCAATCGCCGATTATGGGTCTTGCGCAAACGGTTCCGCATTTATCAAGTATCATTGCTTCAGCCGGGCGGATTATTGAAATTGATGAGCAGATGATTGAGGGACAAGAAAAGGCGAAGCAAAAAGTAAGCAAGATGGGAATAATTTTCAAAGATGTTAATTATTCATACAAAAATAAAAAAGTATTTGACAGGCTCAATTTAGAAATAAAGCCGGGTTCATTAGTTGCGGTTACGGGGGCTTCCGGAATCGGCAAAACTACTTTAATCAGGCTGATGATGAATTTCGTTGAAGTTGCCGGCGGGGCGGTTACCTATCGTGGTATCAGTGAAGATGGCGGGGAGACCGAAATGCCGGTTTCGCCGGCGGTCAGGGACTATATTTCTTATGTCCCTCAGGGTAATACGCTTTTTTCCGGTTCGATTAAGGATAATCTTCTGATTGGCAATCAAGAATTGCAAAATGAGGACATTTGTAATATACTTAAAGCAGTCGCATTACTTGATTTTGTGAATAGTTTACCCGATGGAATTGAGACTATTATTGGTGAAAAAGGGCATGGCCTTTCGGAAGGGCAAGCCGAACGGATTGCGATTGCCAGAGCTTTGGCGAAATCAGCGCCGGTAGTTATTTTCGATGAAGCGACCGCCGCCCTTGATGAGAAAAACGAGCAGGAAATTATTAAAAGTATTAGGAATATCAAGAATCACCCGACCTGTATTTTTATCACCCATCGCCGGGGGACTTTATCCTTGATGGACGAAGAAATTAATTTGGAGAAAATACTGAAATGAAAATAAAAAATGGCTATTTATTACGGACGATCGCCGATACAAACATTGTCGTCCCGGTTTCGGAGCGGGTCATCGAATTTAAAGGCATGATTACTTTGAATGATGTTTCGGCGGATATTTGGCGCTTCCTTGAAACGGAACGGGAATTTGAAGAAGTTGTTACTTATATGATAGCTGAATACAGTATTGATAAGGAAGTCGCGAAGCGGGATTTGAAGGTTTTACTTTCGCAAATGAAAGAAAACGGAATCTTGGAATATGATAAATAATGAAAAAGCCAGGGCCTGGGAGAGTGCCGACTCGACTTTCGCCGCCCATTGCGCCCGCCGCCATATCCCGCTTAGGGGGACTTTTGAGCTGACCCCACGCTGCAATTTTCATTGTAAAATGTGTTACCTGCACCAGACATCAGAAGAAATAAACTTGCGCGGAAAACGGGAGCTTACAACAAACGAATGGATAAAAATAGCCGAAGATGCCATAAATGCCGGCACGCTGAATCTGATGATTACCGGCGGTGAACCGCTGCTTAGAGATGATTTTGCGACAATATATAATGAAATAAACCAAATGGGTTTTATCATTGGCTTAAATACGAATGCCTCATTACTTGATGAAAAGTATTATCGTTTGTTTTCAAAATACCCGCCATCGACGGTTTCAGTCACCCTTTATGGTGCTGACCGTGAAACGTACCGGCGGATAACCGGGAATGAAGGACATTTTGACAATACGGTTAAAGGCCTTGAATACCTTAAAGATATTCCGACGAGCTTGGACATCAAAGTGACGTTTATCAAAGACAATTATCATAAGCTTGACCGGATTAGGGAAACGGCAAACCGGTACACAGACCGTTTTGCGATTAATTATATGGTTTTCAAACCGGTGCCCGGCGTAAGCTCGGAAGCGGAAAGCTGCCGCCTTTCGGCAAAAGAATGTTTGAATATTGACATAAGTAATCGCAAATACTATTATGAACTTAGAAAGAAAACCGGTACCGAAAATGAGTATGACCCTGCGGCCTCGGAAAACGACCCGCACCGCGATTATGGTTTAGATATTTACCCGGAAGTTTTGACTTGTTTAGCGGCGAAAGCGGCTTACTGGATTTCGTGGGACGGCAGGATGTTACCCTGCGCAACTTTCGATGAAATGGCTACCGAGCCGCTTAAAGAAGGTTTTAGCGAAGCCTGGAACCGGTTGCCGGAATTGTTTGCCGGTATTCGCCACCCCGAAGAATGCGTTAAATGCGAGCATTTTTATACTTGCCCGAACTGCCCGGCCTACTTCTTCGCCGAAACCGGCTCCTACGATACCGTCTCACCATATATATGTGACATGGTAAAAGAACGTACAAAGAGCGATAAACAAGAAGACAGCAGGCGTAGGCCGCAAGACAAGACAGCCAAGCAATGCAAGACAATAAACAATACAGACTAGCAAGCATTACAGACCGTAAGTAAGGCAGGTAAAAACATCTCGCAGTTGCCTTAGGCCGCCTTCTTCCCCTAATAAAGTTTGTATTTTACATTCAGTTAGGCCGCAGCAACGGAGAGAGTTTATTACCTGACTTACGTATTAATACGTGTTATTATTATTTATAGGTTGTCATGCAATTGAAACATAATTGCATTTTGATAAAAAGCTTCACATAAAAAGGAGGATTTAAAAATGAGTGAAAAAAATTATCAGGCACCGGAAATGGATGTCAAAGAACAGGCCCAGTTTGAGAACGTGTTTACCTATTGCAATAAAGGTAATGCTCATGCTCAAGGCTGCGTAAACATCACAGGTACCGGCAATTCTGCTGACCAAGTAATTAATTATGAAGAATTCAGCGCCGCTTTTTCCGGCGGCGGCACAGGTGGCGGGTCAGGTTTATAATCTGACCTGCAATTAAGAAAGGTAAAATGTTGAAAATTGAAGTTGCCGGCATTGTCATAAGGCTTGACATTTCCGACAGATTTCTTGGCGAAACTATTTACAAGTTTCATAGTGCGGATTTGAGTCAGGAAGGTTTTGATGAAGACGTTTTAATCGAAGTTTCATATGACTCATTTCCGCTTTTTCCGGAGTTTGAAAAGAAAAAATCGCCGGTTCATCATGTTTATGCCTTTAATAATAATAAATACTACTTATTTTCTGCCGCCGATTATGTGACTTACATCAAATATGATGCTGATTGTTCGTATTTTATTTTGAATTTAAATAAGGGCGAACTTGTTAGTGAGGAATATATCGAAGCAGTTAATTCCGCGCTAAGAAGAATCTTTCTCATGATAATTGCCGCACGGGGCGGGGTTAGCCTGCATTCGTCAACCGTAGGGCTTTCCGGTGAGGCGATATGTTTTTCGGCCTGCTCCGGTACGGGTAAAACTACTCATACGAACTTATGGCGCAAATACATTCACGGTACTGAAATTTTGAACGGTGATAAAGGTTATTTGTTTTTACGTGATGAAAAAGTTTATTTTTTTAGCGCGCCCTGGTGCGGGACAAGCGGTGATTTGATTAAAACGGAAGCACCGGTAAAAGCAGTCGTATTTCTTTCGCAAGCGCCTTACAATAAACTATCTGGGTTATCTGTTCCCGAAGTCTTTATGAACCTCCTTACCGGGTGTTTTTTGCCCGCTTGGGATATGGAATTATATTTAAAGGCAATTGATACAGTGGAAACATTGGCAGCGGCATTAGTTTGTTACCGCTTGAAATGCTTGCCGGATGAAGAAGCCGTGAGGACATGTTATCATGGAATTTATGTTGCTGTAAATAGCAACAATGATGTACACAAATCGTAAAAAACGCGATTTGCACATGCACAACTTGGTATTTTGCGCAAAAACATGCAAAATACCTCGCGGGATGGTTACTCATGAGCAATAATGAATTTATCAACATTGACGGAAAAATACCGGTTGCGGAATGGTTTAAATTGATAATCCCCATCATGCGCGAAGGATATCAACTTAAAATATGTCCGTCGGGTACCAGCATGATTCCGTTTTTGGTCGGCGGGCGCGACGAAGCTGTCCTTTCGATACCGGCTGAAGACTTTAAATTTAGAAAAAACGATATTATTTTATATAGAATTGAAAACGGTGTCCACGTTTTACACCGCATTTGCCGGATTAGTGAAGAGGGTATCTATACCTTGGGTGATGCCCAAACGCAAGTTGAAGGGCCGCTTAAGCGGGAGGAAATCATCGCCGTAGCGGATTATATTATCCGTAAAGGGAAAAAAATAACCAGAACTAATTTAAGATACAATATCCTGGCCGTAATTTGGCGTATGCTCCGCCCTTTCCGCCGCACTATAATGGATATCTATACGTGCTTGTTTATTAAGAAAAATCTGCATCAAACTAACAACAAAAACTAACACAAAAATAAAAAAATATATGGACTTTTGTCAAAAAAAATGTTATGATTGGTTATGTGTCGTAGTATTTTATTAATTAGCTTTTTTTCTTGTGATAAAGGGAGTTCAATATGAAAAAATGTGTTAGTAAGAGAATCTTACCAATTCTGCTGATTTTGGTACTCAATATTCCCATTTTGCAATATCTTAATGAAAATAGCATTATGATTACCGAAGCCTTTGAGACAGGTTTCGAAAATTACGGCATCCCGGATAACGATTCGGAAGGTAGCGGGCTTGGCGGTGGGGAAGAACCCAACGGCGGCCCTGATACCCCGTCCGATGGCGGCGAGCCGGACGGTGACGGCAATGCTGGAAATATTTCCGATGGCGGTGAGCCGGGGGGAGGCGGCAATACCGGTAGTATTCCCGGCGGTGATGAACCGGATGGAAGTGACAGCACCGGAAGTATTCCCGGTGAAGATGCAGATATCTCTTCCGGTGAAGGTAATTATTATAGCGGTAATGAAGATGAATGTTTTAATGAGAGTTGTGATAATTCTGATTGCCTGATTCACAACATTTTTGAGCCGTTTATTTTGTTTACGCCATTTAGCACTGAAAAACCGATTCTGGATTATATCATAGAATATACAGGCAGAAACAATATCCTCACCGGTGAAACGTTCACACAGTTTCATTTTGCCCACAATTTGTCACAAGTGAATCTTATCGCCAATCCGGATCCGATTGTTTATACCATCAAAATCACTCCCGAAGCGGGGACGAATCAGAATGATATCATAATTAAGAATATCAGTGGGGCCAGCGGCCCTAATTGGAATGCAGGAAGCTGGGAGCTTTTAGTTACTGTAAACCAGAATGATATCTATGGCGGCTCATTTACTTATTTAACTCATTTTGATGTCGAGGCAGTAAATGGCTTCAAATCACAAACTTCATTCAAAGTTGACGTTGATTGCAAAGTTAACGGTGTTTCCTCAGCTTCAGATTCTTTTGTATATGAAATTGGCAGTGTGGTTATACCAGATACTACCTATGTCGCATCCGCCGTATACAAAGGTTATAATATTAGCCATGCGGCATCAAACGAGGTTGCCATCGTAGACCATAAAGGCATTTTGGGTTCCGTTTTTAATGTTAGTGATATTATTTTGAAATCCACTGTAAACCGTAATTTTAGTTTGACTGAACCGGGTACGATTTTTACGGATAACATTACGGTTTCGGATACGATTAAATTGCCGGATGGGTTATACTTTGGTACAGATGCAAAGATAATACTTGACGGGAAAGATTTGCTTATCCTTGATATTAATGAAACAGTAGATGTAAAGATTGACGGCAGAACATGGAAATTAACTGTTACTGACAGGGAGGGGGCGGCTGGTTCAATTACAAAAATTACATATAAACTGGAATTGGATAAAGGGGCTGCTACCTATTTAAACCTTTCAACTGCTGATTACCAAATGGCGTTAAGCGGAATCAAAACGGAGCTTGTCCCCGATGATTTCTATGATAATGACGGAGAACCGATTCTTAAAATTGAAAGCATAGCGACCGTCGATTCTAATAGTGTTGTCTCCGGTATTGCCCAAACTCCGCTTAGCAAGACAACATTTATTACCATATATAGTAATGGCGAACCGGTTAAGGATATTCATAATCCATATGCTTCGAGTTTTATCCTCAAAACCCCGATTGAATATTATGATGCAACAGGGAAAAAATTTGATATAAACGGTGATGCTGTCGGTCAGCTCAACGGGATTGTTCCATATAGCTATTACGGCGGCGCAATCGTACGATTTGCATTATCTGAATTTGGCAACAACCAAGATGAAGCAATTACGATGACTCTCACTGATAGTTATAACGGCGGCTACAATTCCAATCAGCTTCGTATCCATTCAGTACATCCGGGTTCAATCAGGCTTGAAAATGGCGATGTTGTTGCGCCAACAGGTACAAATCCTACATATATTTATGAACACGCTAGTATTGACGGCGGATACTTCACGGCAACCGTAGGTATTACCGGCATTCCCGGCGCGGCGAACCGTGTCGCTTCGATTATTTACAATAATCTTCCTTCCGGGGCAAAAAGCGTAGGAAATGCCTATATTGATTTTATTTTACAAGACAGCTCTTTACTTGCTTCAATCCCTGTTGGCTCCGTTGCGGTTGGCGTTTCGAACACAATTGGGTTAGGTTATACTTACAAAGGCCACAATGTAAGTTCCCGCGCAACAGGGCAGTTTATTTATGGCGGAAGGCAGGACTATGATGTTGGCGGAAGTAAAGCTGTCAGAAGAAAAACCCCGCTTAATGGAACAACGAATATCGGCAGTGGTTTTTATGCCGGCGATATCTTGACCTATTCCCTTGTAATCAAGAATACCGGCGAGTTAGCTCTTAATAATCTTACCGTTACGGATATTCTTACAAATGAAGCGGTAGTAAAAGAACCTGACGGCCCTTTTACGGTGAAATTGTACAAAGACAATATTACCGCAACTTTTCCTAATGACAATATCACCGCAACAGCGGTATTGCCTCCGGTTATTAAAAGCAGCAGCGGTGTCAGTATTTCGAAAGTAGCTGCTAACCCGCCGACAGAACCGCAGGATTACCAAATTGTACTGAATTTTGCCGATATTGTTGTCAGCGGGACTGAGGATTATATCAATGCAAACAGATTGGTTCTGCCTAAAGGCTGGACGATGGTAATTGAATACGATATTGAAATTTTAAAGACTGCGGCAGAAACCAGTACCGTCCGTAACAGTTTTACTGTCGGCGGCCCCGGTACCGGCCATCCCGGCTGGACTTTTTCCCATGAAGCAGGCGCGAAACCGATTCTTGGAAAAACCCCGGTGGTAAGTATTATTAAAACTGAAGCATTTGACTATCATGCAACGCTTAATCCCCAAGGAAAAACCTTTCCCAATGCCAGGACACTTCCTGACTTTGAGGCTGCCGGCCCGGGGGGGAACAAAACCTTGGAGTATACGCTTACCGGCACATATACACGAATGCTTGGTGACGGTAATGTAAGGGCACTGCGGATGCTTGAAATTTTGCCTGTTGAGATATGGAAGCTTGGTTCAACGCTAACCGTGACTGCACAGATTTTGGAAGGCCCGGCCTTGTCCCCTGCTACCGCTGATTACACAATAAACGCAAATTTTGGCACCCCTGCCGGCCCGGGTATTGCTTTGGGTATACCGACAGGTCATAGCGGAAGTGCTTCTTCCAATATCTACCTTACTGCAAGGAGGACCGATAATGCCCCAATACCAGAGGGGACGGAATTAGTCATGACGGTTAAGGTTGCCGGTATTGATCTTCCGGATAGTTTGTTTACCGAAGATGACCCGAACTTTGATGGTACCCGTACCGGTTTTCTTGACATCGAAAATAAGGCCCGCTTTACAGTTATGGAAAATATGGCAGCATACTTTGATGCTGTTTTAGTTGAAACGGGCAACCATTTGACTGGGGCTGCTTCGGAACTAGATAATCAAAAAGATGCTGCCGGTATTAATCATAAACTAAGGATATTGTTGTCAGATGAAGCGTTTATCGGATTGACCAAATCGGTCAATCGCGTAAGTGAAAACGGCGAATGGTGTTGCAACCCGCCATCATCTACATGCAGCCATATTCCCGTCTTGCTGACTGATTATGGCTATGGCGGCGGCGCCAATACTTATGAAAGAGTGGAATTTTCATTCAAGATTACCAATCATGGTAATGATGTGAAAGCGAATATATATGATTTGCTTCCCGAAGGCTTGCAGCTTGAAGGAAACATTAGTTGGGTAGCAACCAGGCAAGGTATTTTCATGGATGGCGGAACAATCCTCCGCGGCGGCGCTAATGGTTATACTGCTACTCCTGTTACTCCCGCATTCAATCAAAGGCAAAGGATATCTTTTGAATTTGACCTGATTGCCGAGGAACAATTTACCTTTACTTATACGGCACGAGTTACGACAAAAGCAACTGATTATGCGGCCTTGCTTGCGCAATATACATCATTTGTTCGTGATAATGAGGTGGTAGTTGCGATTCCGAATACCGAGGGGTTTCAGCCAATTAATGATCAACAAAATTTCTTTGAGCCGGGCGATAGTACCATCGGGCGTACAAACGCTGTAAGTGTAACCGGCAGCGATCAAACGGGCAAAGATTTATTATATGCAAAGGCCCCAATCACTTATGTGGAGGACAAAATCCGCCCCGGTATTGAAAAAGTGCTTAATGGCCCGTCCGGCAGCCGACTTCTTAATTCAGCCGAAAAAGAAACATGGACACTAACTGTCCATAATACTTCACGGGTACCAATGGATACGTTTACGGTTATGGATGTTTTGCCTGCCGGTTTGGAATATCAAGCAAATTCATATGTTGTGAATGCTCCAAGGCATTTACAGTTAACCTATGATTTCGATGTGGTACCACAATACAATACTCAAGGTGATACCTTGCTTATTTGGGCATTCACATATAACGCGGTTGGCAGTGCCCGGAGCGGTTTGACGAAAGCGGATGTTTCAAATTTCAAAATTACTTTCGATTCAAAACCGTCAGCAAATGCGGTACCGATACAATATACCAATGTTGCTTATGTCGTACCTGTGGCACAAGTATTTGACATGGTGGCAAGAAATGCCGGTTCAAGCGGCACTGTATATGGGACAGAAACATGGATTGGCATGGATGGCTATAGTAATACCTCGCATTTTAGCGGTTTCCATGCTGTCCGGGCTTCGGCGAATGTATCTTTCCACAATAGCAACCTGATTACATCGTACAAAACAGTTGCCGATAATGATGAATTTGCCAATGCTTTGCAATACGTTACGCTTGATATGGTAGGCGAAGAGATTAAATATACTCTTAATATTGAAAACTCTGCTACAACCCCGAAATTTAATTTCAGGATTATGGATATTTTACCGATGGTGGGTGATAAGGGTACATATACCTCTGAATATCGTGGTTCAATGTTCTCTGTTGTCGGCGTAAAAAATCTCCGCGTTGAGGCCGGCGCGGTTGGTTCTAGTATTTTTACAACGGTTCCGTCCAGTCAATATACTGTTTACTTTAGTAATAGCGGCCAGGCGGCGCGGGGCCAGTGGGATGCATCCAATGCCGTATGGAGTAACCCTGTCAATTCTGAAGATGCAAATGCTTTCCTGATCGTATTTAATGACAACTATGAATTGCCTGGCAAACAGAGGCTTAGAATTTCGTTTACATCCTCTGTAGATGATTCAACTGACGATTGGAAAAGCGGTGGTGTCGCATGGAACTCATTCGCTTACCAATTTAAGCTTGTCAAAACATCGCTAATCAACATAAGGGTTGAACCGGCGAAAGTCGGCGTAAGGGTGAAACCCGAAAACGGGCCTGATATTGTCGCGGTCCCTGAAAATACGCTGACGGTTACTAAGAGTTCGTCGCGCGGCGCCGGCGGCGGCCCCTTCCATTTCCGGTTGTTTGTCCAGAGCTCTGTTTTCAACCAAAGCAATGATACTTATACCATAACATGGATGCCATATCCCGGCGGCGGCGATTTTGCGCTTGGTACCGGTACACCGGATGGATGGAGCAAAGTATTCAACGGTTTGCCAAACGGTATATACAAAGTTTTAGAATACCCAAATGCGGCGATACGGGATGGCGATACAAATGGGACACAAAGCGGGCCGCCGGCAGGTACCGTTACTTTAACCTATAATAACAACACAAATTCTCCGGAATTTACCTTGATAGGCACCCCGGGTAATAATGCTGCCGGTTTAACAGTCCGTAACCGCGGGCCGAATCCTGACCCGGCCCCGAACCCGGCCGCGGAGTCTACCCCTGAACCGGAGCCGTCACCATCACCATCCGCATCCCCTGATCCAGACGATGATATTGAGCCGGAAGATGATCCTGGTTCACCGCCTGTACCACCGGCTCCGCCAACACCTACCCCGGATCCATCACCAACGCCGGCCCCGCCACCGCCACCACCGCCAAATCCACCGGTGGTCCCGAACCTTACTACGATGTCTTTCAATCCGGCAGAGTCATTGCTTGTCCTTGCAGATGGCAGCTTCCTTGTCCTGACAGATGAAGGCATTCCGTTAGGCAGATGGATATTGGGTGATGATTTTGTCTGGCTGTTTGATGAGGAGATACCGTTGGCATACTTGCCGCGGAGCGGTGATAACATTAATCTGTTATTTTATATAATGCTTGCGGTTTTGAATCTTGCCGGTATTGGATTGATTTTTGCCTATCCGATGTTTAAGTCAAGAATCAGAGGAGTGAGAAAGTGATTAAAAGGTTAATTAAAAGAAGCCCTGCGGGGCTTCTTTTAATATGAATCTCTTCATACTGTTATGTTGCCATTACTCTTCTGGTGAATTGCTCCGGATTTATCGCATGTTCAATCGCGGCATAAGTAGTAATGGCGCGATTATTGTATAATTTCATGAGATACTGATCCATACTGATCATTCCCTCCTGAGATGATGTCTGAATCACACCGTCAATCTGATGCGCTTTTGCTTCACGGATTAAGGTACGAATAGCGGAATTTGTATTCATAATCTCAAAAACCGGAGTCAGCCCGCCCGCGATGCTTGGAATTAATTTTTGTGACACCACTGATTTAAGCAACATTGCTAATTCAATCCTGATTTGCTGCTGTTGGTCTGCCGGAAATACGTCAATAATCCGGTCGATGGTATTAACAGCTCCAACTGTATGCAGGGTTGAAATAACCAAATGTCCTGTTTCGGCGGCGGTCATTGCCGTCCGGATGGTTTCATGGTCACGCATTTCGCCTAATAGGATGATATCAGGTGCCTGGCGCAAACAAGCACGAAGCGCGGTCATATATGAATTTGAGTCCACCTCAATTTCCCTTTGGCTAACAATACTTTTATTATCGCGGTGCAAAAATTCAATCGGATCCTCCAAAGTAATGATATGACAATTCCGCGCTTTGTTAATCTGGTCAATGATACAAGCAAGGGTAGTCGTTTTCCCGCTCCCGGCCGGGCCCGTAACCAAAACGATGCCATGACTTTCTTCGGCGATGCGCATGACTTCCTTGGGGATGCTCAATTCTTCAAAATGCGGAATATCGAAATGAATCAGACGAATCACGGCCGCCATAGAACTTCGCTGCCGATAAGCATTTACACGGAAACGCGAAAGCCCTTTAATTGAGACGGTGAAATCATCATCCCCGGTCTCAAGAAACCGCTCCATGCCCCTTTTCCCTGTTTCAAATAGTTGCGTAACGATTTCAGTCGATTTTTCAAGATTTAGGATATCATCATCTTGGGGAATGATTACGCCATCTATTTTGAAAATAATACGGCGGCCGGCACCGATAAAAATATCGGATGCCCCTTTCTCAACTGCTGATCTTAATAATTCATCCATTGTCATCATAGGCAAACCTTCTTTCTTCTAACATTATGAAAAATATTTCTTTAATATTTCTAAAAACCAGGCCACAAATCAAAACCTTCATCAAATACGACCCAATCGCCGGTATCCCTAATCTTCCACTCAAGAGCCTCATAAAAATCATCTGATACAGCTATTCTGACGTGCAGTTCTTTTTGTTCAGATACAGGTAGAGAAAAGCTGAAAACTTCCCCGAAAGCTTCCACTTCAATATTCACCCCATTTATAAAATATGGTATGTCATCCTGCGCTAGGATTTCTGAAACAATGCTTTCCGCAAGAGTATCAGCTTCATAATAAGCAATCACAGCTTGTTTCCAGACGTCTGTCATTTTTTTATCAGTCATAGCAGTCTGTAGTGTGATGACAGAAAATATCGTCAGGCTTAATACGGCAAAAACCAATAATATCGATGCGCTGCCTACGCCTATCCCACCTTTATTCATTCTTGCCCCTCTACTTTTCTCGTACTCGTTGTAAAAGACAATAATTCTTCTCCGGTTTTCTTTGTAACGGATATATCACCTATTCGGAGCGCAATGAAATCAGAGGAGATATAGCTGGATATTGACATTATGTAAACCGCTTTTTCTTCCTGGCAAACTCGCCACTCTTCATCATAATATACTTGAATCAAGGCATTTTCTTTAGTCCCGGTATAAATTCCCTCCAAAGTTGCGGCAATTTTTGCAGCATCGCCGGAGAATGCCTTAAAACATTCGGCCCCGCTTTCAGCGGTAATAATCGAGTTTTTTGTTTCATAATTACGGGTAGTGATGATATGCGCTTCGGAAATTATTTTCACACAGACGGCCGCACAAAAAGCAAACACAAGTATTACTATCATTTGCTCCATTAGGAATAAAATTGAACGTGAATGATTTTCCAAGCTATAAGATTCCTTTCTTGCCGCGAGGCGAAATCAGGAGACTCTCGTTATTTACCGATATCCGTAAAAGCCCCTGTTCCAATTGTTCCAAGCGGTAAGTTTCGGCTTTCATAATTGGAAAACCGTCGCCTAATGACAATGGATACCCTTTTTCAAAAAACATTTCCCGTATCCAGCCATCGTAATGATAAATCATGGTAAAAAAAGTAATTCCGTCAAATTCCGATTCAATACAAAGAGCCGGAAAATCATGAAAATCAGTAAGATAGACTTTGTTTATTTCGTCACCGTTTTTGACCTTTGTCCAGATAAAAGAAAGCGCAATCTGCTCATCGGCTTTTTTTTGGGTCAGGTTTATAATGTTTTTGTAGCCGGTGCCGCTAAGACTCAAGACAATTAGTACCGAAAAAATGAACATACAAAAAATAAACAACACAAAGATAACATCAGTTTTCCGCTTACGGCCAAAATTCATTCCAAAATTCCTAACCCTTTCACCACCGTACTTTTTATTTCAGTGGGATTATCTCTATATCCGGCATGATATTACTGGCAAAAATATTATAACGAACTTCATATTTCGTTCTGTCAATGCGTACCCCATAATTTTCTTCAATATAAGTAATGTCACCCGGATAACTACCTTCAAGTGCGTAACATGTAATTACGGCACGTTCAATGCTTTCCCGGAGAACGCGGATACCTTCGCTCCGGCTTGCGCGGTCTGTTACGGAAAGCCCATACATGACCATCAAAATCATACCTAATGTAAAAGCAATCGGTAGAAAATAAGATAGAAATATCGGTTTTTTGAAGACATTTTTGTTCATATTCTTTAACCAATCGAAGTCATAATACTCATTAGCGGCAACATTACAGATAAAAGGACAATCCCAATTAGTATTGATGAAATAATAACCAGTGTCGGCTCCAGCCGGGAGATAATTTTGTCAATTTTGTCCTGCAAGCGGCGTTCTTTTCGTTCAACTATTTGTTCCATTACAGCATCTGCCATCCCGCCGCGGGCACCCAACATCAACATCTTATTGTCACGCGATGAAATAAGCCCCGTCCGGTAAATTGATTCAAACAAAGTATTGCCTTCATTCAAAAGCTTTTGGCATTCTTTGTGTTTTGTGTCCACGTTTTTGGACCCGCCGCTGACTGCCGCCGCCATTAGCACCGCATCTTCAGTATCAAGCCCGCTTGCGGTAGTAAGTGCCAGAGCTGACATAAATCTGACCGTTGAGATATCGCCCATAAGCCCGCGATGGCCGAAACTTTTTCTGATTGCGCCAACAAAAGCATTTCTTATTGATGGCATTATCCAAAGAATGAGTGCAAAACCAACAATCGTTCCAAGCACGATTATTAAAACCAGCGAGATTCCGTTTAACCACGAACCAAATCTCATAAATCCGGCGGCGAGTGCATTCATTTGCACCCCCATCCGGTTAAAAGTCTCATTAAACATCGGCAATACCCGGATAATCAGAATGAGCATGATTGATACCATCATGATTAAGACAATTAATGGGTAAAAAACGGCATTTTTGACTGATACTTCGATGCGGTCCTGCCGGTCATAAAAATCAGCAAGTGCTTTAAATGTCGAAGTCATATGCCCGGTTTTTTCACCAAGGGCAATCATATTCACCATATAAGCCGGGAAACAGCCCGTCTGATGTAAAGACTCAGACATCATTGAGCCGGCATCCAGAGCGGTAAGGATGCTGGCCATCAACGCTTTCCCATCTTCGGATGCTTCGTATTCACCTAGCATCATGACACTCTCGGCCGGCGCTGCCCCTGCTTCAATCAGCATGTACATTTCACGGCAAAACATTGCAATATAAGAATTTTCCAGCGCTTTTTTTTTCATGACACACCCTTTTCACAATAATAAATAGCCTAATTTCAGCTAAAATAAAAACTTCACATCATAATTACTTCCATCCCCGATAAACTGCTCAAGGGAATTGGTGTCATCAAGCAAGCTTGATGCGAAAGTCGGATCCATCAATATCCATTTTGAGCCGTCAAAGAAAATCACGCCGTCTACCCAGCCTGATTCCTTTGTATAAACATTAATCCATGCGTGATAAACAGTTCCGACATATCCGAAAACCAGCTTCGTAGGAATCCCTTGGCTGCGAAGCATTGCCGCCATCAGCACGGCATAATCAAAACAAATACCGGTACCGTTTTTCATGACACTGTCAATATCGGGAACATAACCCGCTTTGACACTTTTTGCAAATTCCATGTCATACGTAATATTTTCAGTGACATACTTGTATACCGCAGCGATTTTTTCCAACTCTTCCGGCTTACCTTTGGTTAAATCCCAAGCATGCTTAATTGCGGCATTATTTTCGTTATAATTGACATAATAATTTGGCCGGATAAACGGCGTGAACTCATCGACTAGTTCAACTTTAATTGATTCAGTTAAAACAGTAGTATACGCACCGTTTCCGGCTCCCTGGAAAACCTCAATCATATAATCGCCGCTGCCTTCGGAGAGCGGATAAATACCAAAATCACCATCTGCCCTTTGGACATATAAGTGGTTTCCACCGGCAGGGAACGTTAACCTCACGCGCAAATCCCGGTTTGTTTCTTCCAAAAATTTGATCATAATATATCCATCACTGCTATTGGAAAAATCAAGCAGAACTTTATCATTTTCAGAGATATTTGTTCCGGAAGCGTTTGCTTCAGGTATCTCAAATCTAACCGGTTCACGCTCCGGTTCCGGTTCCGGTACAATAATAGTTCCCGGCGCAGTAGGGACATCTTCAGCCTCAAGGGGAGGGGAAGGAGTAGTTTCGCTGATTGCAACATCAACCGGTGCAGGAGTTTCAACTGATGTATCCCGGGGAATTTCCTGCGGACTATCTGAGCAACCGGACAGCACTATAATAAGTATAAAAAGAATAATTGAAAAAAACTTTTTCATAGTAAAAATTATATCATATATTATGGGGAAATGGAAGCTTTTCGGCGAGAAAAGTCCGGAAATATACTTGTTTTTTCATTCATTTCATGATAAACTAGCAAATAAATTGAACAGTGTCGTTGTTTTTCGTATATTAAATTTCCCGGAAGGAGAAAATTGTGAGAAAAAAATGGACTATTGCACTAATATTATCTGTCTGCCTAGTGCTTATACTTACGTCATGTGGTAAAAACGAACCCGAAGTAATAGAAAATCCGCCTCAGGAGCAGATCGAAGCACCAGTTGTTGTTGACCCGGAACCCGACCCGGAGCCCACGCCGGAGCCGGAACCCGTTTCTACTTTTGATATTGAAACAGACAGACATGATGCAATTTATAATCATAACTTGATTAAAGCAATTTATTTGGGAATGACTAGAACAGAGCTTGAAAATTCATTCGCTCCTTTAGATGAAAGCCAGCATGGCTACATACCCTACGATGACCACAATTTTTTTATTGAGTACTGGGGTAATGATACCGTAAAAGTGATTATCATATATGAAAGAGATATCTGGGAAACCTTTAACGGCATTACTTATGGCTCGGCGGCGGCCCAAATTATTGCTTCTTATGGCGAACCGCTTGCTATTGAAGATGGTTTATATTCTTATTATACTTATAAAAATGAGATTTTGAGCGAAGCGCCTTCGCTGGCTGAAGTCGATGTCAATTATCTATATTCGATTGGTTTCATTATTGCAGATGATATCGTCCAAGGTATTACGCTAAACCGTTTTTAATTTTATTCATAAATTTGTTTGGCAAATATCACAAAGCGGCTGTTTGAAGTACTATTTTCACATGTCGCCAGAATTAGATATTGATCATTAATATCAAAATCAATTTTTGTATCATATAATGCCCGCTTCAAAATCTGTTCTTTATATATTTTAAAGTTGTGTTCCGTATTGTCAAAGCCCTTTGCAGTAGAAAAATGGGTATAGCGGTGAAACTGGAAATCATCTTTCTTTATATTGCGGGCATCATATTTGATTGCTGCGAAGATTTGATAGATGCCATTGTCATACAAGGTATCATAATTAATAATTTGATTTTTTTCCCAGAAATCTTGATCTTCATACAATGTCAAATCGTGAAAAATCAAACCTCTTCTTCTTATGTTATGCCCGAAAATAATTTGAATTTGGTTTTTCGGTGCTATTTCACAGCGGCTATCAAGATAAGGAAGGCCGATTTCATCCCTAACATCATCAAAATTAACCCGGTCATAATATAAAGGATCTTCCTTGTTTTGCATAACAGGATAGTTAATCCGCGTATTGGCAATACTGACCCAACCAACGAGATCATTATTTTTGCTGTGCAAATAACGGAATCGCGCGGCAATTTCAAAAACCCGCGGAGTAGTTTCCGCTTCACGCTTAACTTCTGCATCCATACCCGGTTCGGGTTCGGCCGTCCATATTGTCACGCTTCCGTCTGCCTCATTTAATCCGTCCGGTGCGGAATAATTCAGGGGCTGGTGCCCATCCGGTTCTGCAAGCTCTCTTCTAAGTTCGGCAATTTTGGCTTCTGCTTTACTTGCATCATAATAATAAATCGCCAAAGATATCACCGAATAAAGAAAACCTAATGAAAATAAAACAAGAAAAAAAACTTTGGCCATTTTTAAGTGTTTCATACAACCAATATAGCGGATTTACTTAAAAAATACTAGTCATTATTAATGTTTAGTGATATAATCAAATAGGCCGCAGTTGTGGGAATTTTGTGTAAAAAGGAGACCAAAGCGTGAATATTACTCAAATATTCAGCATTATCGTTAGTGCCGTTATTTTTGTTACGGTCATCCGCGCCCTTACAAAACAAAAACTAAATGAAGCCAATTCCGTTTTATGGCTGATAATCGCAGTCTTGACTTTTATTGTCGGTATATTTCCCAAAATAATTGACCGGATTGCTTTTGCGTTATATATTTATTATCCGCCGACTCTTTTATTTATCGGCGTATCGGTCATGCTTTTATTGATTACCTTTAAAAGCTCGATGGATATTTCCCGCTTGGATGCGAGAGTTACAGAGCTGGCGATATCATATTCAATCACGAATGAAGAAAATCGTCAGCTTAAGCAAAAGCTTAAAGAATTCGAACAAATTGGACAGGAAAAATCGGGACAAACTTCCGAGAATACTGAGAATGGAGTTTTCGTATGAGAATATTGATTACCGGTTCAGGTGCTTTCCGGGAAGCTTTAATTGACCGCTTGAAAAGAGAAAAAAACGAAATTTATACGATTGGCACTCAAGCTGCCGGCAGCAAAACATACCATTACGATTTCAAATATTCTGATCGAAAAATCAAGCACATCATCGCTGGGATAATGCCGGAAGTCATCGTTTTCCTCGGTGCCCAGGATGAAGAGTTTGCTGTCGATTGGAGCCAGGAACAGGCGATGGATTATTTGGCCGGTTTGTCAAATGTCTTAATCTCGGCACAGCAGTTGGGTATTGGCCGCTTTGTATATATTTCATCAACACAGATTTATGGAATGGGCTGGTGTTCGCGCCTTTCCGAACAAAGTGAAAAGAAACCCCAGGATACCCGGAGCTTAGTGCTTAGCGAGGGTGAGTCGCTCTGCTTAAATTATACGGCAATGAGCAAAATGGAGAGTGTCGTTTTGCGGATGACCGAGATTTATGGTTTAGCTTCCCCTTTTGATTTTAGCAGCCGGTTATTTCTTGAAGCAACGATAGCGGAAAATCTGGAAAACTTCCATCCGCCCGTTGATATGATTTTTAACCCTTTATATTTATCTGATGCGGTTGATGCTGTTTTTAAAGCCCTGGCACCAGGTAAAGCAGGCGGAGTTTTTAATGTCTGCGGCGGCCAGGTAATGCTTTCTGAATTTTACCGGGTTATTTCAACGCTGGTTAAAGAAAAATCCCTGGATGAAGAAGCGCTGGAAAAATTAGAGGGCACTGAACTAATTGTGCCAAAAGACAGCGGTGAGATTGAAGAAATATCAATTGCCGATTTATTAAAACCGGACGAAAGTGCGGGTTCGCATAGTAGCAATATCATTGTTGAGCGGACTTATGACGGCACCGAATTTTCGGAAGCTTATGGTTACCGCTCAATTATTGATGTAAATGTTGGTTTAAAGCGGACTTATGGCAATATGAAAAGGCGGCTTGAAAAAGTTGTTAAAACAAAAACCGGAAAAAAGAAAAAACTGGCTTTCCTTGCACCGTTATTTCCATACTTAGAAACATTATTTGCCTTTACGGTATTCGCCCTTTTACATTATTATGTTCCGGATAATATCCCGCCGCTGGCAAATTTTGATTTCCTAACGCTAATGATAGTTTTAATCGGAATTACCTTAGGGGGTATCCAGCCGGTGCTTGCGGTGATGTTATGCGGTATTTTTTTATTCGTCTTGCGGATGCAGGATGGGCGGGCTTTTCTCGATGCAATTCTCGATATGCGGATTATCATCAAGATTTTGAACTTGCTTATTATCGCCACTATCTGTGGTTATGCCCGCGATTATATGCGTTCGGTGATGTATGAAAAAAATCTGGAAGTTGATGACCTAAATAATGAATTAGTGACAATATACAAAATAAACGCCGCTAATACCGAAATTAAGCAAAAGCTGGATGAGCGGCTTGCCGGTTATGATGACAGTCTTGCGAAGATGTTTTTAATTACCGACCGTCTCAATGCTTTAAGCCCGGAAAAGGTCTTCTTTGAAGCGGTTGATACCGTTTCGGATTTGATGCAATGTTATGATGTCAGTATTTATGCGGTTACAGGAACCGACTTCAAGATGTGCCGCTTGCTTGCCCGGACACCAAGCAGTGACCGGACGTACAAAATCAGTGTCTCCCTGGATGAATTAGGTGAGTTGAAAGATGTTGTCAGCCGTGATGAGGTATTTGTCAATCGTGGTATGCAAACGGATTTGCCGATGCTGGCAGCACCGGTATTTTTTGATCATGAGCTGGTTTCGGTTATTATGTTGTGGGATTTGCCGTTTGAGAATCTGTCTCTTTATCATGTCAACCGCTTTATGACCCTGAGCCGTTTGATTGCTTCAAGCCTCGGGCGGGCTTATGCCTATACCAAGGATATCCGGGAACTTGCTTATGTACCGGGAACCGAAATCCTATTATTTGATGCTTTTATGGAAAAATTGCGGATTTATAAAGAAGCGTTAGTGAAAGAAGCGATGCAATTTAAAACCATCGTTGTTTCACCGGCAAAATCCCGGCGTAATATTAGCAATGCTGAATTGTCTGCGAAATTGCGGCCTTTACTCCGGGCGAATGATTATATCGGTGAAAACCGGGATGACCAGGATTCATTATATGTTTTGCTTTCTAATACAGACAAAGATAATATCGGCATAGTTATCGACCGTTTAGGCGGGGTTGGCCTGACCGGCCGGGAGATTATCTTATGACCGCAGTAATCATTATTTTGAGTATTAATACAAATATTGCCCTCTTTTTCTTAATTAAGGGGTTTGTAACTTCGTCCCCGGATTTAAAAATTATGGGGATAGTGATGTTCCTTACCCCGCCGGTGGGGGTGGTTTGTTATATCGGGCAGTATTTTATCCGTCGTTTTTCCCGGAAGCCAAAGGAAATAGCCCTTGACGAGGTAGGTTTTGACAAAACCCGCCGTGAACGGGTTAGTGAGCCTGATATTGAAGCGGAAATGCAAGCGGTCCCATTAGAAGAATTGTTTCTGATTTCCGCTGATGCAGATAAACGAAAAGGGATTTTGACCGAATTGAAAAAAGAATCGGCGATTAATTACGGGGCTGTATCCAAAGCACTTGACAATGATGACCCGGAATCATCCCATTATGCGGCGGCGGCTTTGGCAAACGCCAAAGCGGAATTTGAAAATGAATTACGTGATTATGATAACCGTTATACCCATGAACGGGACAATGAAACCCTTTGCCGCGAGTATGCAGGCCGGGTCCGTGATTTCCTTGCCAGCGGGATTTTAACCGGGGTTGAGCTTACGCGTTATCATTATCTGAATATGAATTTGCTGATGTCAATTAAGCAGTTTAATAAACCGCTTTTTCCGGAAGATTATGATTATATTGTGAAATCAGCATTTTATAACCGGGAATACGGCATCGCCGAAACGTGGGCGCTGGAAGGGCATCAGCTTAAATCTATGGAAGCAAGTTACTTGAATTTACTTAAAGTGTATTATGATACCGGCCGTTTTTCAGACTTTTTTGCTATTATGGATAGTCTTAAAAAGTCTGATGTAGAGTTGAGTGAGGAAGGGTTGAATATGGTGCGGTTTTTTGTCCGTCCTAAGGGTATATAATGCAAACTAGTGTTTTTCTTTTTAACTTACCGATGTATTTATTGATTTGCACAGCGTATTTTTTAGTATTTGTTGCAGTCCCCTTCTGGTTGCGCGGATATCGGTTTCGCGAAAGCAATACGGCCCCCAAAATTTTAAGCACCTTACTTTTTTCCAATATAACGGTAATTTTTACGGTTTATATTTTGTCCGCTTTGGGTATATATTATCGTTTCACTTTGATTCTTACCCTTTTACTTATTTGCTTTGCTTATCGTTATGTCCATAATCCCAGCAGCCGCGGGGCTTTAATCACTAGTTTTCTTTATCATCTCAAAAATATCGCCGACAGTGTAGAACTTCCCCGCGTAATGCTGAAAAACTTTTTTGTTTCATTACGCACTGGAATTATTTTAATAATCAAGAAAATAAAAAATCCGCCGGCATTTATAATAACATGCGTTATTTTCGGTTACAGGATTTATCTGACTAGTTATCATTCGCTTAATAATTTGTTTTTCGGTACTTCGGATATGTATGTCCACACCGAGTGGATTAAATATATGCAAAGAAATGACCCGTTTCACGGCGGGGTTTACCCGCTTGGTTTCCATTCAATCGTTATTAGCTTAGCTGATATATTTGGTTTTAATCCGGTTACGGTGGTCAGGATGCTTGGGGCGATTATCGGGTTTTTGATATTTTATTCGCTTTACTTTTTGCTCCGGCGGACGATGCGTTCATATTTTGCGGTCAATTTGGTATTATTTTTGTTTGTTGTTGTTGAGATATTCCCCAATTGGGCGACCGAGCGGCATTTCCTCGGTTTACCCCAGGAGTATGCCACCATCTTTTTGTATCCGGCCGCTTTTTATTTATGGTCTTATTTGCGGGAAGTCCGGACTTTATCAAAACAGGGGGCGATTACTAATGCTTCAATTTTCTTTGAATCCTACGATTTGGTTGATATTGATGGGATAAAGAAAAAGCATCGTTGGTTTGTAATGGCCTATGGCTCACCTAAGTGGTATCTGGTTCATTTTGTGGTTGCGGTCAGCCTTACCTTGCTGATTCATCCTTTTGTTACGATTATTGCTTTGCTGTTTAGCGCAGCAATTTTCATAAGCCATCTTGCCTACCTTAATTGGGCGGCCTTTATCCGGCTGGCAGCGGCCGTGGTGATTGGTTCGGTGATAGCGCTTCTTCCAATGGGGATAGGGCTTTTGCAAGGGATTCCGCTGCATGGTTCATTTGCCTGGGCGACCCAGGTGATGGCCGGTTCTATGGGGGCTAACTATATGGCCGCAGTAAATGAAGCGGCGGCAGCGGCAGAAGAGTTCACCCCGGTGACGGGCTTTTTTGAATATATTTATTGGAATCTGCGTTGGAGCGGCCAATTTGAGAAATTTGGCGACTTGGATTTGTTATGGTTGATTCCGGCATTGCTGATAATGATTCTGGGGATAGCTTTTGCCTTTATTCCTTACAAGAAACGGCCGCACAGTGAGTATTTTGCCGCTTTTTCGTTAAATTCGCTATTACTTCTCATTTTATATATACTGGCTTATTTACGGATTTTTTCATTAATTGAGGACAGCCGTTTATATAGCTTTTTTATTTATTCATTACCCTTAGCGCTGGCGGTTCTTCCGGAATTAATTCATACACTTTTTTATGATGATAATGGGGGGAAATTCATCAAACTTAAGAAAGCTGTTTATTTATGTATAGTTGTTTTAGTTTTTGCCGGCGGCGGAAGTCTGATTTTCAAAGAATATGGCTTTAACCGTTTGCAACGGGTCGCAATGATGCAATATAACAGCTCGGTTAAAATTTATTATCAAATAAATAGTGAGTTCCCCCGCGATTCATGGGTTATTGTATCCTCGTTTGTTGAATATCCGCAAACATTATTTGAGGGATATCATTATGGGATGTCTGACTTTATCTTTGACCTTGAAGACCCTTTAGCTGACGAACCCTTGAAGTTTGATGCCGAAAATCTATTTATTTTTATAGTGAAAAGGGCTAACCTATATGGTTCCCGCAGCAGTCTCGTGCGTTTGGGCGAAGATGTTGACCTTCCGGTCTTTGACCCGGTTTGGGCGGCGGTTGACCTTGCGGTAGAAGCGGAGGGGCATAATAATTATTCAATTTATTCAAATTTGTATTTAAACGGCGTTCTACAGGCAAAAGCTTATGCTTGGGTGCAAGCTTACCAAAAAATATTTCCGGTTGAGATGACGAAATATTATGAAGATGATTTCTTGCTGGTTTATCGTTTGCACCAAAATATATATGCTTTAAATGACTTACGGCTTTATTAAAGTATAATGAGTTTGTCTAAGATGCCTTAAAAGTTTGCGGGCATGGAGGCTGGTATGCCAACAAGAAGATTTAAATCAGCGGCCTACTTAGAGGCTGAACCGGAGGCTAAGATTTTAGTTTGTATTCCGGCTTATAATGAATCGGCGACGATAATGGATATTATTTGCGGAGTTGAAGCCATAATCCCGGCGAATTTTGACCTATTGATAATTGATGATGGCTCTGATGATATGACCGGGGCGATTTGCCGGATGAAAGGTGTAAAAGTTATCGGGCACCCTTTTAATATGGGTTATGGTGCCGCTCTAAAAACAGCATATAAATATGCGGTAATAAATAATTATGATTTTGTGATTCAACTTGATGCTGACGGACAGCATGATGTTTCCAATATTATACCATTGTATGAGCGGCTGAATGCTGATGATGTTCCGGATATAGTGATTGGCTCACGCTTTCTTCCCGGGGCGGGAAGTTTTGAGATACCGGTATATAAAAAGGTGGTTATCAATTTTTTCCGCCTGTTAATCCGGATGGTTTGCAAAATAAAGATTACTGACCCGACGTCGGGGCTTCAGGGTATCAGGCTCAATGCTTTTTCTCATTATGCCTGTTTCAACAAATTTGCGATTGATTATCCGGATGCTAATATGATTGTCCAAATGGCGATGAAAGGTTATGTTATCTGTGAAATACCGGCAGTTATGCATTCGCGCAATTTTGGTGAAAGTATGCATTCCGGTTTTGTTGAACCGGCGATGTATATTATCAAGATGATACTTTCGGTCTTTATTGTGAGTTTTAGGGAAATTAAACGGAAACCAAAGATATACTACCGCCGGCCCAAAAAATAAGGAGTACAGTATGAAAGATAAATCTTTCATAATCTTGATTTATATGCCTGCTTGGGCAGGCAGATGGGAGTTAAATGCTTAAAATACGCGATTTTATTGTCATCTTTGCTTTGTGTATGACCTTGCTTTTATTTTTCCTTGCTTTTACGCCCTATACGTATAGCAGTTATTTTAGTATGAGTGAAAGGGAGATCATCACAAAAATTGAAAAGCAAGACCTTGGCATAAGCAACCGTTCGATTGCGATTATTAACAGTTCTAATGAGGATATTAGAAATGTTATCACTAGTACCCTTGGATGGATGCAAATAAATCATGTGGTTTATGATACAATCGCCGAGATGGATAACGAGGAAACGTTGGTAATTACTAGCTCTATAATCAATGCTGATGATATTTCAATGATTAAAGATTTTCTTAGTACCGGCGGAAACGTTATCTTTGCCGCGAAACTTGATTTCGTTTTGGGACTTGATTTTGCAAATGATGAGTTGTTTGAGCTGCTTGGAATTAAAACACAGACACCGGATTATGAGGTTGCCGGTTTTACGATTTATGATGGGATAATCTTAAGCGGCCTTACTCATGTCCCTGAATATAGTTTTGTTAGTAATGGATTAGAATTGCATGGCCATGCCAAGATTTTTGCCAATGGTTATAGCCCGGCTCTTGCCGCTGAAATAGAGGAAGACCCTGTCCGGGCTGAATATCCGGATATAACCCCCTTGATATGGCGTACTATTTATGAAAACGGGCAGGTATTTGCAATTAATGCCCCGTTCCTTTCCGAAACCTCCGGTGCGGGAGTCCTTGCGGGAGTCCTTGCGTTATGTTATGATGATTTGCTTTATCCCGTCGTTGGAACAAAGACGGTTGCCCTGGAGAACTTTCCTTATATCCGTGACATTTATTATCCGGTTAATGCCCGGACGACTTTTGCTTATACCCGTGATATCATTTGGCCGGGTCTGTTATCAACGGCGAAAAATATGGATCTGACATATACATGTTATACGAACGGTGATTTTTATCAAAGTACAGAAGCCGAGATTTCGCTCCAGTTTATTTTGGAAGAACTTAGTCATTTGAACTATGGAGAATTAGCTTATGGATCAGCGGGACTGGGCAGGTACGAGGCAGATATGCAGTATCTGAATGAACACTTTTATGGTATCAAGATTAATAGTTTGATAAACCCAACCGGTATTTATGGCACCAATATCACTGCGGTTAGTAATACGGATAAATTCGAAGGATTCACCTGGCAAAATGACAAAGCTGTCACTTTGCCGGTTACCGGAAGCGGTAATGATGTGAATGAAAGCACTTTTGCATTTGAGAGTTATATCACCGCTTTTGGTTTTGCCATGCATCACATTGATATGGAGCCGGTTTTTCTTGAAGAAAATACAGCGAATCTTTATATGCGTGATGTCAGTGCAAAATTGTATGATTTGTTTCAGCGGCGTGATTATCTTGAAGCTGCCTCGGCTCTTATTGCATCACAGCGGGTCAAAGATTATTTGAATTTGAATATGGCTGTCACTTATCAGGAGAATGGAATTGATGCGGTACTGAACGGACATCGTGATGCGGTCAAATTTATCCTGCGGACAACAAAGGATATTAACGAACGCAGAAGTTCCGGGATAACGATTCAAAAGATTTATGAAGGCGTTTATCTGCTTACGGTTGAAAGTGAGAGTTTTTCGATAGTTTTAGAATGAAGAAATAAAAGCCATTCTTTAAGATTTATTAAGCATGGAGGTAGCATGAAAATATGTATGATGATTGAAGGTGCATACCCATATTTGCGCGGGGGTGTTTCCAGTTGGGTAAATGATATCATTACCAAGATGCCGGAGCATGAGTTTGTTATTCAAACGATTGGTGCTTTTACTGCTGATGCCGGAAAATTTCTTTGTTCGATTCCGGATAATGTGGTTGAAATATCGGAAGCTTTCCTTGACGGCGGTGATACCGACAGCAAAAAAGGGCGTAAGCGCTTAAGTAAAAAGGAATATGAGGCTGTCCGTTCGCTTTTATTTGGCGCTGATGACCGGTGGGAAGATATTTTTGATATGTTCCAAAAGAACCCGATTTCTTTGCATAACTTGCTGATGGGGCCGGATTTTTTTAAAGCGGCAAGGGAATATTATGATGCAAATTATAGCCGGGTCGCTTTTTCCGATTTTCTTTGGACCTGCCGTTCAATGTACCTCCCGATTTTTACAGTCCTCAAATGCAAATTTCCGGAAGCAGATGTTTATCATGCAATCGCGACCGGTTATGCCGGGGTGACGGCAACCTGTGCCGGATATATTTATAACAAACCGGTTATCTTAACCGAACATGGTATTTATACGCGGGAACGGGAAGAAGAGATAATCCGGGCGAAATGGACAAAAGGAATTTATAAAGACCTTTGGATTGACCATTTTTACCGTCTTTCTACTTGTATTTACAATCGTGCCGATTATATTTATTCACTTTTTAAACGGGCGCGGGATACGCAAATCGAGCTTGGTTGTAGTGAAGAAAATACCGAAGTTATTCATAATGGCATTCGTTATGAAGGAATGCAGAATATCCCGGTAAAAGATGAAAAAGATACTAATATCAATATTGGCGCCGTGGTACGTGTCGTCCCGATTAAAGATATAAAAACAATGATTAGTGCTTTCCATCATGCCCGTGAAACGGTAGATAATATTCGTCTATATATCATGGGCGGAACCAATGAAGATGAAGAATATTATCAGGAGTGCCTTGATTTAGTTGAAATGCTGGGGACCGAAGGTGTTACCTTTACCGGTCACATCAATGTAAAGGATCATATCGGCAAAATGGATATTATCCTGCTTACCAGTATCAGCGAAGGGCAGCCGCTTAGTATTCTGGAGGGGATGGCCGCCGGCAAAGCTTGTATTTCTACACGTGTTGGCGACTGCTTTGATATGTTATATGCTGATGATCCGGATAAAAGCGCCGGAATCGTCGTGCCGGTTATGTCAGTGGGCAAATTAGCTGAAGCTATGGTGACTTTGGCTGTTGATGACAAACTACGCAAAAAGATGGGTGAAAATGGACAGGCAATTGTCCTTGAATCCTATCAGGATACGATGATGATTGATAAATACCGCAAGGTATATCAGCAGGCAAAAAGTTGTGTGAAGAAAGCAAAAGCATATCGATAATAAGGAGCAAAAAAATGGCAGGAATAGGTTTTGAACTGAAAAAAATATTCAAGGAGCGCAGTATCGTCAGTATGTTTCGCGGTGCTATTTATTCTACTTTCGTGACAATTGGCCCGATGCTGATTATAATGGTTTTTTATCTGGCTCTGTTATTGCTGATGGGTTATCGTAATGTCAGCTTTGAAGAAAGGGATTTGCTGGTTTCGATTATCCTTTATACCTTTATTTTCTCATTGATTTTAACCAGCCCTTTGGGAGCGGCGGTTTCCCGTTTTATCGCCGACAAGATATTCGAGGAACGGTTTGATGATATACTGGCTGGTTTTTATGCCGGCCTGCTCACAAATGTGATTATTGCCGGTTCGGTCTCAATTCCTTTTATCGTGATTACGATTAGCCGGGGAAATGTTGACCCGCTTTTAATGGTACTAGCCGGTGCTTTATTTATGGCTCTGGTATTTGTCTTCTACGAAATGACCTTTATATCGGCACTCAAAGATTATCATTCAATTACGATGGCTTATCTGATTGGAATGGGGATAACCTTGATTGTTGCAACCGTTTTATTCTATGTCTTTCATGTGGAATTTCTCATTTCAGTCCTCGGGGGGATGGCCTTAGGGTTTACGTTAATTGCAATGAATCTTTTTGCGCAAATTCTACGGTACTTTACCACCAATAGCCATAACTACCGTGCTTTCCTGCAAATTTTATGGAAATACCGGCTTTTATTTATTGGAAATTTATTTTATGTCTTTGGTTTATATATCCACAACTTTGTTTTTTGGTTTAACCCATCTCTACGGATTGTCGTCGCCGATACTTTCCGCTCGGCGCCGGTTTATGATACCGCAACCTTTCTAGCAATGCTGACTAATATTTCGGTGACGGTTATTTTTACCGTGCGGGTCGAGATAAAATTCCATGAAAAATACCAAATCTTCTGTCAGCAAATATTAGGCGGGATTGGTGAAGATATTGAAATGGCAAAGAAAAATATGTTTATGGTACTTCGCAATGAAATCGTTTTTCTGGTGCAAATTCAAACGATTATTTCAGCGATTTTCTTTATGCTTTTATCATTATTTGCCCCTTTCCTTGGCTTCGGGGGTATGGTAATGGTAATTTATCCGGCGGTGGCAGCAGGCTTTTTCGTACTATTTATGATGTATTGTACGATGGTTTTCTTGTTTTATTACGACGACCAAACCGGAGCCTTGATTACTTCGGTGATATTTTTCAGTGTTACACTAACCGCCGCATTGCTGCTTAGCAATTCGTCGCCAAATTATTATGGTTTAGCCTTATTTGCCGGGGGAATGGTAAGTTTATTCTTTGCGCTTTTCCGCTTAAGATATGTCGAGCGGACGATTGACCGGCGAATCTTTTGCCGGGGTAAGCTGTTGAATGTATCAGGGGAGTAAAGCGAAGAGTTTATCTAAATTTGTGTCAATAAGAACGCAAACAAAGAAAATCTAAAGCTTCATACGGGAAGAATGATATTATATATTATTCTTCTGTGTATTGCATTACATCAGCGGCGATATAATAGTAGGTCTGCCCGGATTCAAGATAACTGCTGTAGATACCGGTGATTTCAATTTCGGTCATGTCCGGCGGAAAATCCCCGGGGAAAATATAATCATCACCGAGGATGAACTCAAGCCCTTGCTGGCAGCAGGAATCAGCATCTTCAATTAAAACGAAATGATAATAGTCATCAGTTACATCATAATAAGCGGCAAAGTAACTTCCTTTTAAGCGAATCGACTTTCCGAGGTAGGATTCGGGATTGCTGGTGATATTATTGACTTCAGCAAAAATCATTGTTCTGCTCATAATTGATAAGTCAATATCAACTTCGCGTGCTGATTTTGAGTTATTACCAGTTGTGGAATCAAACACTTCTTTAGCTTCTTCGTTACGATTCTCATTATGGTTATCGTTACCGCAGCCAGTGATTGGCTGAACCGCAAATGGTATGATTACCAGACATAATATTAAGAATTTTAAAATCGTTTTTTTCATATGAATTTCTTTCCTATATTTGCGAATTAAGTATATCCTTTAAGGAGAAAACTATGTTTTCTCTCAAAATGGCCGCCGCCGGGCGGCTATTTCTTATCCTCTACTTATTATTTTTCCAACAAGACTAAACAATAAAAATCCGGCAATATCAACAGCAACAATTGTTGAGCCAACCGGTGTACCGGCCAGAATCGAAATCAGAATCCCTAAGGCCGCACAAATAACCGAAACAAATACCGAGCAAATCGTAACGGCGCGGAAGCTTTTAAAGACCCGCATTGCCGAAAGGGCGGGAAAGATAACTAATGCTGAAATCAACAGGGCACCAACTAAATTCATTGCAACAACAATAACGATCGCGATAGTCGTCGCCAGAATTAGATTATAAGCTTTAGATTTTACACCGGTAGCAGTCATAAAATCCTCATCAAAGGTAATTGCGAAGATTTTGTGATAAAAAACTAAAAATACGACCACAACTAAAGCAGACAAAATCCCGCTTAACCAAACATCAGTCATTGACAAAGTAAGAATTGATGTTGAGCCAAATAAAGTCGTGCAAACATCCCCGGCTAGATTGGAAGAACTTGAAAATACATTTAAAATAAGATAACCAATCGCCAGCGTTCCAACTGACAGCATTGCCAAGGCGGCATCCCCTTTAATTTTGCTATTTTGGCCGGAACAAAGCAAGATAATCGCGCAAATGATAGTTACCGGCAAGACAAGAAAAAGATTATTAGTCAGGTTCATCGCCGTCGCAATAGCGATAGCGCCAAAAGCAACATGGGATAAACCATCACCGATAAACGAAAACCGCTTAAGTACCAAGGTAACACCAAGAAGCGACGAGCATAGGGCAATTAAGGTGCCGGTAATCATCGCGTAACGGACGAAAGGGAATTGAAAGTAAAGAACTAATTTGTCGATTATTTCGTGCATATTATTCCTTATTTTGCTTCATGATATCTGTGGATTGTTGCGCGCCAATATCTAGTACATTGCTGGCAAAGCTCACCGAATTATCAATATCATGAGAAATCATAATAATCGTGATGCCCTCATCGTTAAGGGTTTTGATTATGGTATACAACTCTAATGTCGCCTGCGGGTCAAGCCCGGCGACGGGCTCATCTAAAAGCAGAATCTTGCGGGTCGCACATAACGCCCTTGCTAAAAGGGCCCGTTGTTGCTGTCCGCCGGAAAGCTCACGATAACAACGTCCGGCTAAGCTACCGATTCCGAGTTTCCTCATATTTTTTTCGGCAATTGCTTTTTCAGCGATAGTATAAAAAGGTCTTAGGCCGGTACGGTTAATTAAGCCGGAATAAACTACTTCCCTGACAGTGGCTGGAAAATCTTTTTGAATTTGCGTTTGCTGGGGAAGATAACCTATTTCGGTAGCTTTAATTCCATTACCCCAGATAATCTGACCGGACATCGGTGTCTTTAAACCTAATAAAGTTTTCATCAAGGTACTTTTTCCCGAGCCATTTTGGCCGGTAATACAAAGATAATCCCCATGATTAACAATAAAGGAAAGATCGTTTATAACGATTTTTCCTTCATAACCAAGCGTAAGATTCTGACAAGAAATAAGCGCTTCGGTATTTAGGGTTTCTTGTATGGTTTCCGGCATTAACATTTACCTCAAAACAGCCTCTAAAACTTTTAAATTGCTTTCCATAATCTGCAGATACGTAGTCTGGACAGCTTCAATTGCCGAAATTGATTGCATTGAGTTTAAAACGTGGATTGTTTGATTTTTATCAGCGGTATTACTAATAATAGTTCTTGCGATTGATTGATCGGAACTCTCGGTAACAACAAGGGAATTAAGTTTAAGTTCATCAATTTTTCCGGCAAGGAAAATAATTGTCTCAAAACTTGCTTCAGTTTCAGCGGAACAGCCGGGGAAAGCAGCATAATAAGTTATACAATAGTCTTCAGCCAGATACCGGAACGGGAAACGGTCGCCGCATAAAATAACAAGGTTTGACGAATTATTGATTACTTCGTTATATTGGTCTTTTAAAACAGATATTTTATTAAGATAAGCGTTTTTGTTTGCTTCATATATTTCGCGGTTAGCCGGGTCAAGTGATATAATTGCTTCAGTAATTGAACCGGTCAAAAAGGCAGCATTATAAAGTGAAAGCCAAACATGCTCGTCCGCTTCATCATCATGATGGTGGTCATCATCGTCGTGGTGATGATGGCCGTGATGGTCGTGATGATGGCCATGATGGTGGTCATCGCAACTGTCTTGTTCATTCCTTGCGCCGCTTGCTTCAATAAATTCTTCGAACTCATCTGAATCAAGCAAATACATTAAATCAATTGATATCATATCCGGATTAAGGGAATTAGCTAAAACGCCGTCAACCCAACGGTCAGATTCACCACCAATATAGATGAATAAGTCAGAGATTGAGATGGTTACGATATCGTCCACGGATGGTTGATAATTGTGTAAGTCAACCCGGTTGCCCAGCAAGACTAAATCAAAATCAGATATCTTTTCACCTAATATCTGCCTGACCCAATCATATTGTGGGAATATCGTGCAGACAATCGTTAATTTCTCAGGTTCAGGTTCTTCGGGTAATTCAATAACCGGAGCCGCTTCCGGCTCAGGGCTTTCAGAGGGTACGCTTTCAGTTTCCTGCTGGCTGACTTGAGCTTCAATAACAGGTTGGTTTGACTGGCCGCAGGCAGAAAACAGGAGAGCTGCTATTATGATTAGTAAAGTTAGTTTATTCTTCATTCTTATAAGTTAGCATGATGTTTTAAACTTGTCAATACAAAATGCAGGAATTAATCTGAAATTATTTTAACATATTGGTGTATGCACCATTGTTTTAAGCAACTGGATTGACCGTTACCCTGCTATAGCGTATAATGCTAATCATAGACTAACTCAAAAAGGCAAACAAAAAGGAAAGCACAATAAATGAAATACGAAATGGAAATTCTTGAAATAATAGAAAAAAACCTGGATCAAGGAGCGGCTGATTTTGCTCATATTAATAAATTGATTAAGGAAAATGATTTATCTTACAAAAATATTTGTGTCCGGACATTAGCGGTTCCAAAGATTTTGTCAACGGCAAGGTATGCAGAAATTTGTGATTTCATCACTAAGTTATACAAAATATTTGATAAAATTATTAATCATTATTTCGCCGATGCCGGTTATCGCGGGCTATTTGGTTTTGAACCGGGGCTGGAAGAGCTGATTCTCGCTTCGAGCCGCCGCAATTGCTGGATTCCAATGGCACGAATTGATTTTTTCCTCAATGAAGAAACTGGTACGATTAAGATGTGTGAAATAAATACCGATGGTACAAGTGCGATGAATGAAGACCGGTTATTGGGAGAATTTCTTAGTGAAAATTCCGCTTTCCAGACTTTTATGCAAGGTAAAACCTATCGGCGCTTTGAGCTGTTTGATTCTTGGGTAAAAGAATTTTTGGAGGTTTATCAGGCATATTGTACTGGTTCATATAAGAACCCGCGGGTAGCAATCGTTGATTTTTTGGATGTTGGATATGTGACAGAATTTGAAAAGTTCAAAGCGACTTTCATCGAACATGGTATTGAAACCGAAATTTGCGATATCTGTGACTTAAGTTATGACGGCACAGTACTTCGGACCGGGAGCGGGATGGTTGTCGATGCGATATACCGCCGGGCAGTCACTAGTGATATCATGAATAACTTAGACAAGGTAGGGGACTTTATTAAAGCGGTGAAAGATGGGGCAGTTTGCCTTGTTGGCGATTTCGTTACACAGGTTGTTCACAATAAACGCTTGTTTTTTATCTTATTTCATGAGGCAACAAAGAATATTTTAACCGGCGAAGAGTTTGAATTTATCACCGGACACTTTCCGGAAACATTTTCTTTGACGAGCGAAAATTTGACGGCTAATAAAGTATATGAAAACAGGGAAAAATGGATAATAAAGCCTTGTGATTCATATGGGGCAAAAGGTTTTTTTGCCGGGCGGAATCTAAGTAAGGAAAAGTGGGAGCAGGCTTGTGAAGAACACCTTAAAGAAGACTATATCCTGCAAGAATTTAACGCCCCTTATAAAACTCTTAATATTGATTTTACAAACGAAAATCGTAATGTCCGTGAATATAGCAATTTAACCGGCATATTCTGTTATAATGGTAAACCATATGGCGCATACTCACGGATGGCGGATGGTGAGATTATATCAACCCAATATGATGAGAAAACAATAGCAACGCTGCTACTCACAGCTAACGGCGGCTCATAGCAATGATGATGCACACAAATCGCAAATATGCGGTTTAGTGCTTTCGCAACTCGGGATTTTGCGCAAAAAGCACGCAAAACACCTCGCGGAATAGTTACTCATAAACTGCAACATCGCAACTATATTAGTTGAATGAAGGAGGTAATGAAATGACATTAGAAAATGTAGTAAAGGAAGTAAAGGAAAAGGCAGCATCGTTTAAAGAAGGAAGCTATGAAGGGTTTCTTGCGGTGCAAATAACGCTTACTGATTTAGAACAGGCGTTTTATGTGGAAGTAAAAGATGGTAAGCTTACAGTCGCGCCATATGAGTATCATGACCGTCAAGCGAATTTGAAGATTACTTCTGCGAATTTCATCAAAATGATTAACGGAAAACTTAATTCTGTCCTTGCGTTCACGACCGGCAAACTGAAAATTGACGGTGATATCGGGAAAGCGACCGAGATGGCGAACTTGCTAAAAGGAACGGAGTAGAAGTATTTTAAACTCTTTAAAGCAGACAATAAACTCTCTTCGTCGCTGTGACCTATTGAACTTACATTTACGCTTTCTTTCGGGAAGAAGGCGGTCTAATGCTTCTGCGAGATGTTTTTGTCTGCTTTACGGAGCTTAAGGATTTGTCTCCCTGAGTAGCTTCATTTTCGTGTCATAAAGTTCCTGCGACAAATCCACATAAACCACATGGGGATTGACAAAACGCCTGGTTTCGTCCCACAAAGTCGCAAGTTCATTTTGACAATAATCACGGATTGTCATAACCGGCGGTGAATCATAAACACATTCACCATCTTTAAATATCGGTATCATTAATTCGCGCAGCCTGAAACTTCCGCCGTCAAGTACGGTTTTTTTCCATGGCTCATTGGGGTCAAAGAGTTTGAGCGGCTCTTTTTCATGATATTGTTCGTCAACTAAGCAAATCAAATCGGCTTTAATTTTGCCGCTTTCTTTATCATAAATGCGGAGTACTTTTTTATTACCCGGATTTGTTACCTTATCTGAGTTCTCCGAAAATTTTATCTTAGGTACAAATTTGCCGTCAGCCCCCATAATTGCTGCTAGTTTGTAGACTCCGCCAAAAGCCGGGTCGTCTTTGGATGTGATCAAGTGTGTCCCAACCCCCCAAGTGGTAATCATCGCCCCTTGAGCTTTCAGGCTTTCAATCAAATACTCATCAAGATCATTGGAGGCAGAAATAATGGCATTAGTAAATCCGGCGGCATCCAGCATTCGCCGGGCTTTTTTGGAAAGATAAGCCAAATCTCCGCTATCTAAACGGATGCCATAATTTTTCAATGGGGAGCCGGCCGCCCGCATTTCTTCAAAAACCCGGATTGCATTAGGGATACCTATTTTGAGCGTATCATAAGTATCTACCAGTAAAAAACAAGCATTGGGGTACATCTCGGCATAAGTTTTAAAAGCCGTATACTCATCGGGAAAACTCATCACCCAACTGTGGGCATGAGTGCCGCGGACAGGTACATCGAAAAGCTGTCCGCAAAGAACATTCGAGGTGCCGACACACCCGCCAATCATCGCCGCCCTTGCCCCATAAATCCCGGCATCAGGCCCCTGTGCCCGGCGTAAACCAAACTCTAAAATGCTGTCACCCTTTGCGGCATAACAAACGCGGGAGGCCTTAGTTGCAATTAAGCTTTGGTGGTTAACAATATTCAAAATTGCGGTTTCGATTAACTGCGCTTCCATAATCGGGGCAACAACTTTAATAAGTGGTTCACGGGGAAAGACCACCGTACCTTCGGGAATCGCATAGATGTCGCCGGAAAAATGAAAACTCTGTAAATATGCTAGAAAATCTTCATCAAATATTTTAAGGCTGCGCAGATACTTAATATCTGCTGCCGAAAAGTGCAGTTCCTTAATAAAGCGGATTAGTTGCTCAAGGCCGGCAACAACCGCATATCCGCCATTACAGGGATTTGACCGGTAGAACATATCAAAAATGACAGTCTCATTGCGGTCTTTGTGACGGAAATATCCTTGCATCATTGTAAGCTCATATAAATCGGTCAATAAAGTGAGATTTTGTTTGTCCATGGGGATAGTATATATGATATAATTAGATGAGGCAAATTAAATAACGAGTGTTATTTCACTCATCATACTGAAAGGGGTTTGTAAATGATTAAAAAAATTAGTTTACTAATAATTGGAGGGTTAATGTTGATGACTTTATTAGGATGTGCAACAACGGAAAATGATGAAATTGTCATGGAAGCGGAGCAAATCTTACCGCCGTTGGAGACTGCCGCTACGGCACCGCCGGAGCGGCCAAACCGCCCGCCGGTGCCGGAACGCGAACGTTTACCCCGGCCGGCTCGCGTGGTTAACCTGGGCCAGACAAGTGATTTGCCCCCTCTTGCTCCGGTTAATTATTTGGCAAGTGATGCGAATATATATGGAAGTTTAACGGTGATGAATGATGGTGTGGTTGGGCGTTTTGAGCAAAAGGACCGGGACGACCGGCTAGAGTTTGTGATTGATATTGAACGTGAAGGTTTTTACCGCTTGGAGTTTTTAGTAATAACTTATGGTGGCTATAAAGAAAATTACTTATTTATAAATGATATGCCGGAAGGGAAATTTTCCGCTGAGAACGAAAATGAATTTGCAGTATCTTCGGTTAGGAATGTTTATTTCGAAGCAGGCACACATACGGTAGCAATAACCGCCGAGTGGGGCTGGATAGCAATACAGTCGCTGACCGTAACCGAAGAAGGCGGAATCGACAGTTCGATTTATGAAGTGCCGATTACCCTCGTTAACCCTAATGCTGATGATAATGCCCTTGCCTTAATGAGTTTCCTGGCAATGAATTACGGTTTGTATTCGCTGGCCGGTCAGCAAAGCCAGGGAGATTGGCGGAACGACCATGGTTTATTCGGCGGTGAAGCCGGTTTTATCTATGAACAAACTGGTAAACGCCCGGCGGTCATAGGCTTGGATATGATTGATTATTCTTTGTCACGGGTTGCCCGCGGGACAACTTCCCGAGAAGTAGAAGCGGCAATAGAAGCTTGGGAAAACAATGCAATTGTCACTTTTTGCTGGCATTGGAACGCACCAACACCTTATATTGACGGGACATGGTGGTCGGCATTTTATACTGACCATTCAAAAAAAGACTTTTTCAAAAAAATTATGGACGGCAACGACCCTGAAGGTTATCAGCTTCTATTGGATGATATTGATGAAATCGCCAAACAGTTGGGGCGGTTAAATGATGCCGGGGTGCCAATTCTGTGGCGTCCTCTGCACGAAGCAAGCGGCGGCTGGTTTTGGTGGGGGACCGATAGGGACTCTTATTTGAAATTGTGGAAGTTGATGTTTGAGCGGCTGAACGATCATCACGGTTTGACCAATTTGATTTGGGTTTGGAATGGCCAGCATAAAGACTGGTATCCCGGTGATGAATATGTTGATATTATTGGTGAAGATATTTATCCCGGTGAACGGGTTTATGCTTCACAAGTGAATAAATTCCTTGAAGCAAAGGCTTATACCGAAGCTCCGAAAATGGTAGCGATGACCGAAAACGGTTGTTTATTTGATCCGGAATTAGCCAAACGCGATGGCGCGATGTGGAGTTTTTGGTGTATTTGGAATGGTGATTTTGCGACAACCGAGCAGTTTAATGAATTTGATATGCTAAGGCAGGTTTACAATAGCGACTTGGTTTTGACCTGGGAGGATTTGCCGGATTTGAAGAGTTATCCGATTTATTTCGAATATTAAATGAATAATCTTTTTAATTAAGGATATAAGCGAAATAACTATGATTTTGCTTATATCCTAATTTTATTGTTCTGAAATCCATTAAACTGTATTTAATACTTTTTTCAGAAAAAAGGCGCCCGGAAGAACTGGAAAATTACTTTTATACCTTTGATTATACCAAAGAAGTTTTGGTTTATCAAAACGGCGACCAGATTGAGGCAGAAGTTTATCTGGAGGAAAACACTGATGCCTATAAAAATCAAATGGAACAGGATTTGAAAATAATAAATAATCAATTGCCGGTCTATAAAAATATTACGAAAATTAAATTCAGAGAAACAGAATTTCCCAAGACTCCAACAAAAAAAATAAAAAGAGGGTAATTTCATGGAAATAATATTAAATAAATTAAGGGAGATTATATCACCATACTTGGAGGGGCCATGTGAAATTGAAATGGAAACACATCTTATCCAGGATCTAATGATTAATTCTTTTGATTATACAAATATCATAGTTGATATTGAGGAAGTGTTTAATATCGAAATTGATATTTTGGGTTTACATAGAACAAAAGACATTGTACAATATATATATGAAGCAAGTGGCATTATAAAGGAGGAATAATTAATGAAAAAGGTTTTAGACATTGTATTACCATCATTAAGCGGTTATATGGAAGATGCCTATCCTTTATCTCTTTTAGAAACAAAAAGAAAAACATGCGAATGGATTTACAGCGGTTATGTACAGTTAGTATTTCAAACTCCGGAATTATGCAGTTATCAGCCGCTAAAATTTTTCAAAATATCACCTTCCGGCAAATCATGGGATCCAATGATTTCCTGGTTTAATACATATAGCATAACCAAAAAAATGGCAAAATCGCTAAATTTAAAAATCATTGACCTCATGCGTAACTCTATCGATATGGGATACTATGTTAACATTCATTTGGACGAATATTATCTTCCTCATGCAAATCCTTATAAATCGTTCCATTATACCCACATTACCTTAATTTTTGGTTATGATGATGAAAAAATGATATTCTATGCACTTTCTTATAATTTTAAAGGGGACTTTAATAATGTTGAGATAAATTATTATGATCTTGAAATATCGTATGAAGGCGAAGGGGATACAAATCAACAAGCACTTATTGAACTATGGGAATGGAGAGAACATTATGGATATAATTTTAGTGTCAAGCGGTTATTATCCCAATGCAATGCTTATTTGACAGGTGATAATAATTATATCGATATTAAGGATTTTTATAACCAAAAAAATAATAATGTTTATGGGTTGGATATATATGAAAAATTGAAAGGTTACAGTAAAATTTCTAATAATGTTATCCCTTTTCAAATTATCCGTGAACATAAACAATTAATGTATCAAAGAATAAATTTTATGATTGAGAATGAATATATTAATAAAGATGATTATTTCTTGATAGAAGGCAATGAAATAGTTGATAAAGCAATAATTCTTAAAAATCTTTTTATGAAGAGTGTCGTCAGCGAAAACAAAAAAATATTAGGAAAGATTGATGAAGCAATTGATTGGTTATATAATCATGAAAAAATATATTTTGCAAAATTAATCAAGGCCCTTGAAAATTATGATAGAAAAGAATTTATTTTTTCTGAAGTAGGGGAATGGAATGAGATTAAACATAAACTCAACCATTATCCTGATACAAAAAATGGGTTAAAGGTTGGATTTGATATTACTTTTATAAATAATCATTCAATTGGATATATAGGGATAGGAAACCAGAAGAATTTTGCGAATTATGAACTTCCATTGTCATTTAACATTGACACTATAGCTAATACTTTTATTGGTAATAGAGATTCTGTACCATTTGAGATACCATTTAATATTACTAAAGGAAAAGTTTTCTCGTTTTCTATAATTTTTGATTTTGAGAAACAAAAATGTAATTTAAAGATTATTGCCGATAATGAATATAAAAAAGAGAATATTAATATGGTGGTAAATTTTGACTATAGCGGCGAAATATTTGTGTATTTTATACATGAAAATGGTTATCGGTTTAAAGTGAGATTGCATACGTGACTTATTATCGTTCAAAAAATTTGAACTGACTTAACGTCCTTACACTAAAGCGCATAATCCCCACCCCCTCATCATAGAATGTAAAAAACGTATGACGAGGGACTTTTTTGAAGGATTATATTGAAGAGCGAGCTATCAATATCGCTAATTATATTATTGATCACAATGCTACTGTCCGTCAGACCGCGAAGCAATTTGGCATAAGTAAAAGCACCGTACATAAAGACGTAACTGACCGCCTTACCCAAATCAATCCTCCCCTGGCGAAAGAAGCGAGAAAAGTACTGGATATTAATAAATCTGAGCGTCATATCCGTGGCGGCCTCGCAACCAAAGAAAAATATTTGCAGAAGCAAGATGCGAAAATTGCATAACTAAAGAACAAAAGAAAGACCTAATAATCCCCGCCTTTCCTCAATTTGGTAAAGGCGGGGATTTGTCTTTTTGCCCAAAAATTTTTGTAATCATTAATAATTACTATAAAATACCTACAAAAATTATTATATATTTATATTGCAATATTATAAAAAATACCGCATAATAGAATTAATTATGTATAAATTATTAATAAGAAATGAATAATACTGGATTTAATGCTGTACAGAATTACTAAATCTTCCGGGAGATTGATTCATGAAGTGTTACCATACTTTTAAACGGCTGATTGCCACAATATTAGCTGTTTCGATAGTCTTAACTTCATTTACCAGTAATATGATTAGCTCTGAAGCCGCTGAAATGTCTATGGACGAACTATCGGAAATCGTCAGTACATATAATATCGACAACTCTATCCCTTCTTACAAAAATTACCAGTTGAAACATGCAAATGCCATTTTTCCCGTTGGGATTGTTGAAATCCCGGCCAGTGATTTTATCCGTTATGAAGAAAGCGGCCTTCCTGCGGTCCCCGAACTTTGGGAAAACTATGAAGGTGTCCCCGGTGTCAGTGTTTTAACTAGTGAAGATTCTCTGATTGAATTTAAATTTACGGTTTCTGAAAGTGGTTTATACAATGTTTCGGTAGTTTATTACCCCGTTGAAGGCAAGAACTCAAATATTGAACGCAGCTTCTTTATTAATGGCGAGCTGCCGTTTAAGGAATTGAATCAAGCCAATTTTACCCGCGTTTGGAAGAGCAACGTCGCAGAAACCAGGGTGAATGAGCATGGAATTACTGAATTGATTTGGGAAAAAGACAATCAGGGTAATGATATTAAACCAAGCAGTATTGAAATTCCGGAATGGCAAAGCCGTTTTATTTATGACAGCAAGGGTTATATCACCTCACCTTTACATATTTATTTCGAAGCCGGTGAAAATACGATTTCAATGTTGTCGCGCCGCGAGCCGATGTTGATTAACAAATTGGTTCTTAGCAATGAAGGGGCTTTGAAAAATTATGATGAGGTAAAGGCTGAATGGGAAGCGCAGGGTGCAAAAGAAACCTCCGGCCATCATATTTTTATTGAGGGTGAGTACGCATCCAAAACCTCTTCGCAAATGTTGGTGCCGCAGCAGGTTCAAACTTCGCCTTCAATTAGTGATGTCAGTGCGAGATATTTGCTCAATAATGTTATCGGCGGTATTTCCTGGGGCCATGTCGGCCAATGGATTGAATGGGAATTTGAAGTTCCGGAATCCGGTTATTACAATATCTCAATGTACAATTGTCAAAATTTCGTTCGTGGTATCCATGTTTCGCGGCGTATCTATATTAATGATGAAATTCCTTTTGCCGAACTATCCGAATATGCTTTTAATTACAAACAAAATTTTCGTGAAGATGTTTTGAGTGATAATGAAGGTGAGCCTTATTTATTTTATTTTGATAAAGGCCGCCATACTCTCAAAATGGAAGTAGTACTCGGCGAATTTTCCGAAATTGTCGGCCTTGTTGATGAATCGGTACTGAAACTTAATGCGATTTATCGTCAGGTTATCCGGATTATCGGAACGACTCCCGATACTTTCCGCGATTATCAGATTGCCCGGGTATTACCGAATTTGAACGGAGAATTAGTTGAAGTCCGTGATATCTTGAATGAAGCAATTTCCCGCCTTGAAGTTGTCGCCGGGCGCAATACGGACAAAAAAGCAACTCTTTTAACCATGCGTGATATGGTTAACGATCTGATTCGGGATGAGGAGCGTTTCGTGCGTGTTGTTAAGGAATATCGCACTAACGTCCGCGCCTGTGGTAACTGGATTGCCACGATTATCAATCAACCGCTGCAAGTTGACCGGATTAATATCTATTCCCCTGATATTGAAATAAAATATGAAAAAACTTCGATTTTTTCTAAGATATGGTTTGAGATAAAACGTCTATTTTATTCCTTTATTATTGATTATAACCGGATTGGTTCGATTGTTGAGGGTGACGGAAAAAGGGCAATTACGATTTGGATTGGTACCGGCCGTGACCAGGCGAATATTATTAAGTCAATGATTGATGAAAGTTTTACTCCTACGACTGGAATAGGCGTAAATGTTCAGTTGGTTGATATGGCAACCTTACTCCGGGCATCGCTGGTCGGGGAGGGCCCTGACGTTGCGCTGCAGGTAGCGAGCACCAATGCGGTTGCCGGTACGGTAATTGCCGGAAATGATACCCCGGTTAATTACGGTATCCGTAATGCAGTACTTGATTTGGCACAATTTGACGATATTGATGAAGTTCTTGAGCGTTTCCCTTTTGCCGCATATGAGCAGTTTAGCTTTGGCGGGGCGGTTTATGCTTTGCCGGAGACCCTGACTTTCCCGGTCATGTTCTATCGCAAGGATATCCTTTCGGAAATCGGCCTTGCTGTCCCTAGTACTTGGGATGAGGTCAAAGTTGCGATGTCAGTCCTGGCAAAGAATCAGATGGAATTTGGAATGCTTCCGAATGAACAGGCTTTTGCTTCGTTATTATACCAAAATGGCGGTGCTTATTATACTGAAGATGCCCGGGCATCAGCTTTGGATTCTGATATTGCGATTAGGGTTTTCCGCGAGTTTTGTGAGTTTTATACCGATTATAAACTGGATAAAGACATCAGCGTTGAAGAACGTTTCCGGACCGGTGAATGCCCGCTGATGATTTCTTGTTACACCACTTATAATAATTTTGCGGTTTCGGCACCGGATATTGCCGGCTTGTGGAGTTTTGTCCCCTTCCCCGGTACAGTACAGGAAGATGGAAGTGTTGATTTTTCCGTTGCAAGCACGGGACTTGCGGCAATGATTATGGCTGATACCAAAGAACCGGATGCGAGTTGGGAGTTCCTTAAATGGTGGACCAGCAAAGAAACGCAGGTTAAATATGGCCGGGAAATGGAAAGCCTGATGGGGGCTGCTGCCCGTGTCCCAACGGCGAATTACGAAGCTTTCCTCAATATGCCATGGCCGGTTGATGACTTTAAAGCCCTGCAAAAATCAAAAGAGTGGGTCCGGGGCATCCCGCAGGTCCCCGGTGGTTATTATAGCTGGCGTAATGCCTTTAACGCTTATTTTATCGTCTTTGACAAACCGGATACCAAACTGCCACGGGAAGAACTGATGGAGAAAGTAATTTATATCAACGCGGAAATAGCGCATAAACGCGCCGAGCTTGGGCTGGATTAGGGTTATGTATGTTATTGAGTAAGGAAGATAAAGTTATCTCAAAACCAAACCGAAGATGGAACCTTAGGCCGCCTTCTTCCCGAAAGAAAAAATTTATTTTGCACCAATTAAGCCGTAGAGACAGAGATATACTTTATCTGACTTACGGAGCAGAATGTCACTCGATAAAATATAAAGGATAAACAAATGGAACAAGTAAAAGCAAAAGCGGATGCACTGGCAATTGCGAAAAAACAAGCAACTCTCCGCTACCAGATTAAGAAAAATAAGGCCTCGTATATGATGCTTGCGCCTTACTTTACCTTGTTTTTCTTTTTCACAGTTCTGCCGGTTGTGATGTCGGTAGGACTAAGCTTTACTTTTTATAATATGCTTGAAATGCCCCAGTTTATCGGCTGGAGAAACTATATCAAACTTTTCCTTGAGGACGATATTTTCCTTAAGTCCTTAAAAAATACTTTAATTCTTGCCCTTGTCACCGGTCCGGTTAGTTATTTCATGTGTCTGTTATTTGCCTGGATTATTAATGAGTTTAAAGGCTGGCTCCGGGCTTTTCTGACTTTGATTTTTTATGCGCCTTCAATTTCCGGCAATGCTTACATCGTTTGGCGGCTGATTCTTTCGGCTGACCGTTATGGATATTTGAATGGCTTCTTGATTGAATGGGATATTATTGCCGAGCCGATTCAATGGCTTGTGACCCCGACCTGGATTATGCCCGCTTTGATTGTTGTTCAATTATGGCTTAGCCTTGGAACTGGTTTTCTTGCCTTTATCGCCGGTCTGCAAACGGTTGACAAAACATTGTATGAAGCCGCCGCGATTGACGGAATCAAAAACCGCTGGCAGGAATTATGGTATGTCACCTTACCCTCAATGAAACCACAGTTGATGTTCGGAGCGATTATGCAGATTACCAATGCTTTTGCTATTGCCGACGTTTCGATACAATTGATGGGGAACCCTTCGGTAAACTACGAAGGTTCAACCGTTGTTACCCACTTGCTTGATTATGGCACCGTCCGCTTTGAAATGGGTTACGCCTCGGCAATCGCAACCGTTTTGTTCTTTCTGATGCTAGGCACCAACCTGATAGTCCAAAAAATGCTCCGCCGGGTCGGTACTTAGGATTGAATTTGATAATTTAAAGGTAGCTTACTGGGTAAATACTTAGATTGAGTAAAGAAGGCAAAAACAATTCGAAGTTGCATTAGGCCGCCTTCTTCCCCATATGAAATTTGTAATTTACACCAATTAGGCCTAGCAACGGAGAATGTTTATTGCCTTCCTTACAAAATAGATATATATTTTACGCCAATTAGGCCGCAGAGTCGGAGAGAGCTTATTGCCCGACTTACGGAGTTGAGATATAGGTACATATTATGAAAGAAATCACCTTCAAAAAACTAAAAAAACGCCTTTTCAAACCAAAAGAAAAACAATTAAACCGCTCGATGGCCGGTAATACATTGCTTTTTACCCTGATGGTTTTTTGCGGCATAGCTATGATTATGCCCTTAGTAATGGTGGTTAATAATAGCTTAAAGCCCCTTGACGAACTTTTTCAATTCCCGCCGAAGATTTTCGTCAAAAACCCGACCCTGGAAAACTTCTCCGATTTGTTTGTGGTTATGAGTGATTCGTGGGTACCGTTTTCCCGTTATATCCTCAATACGATTATCCTCACCGGCGGCGGAATGGTTGGCCATGTTATTGTTGCCTCTTTAGCAGCTTATCCCTTAGCAAAAAACAAATTTCCTGGCCAAAAAGTATTATTCCATATGGTTATCTTATCAATGATGTTTTCCTGGACGGTTACGCAGACACCACAATTTATGATTATCACTTGGCTTGGAATAAATAATACATACTGGGCATTGATTCTTCCGGCTTTTTCGTTTGGCATGGGTTTGTTCCTAATGAAGCAGTTTATGGAGCAACTCCCTGATTCATTGATTGAGTCGGCACGGTTAGACGGTGCCAACGAATGGCAGACATTCTGGAAAATAATTATGCCGAATGTCAAACCGGCATGGCTCACTTTAGCGATTTTCCAGTTTCAGCAGATGTGGGCGAATACCGGCGGGACTTTCCTACGTGACGAACAGCTTAGGCCGATGCAGCATGCCCTTTTCCAGGTTGAAGCCGGGGGTGTTGCCCGGGCCGGTGCGGCTGCGGCGGTGACATTAATTATTGCTGCCGTCCCGATTACCTTTTTCTTGATTTGCCAGCGTAATATATTGGAAACGATGACTTCATCGGGGATAAAAGAATGAAAATCAAGATGTTCATTCGGCAAATTTACGCCTAACGGCTCAAAATTTGCAGGTTATGAAAGGCATAGACTATATAATGAGAAAACGTCTTACTTCCATCATCATGGCGGTCTTTATCACCGCCGCAACAATCGCTGTTTCCACCTTGCCGGTTTATGCCACTCCTAGCGGGCTTCCTTATGATACTTATAATTATGACCTATGGGAACAAATCAAACTTTCCCCGGCGGCTTATATTCCCGATAAGATTGTCCGGGCGGAGAATTTTACATATAACGGTGAGTCAATCGGCCGGTTTGCCAGCCCCCAGGATATCAGCCGTTCACCCTATGGCGACCTTTATGTTGCCGATACGGGTAATAACCGCATTGTCGTAATTGATAGCACGATGTCAAACTGTATCAAAATTATTTCTTCATTTGATAATAACGGTGTCACCGATACCTTTAACCAGCCTACCGGTGTTTGTGTTTCCGGAAAAAATCAGATTTATGTTGCCGATTCACAAAACCGCCGGATTGTCGTCCTTGAGCAGGATGGGACGTTGGTAAAAATAGTTGCTAACCCGCGTTCCGAGAGCCTTGATGAGAATTTTATTTTTACCCCCTTAAAGGTCGCGGTTGATTATGCCGACCGGATTTACTGTACCGCTCAGTTTATGTTTGAAGGGATTATGGTTTTTGAAGCTAATGGTGATTTTTCCAGCTTTTTTGGCACGATTAGTGTTATCATAACCCCGTGGGAGCAAATTTGGAAACGGCTTGCGACGAGAGAACAGCGGGCGAACCAGCAGCTATTTATCCCCACTGAATTTACGGGAATTGATATCGACCAGGGTGGTTTTGTTTATGCTTCAAGTATTGATAATGAAGGGGTTCAGGGCGTACGGCGTTTGAATCCTAAAGGTGAGGACGTGATTAAAAAAGGCGGAAATGAAAATATCGGCGGCGACTTGATGATTTTCGGCCCGACGGATTTTGCCGGCCCGTCTCAGTTTATTGACGTTGTTTACCGGGGTAATGGGCTTTATTCCGCCCTTGACCGCCGGCGCGGACGGATTTTCACTTATGACCACGAAGGGAACCTTCTTTATATTTTTGGTGCCCTTGGTACTCAAGAGGGGACATTTAACCTTCCGGTATCAATTGAGGATATGAATGACAGGCTTTTAGTCCTTGATGCCGGGCGGTCGGAGATTGTTACTTTTAGAGCGACGGAGTACGGACGTTTGATAAATGAAGCGGTTTCCCTGCGTTTTGACGGTGATGAAGCCCTTGCGGTCGATTTATGGAAACGAGTACTTGAAATTAATGAAAATAATGAACTTGCCAATACCGGCCTGGGTAAAGCTTACCTGACCGCCGGTGATAATGCGTTGGCAATGAGATATTTACGCCTTGGAATGAACCGTGAGTATTATTCGATTGCTTTCCGGCGTTACCGCAATAGTATCTTGATTGAACATGCCAATGCCGGCCTTACCGCAATGGCGGTATTAGTTGCCGGAAGTATGATTTTTAAGCGAATCCGCAAAACTAGAAAGAAAAAAGGTGATACCGATGATACTGGGGCAGGTTTTACATATGAATAATGTGAAGAATTAATCTAAGGCATCGGAAAAGGTCCGGCACCAAAGATTAACTAAAGCTTTACATGGAAGAATGTTCCATTCTTCTGGATTATGGAGAGTAGTATGGAGAATTTCAGAGATAAATTGAAATATATGTGGTATACTGTCGGGCACCCGATGGACGGTTATTATTGGATTCGCCACCGCGAGCGGGGCAGTGTTTTGCTTGCAATTGTGATGATCATATTATTTTCCTTTAGTTTTACGGCTAACCGGCTGCTTGCCAGTTTTGTTGTTAACGATATTAACCCTCGTGGGATTGACAGTTTTTATGAATTAATCGCAGTCCTTTCTTTCTTTTTACTTTTATCAGTAAGTAACTGGTCAGTTACCTGCCTGATGGGGGGCGAGGGGCGGATGAAAGATATTGTAATTGCTTTTGGGTATGGTACCGTCCCGATTACTGTAATGGTAGTTGCTGCAACGATTGTCAGCCAGGCAGTTGCCGACAATGAAATGGCTTTTTATTATATCATGCTGATTGCCGGAATTGGTTATGGCGTGATTATGATGCTAATCGGGGTTATGCAGGTTCATAATTATACGATGGGTAAAACTCTTTTCACCTTGTTTTTGACCTTTATATCACTCCTAATTATTATTTTCTTGATTTTACTTATAGCAAACATGCTGAGTATGGTGTATTTATTTTTTAGCAGTATATATACGGAGATTTTCTTCCGTCTCTAAAATGTGGATTGGATACGCAAGGAAGGTAAAAATTACTCGCGGGAACCTTAGGCCGCCTTCTACCCGCACGAAAACTTATATTTTACATTCAATTAGGCCGTAGTGACGGAGAGTATTTTTTACCTTCCTTGCGTAAATTAAACATGACACAGGAGAATTTAATGAAAGACAAAGCAGTAAAGAAAACTAAAACTAAAAAACCATGGTCTTTATTTAAAAAGATTATGCTGGCAATTCTCGGGATTGCTTTACTTGGTGCGGTGATATATTTTACCTATTATCTTTTTAATTATCTCCTATACAATCGTTACCGTGATTTCCTGACTACTTATACTGTAGAAGAAGGCCGGCCGTATCAACCATTGACCAATTCAGTCAATAAAGTGCCTGGATTTGAGCTTGTTGCTGAAAATGAATATCTCAAGCTTTATACTGACCCGGCAAGTACCGGTGTTGCTGTTTATGACAAACGAAACGGCGAGGTTTATTTCACTAACCCTCCTGATGCTGATCAGGATACGGTTGCCAACAAAGTTAATATTGACAATATGAAATCCCAATTTATCCTGGTCTACTTTAACCGCCAGGTCCGGGTCGGGACTTATGATTCTTATAGTATGTCGGTTGAAAAAGGCCAATTTACCATCGAAGCGATTGATAATGGCGTTCGTTACCGTTATCGAATCGGCGAGTTACCGAAGATTAATACCGGTACCGTCCCGCTTTATCTTCATGAAGACCAAATTGCTGAACTTGCGGCCAAGATGGATGAAAGAAACGGTTTAACTTTTACCCGTATCTATGTCACAAGCAATGTCGGGCCGGGAATGAGGCAGATAAATAATACAACTCTCAATAATTCGGTAACTCTTGGCAACATGCAAACATGGCTTGATGAAATTGGCTGGACGGAAGAAGATTTTCTAAAAGCGATGGAAAAAGGCGGGGATGCTGCAATCGAAAATATCCCGATTTCTTTTGATATTGCTTTGGAATACCGGCTGGAAGGTGATTCATTAAAGGTCTCGGTCCCGGCTTCAGAAATCAAATCTTATGGCGGCGGTTCGGTTTTTCAAATCCAGTTGCTCCGGATGATGGGTGCGGCCGGTTCTTTAGAGGATGGTTATTTCGTTGTGCCTAATGGTTCGGGTGCTTTAATTGATTTTAATAATGGAAAGCAATTTTATCCTATTTATCAGCAAAGTATTTATGGAATTGAGCCCCTCGCGGCTGTACCGATAAGAAGCGAAAATACTGATAATGTTAAGCTGCCGTTCTATGGTATTTGCCGTGAAAACAGTTCGATTTTGGTTGAGGTAGAAGAGGGAAAAACTCTTGCAAGTATATCGGCGGTGGTTTCCGGTACGTTTAATAACTACAATTATGCTTACCCGACTTTTTGGATAAGCGGTGCCGACAATTTGATTAATTTCGGCAGTTCCAATATTGATGTTTTTGTTAGGGAGCCGGATATTTATGATGTTAATCTTACTGTCCGTTATAGTTTCCTGACGGATGAATACAAAGGTTATGCCGGCCTTGCGAATTATTATCGCGAGAAATTGCTCCGCGAAGGGAAACTAACACAACTTGCGGATATAGCAACGGCGGCGAAACCGCTTGATATCCCTTTCTATTACGATGTAATTGGCGGAATCAAAGAAACTAATCATTTCCTGGGAGTTCAGCATCTTAGGATTTTCCCGATGACTACTTTTGCAAACGCAAAAGTGATGGCATTTGAGTTAGAAAAAGAAGGGATAAATAAGCAGGTAATGAATTTCCAAGGCTGGTTCAATGGCGGATTTTATCATAATACGCCGCATAAGATTTCCCTTGTCCGCAAACTGGGGAGCAAAGCAGAGTTTGAAGGCCTTAGCGCTCAAATTGAAGATAACGGCGGCCGTTTTTATGCTGATGTAGCTTTTCAGTATATTCCTTATACTGACCGTTTTGCGAATTGGCAGGCTCTTTCCAGCCGCTATTACGGACTTGGTTTTGTTGCCGCCGAAGGCCAGGTTTGCCCTTGCTGTCTTTGGGCGATTACTTCTTTAGGTTATGGTGAAACCTTCCAATTATTAATGTCACCAAAGTTTTTACCCCGTTATGTTGAAAAATTCACCAGTCGGATTGACCGTTATGATATCGGCGGGATTTCCTTACGTGAGCTTACCAGTTGGCTTCATGCCGACAAAAGGCGGACTAATATCATTAATCGTGAGGAATCGCTTAACGTGGTATTGGCACAGCTAAAGCTGCTTGAATCAAGCGGAAAAAATTTGATGGGCAGCGGTTCCTATGATTATAGTTTTCCTTATTTGACTGACATAATCAATGCCCCAACCAAAGCGAACCGTTTCTTTATTATTGACCATGAAATTCCATTATATGAAATGATTATCCACGGTAGTATTAATTTTGCCGGCCCTTTGCTCAATTTTAATTACGAAGAGGATAAATCAGGGGTGGTGCTAAATCATATTGAATATGGTGCATCACCGCACTACGCTTTTACTTGGGAAGAAGCAAACAAAATGAAAAATACCGGAATGAACCGGTATGTTAATACCACTTTTGCAATCTGGAAAAATGAAGCGGTTAATATTTATCATCAGATTAATGAAGCATTAAGATATGTTTCCGGTGCCTTTATGGTTAATCATCAAATTCTTGATGATAATGTCCGGGCCGTATCATATAGTAACGGAATTACGATATATTTAAATTATAATAATGAGAGTGTTTTCGTTAACGGCTCCGAGATTCTTCCGCGAAGCTATTGGATAATGGAGAATTAAAATGAAAAAGCGCATGACTTTAAATCAAAAACGGATGATGATGGGGTATGTTTTTATTCTGCCCTGGCTGATTGGTTTTGTATATTTTTACGTTCGCTCAATTATCATGACCGTCCAGTTTTCTTTTTCCGAATTAACGATGGATATGATTAACGGCGGTTACAAATTAATTAATGTCGGTTTTGAAAACTACCGTTATGCTTTTCAGGTCCATGGCACTTTTTCCCAGAATTTGACCTCATCTATCTTTGGAATCATTCTGGATGTCCCTTTAATTATCTTTTTCAGCCTTTTTATGGCAATGATGCTTAACAAAAAATTCCCCGGGCGGGCGGTTATCCGAGTTATATTTTTCCTGCCGATTATCATGGCTTCGGAAGCAATCATGGATTCCCTGCAACTTTCAGAGATGATGATGAACGGTGGTATCAGCCCAATGTCTTCCGAAGCATCGATTACATCAAGTGACAGCGGGGTAAATGTCCGGTATTTGATTGGTGTTTTTCTGGATTTGGGCCTGCCGATTTCACTTTTGGAATATCTGATTACGGCGGTTAGCCGGATAAATGCGATTATTACCGCATCGGGGGTGCAAATTATCATCTTCCTCGCTGCCCTGCAAGCGATTCCCGGCTCGCTATATGAGGTGGCGGATATCGAGGGGGCGACCGGTTATGAGACTTTTTGGAAAATCACTTTCCCGATGGTTATGCCTCATATCATCACCAATATTGTATATACGATTGTTGACAGTTTTACGAAAAGCTATGTCGTTGAAATGGCTTATAACACCGCATTCGGGCAATTTAATTATGGTTTGAGTTCGGTTTTTAGTATCATTAGTACGGTTATTACCCTGGCGATTTTATTCTTTGTTGTTGGAATGATTCAAAAGCGGACGTTCTATTATACCTAGTATGAAGAGATTTTCTAAATTTGCACCCATTGGAAAGCAAACAAAGAAAATCTAAGTCTTCATACGGAAACTTTGAGCTTGCAGCCAAAGATTGCAGACTACGGAGATATTTAGATTTAATGGGAGATAAGATGAGTAAAATTATCACGATAATTAAAGATACAATGAGCGACCATGACAAAATACATAGCCTTGGCCTTGATGTGAAAAAATTCGCCCTTGCGATTGGGCGGATCGCGGTTCTTATTGGCGTAAGTTATGTAATTCTTGCCCCGCTTATCGGTATATTTGTCAATTCAATTTCATCGAACGCCGATGCTTATGACCCGATGGTTTATGTTCTGCCGAAGAATCCAACATGGGAAAAGTATACCTTGGTTTTAGAGCGGATGGATTATTTCAGTACGATGGGCAGTAATCTTATTTATGTCATTACTCTATTAATCATTCAATTGCTGGTTTGCTCAATGGTTGGTTACGGTTTTGCCCGGTTTGATTTTCCGTTTAAGAAATTATTATTTGCTTGTGTTGTTGTTATGATTATTATCCCGGCGAATACAATAATGTTGCCGGTTTATCTGACTTTCCGCGAATTTGACCCTTTTGGGCTGATGACTTTGATTAATGGTGCCCCGGTTAATCTGATGGGAACAACAGTGCCGATGTATATCATGACTTTCCTTGGAACCGGTGTCCGTTCGGGGTTGTATATTTACATTTTTACCCAGTTTTTCCGGGGATTACCTAAAGAAATTGAAGAAGCGGCCTTTGTTGACGGCGCCGGAGTGTGGTATACTTATTTTAGAATTATGTTAGTAAATGCGATGCCGGCTGTTATCACCGTGACGATTTTTTCATTGGTGTGGCAGTTTAATGATACTTTTTATGCGAAACTATTTCTGATTAGCGATGAGACGGTGATTAGTAAAAAGATAGCATCCCTGCAGGCGACTATTACCAATCAAGACCAGATTCTTGAAGTAGTAATTCAAGAACTGTATCTTAATGCCGGGATTGTCTTAGTCTTATTACCCATCGTAATTATTTATATCGTATTGCAGAAGTATTTTATTGAGGGTGTGGAGCGTAGCGGCATCGTAGGTTAAGTCCCCATCCCAAGGAGCTAACAATTTTCTATTAAAAAAGGAGGAGAAAAAGTTGAAAGCAAAAAAATTAGTAGCACTGTTACTAGCAGGAGTTTTAACTCTTTCGCTGACCGCATGCGGTAGTGAAGAGCAGGAAACTATAGCTCCTGCCCCGGTAGTCGAAGAATCTGCCCCGATACCGGCCCCGGAAGTTGTTCCGGAAGAACCAAGAGAAGTGAGCATTGATTTTGCGGACGGTAATTATGGCTTTATCGCTATGTATACAGGTCCGGTTAATGCTGACAATTCTGAACTGTCAGTAGTTGACTGGAATGGCTCTAAAGCTCTCCAAGTCAAAAATGTCGATGGTCAAAAGTCTTATATCGCGATTGATATCGGCAGCGTATTGGGGAATGATATCGCGAATCTGGCCGGTATTGATATGACAATCGGAACAAGCCATGATGGCGGTTTCAGCGCTATCTCGGGAAAATATCAAGCTTGGGTCGGTAATCAATTGTACAGTAATACGGAAGCTTTTTCGGTTTATCTGGCAAATAGGAATCCGAATCGGGGTGTTGTTTCTAATGAAATTACAGACTTGTTCACCGCCGGAACAGAAAATTTATTAATCATGTATCTTGATACAGATACGGGCCCTGAGCAAGGAAATGGTTTCGTGACTTTTTATATCGGTGATATACGTTTCTTAGACAGTGCCGGAAATACCCTAAAGGGTGATTCTACGGTTGCCTTTAACGGCCCGGATGCATTTTATGATGAAGGCGGGCTTGACCGTAACATGTATTATTTAGCTAATGCCGTAGAAGTAGACGGTTTTGCCGGAACCGGCGGCGGTGGTTGGTCACAGGTTTATGTAGCGCTTAGTGATGATGAAAAAGCAATGCTTGTCCCCGGTTCGATGATTGAAATTAATTATAATTCTGCGGGGCCGGCTTGGGTTGGCTATAATGGTGATGATTGGATTAGGGTGAACTGGGATCATGAATCAATCCTTACCGGCGACGGAATCGTCCAATTTTCTTTTGAACAGATGGAAGCGGCTTTTGGCGAAGGTTTTGCCGGTAATGATTTTGAACTTTTCGTTGAAGCAAGTGAAGATTTTGAAGTGCTCAACTTAAGAATCGGGACGGCGGTACCTATTTACGCCCTGGGCAAGCAGCATGATATCGCCGGCTTTGCCGGAACCGGCGGCGGCGGTTGGTCGCAGGTTTATGTTCCGCTTACCGATGAAGAGAAAGCTATGCTTGTTCCCGGTTCGGTAATTGAAATTGCCTATGCATCTGCCGGCCCGGCTTGGGTTGGTTACAATGGCGATGATTGGATTCGGGTGAATTGGGATCATGAATCAATTTTGACTGGTGACGGTATTGTCCAATTTAGCTTTGAAGAGATGGAGGCAGCTTTTGGTGAAGGTTTTGCCGGTAATGATTTTGAACTTTTCGTTGAATCAAGCGAAGATTTTGAAATATTCCATGTAAAAATCGGGCTGCCGATTCTTAAATCAAAAGTCGTCGAAACAGAAATCACCGGTTTTGCCGGAACTGGCGGCGGTGGTTGGTCGCAGGTTTATGTTCCGCTTACCGATGATGAAAAAGCCTTACTTGTCCCCGGTGCTATTATCACTTTCGCTTTCGATTCAATCGGAACGGCATGGATTGGATATAACGGTGCCGATTGGATTCGGGTAAACTGGGATGCGGATGCAGTTAATTCCGGCGGTGGACTCGCCCAGTCTACTTTTGAAGAGATGGAAGCGGCTTTTGGCGAAGGTTTTGCCGATACTGATTTTGAGCTTTTTGTTGAAGCAAGTGAAGATTTTGAAGTGTTTTACTTAAAAATCGGCAATAGAAACTAATAGGGAGGAAAAAAATAAATGAATAGAATAAAGAAATTATTAGCTTTAGGCCTTGCTGCTATTTTGTCCCTTTCTATTATGGCATGTGGCGGCAACGCAGAACAAACCAGTGGAAGTACTACAGCTACGGGCGAAGCCGGTGCTGTTGAAAGCACAGCTTTATCTACCGGGCCGAGGGATATCAACATCGGGACATGGTGGCTGCCTTTTTATGATAGCTCCCACACTTCGGTTGAAGATGACCCGACTTATTCCGGTTTGGATGTTGCGCACCGGAGATTTGACCGGGTCCAGGAAATAAATGATATTCACAATGCCCGGATTTTCTTTCATAACTTGACCTATGACGGAGTTATCGAATCACTTAATACTTCAGTCCTTGCCGGTGCGCCGGATATGGACATCTATCTTGTCAACATCAACTTCGGTGTCCCGGCAGTAATGAACGGCCTTGTGGTTGACTTAAAGTCAATATTACCGGCTGACCATGATATTTTGACGAATCAGATTAATGCCCGTTTTTTGAATTTAGGCGATGGCAAGGCCTCTATATTCGGCAAATCCGGCGGCGAAGCGCAGATAGAAAATACTTATGTATTGGGCTTTAATAAACAAATGCTTGAAGCAAACAATCTGGAAAGCCCGGTTGATTTGTGGGAACGCGGTGAATGGACCTGGGACAAATTTATTGAATACTGTGTTGCCCTGACCCAGGATACGACCGGTGACGGCCAGATTAACCAATGGGGTTACTGCGGTTACTTCCAGGAAACATTTACCGAGCTATTGATGAGTAACGGTACCTATGTAGCCAAAGATGGCACCGAAAATCTATCTTCCAAAGAAGTCGGCGAAGTTCTGCAGTTAATGTATGACATGTACAATGTCCTCAATGTTGCTTATCCGTATGATCTCGATGAAAGCGCAGCTTCCAGTTCAATGCGCGGCCAGTATCGTGAAGGTAATATTGGCTTCTTTCCGATTACCCAATGGATTGCCAATAACGGCGATTATGATGCATTAAGCGATAATGCTCTCAATTTTGACACCGTTTATGTCCGCTGGCCGGTTGGCCCGAGCGGCGACAAAGCGACCAACGCCGGTAAAAGAGTAGTTGATGGTGAGTGGTATGTCATTCCCGCCGGTATCGAAGAACCGTTGCGAGTTTTTAATATCATTTATGATTTTTGGAATTGGTATGATATGGATGTCACTGTCCGTGATGACAGAGAAGTTTTGAACTGGTGGTATACTACAACTGCATATGATGTTGAATTACAGGAACAAAATTTCAGTGTTACATTTGATGCAAGCTCAATCGGTTCTTTTGACCTTTGGAGTAATTTGTCGATAGAAGGTTTGGCCGGTAGCTTTAATGAGCTGTTTACCGGGGCTATGACTCCCGGCCAGCTTCAGGAAACACACCGCAATCAATATCAAGATGCTTTGAATGCACTTTTTAGGTAAGGTTTCAAACTAGGTTCGTATGTGAGTATTCTCTGCACTTCGCCGCAAGGCACGCTTTCGCTCAATGTAAAACGTAACGGTACTAAGGCGGCAAATAAGCCGCCAAAGTGCCGACGTTTTCCAACGGCTTGCTTGCGAAGTCAGAAATACTCACTCACGGCCTAATTTAGAAAGGAAATCGATATGAGTATTAAAATGATTGCTCCGCCGGTGCCAAATGTACCATGGCAAGAAAAACCGGAAGGAATTAAAAATGCCCCAATTTGGCGCTATACGAAAAATCCGGTTATTGGCCGGAACCCGGTTGAAAATGTAGCCCGGATATTTAATAGTGCGGTAATGCCTTATGGTGAAGGTTTCATTGGCGTTTTCCGTGGCGAGCAGACGAACGGCGTACCCCACATATACTTAGGGCGCTCCAAGGATGCGATTCACTGGGAATTTGATAAAGAAAAGATTCCTTTTGTTGATGAGGAAGGTAATCCGGCAATGCCTCATTATGCTTATGACCCTCGTTTGGTAAAAGTTGAAGATACATATTATATTATTTGGTGCCAGGATTTTTATGGTGCTTCGATTGGCCTTGCTGAAACAAAAGACTTTAAGAATTTTACGCGGCTGGAAAGCCCTTTTATCCCTTATAACCGTAATGCAGTTTTGTTTCCGCGGAAAATAAACGGGAATTTCGTAATGATGTCACGCCCTTCTGATTCAGGCCATACGCCTTTTGGCGACATATTCATCAGCGAAAGCCCCGATATGGTATATTGGGGTAAACACCGCCATGTGATGGGGCGCGGCCATGCCTGGTGGGAGTCAGTGAAAATCGGCGGCGGGGCTGCCCCGATTGAAACAAGTGAAGGCTGGCTTGTCTTTTATCATGGTGTCAGTGGTACTTGCAATGGGTTTGTTTATTCGATTGGCGGGGCAATCCTTGACCTTGAGAACCCGTCGAAAGTATTATATCGTTGTGAAAACTTTATCCTGACCCCGGAAGAGTGGTATGAAGAACGCGGGTTTGTACCCAACGTAATCTTCCCCTGCGCGACGATTCATGACCCTGACAGCGGCAAAATCGCGGTTTATTACGGTGCGGCTGATAGTTACGTTGGCCTTGCTTTCTGCCAGTTTGAAGAAATTGTTGATTACATTAAGAAGTTTAGCAAGGTGACGGAGATGGATACGGAGCTGGGGAAACGGTAGGACATTTTGTTTATGCGAAGATGGTTCTCAGGTTTATGCTGATGGATATCGTGAATTATACTATACTAAGAAGATAGCAATGCCTCAATATCCTCATGGTTTAATGATTCACGGTTTAATAGTTCGGCAGCGATTTTCTTAAGGTCGGTTATATTATTGGAAATTAATTCCCTAGTTTCATGATAAAGAAGTTTAATGCGGTCACGGCATAAGTCAACAAGTCTTGCTTCACTAGTCCCGGCGCTGAAACTATTGCCATTTGCAAGGACATTCATATTAAAGATGCCGAAATCTTCGTCCATCCCATAAGTAGAAATAAAATTCACCATCTGCGTTGACACCTTTTCAATATCATTGGAAGCGCCGGTGGTGATTTTTTCTTCGCCGAAAATAATTTCCTCACCGGCCCGCCCGGCTAAGAGGATTTTGATATTAGCTAAAAGCTTCTCCTTAGTCATATAAAGAGTATCTTTTGGAATGCTTAAGCTAAATCCGCCGGCCCCGCGGGTGCTTGGGATAATCGTTACTTTGGAAATATAAGAATCAGGTAATAACAATCTGGTTGCAAGGGCATGGGCTGCTTCATGAAAGGCCGTGATTTTGCGGTCTTCTTCAGTGATAAAACTAGTGTCAGTTTTTTCCGCCCCGGCAATAACTGTAAAAAATGCTTTATCAATATGTGTCTGATTAATAAAAACTTTAGTTCCGTTATTTTCATTTGCAGCGAAAATAGCCGCTTCATTTAAAAGATTTTCCAGCATTGCCCCGCTAAAAGATACGGTTGATTTCGCTAATGCTGTTAAATCAACGCTTTCATCAAGCGGTTTATCAGAAGCATGAAGAGTCAGGATTTTTTGCCTTGCATTAACGTCGGGCAGGCTGATTTCAATTAAACGGTCGAAGCGCCCCGGTCTGGTTAAAGCATCATCCAGGGTATCTAAACGGTTGGTTGCGGCAATTACCACTACGCCGTCACGGTCATGGAAGCCGGACATTTCAGCTAAAAGGGCATTCAAAGTCTGGTCGCGTTCATCATGGCTTGCCCCGGGCCCACGCCCGCGTTTTTTGCCAATCGCATCAATTTCATCTATAAAGATAACCGCTTTTTCGGCTTTTTTGGCGGTTTTAAAAAGTTCACGGATTCGGCTTGCCCCGACTCCGACATAAGTTTGCATAAAATCAGAACCGCTGCAAGCATAAAAAGGCACACCTGCTTCGCCGGCGATTGCTTTCGCCATCAGGGTTTTTCCCGTTCCCGGCGGCCCGTAGAAAAGGATACCCCGGGGCATTCTTGCGCCGACATCAGCGTATTTATCCGGATTTTTGATAAACGATATCATATCCTTAAGCATCGCTTTTGCTTCGGCATTTCCGGCAACATCTTCAAGTAAGAGGGATAAATTCCGGGCTTCTTTGAACATCCTGGAGTTTCGTTTCCAAGGCATATTGTACCTTCCTTTATTTGATGTTTGGTTTTCTCTTCGTTTTAATCTTAGCATTTATCATCGGTGAAAACCATGTAAAGATTTTTCCAGTTCAGCCATACCCATTTATATTTTGCAAAAAAACATTTGTAATTAATGGCAAAGTCATGTTATGATGTAAACGATAAAAAAGAGATAGTTACAGTTCAAGGCATCATTGTTCCGCGAGGTGTTTTGCGTTTTGCGCAAAATCCCGAGTTGCGAAGCGCCAAATCGCATTTTTTAACGCGATTTGTGCATTCGTTGCGGTTTGCGGTTTGTCGTGAACAGTAATAAGCAGCCGTCAGATAGTGGTGACGAGAAAAGGAGCGGTAAATTTTATGAATTTAGTTTACAAAGGTAAGACAAAAGACGTTTATGAATTGGCAAATGGAAATTATTGTTTGAAGTTTAAAGATGATGTCACCGGAGCAGATGGTGTTTTTGATCCCGGCGCCAACAAAGTTGGTTTAACAATCGATGGAATGGGACAAGCCGGCATTAGATTAACAAAATATTTTTTCAATTTATTAAAAGAAAACGGCATTAAAACCCACTATATTGATGCTGATATTGAAAATAGCACGATGGAAGTACTTCCAATGACCCCATTTGGCAAAGGTATTGAAGTAATCTGCCGTTATAAAGCAGTTGGCAGCTTCTTACGCCGTTATGGCCTTTATGCTACCGAAGGTCAAGTACTTGATTCACTGGTTGAAGTTACCTTAAAAGATGATGACCGTGACGATCCGCTTATTACCAAAGATGCCCTTGCAATGCTCGGAATTTTAACGAATGAAGAATATAATTCATTAAAAGAGCAAACCAAGAATATTTGCAAAATACTCAAAGATGATATGGCAAAAAAAGGTTTAGAGCTAATTGACATTAAACTTGAGTTTGGCAGCAATAACGGCCAGGTTATCCTCGTAGACGAAATTTCCGGCGGAAATATGCGCGTTTACAAAGATGGCAAAGGTGTTGACCCGCTTGATTTAGTGAAGATTTTGTTGGGATAAAAAAATGACAGGCAAGGATGCCTTAAGAGAATGCGGCACTTAGTTAGGTGCCGCATTTGCTATTTACTGATACCCCTCCGGATTCTTACTCTGCCAGTTCCAGGCGTCAGCACACATTTCGCTAATGCCGTATTTTGCTTTCCAGCCAAGCTCGGTTTTTGCTTTGTCGGCATTTGCATAACATGAAGCGATATCACCGGAACGGCGCGGTTTGATAGTATAAGGAATCTTAATTCCGGTTACTTTTTCAAAATTACTGATAATATCAAGAACGCTATAACCGGTGCCGGTTCCAAGATTATAGATTTCAAGGCCGCATTTTTCATCAATTTTCTTCAGAGCTTTAACATGGCCGTCAGCCAAATCAACAACATGAATATAATCGCGGACACCGGTTCCGTCGGGAGTATCATAATCATTGCCGAAAATCCCTAATTCCGGTAATTTGCCAACGGCAACTTGGGTGATAAAAGGCATGAGATTATTCGGGAGGCCATTCGGGTCTTCCCCGATAGTACCGCTTTTATGAGCGCCAATCGGGTTAAAATAACGCAGTAAAATAATATTCCATTCCGGGTCAGCGGTTTGGATATCGGTCAGAATTTGTTCAAGCATAGATTTCGTCCAGCCGTAAGGATTAGTGCAAATACCTTTCGGACATGATTCGGTAATCGGGATAAAAGCGGGGTCGCCATAAACAGTTGCCGACGACGAAAAAATTAAATTCTTTATTCCATTTTTGCGCATCTCATCAACCAGTACCAATGTACCGGCGATATTGTTTTGGTAATATTCCCAAGGTTTATTCACCGATTCCCCAACAGCCTTAAGGCCGGCAAAATGGATACAAGCGGTGATTTTTTCGGTTTTGAAGATTTTTTGCAAAGCCGCCCGGTCATTAATGTCATTTTCATAAAATGTAATCACTTTTCCAGTAATTGTTTCCACCCGTTCAAGGCTTTTTTTGCTGGAATTTGAGAGATTATCAAGGACAACTGCTTCATAACCGGCATTTTGTAATTCAACTACGGTATGGCTGCCGATAAAACCGGCTCCGCCGGTAACTAAAATTGACATATTTTCTACTCCTTTAAAAAAGAATTGCTACCGCCGGGCGTAGCTTTTATAGTTCAATCCCATTTTTCAAACACAATTCCCGTGCGCTTTCAACTGAATCCACCCCCGTCAAATTTTTAATCGGGGCAAACTCATATTCCCTGACCACCTCATAAGGCAGGCAGCTATCTAACTGATGAATCATATCAAGCGCAAGCATTTCATATTTGTACCCATTAGGTTCAGTGGGGTTGACCGGCTTACTTTCATCATTGAGATAAGGGATTTTCTTTTCAACTAAATGGATTTCCAGCTTTTTTTCCAGGATTTCATCAAGACTTTTCACCTTAAAAAGATAATTCATAATCACCCCGAAACCATAAGCGGGATTGCCATTTTCATCCTTTGCATCCATCAGTTCATCGGTCATATCATAGTATTCAACAATCGAAGGGCGGCCGTCTTCCAAGCAAATTGCCCCGACTTTTTCATCACGGGTATTTTTGTGGACGACTTTGGCACCAACCACACAAGCGGCATCTATCGTTGCACCAACGAAACAGGGGTCGGCGATTCGCTGCAAGGGGTTATCAACATTAAAGATATTAAGCCACTCAACTCCCCTCGCTTTTGCCGCTTTTGCAACCCCATTTTTGTCCATTGAGGCATACCAGCCGCCATTGCCATTCGGCGAGGAAGCAATCAAGCCCTTTTCTTCAAGAAAGACCTTGCCGTTGTAATCAGAAGCGGGAGCCATTTCCTGCTTGAAAAAGGTAACATTATTTTTATCATAGCCAAAATAGTTATGTTCTTTCATAAAGGCTATGGTTTCGTCATTGTTTTTGTCACTGGTCATAATATATAAAGGCACAATAGTACCGGTTTGCTCTACTACATCGAGTAAGTTTTCAATCAGGCGTTGAAAAATATATACCGGCTTATTCAGGCCGATATTATAAAGACCTTTGGGTTTGTCTGAACCTAAACGTGTCCCCATTCCACCGGCTAGGATAACCGCCCCGACTTTTCCGGCTCTAATTGCTTCAATTCCAAGTGCAGTAAATTCGGCTTTCCGGGGTTCAATATCCTTGATTTCCAAAGCTTTTAATGGAGTAATCTTACCTCTAGTACAAGGGGCACCGGAATTTTTGATTGCCGAAAGGACCGAAAAATCAGTTTCTTCGATTTGGGAAAGCAATTTTTCCTGACTTGCTGTTGTTAGTTCCTCATAATATTTTAATAGATGGGTTTGTCCGTATTTTTCTAGTTTTTGATAAGCTTCTTGATAATTCATTTTTGTAGCCTTTCTGGAATCGTTATTGGTAAAGTATAACATATTTTCTTGGGGTTGGATAGTATTTCCCAACACCGTTGACTGCAATAGTCAATAAAGTTAAGGCAGATAATTAATAATAAAATTCCGCAAATTTCGCCCGATAATACCAATTACTTCATCTTCCGGCATTCCCCGTTCAAGAAGGGCTGCGGTAAGTAATGGCGCATCGCGGTGATTTTCAAAACAATCAAAAAGCTCCGGTTCGGAATTTAGGCGCGGTTCAGCAAGGGCGTATGAATTACACAAATCAAAACCATAACATAAATGTTGACTGCCAACTAATTTGGTAATGTGCATTATATGTTGAACAAGTTTATCCAGATGATTGCCGTTTTCGTAAGAACCGGTAATGAGGCTGCAAGCGTTTATTCCGATTAAGCCGCCCCGCCGGCATAGAGAGACGATCTGTTCATCGGTGAGATTACGATAGCTGTCATAAACAGCGCGCGCGTTTGAATGAGTGGCTATAAAGGGTTTACTAACAGTGTTTAATATATCGGCAAAACCGTCGTCATTTAGGTGACTGACATCGATAAAGCAGGAGAGCTGGCTAAGCTTATTAAGGGCGGCAAAACCATACTCGGACAAGCCGCCGGTGATAGCTTTTTTTTCGATAGCCCGGCAGCAGCCACTGGCAAGCATATTACGGCGGCTCCAAGTGAGAGAGGCACCGCGTACACCTAAATCATAGAAGATATCAAGCAGGGACAAATCAATACCAATGAAATCAAGCCCCTCGATATAAAGAATGATGGCGATTTTATCCTGGCATCTGGCTATTTCTAAATCTTCTCGGGTTTTCACCAGTATAACATCATTAACAACAGAAGTTAAATCATGATTTAATGCAGCGGCTTGTAAAAGGGCATTTTTTAACCCGGCTTCTGGCAGGGCGGCATCATCTACATAGATGGTAGACATGATGAGGTTAAGCCCGGCGGTACGGAAGTTATCAAGATAATATCTTTGAATAATATTCGTTTCACCGGCTTGATGGCGCAGCAGAATTTCACCGGCGAGGTCGAGATGGGCATCAGCGACGTAGTTTTCAAGGTGTAATTTTTGAGCGTAGTTGATAAAATTATTCATGGCTTACCATCTTTAACTAGCTAAAAGTTTTTTTATTATATGCAATGTACTTTTTTTGTTACCATGATATACTAGTGTATGATTTTAATTAATTACTAGTAGATGGAGCTTCTCATATGAAATCCGCAAGATTAAAATACATATCCGCGATGTTGATATTCGGCAGTGTTGGGCTTTTCGTCCGCTATATCCCCCTGCCTTCAGCACAAATCGCCTTAGGCCGGGGTATCATTGGCTGCCTTGTTTTATTGATGACAATGATTTTATTACGCAAAAAAATGTCTTGGGAACGAATTCGGGCCGATATGTGGATTCTTATTTTTTCCGGTATTGCTATTGGCGTAAACTGGATTTTTTTGTTCCAGTCATACCGCTATACCACTATTGCTAACGCCACTATTTGTTACTACTTTGCCCCGGTTATAGTCATTTTTCTTTCACCTTTTATTTTAAAAGAAAAGCTGACTCTGGTCAAGGCCGGTTGCATTTTGGCGGCCGTTGCAGGGATTTGGCTGATTACTGGATTTGGCGGGGCGGGAAATGGCCAGACTGGTCAAAGCCAGGCGGGTTACACCTTGTGGGGGGATGATTTAATTGGAATAATGTACGGGTTAGGGGCGGCGGCTTTTTATGCAACGGTGATTATCCTGAACAAATTTTTCCGCAAAGTCACTGATTTGGAACGTACGGTTATCCAGGTCGGTTTTGCAGCGCTTTCACTTTTGCCTTATGTTTTATTGACTATGCCTGAAAATACGGAAACGATAACAATAACAGGTGTTATTTTATTATTGGCAATGGGTATTTTTCATACCGGATTTGCTTATTATCTTTATTTTTCCGGCCTTCATGCGCTAAAAGGGCAGACGGCGGCTTTGCTTAGCTATATTGACCCCTTAACGGCGATTTTGCTTTCGGCGTTGATTCTTAGTGAAAGGATGGGATGGTTGCAAATTCTGGGTGGTATTTTGATACTGGGCGGCACGATGCTGAATGAGGTTAAGGGGCTATCAAGCAATAAAGAAAAACATAAATACAAAGTGACAAAAACTTCCCCCCATCACGAATAGATGGAATATCTCATGGGAACCAAAATTAATGTGCCGGGAATTAAATAACGGCAGTTTCAAGGCATAAATTACCCCGCCAATGGTATAAATCACTCCGCCGGCAGCGAGCCAAAAAAGTGCTGCCGCCGGTAAAGTATTAATAAGCGGGCCGATAAAGCCTATACATACCCAACCCATCGCAATATAAATGGATGATGAAAACCATTTCGGGCAGGTTATCCAAAAAACTTTGACCACCATTCCGATAAAAGCTAATGACCAGATGACAATCAGCAGGGTATTGCCAACCGGACCTTCAAGGACAGTCAGGCATACCGGGGTATAAGAGCCGGCAATCAGAGCGAAAATCATCATATGGTCAATTCGTTTAAAAAATTTGATGGTTTTTTCAGAAAGTGAAACAGCATGATAGGCGGTACTTGCACCATATAAAAGCATCATCGTCAGGATGAAAACAGAAAGGGCCAGCGGTGCAAGGGCATGAGCCGCATTGGCAGCCTTAGTCAGTAAAGGTATAGCAGCAAGCATTACGAGAATCATCCCGATAAAATGAGTGATGGCACTGCCAGGTTCACGAATAGTAATTTGCATATTGACCTCCAAAATGCGAGATGTAGTATTGAAAACTACGTCACGTATAGTAACATACTATGACATAACATTTCCTTTGTCAATAACAAATTTACCAAACGAAGCTTTAAATTTTCTTTGGTTGTGTTCCAATGGACACAAACTTAGAAAATCTCTTGTTTTTTTATTCCTCAATTACCTGAATTTCCAAGAAATCAAAATCTATTTTCTCAATAAAATTATCTTGACTAAACCGCACTTTGCTATGTCGCTTAAAGTCGCGGATATTAGCATCAAGCCAAACCGGTTTACCTAAATCAAATTCATAACAAGCGTTGTCTAATGCGTTTAGAATTTTGCGTGTGCGGGTATCATTTTCTTCGTTGCAGATAACAACATCCTTAACTAAACGATTTTCCGCAAATATTTTTGCCCATAAACGAAACATATGTAGCCCTCACATTTCTTTCATTTATGATGTTAGCATACTTTTCCGGCTTTATGAAGAATATTATTGAAAATCCCTGCAACATAGTATAAAATAAGTACTAGGAAATATTGAAACCGGAATGGCTATATAAGTTGAAAATCAAAGATTTTCAACTGGGAGATTTGCCTACGCGCAAAGTCTCCAGATTTTGGAAGGAATATGGTTATAAAATGAAAATAATGCTAATTATAGGGGCTGTGATAGCAATAATTGTACTAGTCGTAGTTATTTTTAGTACTGTAGCAAATGGGATGATGGATCCTACAAAAGAGGACAATAAAAGCGACATTGACAACTAGGAGCGGTTTATGCGTTATTTATTCAATGGAAAAATTGAAAAGCAAAATGATGTTTATCAGATTAAACTACCCTTTAACGTCTGGGAAGTCTGCAAGAAGCGTGATATAATTGATGCAACTATTAATCTTGCAAATCAAAGTACCGAGTGTAAATTACTGCCGGTTAATAAAAACGGCAGATACAAAATTAATCTTGGCGAAAATGATATTCTGCACATTGATACCGGTCAGGAACACGAGATTTTACTGCATATCAGAGAAAGCCTTATAAAGCTTGAGAAAGATTCACCTTATAGCTTTACTAATCCAATCCGCAATATCGGCAGTATGGAAGTAATTATCCAGCCGGTGGATGGTTTGTGCAGTCAAACCTGCATTGCAATGCTGGCCGGGGTAACGATTGCAGAAGTTGTAAATGTGATGGGACTCCGCGAATGGCAAGCCAAGATGGGGGAGATGATTTCAGCCCTCAATTATTATGGGATTGAACATAGTGATACAGTTATATATACTGAAGGGCGTGAAGTTACACTGCCTAAGTGCTGTATTATGATGGAAAAAATGGGGCTTTATTGCCATTATCTGGTTTATTATGATGGTAAATTTTATGACCCCAATCTGCCTGTTTTTGAAGAATATGATATGGGTAAATTAGAAGGATATCTTGAGGTAAAATGCTTATAAAATCTCAAACTTATTTTTTTTGAACTTTAACATTCCCTCATCACGCATTTTACATAATTCATTTGACATTGCACTGCGGTCAACACATAGATATTGCGCCATCTCTTCACGGTTAAAAGGGATGGCGAATTTTTTTGTACCATTACTATATAAATCGAAAAAACACAATATTTTTTCCCTTGTTGTCCGTTTGGACAGCACCTCAATTTTGCGGTTAAGCGCAAAATTCTTCTTTGCAACCAGCTTAAGTATATTATTAAGAAGTTTTTTGTGGGACGGGCAAGCATTATCGCACAGTGAAATAATTTTCTGACCATTAATTTTCAAGATTTCCGTATTCTCAGCAGCGAAAATCATAACCGGGCTGTGAGTAATTCCGGCACAAACAAGAATATCGCCGAAAATTTCAGCTTCCGGCAATTCGGTGAACATCGAGACATTACCCCGTTCATCTTCCTTGATAATTTTCACGCAACCCGAGATAATTACGCCGGCAAAAGTTACCCTGTCCCCTTCGCTTATGATTATCTCATTTTTCTTATAATAAGAAGTCCGGGCGGATAAACAGGTTAAGAGTGGTGCAAACTCATCATATGTAATTTCAAGGAATAGCGGGTTATTTTTTACCGCCTCAAAAATATTTTGCATAAAAATCGATTCGTTGTTTTTACAACAGACTTATTTAATTTATTGTAATACAATGTTTATAATACGTCAAGGAGGAAATAGAATGAATAAACATACACTTTTTATAACCCAAACAGCAGTTATGATTGCTTTACTAGTAGGGGCGCAGTTCGTTACCCGCCCGTTAGGCCAGTTCGTAACCGGCTCGTTGGTAAATCTGATTCTTTTAATCAGCCTTTTTATTATCGGGACCGGCAGCGGGATTACGGTAGGCTTGCTCTCACCGTTTATGGCTCTTCTTGCTGGAATCGGGCCTGCTTTCCCGCAAATAGTACCTTTTATGGCAACAGGTAACATAATTTTAGTACTTGTTGCAAGCCTTGTCAAAAAACATATGGCAAAAAGCAATAAAAAAGATATCCTCATTGCTTCGGCCGGACTTATTGCAGCAAGTGCAGCGAAATTTTTATTCTTATGGATTGCCCTTGTAGTTGTTGCCCTTCCCCTGATACCTGGCATCAAAGAGCAGCAAATCGCAGTAATTAGCGTTGCTTTTACATGGCCGCAGTTAGTAACTGCATTAATCGGAAGTACGCTTGCAATGATAATTGTGCCTTTACTTAAGCGGGCAAGGATAAAAAGCTGATGCCCGGCGGCATCAGTTCTAAGAGAATGCGGAGCGTTCTCGCTATAATGATTTACTTGGTTCGCGCTTTTTAAATATTCGGTTTGCTCTTAACTTAAAATATTGCCATCTAATATCATAATCGGTTAAATTTTCATGTTGAAAATATTTGGAAATATTCTTGTGTAATGTTGAGAAATATGTTATATTAAATTCAGTTGACGTATACAGGAAGTATATTAAAATACAAACATGAAATATTTTGCTCACACTAAAGACGGAAAAACATTTGTTAATGAGAACGAATGTCAAAAACTGGTTGAACATCTAAACAACACTGCCTTTTATGCAATGAAAAGAGCAGAGTTTTTTGAAGCAAGTGAAGCGGCTTATGTGATTGGATTACTGCATGATATCGGAAAATACAGCGACGGTTTCCAAGCTAAAATTAAAGGAAAGGTAAATATATCTGTACCCCATGCAATGGCCGGGGCATTCATACTCAACAATAACTACGATTTATTGTCGAAATATTATGGTATAGCCATAGCTTCTCATCATACAGGGCTTAGTGATTACGGTACCCTTGTTGACAAAGATAATAATACATACTGTGGTAAGTTAAATAATCATAAACCGCTAAACTTAATCTATGAAAATGAGGTATTGCTTCCTGCAAAAATAAGCCATAAGCGGCTAAAACTTTCTATCGGCTATGAAGCCTTTCAATTTTCCATGTATCTGCGAATGCTTTTTTCCGTTTTAGTTGATTCTGATTTTACCGACACAGAAGAATTTTGTACTGATACTAAACGTAATACAAATTATACGTGTATTGAAGAACTCTATAATAATCTAATGGATAATATGCCGCAAAATACCGGCGGTAAAGTAAATACAGTTCGTGCGGAAATCTTAAATGATTGCCTTGCGAAAGCAGAAAATCCACAAGGGTTATTTTCATTATGTGTACCAACAGGCGGCGGGAAGACACTTTCATCTCTTGCTTTTGCGCTTAAACATGCTCAAAAACATGGTTTAAGGCGAGTTATCTATGTTATTCCATATACAAGTATCATTGAGCAAAATGCTGAAGTTTTCAGGGAAAAAGTGGGTGCGGAAAATGTGCTTGAGCATCATAGCGGTTTTGAAATTGACAGTGAGGATTTCAAAGCTCGCTGGGCAAGCGAAAACTGGGATATTCCGATTATTGTAACAACGAACGTGCAGTTCTTCGAATCGTTATTTGCTGCTAAAACCACTAAATCCCGCAAAATTCATAATATTACTAAAAGCGTGGTTATATTTGATGAAGCCCAAATGCTTCCGGGCGACTATCTTTCTCCATGTATGGCAATAATCAGTGAGTTAATCACCAATTATGGGGTAACTGCGGTTTTGTGTAGTGCTACTCAACCGCTTGTGCATAAATATATGTACAAAAACATTAAGCAAACAGAAATAATCTCGAACCATACCGATTTAGCCAGTAAATTAAAACGAGTGAATTTTAATTTTGCCGGAAAAAAATCTGATGATGAGATAATCTTAGAAATAGCTAATCAACATTCAGTATTATTAATAGTAAATTCACGCAAACACGCATTTTCTCTCTATGAAAAAACAAAAAGCTTCATATCTCAAAACGGCTTATTTTATTTAAGTACGCTCCTTACCCCGGCTGACAGAACAGCGAAAATAAATGAAATTAAACGCCGTTTAGCTACCGGCGAACCGGTAGTAGTCATTTCGACACAGTTGCTTGAGGCGGGCGTCGACGTTGATTTCCCGGTTGTATATCGTAGTCTGGCAGGAATAGATAGTATTATCCAAGCAGGCGGGCGTGCTAACCGCGAGGGTAAATTAGCTGATTTAGGAAAGGTTATTATCTTTGAACCTACTGAAAGCCCAATTCCGCGTTCTTTGCAACTTTATGCCTCCTGCGGTAAAGAGGTAATTGAATGTCTTAATCAAGATGCTTTTGAACTCGCCGGAATAACTAAATATTTCGAACTATTAAATCATGCACTCGAGCGAGACGGTATTAGAGATATGAAAGGCATCTTAAATGAGTTTGAAATAAATCGCTGTGGTGAAATTGTGAAGATGAATTTCGCAACCGCCGCCAAAAATTTTAATCTAATTGATAATAATACCCATAACATAGTTATTCCATGTAATAAAAATTTAGGATTGATTAAGAAGTTACGTAATGAAGGAAGTTCGCGTAAATTATTGCGCAAATTGCAAAAGTATAGCATCAATATCTATGATAATGAGTTCATACAACTCCAAACTGATAACGCACTTGAAAAAATTGATGGTATTAATTTGCTGATTATACCGAAGTATTATTCGCCTGAATCAGGTTTAAATATATTTACAAAAGATAATAAAAATGCAGAATGTGCGTTTATATAGAGATAGGAGGTCAGTGAAAATGGCATATGGAGTTAAATTTAGAGTTTGGGGCGATTATGCTTGTTTTTCCCGTCCGGAATTAAAAGTCGAACGAGTCAGTTATGATATTATTACCCCATCGGCGGCACGAGGGATCCTTGACAGCATTTATTGGAAACCGGCTATTTTTTGGAAAATAGACAAGCTTCACGTTATCAACTCAATTGAATTTACAAATATTAGGCGTAATGAGGTTGCGGATACAGCATCATTGTCTAAAGTGAAAAAAATTATGAAAAATCCGGAGCCATACCACATTATATCTACTGATGTACGGCATCAACGGGCGGCATTGGTTTTGCGGAATGTTGAATATGTAATTGAAGCGCATTTTGACTTAACCGATAAGGCAGGTGAGTTAGATACAGTTGAAAAACATTACAACATTGTTTTGCGGCGATTACGTAAAGGTCAGTTTTTTTCGAAACCCTTTCTGGGAACGCGCGAATTTCCCTGCGATTTTGAGATTATTGAAAATAATGATATTCCGAAATCACAACTTATAGGTGAACGTGATTTAGGTTATATGCTTTACGATATGGGTTATCATATTGATAATCAAAAACAATGGGTTGAACCGGCATTTTTCCGGGCAGTATTAAATAATGGTACTCTTGATTTGACGAGCGTGGAGGTGGTGCAATGATTATTAACGCTTTGAGCGAACATTATGATGTACTCAAAAAAGATGACAAATCGGGGATAAGTAGTCCCGGTTTTCAAAAAACCTATTTCAATTATACTGCCGTTTTATCCGAACAAGGGGAGTTGTTTGAAGTGATTTCCCATGTCGTTGACAAGAAAAAGCCGCAAAGTGCAATTATGCCGGAAACGATGAAAAGTTCCGCGGTTGGTTCATCTCCGGTTTGTGATAATATGTCATATATTTTTGGAGTTGATGATGGCAAGGGAAAAGGCATTCAAAAATTCAATGTGGCAAAAGAGCTGCATTTAAAACTATTTGAGAGTGCTGTTTCAAAAGAGGGTATTGCAGTCAGATTATTTTTTGAGAATTGGAAACCGGAAACAGTTTCAGAACGGGAAGAAATTACAAAGCATTTCCTTAAGGGAATATCACCGCCCGGAAATGTAGTATTTAAACTCGTGGGTGAAACCAAGCATTTTCATGAAAGTGATGAGGTAAAAGAGATATGGCTTAACGAAAATTCAAAGAAGTCTGCCGAAAATGAAGAATGTATCGCCCAATGTGCTATTACCGGTGATATTACAAGTATTGCAACATTACATACTCAATTTAAAGGGGTTAAAGGAGCGCAACCCACAGGCGCATCGCTTATTTGTTTTAATAAGACTGCTGATGAGTCATACAATCTAAAACAATCACATAATTCTCGCGTTTCAGAAATAGCTATGTTTAAATATACAACCTCATTGCAATGGTTATTGAGTTCAGCAGAAAACAAACTCTTCATTGGTGATGATACATGTGTATTTTGGGCAAACTCCCAGAATTATAAACAATATGAAGAAACAGCGTTTTCTTTGTTGTTTGGAATAAATGATAACGATGAACCGGAAGAGAATCAAGTTGAGCGAATTGTAGAAACGCGGGTTAAAGCAATCTTGTTGCAAGGCTCGGAGGGTATTTATACAACTTCTGATTTTAATCCTGATACAAATTTCTATGTACTTGGGCTTGCCCCGAATGCGGGCAGAGTTTCCGTCAGGTATTTCTATTGTAATACTTTTGCCGAATTTTGTAATAAAATTAAGCGGTATTATGATGAAACGCAGGTTATCGGGAATTTAAAGAATATCAAAATAAGACGTTTGATTGATGCTACAATCAGTACTAAAAGCAAGGATAAAAAGGTTAATCCACTGCTCGGAGGTGCGGTAATGCGGGCGGTTTTATCAGGCAGCAGATACCCGCAAATTTTATTTAATCAAGTAATTTTGCGTGTAAAAACAGAGAAGCATGTAACTCAAGAAAGAGCCGCTGCAATAAAAGCGTTTCTAATAAGAAATTATAAGGAGGAGATTTTGCCTATGTTAGATGAACAATCTACTAATTCCGCCTATGTATTAGGCAGAACTTTCGCAATACTTGAGATGATACAGAAGAACTCAGTTGAGGGAAAGTTAAATGCAACAATCAAGGATAAATATTTCGCGACAGCGTGTTCTAACCCTGCGCTTGTATTTCCGACATTGTTGAAATTAACACAACATCACTTAGCAAAATTTGACGGAGTTTTCTGGGATAAAAAACTTGGTGATTGTCTGAAATTAGTTGCGAGTTTCCCGAAAGCGCAAAACATGGAGAACCAAGGACAATTTATCTTAGGTTATTACCATCAAACACAAAAAAACTACGAAAAAAGAACAAAGGAGGAAAACAATGTCAGTAATTAAAAACAGATATGATTTTGTAATAATTTTCGATGTGGAAAACGGAAACCCCAATGGGGACCCTGATGCGGGCAATATGCCGCGCACCGATGCCGAAACCGGACATGGTATCGTTACCGATGTTTGTCTAAAGCGCAAAATTCGTAATTATGTTGAGCTTGTTAAAGAAGATAGCGAAAGACATAAGATTTTTATTAAGGAGATTCTTAATCCCAAACTTGAAGCGGCATATATAGCTGAGGGGATTGAGAAGAAAACGACAAAATCCGAAGAAATAAAACAAGCGCAATTGTGGATGTGTAAAAACTATTATGATGTAAGGACATTTGGTGCAGTTATGAGTACCGGCGACTGCCCTTGTGGTATTGTTCGCGGGCCGGTACAGATTAATTTTGCGAAAAGTATTGACCCTGTTATCCCCCAGGAAATAACAATTACCCGTCAAGCTGTCACGAATATCAAAGATGCGGGTAAAGAAACTGAAATGGGTAAAAAAGCATACATTCCTTATGGACTGTACAAAGCAGAGGGTTTTATTTCGGCTATGTTGGCAGAAAAGACTGAATTTTCCGATGATGATATAGGTTTATTATGGGAAGCAATAATCAATATGTTCGAACATGACCGTTCGGCGGCGCGGGGTAAGATGATTGTCCGCAAGTTAATTGTGTTTAAACACGATAAGCCGATTGGCAATGCTCCCTCGCATACTCTGCTTGAGCGGGTAAAAATAATCCGAAAAGAAAGTGAAGCACCGGCAAGAGCTTATACTGATTATGATGTATCGGTTAATCATGATAATTTACCGGAGGGTATAAGTATTATTGAAAAACTATGACGAATTGGAACGATTACCGATATCAGCAATAAAGCAGTATGCTTATTGTAAACGACGATTTACACTGATGTTCGTTGACTGCGAGTGGGGAAGTAATTATAAAATTGTTGAAGGTGATATCCTGCATGAAAAAGTTAACGACCCTTTTTTTAATGAAAAGCGTGGTGGCAAACATATCAGCAGGAGTATCCCGGTTTATTCCGATACGCTGAATTTATATGGTATTGCTGATGTTGTCGAATTTATAAAAGATGATAATGGAGTTGAAATAGGCACTAAACCAGGCTTGTGGCAAATTAATCCGGTTGAGTACAAGAATGGAAAACCTGAAAAGAGCGGGGCTGACAATTTACAATTGTGTGCACAGGCTTTATGCTTAGAAGAAATGTTTGGGGCAAAAATTGAGTCAGGTGACATTTATTATGGTAAATTGCGTAAACGGATAACTATTCAATTTACCAATATTCTCAGAAATCAAACTATCTGTATTATTAACGAAATAAATGAGTTATTAATTAAAGCAGAAATTTCACCTAAACCGGAGGGACAAGTTTGTAGCCATTGTTCATTGATTGATATATGTATTCCGGCGATTTATGAGAATAAAAATTCAAACCGTACACGTATAGAAAGGCTGATAAAAAATGCGTAAATTGCTCAACACATTATATATTACAACCCCCAAATCGTATTTATCGCTGGATGGCGAAAATGTTATTGTCCGGCTAGATGATGAAGACAAATTCAGATTACCATTTATTAATGTTGAAAGTATTATCTGTTTTGGGTACATGGGGGTGAGCCCGGCTCTGATGGGTAAGTGTGTAGATAACAATATTTCGCTATGTTTCCTTAACCCCGATAATGGTAAATTTCTTGCAAGAGTAACCGGAAAAACAAAAGGTAATGTTTTTCTTAGAAAACAGCAATATTTATTATCAGACAATGAAGAGTTTTGCCTTGATTTCGCAAAAGAAATTGTTGCCGCAAAGATTTATAATTCTAGATTTCTACTCGAGAGGACAATTCGCGATAATAGAGAAAAAATTGATACAGCGAAACTTGTTAGAACGTCGGAAATATTGAAAGACTCTATCAATTATTGTTATGAATTTCAAAGCAAAGATAAACTTCGCGGTTACGAAGGAGTGCAGGCAAAGCAGTATTTTAAAGTATTTGATGACATGATATTACATCAAAAAGAGGATTTTTATTTTAATGAACGCTCTAAACGTCCGCCGTTAGATAATATCAATTGTATGTTGTCATACCTATATACAATTTTGAGCTTTGATATAGTAGCGGCTCTCGAAACGGTTGGGCTTGACCCTTATGTGGGATTTTATCACGAATTGCGGTCAGGCCGGGCATCGCTTGCGGTAGATTTAATAGAGGAGCTTCGTTCATACATGGTGGATAGATTTGTCATTTCACTAATCAATTTAAAGAAAATTAATCACGCGGATTTCTTCGAAAAAGAAGGCGGTGCAATTTTGATGTCAAGCGAGGGCCGAAAGAAAATTTTAACGGCGTGGCAAGAAAGGAAGAAAGAGATTATCACGCACCCATATCTAAAGGAAAAGATTGAAGTTGGGCTTATCCCATATGCACAAGCTCAATTACTTGCACGGTTTATTCGAGGAGATAATGACGAATATCCGCCATTTTTATGTAAGTAAAGGATGACAAATATGTTTGTATTAGTGGCGTATGATGTGAATACCGAATCCGATGCCGGAAAGAAAAGATTAAGAAAAGTTGCAAAGACTTGCCAAAATTATGGACAGCGTGTACAAAATTCACTTTTTGAATGTTCAATTGATTATGGTAGCTTCTTAAAACTAAAAAGAGAATTAGAAATGATTATTGATAAAAATAAAGATAGTTTACGTTATTATAATTTAGGAAAAAATTGGGATTCAAAAGTAGAACATATCGGAGCAAAGCCCGGCTACAATCCGGAAGGAGTAATAATAATTTAAGATTTATATGTATTTTTGCGAACCATAAGCTAACATAAAATTCATTAACAACAAGTGGCTTTGTCAGCGGTTCGGTAAAAATAAATGTCCGCCTCGAAAAGGTGTAGATTTTAATGAAATGGTGATTTCATCATATTTGTTAGGGTCGCGCCTCACGCAGGCGCGTGGATTGAAACGCATTATATATAAAAGTGTGGTAGAATATATGTAGTCGCGCCTCACGCAGGCGCGTGGATTGAAACGCATGAATGATAAACATTAAGTTTTTGGGGCAAGTCGCGCCTCACGCAGGCGCGTGGATTGAAACCGAAAATTGATATTGCATCAATAATTCCACGATAGTCGCGCCTCACGCAGGCGCGTGGATTGAAACTTCCAAATCAGATATTAACTTGTTTATATTGTGTCGCGCCTCACGCAGGCGCGTGGATTGAAACTTCA
>WRAQ01000006.1 GCA_009780115.1 Lachnospiraceae bacterium
ATTTGAAGATTATGAAAATGATTTTACTTACTATTATTATGATTTAGATGGTGACGGGTTACCTGAATTAGGTATCAAGAGTACTGCTTATACCTATATCTTAAAGTATGATATTGAAAAAAATGAGTTTTCTGTTCTTTATTCTGGACCTACTATGTATATAACTATTTTAGGAACAGGACAGATTTGGTATCGTGATGATATGCGTCCTTATATCAGAAGAAGTATTTATATTGTTCTTAACGATAATAATGAATGGGAAAATGTCATTGAGTTTCAAGAGGGACGGCAAGATGAATGGGAATTTTTTACATTTTACATTGGTGGATACAATGACGTCCTTTTAGAAGAAGATTATTTTATCGAAATAAGGGATAGGTTTTTTAATGCTATCGAAAATGCAATCCCATCCGCTACTTTTGATGAGGTCTTTGGTGATTTGAAGGAATAGAGTTATTCTAACCACCAGATTGACTGATTTGGTCAATCGACATTTATAAATAAATTCCACTGAAAAATGGTATGACCAGTAAAGAATAATTTGTGGAGGTTAAAAATATGTCAAGTAAGAAAAAAATCTTATTAGTGTCGTTTTTAATAATAATTATAATTACTATAATATCATTGCTATTTAAATCAAGACAGGAAATTAGTGAAAATGAAACAAATATTTTAGAATCTCTTCAATCAACAGATGAGGTATCTGAATCAAATGGAGATGATTTAAAGCAAGGCATAGGGGATATTTCCGATAATTTAGTAAAGGAGCAACCGATATTTATAGGAAGACAACCTCCTATAGATTATGTTGAACCGGAAAGTTTGGACCCTCGTCAATTTGAATTTCAATTGGCATTAAAGGACACATATCAGTCAAATATCGTAATCATACCGGAGGAAATATCAATGCTTCATCTCGGGGATCATGAGTGGATACATTTATTATCAGAATTTTCCCCATTTAATTATGGAGATACAGTTTTGTTTGTGGTTTATGCCATCTTAACATATTATGATGGAAATGTACCATATGATTATTATGTACATCTTAAAGAAGATACACATAATCGTCACCCTGAATCTGCGACAATATTTGAGGTTCAAACCCACGGAGAAAGGCCGCTAAATATTTGCATTGATATGTATAATTACCGAATCCGCGTAGATGAAGGAATGAAACAGAAAAATCCAAATTGCATACAAGGTTGTTGTGATTAGATGATGAATTGAGGTATCAACCGCTTAATACTGACCTTTGATGATTGGCTGCGGATTTTGGAGGAATCAGAACAGACGAACAACCATGAAAAGTTATAACCATTTATCCATCCATTTTTCAAAATAAACATCTAACATGACACACCGTTGTCATGTTTTTTATGTTATACTTATTTACCAAGGAGAATATACCATGCAAATAAATCGGTTATTCGAAATAATATACCTGCTAATGGCCAAAAAAACCATCACCTCGATAGAGCTTGCTAACCATTTTGAGGTTTCCAAACGAACCATCCTCCGCGATATTGAAATATTATCAGGGGCGGGAATCCCCATTTATACAACACAAGGCCGTGGCGGCGGGATTTCCCTTCTCGACCGCTATGTATTGAATAAAACCGTTATTACCGAAACTGAACAAAAGCAAATCCTTGTCGCTTTGCAAGGAATGTCTGCTACCCAGTATATCGATACCGACGGAATTTTAGGCCGCTTGCAAAGCCTCTTTGCCGCCCCGGAAAAAGATTGGATTGAAGTTGACTTTTCCCGCTGGGGCAGTAGTACAGACAAAGTGAAATTTGAAACCCTCAAAGATGCTATCTTAAATGAACAGGCCGTCTTATTTAACTACTATGGCATACATGGCGAGACTAATGACCGCAAAATAATACCTCTCAAATTAGTATTTAAGACAATGTCTTGGTATTTACAAGCTTTTTGCACGGTAAAAAATGAATACCGCATCTTCAAAATCAGCCGGATGCGTGATATTAAGATACTATCTGAAGCTTTTGACAGCAAAGCTTATCAAGTACCTGACTTCCAAGCAATGGAACATTTTTCCCAAGAACAACTTAACCTTAAACTGTTTTTTGAGCCAAGAATGGCCTTTCGCGTTTACGATGAATTTTCCGAAGACTGCATTTATAAAAACAATGATGGCTCTTTTATTGTAAAAATCAGTTTCCCGGATGATGCCTGGGTATATGATTATCTTTTATCTTTTGGCACCGCAATGGATATTTTGGAGCCGGAAAGCGTGCGTATGGAAATTGTCAGAAAAGCAGAAAATATAAAAAATAAATATTTATAGAAAAGTTAAAGTTCATATTAAAAACTGTAAAAGCATAAGGAGGATAAAATGGCTGACAAGTTTGATTTTAAGAAAGAGTACAAAGATTTATATTTACCAAAAACAAAACCATGTATCATTGATATTCCGCAAATGATTTTTATTATGATTGATGGAAAAGGCGATCCAAATACCAGTTCCGAATACAAAAATGCCCTCGAGATATTATATGGACTCTCATACTCGATTAAAATGAGTAAAATGAATGGAACACAACCCCAGGGTTATTTCGAGTACGTTATCCCGCCGCTCGAAGGATTTTGGTGTGTTGAAGATGGATATTTTGATGGCTCAAACATCATTGACAAAAATAAGTTCACTTGGATGGCGGTGATTAGACAGCCGGATTTTGTTACCCCGGCGGTTTTTGAAATGGCAAAACATGCCTTATTAAAGAAAAAACCGGGCTTAGACTTTTCCCAAGCCCGCCTCACATCATTTACCGAAGGCCTATGCGCCCAAATCATGCACCTTGGAAGTTATGATGATGAGCCCGCAACTATCGCAATCATGGAAAAATTCATTGTTGATTCCGGTTACAAAAACGATATTTCCGCAACCAGGAAACATCACGAAATTTACTTAAGTGACCCGCGCAAAACCGCCCCGGAAAAGCTGAAAACGGTTATCCGTCACCCGATTGCAAACTTTACCTAAAATTTACACGCTCCTGTCTTTGGAATTTACATCCTCCATGTATACTTAACCTTAGTACATTAGAAACCGTAAACATGGAGGAAAAATCAAATGATCAAAAAAACACTTAGCTTAGCTTTAAGCAGTATTCTTGTATTTACACTTCTCACCGCTTGCGGAAGTGAAACAACAAGCAATTCAAGCAGCACCAATTCTAACGAAAGTAACACGGCAACAACAAACGAACCAACCCCCCAAACTGATAATAACGAAACCGCTTCTGACTTTGATTCAGACCGTATCATCGGCGTATTTACCCGCGAAGATGGCAGCGGGACCCGTGATGCTTTTGTCAGCATTACCGGTGTTGGAGATGATATGTATGGTGATGCCGCGGTGAAAACCGAAACTAATGAAATAATTGCCAGCGTAGAAGGCAACGCTTTTGCCATCAGCTACGTTTCCCTAGGTTCATTAAACGATAGGATTAAAACAGTCAATATCGACGGGGTTGCGCCTTCAGCCGCAACAATAAAAGACGGAAGTTATGCCATCCAGCGCCCTTTTCTCGTTTGCGTAAGTGATGAAAAACTAAACGATGAATTAGTAAAAGACTTTATTGATTTTATACTTTCTGCCCAGGGACAGGCAATCTCGGCTGCAAGATGGATTGATGCGGTTGATAACGCTCCTGAATATACCCCAAGCGGTTTAACCGGTACTTTAAAAGTCGGTGGCTCCACCTCTGTTGACCCGCTTATGCAATCCTTACGTACTGCATATTTAGATCTTAATCCCGGTATGGAAATCGAAATTTCCGGCGGTGGTTCCGGCACCGGAATCAGCGAAGCAGCAAGCGGTGTCATCGATATCGGTATGTCAAGCCGTGGGTTAAGGGACTCTGAAAAAGAAGGTTTGACCGATTTTGTTATCGCCCTTGACGGCGTTGCGGTTATTGTTAATGTTGCCAACCCGGTTGAAAACTTAACAATGGATATTGTAAAGTCTATCTTCACGGGTGAAATCGTCCGCTGGAATCAATTTTGAGTGGTAAAAAGGCCGTCTGGCAGCGACCGATTAAAGTTTTGCACTTTTAGAAGGGATTATATATGATTCAAAAGAAAAAAGAACAGATTATGCAAGTAATCTTTCAAATCGCAGCATTAGCGTCCATCCTTGCGGTGGCGCTAATCTGCCTTTTTCTATTCGCACAAGGGATTCCGGCGATAGCACGAATCGGCCTTTTTGATTTTCTTGGCGGCAAATTATGGCGGCCAACTGTGGCCGAGCCGTTATTTGGTATTCTTCCAATGATTCTTGGCAGCATTTATATTACCGGCGGCGCAATTATACTTGGTGTACCGATTGGAATTTTCGTTGCCGTATTTATGGCCCGGATGTGTCCGAAACCGATATACCGCTTTTTAAAACCGGCAATTAATCTGATGGCCGGTATACCTTCGGTTATATATGGATTTTTCGGCATGATGGTTCTTGTTCCGCTTATTTTTGAGCTATTTGGAAAGCGTTTTGACATGATGAGCGGTGATAGTATGCTGGCGGCATCAATTTTATTAGGGATTATGATTCTTCCGACCGTTATCAGTATTGCCGAGACCAACATCCGGGCGGTACCGCAAGAACTTTACGAAGGTGCAATTGCATTAGGTGCCAGCCATGAGCGGGCCGTATTTAAAGTTATTTTGCCGGCAGCAAAATCAGGCGTAATGGCGGCGATTGTACTTGGTGTCGGCCGGGCTATCGGTGAAACGATGGCGGTAAAAATGGTGGCAGGCAACCAAACAATGTTACGCTTGCCCTATGAGTACTTTAAAGGTGTCCGTACCTTGACAACCAACATCATCGTAGAAATGGGTTATGTTGAGCGTGACAGTCTGCATTTTGGTGCGTTGATTGCTACCGGGGTGGTGCTATTTGTTTTTATTCTGATTATTAACTTACTCTTTTCCATTATCAATCAGGATAAAAAAAGCGGAGGGAGTAAGTGATGGAAAAAATACTAAAAATCCTCCGGCGCAAAAAACCAATGGATTGGTTCCGTTTTTTACTAGTCTGGGCATCAGGTATTATGACGATAGCAGTATTACTTTATCTGGTTGGCTTTATTGCCGTAAAAGGCCTTCCTCATATCAAACCCTCATTATTTGCATTAACCTATACTCCCGAAAACCAATCACTTTTCCCTGCTTTGGTAACAACTTTAATTATGGTGGGAATGACCCTTCTTGTTGCGGTCCCGTTTGGTGTTTTTACTGCTATTTATCTGGTTGAATATGCAAAACGGGGCAGCAGGTTAGTCCGGGTTATCCGCATGACAACTGAAACATTAGCCGGTATACCCTCGATTGTTTATGGCCTCTTTGGTTATATCTTCTTTTGTGACTGGCTAGGCTGGGGTAAATCGCTGCTTGCGGGTTGCTTTACGCTGGCGATTATGATTTTGCCCCTGATTATCCGCACAACTGAAGAAAGCTTAAAATCAATCCCCGATGCTTACCGCGAGGGTTCATTCGGACTTGGTGCCGGCCGGCTCCGGACGGTCTTTCGGGTCATTTTGCCCTCGGCGGCACCCGGAATCTTCGCCGGCATTATCCTTTCGGTCGGCCGGATTGTTGGAGAAACCGCCGCCTTGATTTTTACTATCGGCGGGGTAATCAGATTACCCGAGAGCCTAATGTCGCAAGGAAGAACCCTGGCTTTACATGTTTATCAACTGGCCAGCCAAGGTTTATATCCCAATGAAGCTTATGCCACTGCAGTTATCTTACTTGCGGTCGTATTTGGCATTAATGCTTTGTCGGGGTTAGTTGAACGGCGTTTTGTGAACAAACTTAAATAGAGAGGCATAGATACTATGATAAAATCAAAAACAATATACAAATTACAAGACATAAACCTCTGGTATCATGATTTCCAGGCGCTTAAAAATGTCAGCATGGATATTGAAGAAAAAAAGATTACCGCCTTTATCGGCCCGTCCGGCTGCGGAAAATCAACTCTGATAAAAACTTTAAACCGGATGAATGATTTAATTGAGGGCTGTAAAGTCACGGGAACAATTCAATTAGACGGAATCGATATCTACGGCGATATTGATGTCAATCTGCTTCGCAAAAAAGTTGGTATGGTTTTCCAAAAGCCCAACCCTTTTCCAATGAGCGTTTATGATAATATCGCTTTTGGCCCGCGGACACATGGAATCAAACGCCGGATTGAGCTAGATGAAATAGTGGAAAAAGCTTTACGCGGGGCCGCGATTTGGGAAGAAGTCAAAGACCGCTTACACAAAAGCGCCTTGGGCCTTTCGGGCGGACAGCAGCAAAGACTGTGTATTGCCCGGGCCCTTGCTGTCTCACCGGACGTTTTATTGATGGATGAACCAACCAGCGCCCTTGACCCGATTTCAACGGGAAAAATAGAGGACTTGATGTCAGAGCTAAAAGAGGAGTATACTGTTATTATAGTTACCCACAATATGCAGCAGGCGACGCGTATTTCTGATAAAACCGCTTTTTTTCTGCTGGGTGAGATGATCGAATTCGGCGATACGGAGCAAATATTCTCAATGCCGAAAGAGAAAACAACCGAAAATTATATTTCAGGGAGGTTTGGATAATGCGTTTAATGTTTGACCGACAACTAGATGAATTAAAAAATATGTTGATTGAAATGGGTGCTTTGATTGAAGAAGCAATCAAAAAAACAATGCAATCGCTGAAGAATGGTGATATCGTATTGGCGAAATCAGTTATTACCGGTGACAATGACATTGATGACAAAGAAATGGATATCGAAAAATTAGCCCTAAAACTCTTACTCCAGCAACATCCGGTGGCAAGTGATTTGCGGCAGATTTCCGCCGCCCTCAAGATGGTTACCGATATGGAACGGATTGGCGACCAGGCTGCCGATATTGCGGAGATTACAACTTATGGCTGTGTTCTTCCGCCGACGGGGCTTGATTTCATTACTCAAATGGCAGAAGAAACCAGTTTAATGGTTACAAGAAGTATTGACGCTTTTGTAAAAAAAGATTTAGCTTTAGTAAAAAAAGTCAAAGTAATGGATGATACGGTAGACAATTTATTTATGCAGGTCAGGAGTGAGGCAATCCGTTTACTTTCATCCAGTCAGGCTGATGGCGAGCAGATTATTGACCTTTTAATGATTGCCAAATACTTTGAACGAATCGGCGACCATGCTGAAAACATTGCCGAATGGGTTGATTATTCAATAACCGGTATTCATAAATCTCATTCATCTAAGGAGTAGCTATGCCGCTTATTTATATTGTGGAAGATGACCAGGATATCCGCGAAATCATACTTTATGCCTTACAGGCGGCCGGGTTTCTTGTCTCGGGGTTTGAAACAGGGGAAGAATTTTTCAAAGCAGTACTTGAATCAGTGCCGCACTTAGTAATCCTCGATATCATGCTCCCGGTTGATGATGGATTATCAATTTTGAAAAAACTACGCCGAATGACATTAACGCGGGAGATACCCATCATTATGCTCTCGGCAAAAGGGTCTGAAGTTGATAAAGTAAAAGGGCTGGACCTTGGTGCCGATGATTATATAACTAAACCATTTGGTGTTGTTGAGTTAATTTCGCGGGTGAAAGCGCTATTACGCCGGACTGTCCCGGCGGCAGCAGAAAAAGAAATAAAATTTGGAAACCTGACTCTCAATAATGACCGCCGTGAAGTTATTGCCAATGATGAAAAAATCGAATTGACATATAAAGAGTATGAACTATTAAGTTACCTGATCCATAATTCAGGGCGGGCCCTTAACCGGGAGCGGATTATGAAAGCAGTTTGGGATTTTGATTTTGAAGGTGAAAGCCGGACCCTTGATATGCATATCCGTTCGCTTAGGAAAAAATTGGGGACAGAAGGGGAGCAAATCAAAACAGTCCGCAATATCGGTTATAAATTTGGTGACTAACAAAAGGAGACATATGAAAAAACGGATAAATTTTAGCTTTCTTGGGTTAATACTGATATCAGTTCTGTTACTATCGGTATCAATTAGCATGGTGACACACAATATCAGCAAAAGTCAGGAAAAAGCGGCAATTAAAGACCGCGCTGTTTTGGTTGCGGATTTGCTTAACTATGCCGTCAAAGATGCAGATTTTTATTTTAATTATAATAATTTTGACCCTGATGCCGCCCGGATTACCATCATTGCCCCCGACGGGACGGTATTGCTTGACAACAAGATTGTAAATGTGGAAACGCTGGAAAACCATCGCGGCCGTGAAGAATTTATTGAGGCAATAACCACCGGGGAAGGGGAAATAACGCGCTATTCGCGAACCTTACGTGCTGATACCTATTATTATGCCCTATGTTTAAAAGACGGTAATGTATTACGGATTTCCAAAACAATGAGCAGCATAAATAGTATATTTGCCGCCGTCCTTCCGGTTATAGCAATTATTATAATAGTTATCATCTTAATTGCCAATTGGGCTACCCGCCGGCTCACCGGGGCTATCTTAAAACCACTCGAAGCAATTGATTTTGACAGTGATAATATTGCTGTCTATGATGAGCTTGTTCCTTACATAAAAAAAATAAATCAGCAAAAAGATGAAATAAATAAACAGATATCCGCGTTAAAAGACCGCACATATACGATTGAGATTATTACCGATAACATGAATGAGGGTTTAATTCTGATTGATAGTATGGGAATGGTTCTAATCGCCAATAAAAGCGCGCAGGAATTATATAATGAAGAAGACATGGTTCGGAAAAATATCCTGCATATTTGCCGCAATACTGAGTTCCAGCAAGGAGTTAGGGAATGTCTCATGGGGGGCAAAGCTGAAATTTTGTATGAACAAAATCAAAAAACTTATAACGTTTATTTCAGCCCTGCAAATAGTAAGGGCGGAATAAACGGGGGTGTTATTCTTTTCGTTGATACAACTGAACGGCAAAAAGCTGAAAAACAACGCCGGGAGTTTTCGGCAAATGTTTCCCATGAGTTAAAAACTCCGCTGACCAGCATTTCTGCCTTAAGCGAGATGATAGAAAACGGTATTGCCGAGAGTAAAGATATCAAAGATTTTGCCGCGAAAATTACCGAACATGTAAAACGACTTATTGATATCATCAATGATATTATTAAACTGTCCGAGTTTGACGAAGGTAAAGCGTTAAATGAAACGGAAACTTTTGAGTTATATGCCCTTACGGAAACAGTGGCCAATAGCTTAAAGGAAAATGGCCGGGACGTTGAGATAAAAATAATTGGTAAGCGCTTTAATATCAGCGCTAACCGGCGAATGATAGATGAATTACTTTATAATTTAATTGATAATGGCATTAAGTATAACAAAGAAGGCGGTGTCGTGACAGTTACCCTGGCATGTGAACCCGAATGGTGCCGGATAACGGTATCTGATACCGGTATTGGAATAACGGAAGAACATCAAAGCCGGATTTTTGAGCGGTTTTACCGCGTTGAAAAATCACGTTCGAAGAAAACCGGGGGTACCGGCCTTGGTTTGTCAATCGTAAAACATATCGCCGAACATCATGGCGGCGGGGTATCAGTGGAAAGCAAAGCGGGAGATGGCACAACCGTGACATGCCGGCTTAGAAATAAGGAAATTTAAAATTTATATTTTTCAATTGGATATTTGTGTTACACAAAGTCTCCAAATTTAGGAAGAGCAGGATAAAAGATGATAACCAATTATAATGATTTCATAAAAGAATTGCTTGCCGCCGGTTTTTCCCTTGCGGGTGGTAAAGATGAAGGTGTATTTGGGTTAATTGAGTTTAGTTGGAATGAAGAAGCCCCTGATAGCCCGATTCGCTGGCATACCGGGGATGCGGAAACAGATCCGTGGGAGTGGCGGATGCGGCTTCTTAATGAACGTAATGATATTGCTTATGCGAAGTTTTTTTTCAAAAAAGGTGGTTTTATCACCAAGGAATGGTATCCATACTTTCTAGCCGCCCGGCGCGGCATGCTTACATTTTCCGAGGAATATGAAGAAGGAAAAATGAGTCACTTTGCGAAACGCATTTATGAGACGGTGTCGGAATATGATTGTCTTCCGCTCCATGAAATCAAACAGCTTGGCGGATTTAACCGTGAAGATAAGTCCAAATTTGACAGTGCTTTGACCGAATTACAAATGCGGATGTATTTAACTATTTGCGGAAGCCGTCAGAAAACATCTCACCGGGGCGAAAATTACGCCTGGGCTTCAACGGTATTATGTATAACCGAAAAGTTTTGGGGTGCCGAAGTTTTTGAAGCAGCTTCGCAGATTAATGCCAACGAAGCGATTGAAAAAATTACCGCGCAAGTATTTAAGCTAAATCCAAAGGCTATCGACAAAAAGATAAAGAAATTTATTATAGGATAAAATTCTTTAGTTTTATGATATACTAATAACAATGAAAAAACTCATTCTCTCTTTTATTATATTATTATACACTGTCTTTATTTTCGGTTGCGGTAATTCAAGCACCCCGCCGCCGGATGTTATTGATATTGATTTCACAAGGCCAAGTTACTCTCTTATCGGTACTTATGATTCTATGGACACTGCAGTTGTAGAAAATGTAGATACCGAAGCAAAAAGTATTACCCTGATTAATTATTCCCTTGATAAATCATATACCCTTGAGTATGATGCTTTAACTGCATTTTGGGATAAATTTGATCAGGCGCTGTCGGTTGCCCAAATATCAATGGGTGAAATCGTTGATGTTTGCTTTATGAAAAATGAAAAAAGATTGGTGAGTTTGCAGCAGTCGAAAGATGCCTTTTCTTTTGACAATATTTCAAAATTTACACTTGACGGCGGACGGCGGATTGCTATCATCGGTGATGAGAACTTTCGCTTGACCCCAAGTACCCTAATCGCATCGGATAACCGCCGCATTGAAACGACTGATATTATTGCCCGTGATATTGTTACAATCAGGGGAATTGACCGCGATATCTGGAGTATTGTCGTTCAAAGGGGCCATGGTTACTTGAAGCTGGTGAATGATTTTTATGCCATCGGCGGCTGGATTGAAATCGGGCAGAATATTATCCAAAAAATCACTGACAATATGCTTCTTACAGTGCCGGAAGGTACTTTTGATATTCATATCTCGGCCCGCGGTTTCAGCACGACAAGAAAAGTGACCATCGAACGGAACAAAGAAACGACAATTGACCTTGGGGATGTTGAAATTGAAATACCGCGGACCGGAAAAGTGCTTTTCAATGTTTATCCTAATACCGCAACGGTTTATATTGATGGGGCGGAAGTTGATATCCGGGGCGTTATTGAACTTCCCTTTGGCCTTTATCAGGTGGTTTGTGAAGCTCCGGGTTATGATACGGTCACGATTCATATCAGGGTCAGCCAGGATATTGCCAGCGTTTCAATTACAATGGATGTGGCGGGGACAAACCGGGAAGAAAACAATAATGCCAGCGTTTCCGACAACAACTTGCAGATTGAAACAGGTAGAAACCGGGTTTATATTGAAGCGCCGGTTGATGTTGAGGTTTACCAGGATGGGGTCTATATGGGGATTTCACCGGTTCATTTCGAAAAGGTCCCGGGAAGCCGTACAATTACCTTGCGCCGGCAAGGTTATATCACAAAAAGTTACCAGATTCACCTTGATAGTGAGGCTACTGATGTGACCTATTCTTTTAGCGCTTTAGAGCGAAATTCATTAGAAACAGATAATAGTGTAAGCGGAAACAACTAAATATGGAAAAATGGGGAAAAATGCTTAAAAAATGGCAAAATATCCTTGACAAACCAAATAAAAGAGGATATATATATATTTAGACGTTCCCAAAGAGGAACAAAGCCTAAAAAATCAATGTTTAGAGGAGGAAGTTCTAAATGAACAAAACTGAATTAGTAGCAGCTATGGCTGATGCAGCCGAACTATCAAAAAAAGATGCAGAAAAAGCTTTAAAAGCTTTTACCGATGTAGTTGCAAATGAATTAAAAAAAGGTGAAAAGGTTCAATTAGTTGGCTTTGGTACTTTCGAAGTATCAAACAGAGCTGCAAGGGAAGGCCGTAATCCCCAAACTGGCGCTACCATGAAAATCGCTGCTTCAAAAGCACCGAAATTCAAAGCCGGCAAAGCTTTAAAAGATATGGTTAACTAATAGTTAATGAGAAAGCAAAGAGCCTGCCTATTGGACAGGCTCTTTTTATTTAATAGAAATTCCGGAAGAATTTCGAGTAGCCTCATACCTGATTCATACACACCATATAGGAGATCCAAATGCGCTTAGATAAATACCTGAAAGTATCACGCTTAATTAAACGCCGTACTATCGCCAACGAAGCATGCGATGCCGGGCGGGTAATGATAAATGACAAGCCGGCCAAAGCCTCGGCCACAGTAAAAATGGGCGACCAAATTTCTATCCGCTTCGGCAACAAAGAAGTAAAAGTTGAAGTCCTTGATATTCAGGAAACAGTACGCAAAGACGAAGCTAAGGAACTATTCCGTTATCTCTAATTTAGTTTTTGCCTACGCGCTTGTCATTTTCCCTTCAATTTTTCCAGTAAAAACTTTTTGTTGATAGAAACAGCTAATTTTTCCGGATAAATTTTTGCTGCCCGCTCATTGTATATCATCGCGTTTTTGTAATCCCCAAGTTCGCTGTAACAAACACAAGCTTCAATACTTGGGATATAACCCCAATAATCTTTTAATAAAAACCCTAATGAATCGGGTTTATCTTGATTCGCGGCGAGAACAAACCATTTTAATGCGGTTTTGAAATCGTTTTTATTTTTATGGAAATAACCTATTTCCGAAAGTATTTCGGCGCGAGGGGCATCATATTCGAAACTTTTTATCAAGACCCGCAGGATTTTTTCTTCCCTGTTTAATAATTTATAGCAAACCGACAAATTAAAACAAGTAGCGATATTATCCTCAAACCAGCCCTGTTTCCCCGCAAGGAACATTTCAAAATAGTAAGTTGCTTTTGCCCATTGCTGATGGTCTTTTAGCTCCCTTGCAAAATAATACTGCTGCCGGGCAGTCATTGGTTTTCCTTTTGCTTCTAAGCTTTCATAAATTTTCAAGTTCCGGCCGGGGCAATCATTAGCCCGCTCTTTTTTGTGCCAGACTTCAATATCAGAGTTAAAGATATTTCCCTGTAAAGGAATACATTCATGAACAGGTTCGATCCATTTATATTGATTTTCCCGCTTTAATATCCGCTCGCGGGTAGAAATAACCGTCGGGCGCCCTTCAGAATCAAAATCAACGACATAAGGCATTGTTACTATCTCAACATCAGACATTATTATTTTTTTAAGTTTTATAAGTTTTCTTAATGACTCCGGCGGAAATACATCATCCGCATCAAGCCACATTTGGTAATCCATTGTTGCTTTAGAAAAAGCAAAATTGCGGGCGGCCGAAAAATCATTAATCCATTCGAAGTCATATATTTTATTTGTATATTTCGAGGCAATTTCTTTTGTTTTGTCAGTTGAACCTGTGTCAACAATAATAATTTCATCAACAGCATCTTTTATGCTATCTAAAGCTCTTGCTAAAACGTCTTCTTCATTTTTTACAATCATACATAAACTTATTGTCACGGTTTTTTCCTCTTTTTATGTGCAGGGCGGGCAGGAGGTTAAAGAAAAACTCCTGCCCGATTAGTAGTGTCAAATTATAAACCGAGGCTTATTCCTGCGCTCGCGTACCCGTTTACTGAAGAGCCAACAACCAGACTCGAACCGCTAAGGTAGAATAACAGCAGAACTTGGTCGCCCTGGTTAAGGGTGATACTTTCTGTTGCGGAACCTGTGAGGACATCACCGACACTGATTAATGAAATGGCCGGGTTAAGCCCTACGGCTGTGCCTGCGGCGGTAAAGGTCGCACTTCCTGCCGGGGCGGTATACAACTGTGCGTACACGTTAATGCTGCCAACGCCGACAAAAGTACCGGCGACGACAACGAACTGGGCGGATAAATTGGTAATCGTTCCGGCAGCCGGCATGGTAAATGCCAAGTACTGAAGCCCGGAACCGGCTAAGCTGATGGTAGTACCTAATATGCTGGCACCAAGGGCGCTTGCCCCAAATGCAACATATGCAGGAGTACCCGCGACACCGAGCGGCCCAAGGTTAAGAGATACCGGGTCGTTTGAAGCATAAGGCACAATTGCGCTTGTTCCGGTTGCGCCGGTCGCACCTGTGGCACCCGTCGCACCCGTGGCACCCGTGGCACCTGTAGCGCCCGTGGCACCGTCAGCACCTGTGGCACCTGTAGCGCCTGTGGCACCAGTGACACCGTCAGCACCCGTGGCACCCGTCGCGCCCGTGGCACCGTCAGCACCTGTGGCACCCGTCGCACCAGTCGGGCCTCCGGCCGGTCCGGTAGCGCCGGTTGGCCCGGTCGGGCCTTGCATTACGGCCGCTGACAAGGCAGTTTCCATTTTTTCGTTAAGAAAAAGCTGATTGCGTGATGCTGTTTCTAACAATTTTTGCACACTATTATTAACAGCAAGGACGTCATCAACGGATGCTGTTGACCCGGTTTGGCCGGGAAGGGTACCTAAGATATATTGAAGTTTTTCCCCTTCCGCGTTTAAAACATGACTCAGCCCTAATTCTTCCATCGCTATTGAAGACAAAATTTGATTTATAGCTTCTTCACGGTTAATATTCGGCTGGTCGGGAAATGTTGGTAGTGACATGATTTCTCTCCTTCTTATTTTTGGTTTTAGTTTTAAGCTATTTTAGTTAAAGTAATTGCTACTGATGGCGAACCGAGCGTACCGCCGCCGGGCATTGTTGCTAAGGTGACTGTACTGGGACTTGTTAATCCCATTGAAACGATATCCCCGGCATTTAACTGCAGAAGAGTTGTTAAATTAGCAGCTGATGAACCCGGACCAATCGTTGTAGCATTGTAAAAAGTTACATTAGTTCCCGTGCCGTTTACCTGCAGCCCGAAAGTATAACTGGTTCCAGCGGGAACAGGCTGGACTTGGACTTTACCCGTCGCAAGATATACGCCTGCTTGATTTACGGTTACAGAGCCATCGGCATTCACTGTAAACTGGCCTGCTATTATTGGGGTAGCTTGTTGTGTAGCTGGCAATACTGTTGCGGATGAAGTCGAGCCGCTGCCTGTATATGCACTGGTTGAGAAACCTACAAAGGTGCCATATACCTGAGCTATAGTACCTGTTGCACCCGTTGCACCTGTAGTACCGGTTGCTCCTGTTGGGCCGATTAGTCCCTGTAAGCCTTGTTGCCCCTGATTTCCAGTTGCACCTGTGGCACCCGTCGCACCAGTGGCGCCAGTGGCACCTGTAGCACCATCAGCACCTGTAGCTCCCGTCGCACCGTCAGCACCCGTCGCGCCATCAGCACCCGTAGCTCCTGTTGCACCTGTCGCGCCATCAGCACCCGTCGCACCCGTCGCGCCATCAGCACCCGTAGCTCCTGTGGCACCTGTTGCACCCGTTGCACCTGTGGCACCCGTCGCACCCGTCGCACCATCAGCACCCGTAGCTCCCGTCGCACCTGTCGCGCCATCAGCACCCGTAGCTCCCGTTGCACCCGTTGCGCCAGTGGCACCTGTAGCACCCGTTGCACCTGTAGCACCATCAGCACCCGTAGCTCCCGTTGCACCGCCAGATGGTCCCGTAGCTCCCGTCGCACCGGTGGCACCGGTTGGGCCTTGCATTACAGCCGCTGATAGGGCCGCATCCATTTTTTCCTTAAGAAAAAGTTGATTGCGAGAGGCTGTTTCCAGCATTTTTTGGACACTGCTGTTAACTGCAAGAACTTCGTCAATAGTTGCCGTTGACCCCTCTTGCCCCGGCAGAGTCCCCAATACATATTGAAGTTTTTCACCTTCCGCATTTAAAACATGGCTCAGTCCCAATTCTTCCATCGCTATTGAGGATAAAATTTGATTTATCGCATCTTCACGAGAAATATTCGGCTGGCTGGGAAATGTTGGTAATGACATTATTTAACCTCCTTATTTATAATAAAAATGAAAAATGTGGTTTCATATACTCCATAGTATTGCGAAAAATACTAATATGTTACAGAAATAGACAATATAAGATATAATTCACCAATTTACACCTAATGAATAATATGTAGAAAATAGTCTTATTATGGATTGCAAAAACCGAATAAAAGCGAGGTGATAAATACATGTCAATGCCATCATTTGCCCCTGTTGATCCCAATTTAACTTTGGAAAAATCAATTGAAATGATTCTATATTCGATTGCATTGGAAGAAGTTGCAATCAGTCACATCATCAATGCCGAAGGGGAAAAAATCCAGTACGCTATCGAATGCTTAAAAACTAATAAAAGCTGCCGTGACTTGCAAAAAATTATCGATGTCAATAAAAGTGCGGAAAAACTAATTGATAAAGTAAATGATTCAATGATAATTTTAAAAAGTAAAATGAATAGTGTCTTGGAATACATGCCAAAACCCACGCCAATTGAACCGCATTTTCATAAGCATGAACAAATCTATATTGTTCCTGATATTAATTGGCGCTGCGGGGCTGCATTATCTTTTGCTAAAGAAAAAGAACCAAATTGCTATACGAATGAACTATGCTTTAAATCAGGCAAATATAATATTGAATTTGATTTAAAGCTGATTAAGAAATGCAAAAAAAATGATGTAGTTGATATCGAATTTTTGTTTTGCAACAAGGAAGAAGCTCCCTACTCCATCAATTTTTCAAAAAAGATTCTTAGAGCATGTAAAATTTTTACCGGCGGCTTAATTATTGAAATACCGGATTCACATCATGGGTATCAATGTTGTTCAATAATTTTGAAATCACCTTGTTGCATTGATGTATCATGCGGGCAAATAATAATCACTAAACGAAAGGATTAAGAGGATGAAAATTTTTATAATTGATCTCTTAGAAAGGGCGATAAAAACAGCGGCGCAAACTGCTTTGGCAGGATTGGGCGCTTCTATCACTTTTGAAGTTGTTGACTGGTATCATGTTTTATCCATCGTCGGGATGGCATTTATTGCTTCTATCCTTACTTCAATAGCGAGTATTAGTACGGGCGACAAAGGCACAGCAAGCTTAATTAAAGGGGTTGATAAAAATTAAATATCATAAAATCGATATTTCCCACATAATATTTAATGTATCAGGTAGGAAATTGAAAACATATTTTTACCTGATACATTAATGAAAAAATTAAAGAGAATAAAAGCTTTCACAATCTTGATTTATACGCCTGCTAAAAGTAGGCAGAGGGAGTTTAATATGGAAGACTTAAATAATATAAATAAACGGACCCATAAGCTAATATTGCAAAACCGGCGGACATGTACTATTAGCGGCGTTACCGATGTTTTATCTTTTGACATCTCAGAGATTATTTTGGAAACTGATCAAGGTATGCTGATGATAAAAGGGAGTGAACTTCATGTCAACCGTCTGACTTTGGATAAAGGCGAAGTAGATTTAGACGGTCGGGTTGACAGCTTTACATATTCCGAAACCGGCGCATATCAAGGCAAAAATGAATCCCTATTGCAGAAATTATTTAGATAGGCAGGAGGGTAGGCATGAGCCAGGGTATTATAATGGAGGTGGATTTTTTCATTAATTCGCTCTTAGTCGGTGTGATAATTACTTTTGCTTATGACTTTCTGCTAATACTAAGAAAATGTATCCGCCACAATATTGTTTTTATCTCTATTGAAGATATTATCTTCTGGCTGGTCTGCGCCTTGGGAGTTTTTTATGTATTGTATCATGAGAATAACGGTATTCTGCGCTGGTTTGCGGTTCTTGGTGCTACAATTGGTATGTTCATTTACAAAAAACTTGTCAGCCCGCTTTTTGTCAAAATTACTTCGGCTATAATTATCAAAACCTTTAAGATATTAATTAAACCGCTATTATTCATTTGCCGCAAAACTTTACGTTTACTTAAGAAGATTTTCATGTTTTTGAAGAAAAAGTATATTTTTATAGCAAGAAAGGCAAATAAAGTTAATAAAATTGCAAAAAAGAAGTTGACGTTACAGGCAAGACTGATTAAAATATACTTATGTAAACAAGAAAAGCATTTAAAGGAGCGTTATGGGCAGAAAAATCGCATACCGTAAAAAACGCCAAAACAGATTCAGTATGTTTCTTACAACGTTAGTTGTTTTCATATTGCTGATTGTCGTTTCAATCGGAAGTTATTCCATGCGTGACAAATTAGCATCCTATCATGAGAGACAAGCTATGCTTGAAGAGCAAATCGCAAATGAACATGAACGCGCAAGAGAAATTGAAAATCAGGAAAAGTACACTAATACGATGAAATATGTCGAAGAAACAGCCCGCAAACGTTTAGGCCTGGTTTATGAAGGTGAAATTATTTTTCGTCAGGGTAATTAAATAAATCATAAAATGATATAAATCATATTACACAAAATGACAAAAACCCCAAGAGATAAAGCTCAAAAGGGTTTTTTCTTTATTTTACGCGGTTTTACGGCAAAAATTATTGATATGAAAATTATTGTACTTAAAATGCTGCTTGTCAAAACTATGGTAAATATATGGTAAAACTATGTAATGAAAGATAAAAAAAGCTAATAATACAAATTATGACATCAGAACATACAAATTTTGACAATTGCAAAAAAAAAGCATTAATTATGGTAAAATGAGAAAAGTGTATTTTGCGGGGAATTATCTAAAAATTCTTTATAAAGGCTGTTGCAAAACTGATTAAATAGTTGGCGGCAGCCTTTATTCTGCTTAAATTTAAATAACCAATCCCTTATCCTCATCGTAACCTAATGCAATATTCATACATTGGACAGCAGCACCGGAAGCCCCTTTACCGAGATTGTCGAATTGAGCGTACAAAACGATTCGCTCATCATTACCGACGGCATATATATTCAAATCATCCCGTCCGGCCATACCGTTACTGCACAAAAAATTGGAGGATATTACTTCATTTTCTGCCGGTATCACATTTATCAGCTTTGCATCATTATAAAATTCTTGATAAATATTAACAAGTTCATTTATATTACACTTCTTTAAAAACCGGTTAGTATAGAGAGGGGCAGAGACTACCATTCCCTGAAAATAATCAGCGATAACCGGGTTAAAAAGTGGTTCTTGATTCAATCCGCACACTTTAGTCATTTCCGGAAGATGTTTGTGATTCTGCGCTAAAGCATAAAGCCTTGGTGCATCATAATCTTTAATCCGCGCCTCATTCTCATACTCGGCAATCATACCTTTTCCGGCGCCGCTGTAACCGCTAACCGACCCAATTGTAAGCGGATAATCCGTTCCCACAATCCCCTTCGTGATAAGCGGGTAAATTAACGCAATAAATCCGGTTGCATGACAACCCGGTACAGAAATCCTTTTTCCGGCAGCGATTCCGTTACGATGTTCTGCTGAAAGTTCCGGAAACCCATAAGACCAGCCTGATTTAGTTCGATGCGCTGTCGATGCATCAATAACAATAACATCCTCATTATCTACTATCTTAACCGATTCCCTTGCAGCTTCATCAGGCAGACAAAGAAATGTTACGTCAGATTTATTAATCAGCCGCCGCCGTTCAGCAAGATCTTTGCGTTTATCGCTGTCTATTCTTAATATCTCGATATCGTCACGTTCCTTAAAGCGGTCAAATATTTTTAGTCCCGTTGTTCCTTCACTGCCGTCAATGAAAATTTTATGTTTCATATATGTTCTCCTAAAAAATACCTATAAATTTCTTAATAATTAGTATATCAAGAAAATAAGGAATTGACAAATACTACTTTATCGTCTATATTTAATAGTGATATATCACACTTGCACAAATTTAAAGGGCTTTTACACACATTTGGGCATTGACTGAAAAATATGCAATTGGTATGATAAAAATGAGGAATCAAGTTGATATTATAGGGGAAATGATTAAATATACTTTATTGACGAAGGGAAAAATATGGAAAAAGAGAATATTTTAGGTTTTTCTGACAAAAAAGCAGGAAATTTAGTAGCAAGTAGCTGTGGGATATGTACAGCGGAACCACTTGAAAAGTATGGCCCGGCGATTAAGCCATATTATTTGTTCCTTTACGTTTTTAAAGGAAGCGGTGTCCTGACTATGGGCGGCAAAAAATTCAAACTGGGAAAAGGTGATGGTGCTCTTGTCTTCCCTAATGAATTAGCATCTTATCAAGCCGAGAAAAATGACCCTTGGTCCCATGCATTTATTAGTTTTAATGGAGAAAATGCAGACGAAATTATTAGAAGTATCGGGTTAACGGTTAAAAAGCCTGTTTTCAAATCGAAGAAAATTGATGAGATTCAGCAAATTGTGAAAGAGATGATGGCAAACAGTACTTTTGACATTAGTGCTGAGATGAGGCGGAACGGTTACTTCAGTGTCTTCATGTCACTTGTTGCTAATGGTTCGACACCTCCTTCGAAAAGTAAAGCTGACCGTATCGAAAATTATGTAAGCAAAGCAGTTGACTTTATTAAAAGTAATTACTGCGACCCGATCAAAATTACTGATGTAGCCGAATATGTCTGTATTAACCGGAGTTATCTTTATACTCTGTTTATGAGTACACTTGATGTTTCACCGCATCAGTTCCTCTCAGATTATCGGATTTCCAAAGCTTGTGAGCTGCTGGAAACTACCAATACCTCAATCGAAAGCGTTGCACTGTCTTGCGGGTATATGGATTCCTTAGTTTTCACAAAAGCATTTAAGCAAGTGAAAGGTTTGTCGCCCTCAATATATCGTAAGGCAGCAAGGGCGGAGAAAGCATAGCAAAAGATTAGCTATTTACTTATGGTTGATTACCATATATAATAAAACAAGCACGAAAGTGCTTGTTTTATTTATTACTAAAGGAGAATATATGATATCACAACAATACAAAAACATGCTAACAGGGAAATCGGTAATCCGTGAACTTGCAGAATTTGCAAGCGCCCGCGGCAAAGAAATCGGTTATGATAATGTCTTTGACTATAGCCTGGGTAATCCCTCTGTCCCCGCACCTCCGAAATTTGCGGAAGCTATGATTGAGTTACTGCAAACTAAATCTTCGCGGGAACTCCATGGTTATAGCCCGAGCCTGGGCATCCAAACAGTCAGGGATAAAGTCGCTGCTTCTTTAAATCAACGCTTTAATATGAATTATACCGCCAATCATATTTTTATGACTTCGGCCGCCGCAAGTGCCTTGGCTCATGCAGTCCGCTTAGTCACCGGCCCTGGCGATGAAATATTAACTTTTGCCCCTTTCTTTCCGGAATACAATCCCTATATAAATCTAACCGGGGCTGAACTTAAGGTAGTTCCGGCCGAAACGGACGGCTTTCAAATCAATTTTGAACAGCTTGAGCAAATGCTGAATGAAAAAGTGATGGCAGTATTAATAAATACCCCTAACAACCCCTCAGGTGTTGTTTATACCTCGGCGACCTTAAAAAAACTAGCTGATTTATTATCTGCAAAGCAAAAAGAATACGGCCATGATATTTTCCTTATTTCTGATGAACCATATCGGGAAATTATATTTAACGGTGTAGAATCACCATATGTTTCCTCATTTTATGATAACAGCATTTCTTGTTATTCCTACTCAAAGTCCCTTTCCCTTCCTGGTGAGCGGATAGGTTATTTAGCTGTAAACCCGGCTTGTACCGATGCGGATTTGTTTGTACCGATGTGCGGCCAAATATCCCGCGGTATTGGCCATAATTGCCCGGCTTCGATTATGCAGCTTGCAATTGCGGAAGTCCTTGATATTACTTCTGATATTAGTATTTATGAAACGAATATGAATTTAATTTATAATGAACTTAAATCCCTTGGTTTTAATGTAACGAAGCCGGGCGGCACATTCTATATTCTTCCTAAGGCGCTAGAGGAAGATGCCGCCGCTTTTTGCCGGAAAGCACTGAAATATGACCTTATCCTGGTCCCGTCCGATAGCTTCGGTTGCCCCGGATACTTTAGAATGGCCTATTGTATTGATACCGAAAAAGTAAAACGTTCCCTCCCGGTATTTAAGCGCTTTGTAGAAGAAACATATCAATAATGGTATAAAAAAAGGCTTGGCTACATAAATTTGACTTGAAAGGAAATTATTATGTCTAATATTATTAAATCAATTATCTTCGGAATTGTCCAAGGTATTACCGAATGGCTTCCGATATCAAGTACCGGCCATATGATTCTAGTTGAAGAGTTTATTCAATTCACCGATATAACTCCGCGCTTCTGGGAAATGTTTTTGGTAGTAATTCAATTTGCTTCTATTTTGGCAGTTGTGATTCTTTTTTGGTCAAAGATTTTTCCTTTTGGTAAAAAAGAAAATAGCGGAGCTTTCTATATTAAGAAAGAAATTATCTCATTGTGGCTGAAAGTTCTTGTTGCATGTATCCCTGCTGCTGTGATAGGTACTTTATTTGATGATGTTTTCGAAAGGCTTTTCTATAATTCGGTTAGCGTTTCGATAGTTTTGATTTTGTTTGGGATAGCTTTTATTATAATCGAAAACCGGAATAAAAACCGTACCCCTAAGATAACTTCATTGGCCGAAATCACCTATTACACAGCGATGATTATTGGTTTTTTCCAGTTAATAGCGGCAATTTTTCCCGGCACTTCCCGTTCCGGTGCGACGATAATCGGCGCATTATTAATTGGTGTCTCCCGTACCATTGCTGCAGAATTTACCTTTGTCCTTGCGATTCCGGTGATGGCCGGGGCCAGTTTGCTGAAGTTGCTTCGGTTTGGGTTCTCATTTACCGGCACGGAAGCGGCGATTCTTATCACTGGTATGGTGACAGCGTTTATCGTTTCGCTGGTGGTGATTCGCTTTTTGCTTAGTTATATAAGGAAGAATGATTTCAAGATTTTTGGTTATTACCGAATCGCCCTCGGTATTTTAGTTCTCGGTTATTTTTTGCTGGTTTAACCTACGCTTTTTTCAATTTGAGGTTGACATTTATATAGAAGAATAGTAGACTAATTGCGAGATTAGCTAAAAAATACTTATAATTTATTAATAGTTGTGTTGGAAGGAGTCTGAAATGGCAGAGGAAAAAAAAATTAGTGTCACATCACCGACAGCAAGTGAAGCAAAAGTAACGGCAAAAGCCGCCCCTATTAAAAAAGAAGTAGCAGTAAAGAAAGAAACTGCGCCCAAGAAACCGGCAGCAAAAAAAGAGGCCGCGCCCAAAAAGCCGGCAGTAGTGAAAGAAGCCGCCCCGAAAAAGCCGGCGGCAAAAAAACCAGCCGCCCCCAAGAAACCGACCGCGAAAACAACAAGCGCCAGAGCCGTTGCGGTTAAAAAGAGTGAAGTAGTAAAAGTTGAATTTAACGGCAAATCTTATACCCAAGATGATTTACTTAAGAGTGCAAGGGATGTTTGGCAGTATGACATCGGCAAAAAAGCCGCTGACCTTAAAAGCATCGAACTTTACGTCAAACCGGAAGAAGAAAGAGCCTATTACGTTTTTAATAATGACATTACCGGAAGTTTTGCGATTTAATATTATCTGAATGATAAAATAAAAAAGAAGCTATCACAGATAGCTTCTTTTTTATAGATTATACGCAAAATCCTTGCAAGTTATCACAAAAACCGATTAATTATCACAAAAATCTTGTATAGCTATTATATTGTATTAAGCTAAATAATAGAAAACCGGCTTAATCTATTTTAATAATTGAAGGAGGAAAATTTTCATGGTAACAAAAACCGCTTTATCAACTGCTAAATATTTTGCAAATAGGAATTTTTACAAAAATGATGAGGTTGATATTTATAAATATGGCTTTGAACTATTATTTTCAACAATCCTTAATACTTTAAGCATAATGATTATCTCTTTGTATATGAATATCTTTATTGAAGGAATATTGTTTTTATTTGCAGTAGTCTCATTGAGAATAACTGCAGGAGGATACCATGCAAAAGGTCATTGGTCATGTTTTCTTGTAAACAACATAACTTATTTGATATTTGCTGTTCTATTAAAATATTTATTAGCTGACTATCTTTTATATTACACTTTATTATCAGTTATAACAGCATCTACTATTATTTGGTTTTTGGCTCCTATCGAAGCGAAAAATAAACCACTTAGCGATAGGAAAAAAGCAAAGGTAAGAACAGCAAGCCTTGTTATAGCTTTAATAAATATAATACTTGTATTAGTTTTCATTTCAATAAATCTAACTGAAACATTTATTGCTTATTATATTTCGGGTATGCTTGCAGCAAGTATATCTTTAATAGCGGCAAAGATTTTATATAAATAAAGCATGCAAAACACAAGTCAAATTAAGTTTTATCAATTTTGGCTTGTGTTTTCATTACTATTTTAGCTAATTAAATTAGATACCCATCATCTTTCAAATTTCATTAAACCTTCCGGTATATCTGGCTGATGCGACATATAAAAACAAGTTGCAGTTATAGACGAGGCAGCAATTAAAAATGCCAGCGCAGGAATTACCCTCATAATATTCCTATGTAGTTTTAATAGTGTTTTCCTCATAGTCTAATCCTCCTTTAATATTGTGAATAGTAACTTTTACTAGCTCAAACATATCAATTAAAATCAAAATTTTCAATCCATATGTGATAACTGCTTAGTTTTGGTGATATTTGACAGGATATGAGTTTGACCGGAAAATTTTGTTTACAAGCTTTCAACACACTTGAAAATAACAACTTGACTTATTTCAAATTAATGATAATATACTAATATAGACTATTATTAATGTTAGAGTATGACATTAAACACTAAGGATAGGAAGAAGATGAAAATTGCTATTTGTGATGATGAAAAGAAAGATAGAAAAGTCATTAAATCGCACATTAAAACTCATCATGCCGAGCATACTATTGTCGAGTTTACTTGTGCAAACCAGCTATTGGAACAATTAAATAGTGGCGAGCATTTTGATTTGCTCTTTCTTGATGTCCAAATGCCAGACTCTGATGGTTGGGAAATAGCAAAATTATTAAAAGAATCTAAAATTAAAACATATATAGCTATGGTAACGATTTTAAGAGATTATATGTGTAAGTGTTTTGACCGCGTGGATTGGTTTACTCCAAAACCTGCATCTGAAGAAGATATTCATACAATTCTTAATTCAGCTTACAAAAAACTATTTCCGATGGTCTTAAACTTCAGGTCTGAAAAAATATCTCTGGAGTTGACAGCCCCTGAGATATGGTACATAGAAGTCAAGATTAATAATATCTATATATATACAATTAACAATGTTTACAGAATGCGCAAACCCCTCAAAGAAATTAAGAAACAGCTTTACGCATTTTCTTTTTTCGTTCAGTCACATCAAAGTTTCATCATTAATCTCGAACATTATCATAAATTATGCGGGAATGAAATTATTCTAAAAAATGGCTGCCGTATTCCTCTTTCAAGAGCTCATAGAGAGACTTTTTTCAACTCATTAGCTGATTTCATCAAAGGGAATTAAAAATATGAATGAAAACTTGTTTTATCAAATATTTGAAAGCCTTACCGTTATTTTTGGAACTTTTATCGTTCATCAATATATAAGTGCATTATTCGAAAGGAAGAGGCCAAAAAAAATCGTAGCTATTAGCTATGTTGTTTTTTGTGTCGGGCTAATGATTTTTAATCTTATTAATAGCATAATGCTAATGTCAGCATTATACACAGCATTAAGTATATTTGCCCTTATATCGGTATTATATAAATCCGGTATTACTTTACGGATTTTTGCCACAGTTTTATTTATGGTTATTGTAATGGCTTCAGATGTCATTTGCAGCACTGTTATAGAGTATTTAGGCGGTATAGATGTAACTGATGTGATGGAATATGGAATGCCAAGAGTACTCTTTATTAGTATAGCAAAAATTGTACAAGTTTTTATTGTTAAGTTAATTGGCATTATTATAATCAAGTGGAGGAAGGATAAAAAAGCTGATATCGAAATTAAAAAAGTATTACCTTTACTTGTATGCCAGATATTATCTGTATTTGTTATAAATCATATAGCCGCAAGCGGTCTTGCAGACGGTTATTTCGGTTTTACGATATTCTTTGCAATTAGCGGCATACTATATATTAATGGTATTATTTTTTGGTATTTTGATACTATCAAAGATATTTATATTTATAAGACCCAAAATGAAGCGGCTGAAATGAAGCTAAAGCTTCAAACACAGTATTATGAACTAATTGAAAGCAAACAAAAAGAAACAGATAGTATTAGGCATGATATAAGAAAGCACCTAGATTATATTAAAACACTGATAGAAAATGGATTACATAATGATGCAAAAATATATTCGCAAGAACTAGAGACTCAGTTCCAATCAACAACATTAATAGACGTAACTTCGTATTTAATCCTAAATATTTTCCTTGCTGTTGAAAAAAGAAAGGCTGATGAAGAAAATATAAATTTGAGTGTTAATGTAAACGTATATCGTGAATTACAGGTATCCAACCCGGATTTGGGAATAATAATCGGAAATATATTTGAAAATGCTATTGAAGCCTGCCGTTATATCACTGATGTAAATGAGAGACAGATAAGATTGGATATTTATCAAAGAGATAATATGCTGCTTATTGAAATGGAGAATACATATAATCCTGATATCAAATTAAAAATTCGCGTTGGAAGGCATGGTTACGGGCTTAAAAATATTCAAAAAGTGGCGGATAAATATGGTGGATACATTGAAACAAAGCCTTTTAATAATATTTTTACTGCCAGAGTTATTATTCCATAATAGAATTTTTTAGGGGCTATCTAAGATTTATCTTAATAAATATCACAAAAATCAACTAAATATCACATCCATATTGTAAAAAATAATTTTGTCTGTTATTGTCAAATTCAAGCAAAATTTCAAGTTTCACAGAATTGTTAAAAGTACTTTTTTACACTTCATAAAGCAGAGCTTAATGAAGAAGTAAAGAGGAACATAAAAATCTATAGTTAGCTGAAGATATCACTTTCAATTTTTGATAGGAGATACTAAAGCGAAAGGGGGAAGGTTTGCCATGTCAGTTGATAATTTATATTGGTACGTATTATTTGTCCGGACCGGAGCAGAAGAGCGAGTGGTCAAGCACTTGACGAATGAGCTTGGAAGCGATAGCTATCTCCCTTTCGTCCCACAAAAAACCTGCATATTTAGACGGCAGGGCAAAAAATCATTGTTTCAGAAGATTTGCTTCCCTGGTTATGTATTTATTGAGTCTGATAAATCGGCGGGTGAGCTTTTGCAATATACCTATCCTGCCATTAGTAAAATGAAGGATTCTTATAGGTTTTTATGTTACGGCGATAAGATTAATGTTGCCATGAGGGCCGAAGAAAGAATCATATTAAATAGGATTCTCGGTGCAGACAAGCGCATTGATATTTCAAGAGGGTTTAATTTGGGAGATACGGTTAAAGTTATATCCGGGGCATTGGTTAGCAACGAGGGTATGATACTGAGGATAAATAAAAATCAAAACGAAGCGGTTATCAGGATTTCGATGTTTGGGACAGTAATATCGGTTTCAGTTGGACTGGAAATAATAGAGCAATTGGATATTTATAAATGAAAAATGCACAACTACAAAAATATGAAATTGAAAAAAAGATAAAAAGCATCATGATTAACTGTCTCAAGATAGATATTAATGAGGATGATATTACGCCATCAACAAACCTAGTTACAGATTTGAAAATTAATTCAATGTCATTTGTTCAGTTAATAATCGGTATAGAAGAATCTTTTGGAATTGAAATAGATGATGAAGACTTAGAGATAGATAATTTCGAAACATATGAGTCTCTTATTGATTTACTTATATATAAATATCTAAAAATTATTTAATTCTTAGAGGGTATTATGCATATTATTTATGAACTAAACAATCATATTCTTCAATCTATAACTGATTCACCAATGCAGACAGCTATAGAAAGTCAAGAAACAAGATTAACATATTCAGATTTGAAGCAATATATTACACACTATTCATATCTCTTACAAGAAACGTGCAATGGTTTATTAACTGGCCGGTTTATACTTTTATATATAGACTCACCTGTTAAGTCGGTTATTGCGCAACTTTCAGTTTTACTTAATGATGCTATATGTATCCCGCTCGATAAAAAGACACCATTAGCATATTATGCGCTCCACCGAATAGATAATATTGCCTGCATAATTACTGATGATGAAAATCATGGTATAAATGATTTTCCGGTGGCACTTATTCCCAAGAATAACAAATCATTACCCTTGATAGAACTTAATCAAGAGCTGGATTGTAATAATGAATACTGTCATTGCATTATGACTTCCGGTACAACTGGAATCCCCAAAGCGGTCTTATTAAAAAAAGAAGCTGTCCTTAATCAAATAAATGAAAAAATTAATCTTTTAGAAATGAACAGCGAGACCAGAGTTTGCTTAGCAATGAACCAATCTTTTGTAGCTTCTATTTGGCAAGTCCTTGCTACGATAATAGCTGGCGGTACTTTAATTGTTCTTGATGAAAATATAAAGCAAAATCCATATGAAATTTTTAAGAAGTCAGAAGAAAACAAAGCAGCTATTCTAAGCGTTACGCCTTCAACTTTGAAGGCGTTTCTTAAAACTAATAAAGGAAGCAGGAAGATAGGTTTAGATTATTTAAAAACCTTATTTTTGACCGGGGAGCTTTTACATTCAGATTTAATCCGGAAATTTCGGCAAGAATATAATATAGAGTTAATTAATGCATATGGCCAAACAGAAGGTACCGATGATACATTTCAATTCATCATCCCCGCTGATTTTGATTACGATAGCAATACTATAATTCCGATAGGCTATCCAATTGCTAATATCGATTTCGTAATAGTTGATGAAAATAATAAAGAAGTAGGGTCGGGAGAAGTTGGAGAATTATGTATCAGCGGGAATTGCTTAGCAGCAGGATATTTAGGTGACAGCAAAAATGAAAGTACTAATTTCAAAGCTTTATCAGATGGTAAGATGTCATTCTTTACAGGAGATTTAGTGTCGCTTAATGAAGATGGCTCCCTTGCATGTTATGGTAGGAAAGATAATCAGATTAAATTAAACGGTTATCGCATTGAGCCGGAAGCAATTGAAATACATTGCACATCAATCAAAGGAATATCAGATACTTTGATTTCAAAAATTGAAGCAGAAACGGACTCTTTTTTGCTATTGCAGTATGTCCTCGATGGAGAGGCCGAAGTAAATGCAAAAAGTATAAGGGATTTTTTAGTAAAAAAAATCCCTTCATATATGATGCCTAGCATTATCGAGGAAATCAAAAGTATTCAGTATAGTAGTAATGGAAAAAAAATAAGAAAACGCAGTATAGGTTTATCTTCAAATGATGAAAACCCCAAAGGCCATGTAGCAGAACTAGTCAAAAAGATTCTCCTGGGGATTACCGGTAAAGAATTTGCATCAAGTAATTTTGCCGATTTCTTAAATTCTATCGAATATGTAAACCTGATTGTTGAATTGGAGGATTCTTTAGGCATAGAATTTGAAGGGGATGTATTGCGGATGGGTGCTTTTCCATCGTTATGTGACTTGGAAAACTATATAACGGAAAAGCTTCAAAATCAGTTATAAGCATACAGGGGTGCTTTAACATAAATCATGTAAACTAAAAACCAAAAAAGGAGGTATCAAAATGAGTTTGAATTATTTAAATGATTTATTTGCAGAAGTTGAAGCAAAAGAGGCACATGATATTGATGGAGGTTGTACTGTTTATTATTGGCCTAGTGGCTTAAAAGAAGTTATTGTGTGTAAAAATGCATGTTATTTTAGGCCCCCTCTCGCTGCTAAAATGTTCAATCTATATAATCAGAAATACGTGTTTTTAAATAAGACTGATTAGCACCTTGAATTTAAAACATAATAGAGTACATATACCCTGAATATGTACTCTTAGTTTTGAATCATTAGAATTGACAAACAACATAATCTAGCAAAATGGTAAAAAAAGATAGAGACAGGAGAAAACATGAAACTTTTTGCAAGAATAATCTGCTTACTAATGACAGTTATGCTATTAAATGCTTGCAATTCGGAAACGGCATCAAATGGTATTTCAAGTTCTAATATTATAAATCAAAATGAACAAAATGGAGTAATAGAAAGACAAGTACTAAAACTATCGGCGATAACTAGCGATAACACTTGGCTTTCAATGGTTATCGCTGGTTTTAATTTGAGCAATGAATACTATTATGTGGAACTGAATGATTATGCTATGAATGGTAGTGTAGATTTTGATGAGGCGGTAACAAAGTTTAATCTCGACTTAATCACCGGAAATATTCCTGATGTTATTATATTACCTGCTCGTATGTTATCAAGCGGTTATATAAGTAAGGGATTGTTTGCTGATTTAAATGAGTTTATTAATAATGACTCAAATTTTGACCGGGCTGATTATCTGCCGGCTCTTTTCGAAGCACTTGATCGTAATGGCAAAATTTATGAAATACCGCCCATGTTTTCGGTACATGCGCTTCAAGCAAAAACATCTGATGTAGGTACTGATGCCGGCTGGACATTAGATGAATTTGCTGCCTTTATCAATACAAAGCCTGATGCGCAACATATCATTGCCGGTTACACTAAGAGAGATTTTATCAGAGAGATGATTCAATACCAGTTTGTCAGTCCGATGACCGGTGAAGTAAAATTTGACCGTGATGAATTTAAAAAAATCTTATCAGTTGCCAATCGTTTTCCTAATGATTTTTCGATAAATGATCATAGTGCATTTCTGCAAGGTGCAAAGGATGGCGACCCATTAATGATATCAGTCTTAATCTCAAGGTTTTTTAATATAATAACCGCAGAAGATGCATTTTTTAGGGAAGAGGTCACTGTTAAGGGATGGCCTTCAGCCATAGGTAATGGATTAATGTTTCGAGCTCATGATTATGTAAGTATTTCACAACATGCCGAAAATTCTGATGGGGCATGGGAATTTTTGAAATATGCTTTAGATCATGCAAAATGCCGTATCGGATATAATATGCCGGTGAATTTATCCTTACTTGATGAGATAGCCGAAGATGATTATGATTCGATAAATCAGGAGATGGAATTAGAAAAATCATATGTAGACAAAGTAATGGCGATACTTAAAGGAGCAAGGGTGATAGCAAGAGAAAATCCAATTATTAATAATATAATTGATGAGGAAGTGGGTAATTATCTAAGCGGGCAAAAATCGGCTGATATGGTGGCAGACATCATCGAAAATCGGATTGGGATCTATCTCGCTGAGCAATAAGCCGTGCAAATTTCGGAAGGGCAAAAGAAATGAATAAACAATCTATAATTTACACGTTTAAAGAATCGTTAAACGCCAATCATCATATCTCAAAAGCAATCTTCGGTGAATCATCAATACCTAATGATATTGAAAGCATAGAACTAGCTTTATCATCACTCGATTTTGTTGATTTAATCGTTGATGTGGAAGAACGTCTTGGTTTTGAAATTTCTGAAATATGCATGTTCGAATCAAAGGTTAAGATTGGTGAACTCATTAAGATTATCCATGAAGCTTATCAAGAAAGTGACAAATGAAAATGAATAATATAGTACATACTTTTAACATCGGCAACAACAAATACGCTTTTGATTACCGTAATATTTTATTCTGTCTTTTAGATGAAGATACCGAAGAAGCGTTGCGCTTTGCCCTGTCCGGCAACTCGCTATCGGAAGCCCCATATGATTCGGCGCCGACATTAAACGCGCTTATCAAGAGCGGGTATTTTATATCAGAGTACCCGGATAGCCCTGTCCCGGAGCATAAATATGATATCCTAAACATTTCATTCGCCCCGGTTAATGACTGCAACTTTTTATGTAAATACTGTTATGCCAAAGGCGGGGAAGGGACCTCTCATTACCAAACTGCCTATGACGAAGAAAAAGTTGACAAGATGCTAAGGAGTATATACATGGGGAAATATGCTCACTTCATTAATTATAAGTTCGACTTCGTCAGCGGCGGGGAGCCGTTATTAGATTTTGATATTCTTGATTCCTTCTTAAGAAAACTACGGGAGTATGATAAAGAGTTAAATAAGAATACAACTGTCCTGATTGTCACAAACGGAACACTATTAAACGAAGAAATCATTAGAAAACTTGATGAATATGATGTTTTTTTAGGAATCAGCGTTGACGGGCCAAGAGAAGTTCATAACCGCCACCGAGTATATAAGGATGGCCGTAATACATTTGATGATGTTGCGAAAGGTATTTCACTACTCCGCTCTTCCCCGGTTGTTTCATCAAAACTAAAGGATGCCTGGGCGATGGCGGTAATAACCCGTGAAACCGGAAGCCTGGTTGATGTTATGGAGACCTGTGTTAATCTGGGTTTCAAACGGATGCAAATGCAGCTAATCCGTGAAGTTCACGAACACCCTCTTGCAATCGGCAAAGATGATATTAAAAGAGTGAAAGAACATTACAAAGACTTATTTACCCACATTATCTCATTTGCCGAAAAAGGGGATTTAAGCCGCATTAAGATGATTGCTAACGGTAACGATTCGTTCGGAAAGTTTTTAAGCCGTTTATTATTGCGTACCCCGGTTTATTATCGATGTTTTGCGGGGAAAAATAAAATTGCGGTAACAGCAAGCGGAGAGATATATCCCTGTGATAGCTTCTGTGGTTTGAATAATTATTCAATGGGGACTATTGATGAAAATACTGATAATGAATCGGTAACTACATTATTTGAAGAAGCTCATATTCAAAACCGGACAAAATGCTCTAAATGCTGGGCCAGACATATCTGTGGCGGTGATTGTTATTATAATAGTTACTTGATAAGCGGTAATATATTGGAACCCGACCCTATCAAATGTGAAATTAACCGCTTTTTTATTGAAAATGCAATTGAAATGCTAATAAAAATAAAGATGATTAATCCAAATCATATCGAATATATCGCCAAAATACTACGCTTAAATTAGAAAGGCTAAAGATGATTAAAGGAAAATCTAAAACTCCTATCCCTTACCGGATTTGTGACCATATCTATATTGAGCAAGTAGACAATCATGTTATCTATATAAATTTATCCAATGTTACTAATTTTGTCTTGCCTTATGATGCCCATGAAAGAATATTAACCGGGAACTTAGAGGGCGGAGATGGATTAGGACAATATTTATATCTGACTATAGAGATGCTCATTGCCCAAAATTATATTGAACCGGATTTAGAAAAGATACAGTTGGGCAAAACATTTATTTATATTCCGGGAAGTAAGTGGAGACCTGATAAGCGCATTGATAAAAATGATTTAAAAGATATATTAACCAGAGAATATCTTACTCCTATTTTTAATTTAGAAAATGCCGGCGAGAAATATGATTTTAATAAGTATGAGTTTTTGTGCGCGCGTAACTCTTTAAGGGTAACAATGCAGACATATGGCATCAAATCACCACTTTTATGGATGAATGCCGGATTGTTTATTTATGATGATGATTTTAAAACCACCGGAAAAATCAATACCTCTTTTGCCCGATCTATGGTAGATACTGGGTCAATACCAATATTAGGAGAGAAAAAAGTGGGTTTAGATTGGAATATAATTGATGCACACTTAGAGAAACAACTACCTGTTCTTGTAGATGTCGATGTATATCATATGCCATATAAAGATAACCCTCATTACCATAACCGGCACGGGGCCCATTCGATAATACTTGTGGAAAAGCGTGATAAAGATTATTTAGTTTTGGATTGGTATCATCCCGGTTATTTTTATGGCGAAATAACCACCGAAGAGCTTGAAGCGGCGCGGACTTCTGAAAATGAAAAACAAAATTCAGATATATTCAGTGGTTATCCAATCTTAGCCTATTACCAATTGATTTACCTGGATAGATTCCCTTTGAATTTGGAGATTGCCCGGTATATAAAGAGCAATTTATTAAAATCGGTAAAATGTATGATTGAGCCTACGGGTGTGCTATCATTATTTAATAATTCATTAAGTAATATTCCCGGATGGTTAAAGATGCCTAATGCTCAGGAGTATACTAATGCAATCGAGTCTTTTTTTCTTTTTGATTTAGAGTTAAAGTTCCTGATTATTTATTATGAGGAAATGTTTAAATTTAATTTCTGCAGTCATTTAAAACCAAATTTATTACAAAATAAAACCAAAGAGATCAGAAGTTCTATCGATAAATTAAGATACAAGCTAATATTAGCCAAACGAAAAAACAAAGCAATTGAACCAGAAATATGGGTCGATTTACTGACACAGATAAACATTAGTTTAGGGGAATATTGCGAAGTAATATTAAAAAACCGCAATTAGATTAAGGAGAACCAAATGATAGAGCTTAAGTTATTTAATGATTTTTGGATTAATTGCTGGTTTAATTCCAATTATTCCATTATCACATCAATAAATGAAAGCTACATCGGTGCGGCTTATATGAATAATTACTCATATATTTCAGAAGAGGCCAAATCACCTTTTGAAACTACTTTTAAATATATGAAAATCGGGCCAAGTGAAGCACAGAATAAATTTATTTTATCAATCATTAAGCAGGTACCAATAAAGTTTAAAGAAAAATATAGTATATCTGAACTTGTAATAAAACTGCTTAAGGAAAATCCTTTTTTTTTAGGCGTTGATTTATATTACTTAGTTCCCGACAGCATTTGCTTTAAGAAACATCACTTTAATCATTTCACCCTTATAAAGGAATATAATGTGGAGAATGATGCATTTATTGTTTTTGATGAAAGTTTTCAGGGATATGAGGCGCATAGTATTCCAAGAGCGCGCTTTGAAGAAGCAGCTATGGCCTCATCGTTAGAAATAGATGCGTATTTGCTTCAATTTAATGAAAATATTGTAGATTATGATTTCAACTATCTTGAAGTAAGTGAGAATGCCAGCCGTCTTTCAATTGAATTAGAAATCTTGCTTGGTGATTATTGGCAATTGTCAGATAAAGACTTAAAAGCCGGCTTTATGCTTGATTTTTTTGCAATGTATGCTTTTGGGATAACTAACAGACAAACAGCAAATATAGAATTAATGAAGCTTTTATATTCAAAGGGGTTAATAAGTGAAAATAAATATGTAAAGCTTGTCAGTAAATTTAAAAGTTTAGAAAAAGAGTGGGAAATATTAAAAGGCCGGTTTATCAAGAGCAGTATCTCCCGGCGATTTGATGTACAAAAAATGAATGAATACAAAAATTTATTAATTGTAAATGAAATTGAAGCATGGAAAATGCTACTAAACTAAGGAACTCAAATGCGCTATTATTGCATCCGCCAACATGATATAACCGACTGTGGTGCTGCCTGTCTTGCCACCATATGCAAACAATACGGTGTAAAATTGTCGATAATCAAAATACGTGAAATCGCCGGTACTGACAAACAGGGCACTAGTGCCTACGGTATGTTCAAAGCTGCAGAAGAACTTGGTTTTACGGCGAAGGTAGTCAAAGGTGATAAGGAAGGCTTACTAAGTGAATTTCCGCTTCCGGCTGTAGCCCACGTTATTATGAATGATTCGCTTCAACATTATGTGGTTATCCACAAAAAAACAAAAAAGCATATCATCATTGCCGACCCCAGTAAAGGACTCATAAAATATACATATGAAGAATTTTTAGATATATGGTCAGGCGTGCTGATTCTCATGGTTCCTGAAAATAAAATCTCTGCTAAAAGTGATGAAAATGAAGGTAGTATTTTTATCCGCTTCTTTTCATTACTTAAACCACAAAAACAGTTACTCGCAGAAATATTTATCGCCTCGCTCATAATAACGTTTCTTGGAATAATCGGGGCCTTTTATTTCAAAATAATTATCGATGACATAATACCGGCTTCCACAGTAAATACCTTAATAGTTGTTTCAATCGGAATAATTATGCTAAATATTTTTAGTATAGTATTACAAGCCGTTCGTACCCAGTTACTTATTTATATGAGCCAGAACCTTGATATAGCCCTGCTACTTGGGTATTACAGCCATGTGCTTAAACTGCCGATGAACTTTTTTGGTAGCCGCAGGGTTGGTGAAATTATAGCCCGCTTTCAAGATGGCAACTCTGTCCGGGATGCAATTTCCCGGGCAACTTTAAGTGCTTTTATTGATACATTAATGGCATTTGTTGGCGGGATTATATTATTCTCACAACAAAGGACATTGTTTTTTATTGCGTTATCTATCGTTTTTTTCTATGCAATTTTAGTTTTTGCCTTTAATAAGTCGTACAGAAAATTAAATGAAAAACAAATGCAGAACAATGCGGAATTAACCTCATACATAGTTGAATCGCTAAATGGGATTGAAACAATTAAAGCATTTAACGGCGAAACAAACGTAAATATTGAAACTGAGTTTAAGTTTATCCGTCTGCTTCGAAGTGTGTTTAAGTTAGGCAGTATTTCCAATATACAGGAAGCACTTAAGTCATTTTTTGAGAGAATAGGCGGGATTGTGATTCTTTGGGCCGGTACATATATGGTAATAAAGGGAGAAATAACAATTGGCACGTTAATTACATTTAACTCACTATTAGTATATTTTTTATCCCCGATTAAAAATATAATTGATTTACAGCCAACAATGCAAACAGCAATTGTTGCTGCCGAAAGACTTGGTGAAATCTTAGAACTAGCCCCGGAAGTAAAAGAAAATGAAGCGAAAAAGATTGTGCCTAAGAGCCTTAAAGGTGATATTATTTTTAATGACATATCTTTTCGTTATGGGACAAGAAGATTTGTCCTTGAGGATTTTTCATTACATATTAAAGCTGGGGAAAATGTTGCTTTAGTTGGTGAAAGCGGCTCCGGAAAATCAACTTTAGCTAAGCTGTTGCTTAGGTTTTATGAAGTAGAAAAGGGTAATTTACTAATCGGTGATTATGCGGTTAATGATATCAAATTTGAAGCCCTCCGTTCAAACATTGCTTATATCCCGCAGGATATATTTTTATTCAGCGGCACTATTTATGAAAATATAGCCTTTGGGATGCCGGAAGCAGATATGGAGATGGTTATCGAACATGCAAAAATGGCAAAACTGCATGATGATATTTCGGAGATGCCCTTAAAATATGATTCTCTAGTCAGCGAAAACGGGTCGAATCTCTCCGGCGGCCAGCGGCAAAGAATTGCGATTGCCAGAGCATTAATGAGGCGCCCGAATATCTTAATTATGGACGAAGCAACCAGCAATCTTGATGCTGTTTCTGAAAAAGCAATCCATGAAACAATTGATAACTTCAGTAAGGATATCACAACTATTATTATCGCCCATCGGTTAAGCACAATCAAGCTTTGCGACCGGATTTTTGTTTTAAGTAAAGGAAAAATTATTGAATCCGGTACTCATTCTCATTTAATGAGCCTTAAATGCGAATATTACAACCTTTACCAAGCACAAGAAGTCTAAATAATTTTAAAATTAATATTTGAGGTATTAGGTAAATGCGAGCAATCGATTTAGAATGGAAAGAACTATCTGATAGTAAAGAGTACTACTCCAACAAGCCAAAACCCGTCATGTCAATTTTTGTTTATATAATTTTTTTAATGGTAATAGCTGGAATTATCTATAGCTTTATAGGTTCGGTTGAAATAGTATCTCGTGGCATTGGTATTATATTGCCGGACGATGAATCCGGGTACCGGGTACTATTACATGTAGACAACAAAGATATAGTTGGCATAGAAATCGGAAGCCGGGTAAAGTTTGAAATACCGGCACTACCATCGCAAAGTTATGGAAATATATATGGCAATGTTATTGGAATTTCAATCGATACGACATCAGATAGTAACTACAATTCAAGTTATTATATAGTTGAATGTACAATTGAAAACAGGCCTTTGTTTGACCGAAGTGGAAACGAGGCGAGTATTAGAATTGGTATGACAGTTCAAGGTAGAATTATTGTCCGCCAAATTAGAATAATTGACTATATACTGGAAAAATTTAGATTATGAAAATTAATAGAACTGAAATGAATGCATCTTTAGCATATAAATTGCTGCATGTTAATTTACTCAGTGATAATGAACCGAAAAAGAATGTTGGTACTTTTAGTCAAGTTAGCATGGAACCGGAAGCAGTCAAGTTAATGTGTGAAACACTAAATATAAATGCAAGCGGTGTCAACACATATAAAAGTATGGCCGAAATGGAAAAAAACTGTATTGACATCTTAGCTGATTTATGGCATCGCCCTCTTAGCCCGCTTGAAACTTTGCCCAATACAGAAATCAAAAAACCTATCGGAATCTCTACAATAGGTTCATCGGAAGCTTGTATTCTCGGTGCCTTGGCAATGTTAATGAAATGGAAAGAATGGGCGGGAAAAAATAATCTAAAACACTTAAAAAAACCAAATCTAATTATTTTTTGCTGCCATCATATTTGTTGGGAAAAGTTTAGCAATTTATGTGATGTGGAACTTATAAAAATACCAATGAATAAGCATAACCTTACAATGGATACGGTAAAAGCATTTAATGAAATTAACGAATATACTATTGGTATTGTTGCTATCTTAGGGAATACGTATACCGGCTTGTATGATAACGTTAAAGGATTAAATCAAATAATTAATAAATACAATTGTTTGAACAAAAATAAAGTTTATATCCATGTGGATGCAGCTTCGGGCGGTTTATATGAGCCATTTGTTAATCCTGAAAATGAGTGGGACTTTAGGCAAAAAAATGTTGTGTCAATTAATGTATCCGGCCACAAATATGGTTTAGTTTATCCGGGCATCGGCTGGATTGTATGGCGGAGCAATGAATTTATTCCGGATAACATTGTTAGTATAATCGAATATTTATGCGGTTCTGTATGTACAGTCGGGTTAAACTTTACTAAATCAGCTTCGCAAATTGTGGCACAATACTATATATTTAAGCGGTACGGTTTTTCAGGATATCGAAAAATTCATATTAAAACTAGACAGATGGCTGGTTATTTGGAAAGAAAAATATTAGATATTGGGTTATTCACAATTATAGGAAGCGGCAGAGAAGAAAAAATCCCTCTTGTTTGCTGGGCATTAAAAGATGCTAGTAAAATTAGCTGGTCTTTATCTGACTTGACACAAGAATTATTTGGAATGGGCTGGAGTATTCCAGCTTATAATCTGGAGGACGATATGAAAGATATTATTATTCAGCGTTTTCTTTGTAGAGCTGATATGGATATAGATTTTATTGATGACTTCTTAAAGGATATGAGGTTGGCTATAAAAAGTTTATCATTATTACCAATAATGCGAAAGGAATTTTAAATATGAGGAATGTGCTTCCGCTAGAAAAAAAACCTCCAATAGTGGCTTATCAGCATCATGCTTTTCATTTAGGGATAATGGTTGCTGTTAAGGAATATCAGCATCATTTTCTTTCAAATTATATTAACTTATATTATCATAGCCAAGCAAATAATAAAATAAATTTTGCAACAGAAATCAATTGGTTTGGTAATGAGGTTTATTTCCAAATTAATAGAATCGGTTACAGTCATAATTTAGATTTATTAAGCCGGCAAGAATTAATTAATGTAGTAATTAAAATGATTGACATAAATTGCTATTGTTTAGGTAATTATGATGAATATTATATTCCCAAAACATATTCATTTAATGAAAAGCATTTTATTCATGATTTTTTAATACATGGTTATGATAAAGAGAAAGAATTATTTTATATCATGGGATATACTAATGAAAATCTATATGAATCAATTACAATCAATTTTTGTCAGTTTGCAGATGCAGTGTTTAGTATTAAGAAAGACAACTGGATAAATTTTATCAGAGTAGACCCTGATTATATATTCAAATTTGACATTGTAAAGATGAAGAGATTAATGATTGATTATTTAGAATCCAGGGATTCATATAATCAATTTGATGAAAAAATTTGTACATTTGGAATAAATGCAATTAAGAAATTTGCGCTAAATCTTAAAACAGATCCTCAATTAATTGATTTAAGGTATTTTAAATTACTTGTTGAACATAAAAAATGTATGCATTCCCGGCTAGTTTATTTATACGAAAACAAATATATATTAGATGCAGAAATATCTAATGAATATATGGAAATAGTCAATAGCTATAAATTAGCTTTTAATATAGTTTTAAGGACAGGATTTACAAATTCAATGAGTAAAATTAATAAAGCTAGAGATATGATTATTCTTTCTATAGATAAAGAAGTAGATATTTTAAACAAAATTTTGACAAATCTATAAACAAATAATTCATTACATTGAGTGCCTTTTTCTTATTTGATTATTATATCTGTGCAAAGGAAGTGACCTTGATAGGCCGCTTCCTTATTTTTTTGCCCTTTTATATATTTTTTATAAATTCTTTCGAAGATATTTATTGACTTTAAGTGGGGATAATGCTATTTTATGTAAGGGAGATGTTAGCACTCCTATTTGTCGAGTGCTAATAAGATGAAAAAATGCTGTTAGACGACCGCAAACTAAAAATCCTGCAAGCAATAATCCGCAACTATCTTGAAACCGGGGAACCGGTTGGAAGCCGTACGATTTCGAAGTTTGCCGACCTTAACCTTAGCTCGGCAACAATCAGAAATGAAATGGCTGACTTGGAAGAAATGGGTTATATCCTGCAGCCATATACTTCAGCCGGCCGAATTCCTTCCGACAAAGGTTATCGCCTATATGTTGATACAATGATGGAGGAAAAAAACCGTGAGGTCGAAGAGCTAAAGGAACTATTATTAGAAAAAGCGGACAAAATAGACCAGGTCCTTAAACAGGCGGCAAAAGTTCTTGCCACAAATACGAACTATGCTTCCATGATTAGCGCTCCCAATTACCGCCGGAATAAGCTTAAGTTTATCCAACTGACAAAAGTTGATCAAAACCAGTTACTTGCAGTTATCGTTGTTGAAGGAAATGTAATTAAAAACCATATTTTACAAGTTACCGACCAACTTGATGACGAAACATTACTAAAACTTAATATTTTGCTGAATACTCATCTTAACGGGTTATCAATCGAAGAAATCAACCTAGGGATGATTAAAAAACTTAAACAGCAAGCCGGGACATACAGTGCGATTGTTGGTGAAGTTATTGAAGCTGTCGGCGAAGCAATCAAAGCTGATGAGGACTTGGAAATTTATACCAGCGGCGCAACTAATATCTTCAAATATCCCGAACTTGCCGACCACCAAAAAGCTAGTGAACTGATTACAACATTTGAAGAAAAGCAATTATTGACCGAACTGGTCAATGAAAATGCAGGTGCAGATTCCGATTCAACAGGGATTCAGGTTTATATAGGAAACGAAACCCCAATACAGTCGATGAAAGATTGTAGCATTGTTACCGCGACTTATGAATTAGATGAAGGAATGCGTGGAACTATTGGTATTATCGGACCAAAAAGAATGGATTATGATAAAGTTGTCGGGGTTTTGAAATCATTAAAAACACAGCTTGAAGATATCTACAAAAAGGCATAATCAGATAGCCCTGCATCAAATTACTTGAAATTCATAAAATACTGACAGGAAGGAATAAAAAATGCAAAATAATGTAACCGGTGAAATGGTAAACGAAAGTGAAACAGCAACCGATGAAACGGTGAAAAAAAATGATGAAGTGAATGATAATGAATCGGCGAAGACTGAAAAAGAAACGGCTGTAAGTGAAGAACCGGAAAAGAAAGGCTTCAAAAAGAGGGCCAAAACGGATAAGCAAAAAGAGCGGATTACCGAGCTTGAAGACCGCGTTATGCGCCAGATGGCCGAATTTGAAAATTTCCGTAAACGTACAGAAAAAGAGAAATCATTCATGTTTGAAACCGGTGCCCGTAGTGTCATTGAGAAAATACTTCCGGTTGTTGACAATTTTGAGCGCGGCCTTGCCGCAATCCCTGAAGCGGAAAAAGATTCATCTTTTGCCGAAGGAATGAACATGATTTACAAACAACTGATGACTGAACTTGAAAATCTCGATGTCAAAGTAATTCCCGCTGTCGGCCAGGAGTTTAACCCCGATCTCCACAACGCCGTTATGCAAGTAGAAAGTGATAAATATGAAACCGGAATCGTCGCTGCGGAAATGCAAAGGGGCTACACATATAGGAACACTGTAGTAAGATATAGTATGGTATCAGTAGTGGAATGAAAACAAACACTAACTTAAATTTTTAGGAGGAAAATCAAAATGGGAAAAATTATAGGAATCGATTTAGGAACAACCAATAGCTGTGTAGCTGTTATGGAAGGCGGCAAGCCCACCATTATCACTAATACCGAAGGGTTGCGTACCACCCCCTCAGTTGTTGCTTTCACCAAAACCGGCGAACGCTTAGTTGGTGAACCGGCGAAACGTCAGGCAGTTACGAACTCGGAAAAAACTATCTCATCTATCAAACGTGATATGGGAAGTGACCGTGGCCGTACTATTGACGATAAAAAATATTCACCGCAACAGATTTCGGCAATGGTTCTGCAAAAATTGAAAGCTGATGCCGAAAATTATCTTGGTGAAAAAATAACCGAAGCAGTTATTACTGTCCCGGCTTATTTTAATGATGCCCAACGTCAGGCCACCAAAGATGCCGGAAAAATCGCCGGGCTTGATGTCAAACGGATTATCAATGAGCCGACCGCGGCCGCATTAGCTTATGGCCTTGACAATGAAAAAGAGCAAAAAATCATGGTTTATGACCTTGGCGGCGGTACCTTCGACGTTTCGATTATTGAAATCGGTGACGGGGTTATCGAAGTTTTAGCTACCAGCGGTGATAACCGTCTCGGCGGTGATGATTTTGACGAAAAAATCACCAATTTTATGCTTGCTGAATTTAAGAAAACCGAAGGTGTTGACTTAGCAACGGATAAAATGGCTCTGCAACGTTTACGCGAAGCGGCTGAAAAAGCGAAAAAAGAGCTTAGTACCGCTACCACGACCAATATTAACCTGCCTTTCATTACGGCAACCAACGAAGGCCCCAAGCACTTCGATATGAACCTTACCCGCGCCAAATTTGACGAGTTAACTCACGATTTGGTGGAGCGGACGGCTATTCCGGTTCAAAATGCAATGAAGGATGCCGGTGTCACCTCAAGTGACCTAGGCAAAGTATTATTAGTTGGCGGTTCAACCCGTACCCCCTCCGTCCAGGAAAAAGTAAAACAAATTACCGGGCATGAACCAAGCAGAACCTTAAATCCCGATGAATGTGTCGCCCTCGGTGCTTGTATTCAAGGCGGCAAACTGGCTGGTGATGCCGGTGCCGGTGAGATTCTTCTGCTCGACGTAACCCCTCTGTCCCTTTCTATCGAGACGATGGGTGGCGTAGCAACCAGATTAATCGAACGCAATACTACCATCCCGACCAAGAAAAGCCAGGTTTTCTCGACAGCCGCCGACAATCAGACTGCCGTTGATATCAACGTTGTTCAAGGTGAGCGCCAATTCGCCAAAGACAATAAATCATTAGGCCAATTCCGTCTTGACGGTATCCCCCCGGCAATGCGCGGTATGCCGCAAATCGAAGTAACTTTTGATATTGATGCCAATGGTATAGTTAATGTATCGGCAAAAGATTTAGGTACCGGCAAAGAACAACACATCACCATTACTGCTGGTTCCAACATGTCGGAATCCGATATTGACAAAGCAATCAAAGAAGCTGCTGAATTTGAGGCACAGGATAAAAAGCGTAAAGATTGCATTGATACCAGAAATGATGCCGATTCGTTCGTTTTCCAAACTGAAAAAGCTTTAACTGAAGTTGGCGACAAAATCAGTGAAAGCGAAAAAGCTGATGTTGAAGCCGATATGGCAGCAGTTAAAGCCGTTCTTGAGCGCACTTCGGCGGACGAAGAAATGTCAGACAGTGACCTTGATGAACTTAAGGCAGCAAAAGAAAAACTTACGAACACAGCCCAGGCCCTCTTCACCAAAATGTACGAAAATATGCAAGCGCAGGACGCAGGCCCCGACATGGGTGATATGGGGGGAATGGACGGCGCCGATATGGGGCCCGCCCCGGAAGGTGATGTTGTTGACGGTGACTTCCGCGAAGTCTAGGTGCTATTACAGATAACTTGGTCGTGAGTGAGTATTTTTGACTTCATAAGCAGACCGTTGGAAAACGTCGGCACTAGGTTTCGTGTTTTGAAACCATAGTGACCATTACGTTTTACACCGAGCGAAAGCGTGTCCTGCGGTGAAGTACAAAGAATACTCACACGCGGAAAAAATGTGAATAAAAGGAAACCTACCATGGCAGAACAAAAAAGAGACTACTACGAAGTTCTTGGCTTAGATAGAAATGCTGACGATGCCGCCCTCAAAAAAGCATATCGCAGCCTGGCGAAAAAGTACCATCCCGATATGAATCCCGGTGATGCGAATGCCGAGAAAAAATTTAAAGAAGCATCGGAAGCATATGCTATCCTAAGCGACCCTGAGAAAAAGCAAAAATATGACCAGTTCGGCCATGCCGCTTTTGAAAATGGCGGCGGATTCAGTGGATTTGAAAACTTTGATTTCAGTGATATCTTTGGTGATATCTTCGGAGACTTCTTCGGCGGCGGTTCACGCCGCCGGGCGAATAATGGCCCAATGAAAGGTGCCAACCTCCGTACCAGTGTCCGCATCACCTTTGAAGAAGCGGTTTTCGGGATTGAAAAAGATATCGAACTTACCTTAAAAGATGAGTGCAATACCTGCCATGGAAGTGGTGCCAAACCCGGTACCAGCCCTGAAACATGCTCAAAGTGCGGCGGTAAAGGCCAAGTGGTTTTTAGCCAACAGTCATTTTTCGGCACAGTCCGCAACGTCCAAACTTGTCCCGATTGCCGCGGCACCGGCAAGATAGTCAAAGAAAAATGTCTTGATTGCAGCGGCGGCGGATATATCGCTAACCGCAAAACAATTCAAGTATCTATCCCCGCCGGAATTGACAACGGCCAAAGTGTCCGGATCCGCGACAAAGGTGAACCCGGGTCTAACGGCGGCCCACGCGGTGATTTACTTGTCGAAGTTGTGGTTGGCCGCCATCCCCATTTCCAGCGCCAGGAATACAATATTTTCTCAACCGTCGCAATTTCCTATGCTATTGCCGCATTAGGCGGTGAAATAGTCATTGATACAGTTGACGGAAAAGTTATTTATGATGTTAAAGCCGGCACCCAAACCGAAACAAAGGTACGCTTGAAAAGCAAAGGTGTGCCTTCGCTTAGAAATCGTGATATCCGCGGCGACCACTATGTTACCTTGGTCATCAAAACCCCCGAGAAACTATCGTCCGAAGCTAAAGACCTCTTAAAACGCTTTGATGAAATCACTGGCAATAGTTTGAACGCCGCCAAAGATGTTACCGGCGAAAAGAGCGAAACTAAGAATGGCAAAAAGAAAAAACGGTGGTCATAAACTACCGTTTTTTCTTGCGGATAAAAAAAATATACTCTTGTAAAGGTTGGGTTTCCTTCGAAATTTTACTTTTATATTTTCGATATGGTATATCGTAACGTTTGAAACTATCCCCAATGCAATGCCGTTTAAGGATTGTTTCGATTTGCTTAGGGCTCATTAATCCCTCGCTACTGTAACTCATGATTATGTTAGTGAATTTAGCCTTGGTTATCAAATCTTCAAAAACGTCAAAAACTTCCGCTTTTATATTGAAGGCTGATTTGGTATCAGCATAAGGGCGTATCCCTGTTACACCTTTTATGACTGGATTGTCATAACGTGATATTGTTTCAAGCAAATGATAATTCGGGGCATATTGCCGGGAGTTATATGGCGGGTCTATATAGAGAATATCGCCTTCAATTTCACGGACTAACTTATTTGCATCTTTATTATAACTTTGATTATTTCGCCCATTATCAATCACGTTAAGACGTTTCATCGCAAACGCTTTTAAGGCGCGTTTATCCCATTCCTTGAGATAAGCACCGTAAGTACCCGTAATATTTGACACATTAGCAACTCCCTCTATGAGCGATGCAAGCAAATAATAATACTCTATTTCGTTGATAAGCCCTGTTTTTTTCCAAAACTCAATTGTAATGCGGATAAAATCCACCCGTTCAGCATTGTCTTTTGTCATATACATGCGTTCGCAAGTTTCATTAGGGGCATAATTATCGGCGACAAAAAATAAGCTATCAGCTAATCGATTAACTTCGGTTTCCGCGAGAAATTTAAGCGGGTCGTTTATGCCGTTCCTTTTTAATTTTTTAAACGTAGGAGTAATATTATTTTCAATAGTAGCTTTTTGAATAACATAAGAAAAATGCAGAAAGTCATTTGACAAAATCTTATACCTTGGTTTGAAATAACGTGCCACACAGCCCGTACCGGAAAAAATATCACAAAATACTCGCTCGTCCCCGCTTGTATTTTCATTTATTGCTACATTAATATTTGATAATAAGTGTATTTTCCCGCCAATATAACGCATATAATGCTCACTTTGCAATGCGTTCTTATATATATTTTATATCTTATTAGGATAAAATAGGACTGTATTGACAGAAGCATTGAATCTATTCGCTTTAACGTATATAATAAGCCAACAGACCCACGCAAAAAGAAACCGTTGGAGGAAGCCAATAATGAATAAAAATATATTAGTCGTAGAAGATGATATGCATATTAATGAAATGCTTTGTGAACTGCTTGGGCAAAACAAATACACCACTTATTCTGCTTATTCGGGCACAGAAGCGTTGCTTTTGTTATCGCAAAATAAGTATGACCTTTTGCTTTTGGATTTAATGCTGCCGGGTAAAACAGGAGAAGATGTCTTAAAAGAAACACGCAACAAGCACGATACCCCTATAATCGTTCTTACCGCCAAGACAGATAAAGAAACCACCGTTAAACTGCTCCAAATGGGTGCAGATGATTATTTATCAAAACCTTTTGATAATAACGAATTGCTGGCGAGAATTGCAGTGCAGTTGCGGCGTTCCATTCCTTTGGGTATTGCTGCCGATAAATTAAGTTATAAGGATATAACACTTGATTTGGAGGGACATGATGCTTATATAAACGGAAATAAACTTGGGTTATCCAAGCGAGAGTTTGAACTGTTGCACTTGATGATGGCACGACCCCAAAAAGTGTTCACAAAAAACAATTTATATGAGAGCGTTTGGGGCGGTGAATTTTTTGGCGATGACAATACCGTAAACGTGCATATCAGCAGACTTCGCACAAAACTAAGTGCCGCAAAACCCGGCCAAGACTACATTCAAACTGTATGGGGTGTCGGATTTAAGATGAAGGAATAATGGGTTTGGGGCAGTCCCATTAAATTTTTAAGTCTTTTGTAAGACTTTTTTTAGGGTTAAGTAAGACTTCCCCTGTATCATATCCTCATAAACGAAAAACGCCCCGCAAATTTGGGGTGGTAGGAGGAATATTATGACTGTGTTAAAAACACAAAATCTTACGAAGCGGTACGGTGGGAAGCCGGCTGTAGATAACGTAAGCATAACCGTCGAAAAAGGCGATATTTTTGGTCTTATCGGACAAAACGGGGCGGGAAAAACAACATTTATGCGCATTGTAACATCTTTAACCACGCCTGACAGCGGGAAAATTGAACTCTTTGGAGAATCAACGGCCGCAAAGCTGACCGCAGCAAGAACACGCATGGGAGCAATGATAGAAATGCCCGCATTGTACCGCCATTTAACGGCTGAACAAAATCTTGAATATTGCTGCATACAACGTGGTATAGTCAAGCGGAGCAGGATTCAAGAAGTTTTGAAAATCGTCAATCTTACAGACACGGGTAAAAAGAAATTTAATAACTTCTCCCTCGGCATGAAACAACGACTTGGGCTTGCGTTGTCCATGTTAAGCCATCCCGATTTTTTGATTTTAGATGAACCGACAAACGGTCTTGACCCTACGGGAATTATTGAAATGAGGGATTTGATAAAGCGTTTAAGCAAAGAAGGTATAACAATACTTATTTCAAGCCACTTGTTATCAGAGTTGGCACAAATGGCTAATAAATACGCAATTATCCACCACGGGAGTTTAATTAAATCACTTACCGAAGAACAATTGCACGAAGAATGTAAACAAGCATTGGCTGTCACGGTAGATGATGTGACTAAAACCGCAGTAGTTCTGGAAACAGCGTTGGGAATTAAGGATTACAAACAAGTTTCCAACAACGAAATACGAATATACGGATACTTGAAAGACCCCGCAGAAGTGACGTTTAAGTTAAGCACCGAAGGGATTAGAGTTGCTTCAATAAAAGAAGTCGGCGATAGCTTGGAGGATTATTACACAAAAATTATAGGAGGTGCAACGAAATGATGAATATCATCCGTGCGGATATATACGCAATGATTAGGGGAAAAGGGCTGTACATCACCTTTGGGCTGATTTTCTTGCTCAATATTTTAATGATAAACGCGCAGGGAAGCGGCACGGTGGGGATACATTTCTCCGACGGAGCGCTTGGCGTGGAAATGCAGGAGTTAGGGTTTGACGGCATTAGGAGCGTTATACTTTTATATACCAATATGAGCAATATGATGTTCTTCCTACTGCCATTGATTATATTGGTATCTGCTCCCATTTTTACGCATGGCACGGTCAAGAACGATATTTCGTGGGGAATATCAAGAACAAAGCTATACCTTTCAAAATTGTGTACCGCGATAACTTTGTGTATTATTATGGTTTTGTTTTACATGGGTACGGGGATGGGTATTGCAACAATATTAAACGGATGGGGTGGCGTTGCGCCGAACGGGTATTGGACTAATTTATTCCAAACCGTGGGTACGCAAACTTTATTATTGATGGCGATGACCGCTATTGGAGTTTTCTTTGTATTCACTTTTAAACGGACTTCCATCGTTATGGGTGCTTTCATCGTCTTTTGCTTTGCGCCGGGTTTTGCCATAGCGCTTTTGGTGGATGCCGGATTATTCTTCACACAAATGATGGACTTTGATTTAATGCTTGGAATTATGCGGCTTGGATATTTAAGCCAGCTTGAAACAAATTCAATTCTTTCCCTTTTAATGGTAGGCGTGTTTTACATTCTGGTTACTACTATTGGCGGGATAACACTATTCAAACGAGCGGAGATAAAATGATTATGTTATGGATAGCCTGTGGTTTATTAACCGCAGGCTTTATCGTTTTATTGTTTAAGTGGATATTGCTTAAAAGGGATATACGGCAGTTGGGTATTAAACTGAACGAAATAATTCATACGGACACCAATGCCCGCCTTTCCACTCATACCTTTGACAAGGATATAATTAATCTTGCCGAAGGTATTAACCATATGCTTACAAAGCACCGGCAAGGATATTTGGAAGCAAATCGTTTAGAGAATGACTTAAAACGAGCCGTAACGAATATCTCTCATGACTTACGCACCCCTTTGACTTCTGCAAAAGGATATTTGCAAATGGCTGAAAATAAAGAATTAGACGAAGAAACTTTGTTGCGCTATCTTTCAATAATCCGCGGCAGATTAGACTCTCTTTCAATACTCATGGATAGTTTGTTTGCTTTTTCCCGTGCAGTTGAAGGAGATGTGACATTGCAACGGGTGAACATCAGTAATATACTCCGTGATACGCTTGTTGCCAGTTACGCAGAAATCGAAGGAAAGGGATTTGATGTAGAGAGCGATATTCCCGATTCTACGGTTTATTGCTTTTGTGACGAAGATGCTTTGAAACGTGTGTTGCAAAACCTTATTTCAAATGCCGTGGTTCATGGTAATAGTAATTTGCGTGTCAGATTATTAGATGGGGTGATAGAAATTGCAAATAAAATTGATGAACCCCATAAAATAGATATCCATAATATATTTGAACGCTTTTACACAGCAGATGCATCAAGAACCAATAAACGAACAGGGTTAGGCTTGGCTATAGCAAAAGAGTTAACCGAAAAAATGGGTGGGTGCATATCAGCAATAAAAGAAGAAAATATGCTTGTGATGCGTGTCCGTTTGCCTATGGCTTAATACAGAAAATAAGGTTTATTTTTGGGGAACCTACTACACCTGAATCACCTAAAAAATAACACCCACTTCTATTTCTTTCGAGGTGGGTTTAGTGTTACGGTTTGGGTCAATTCAAATTAAGCCGCTTTATCCGAATAATTAATAACCGCTATTTCAGTTAATGAATTTTTTGTAGCTTTAACAATAGCTTCAAGCCTTCTGATTACTGTACCATTATAAACCACCTCACCGCATTGCTCACAAGTTTGGCATGGTACATTCTTAATAATAACCATACACGAACCTAAATCAACAAAATAAGTCGTCAAACCTTCTTTTAATGTTCCTTTGCAGAAAAAGCACATATTACTCAACCGCCTTTCTTGTTTTATAATCATTTTCCCATTTTGCAAGTGACGGATAATAAGCAGTTATTAGATATAGCTCGCCGTCACCCAATCCAGCGACAACATGAATATTATCATGTTCGATAGTTTGCCCAAATATTAATGCGCTGGGGTAAGGATAATCATCTGGGTAATGCTCAATTATCTCTCCGTTCATTATAGCGTGTATTATATCGTCATATTCTATGCCACGTTTTATTAATCTGTCAGTAAAATGATGAGTAGCCTTAATTGTTTCATCGCTACATAAAGCTCTTATATCTTCAATGTTCAACATTATTAGTCGTCACCGTCCTTAATTTATTATATCATGCTTCATCTATTTGTCAAAAAATAATCTTTTAGATTTTGAAATTTTAAATTATGATTTTGCGCGATGAGTTTAGAATTACAGTTTGGACTGATATATGTTAAGATTATATTGTTAGAGATATTTTGGCATCCCTTGTACTATTTGATGGAGGTGATGAGTTGAACGGAGGTATTAGTGAAAAGTAGAGTTGATGAAATAATAAATGATTTAAAAGAAAAGCTATTGCCATATAAGAAATTAAAAGACAATTTAAAAGATTGGTGCGCACCTCTTGATGAAACGCCAGAAGAAATAAAGCGATCCCAAATTCAATATGAAGAATTGCTGAAGGCAATTGAACCAACTCTGGAACTTCTAGAGCGCGTAGAAAAAATAATACAAGAACGACCTTCTACTTCTGATTATATTGATAAAGTTATTGAAGAAAGGCATAAGGTGCTTGATGAATATGGCTGGTTCTATGCATTTGGCATTTCCGACCAATTATCTAATGAAATATATAAAAATCATAATATATTAGGTCAAGGTGGCGTAGATACAATGGTTATTAATTTTTTTAAAGATAATAATTATGCAGAGTTAAAAAAAATAATTACTAAATATAAAAACTCTTTGTATTTTGAATCAAGAGCGCACATTTTTGATGAAGCTTTTATAAACCATAAAGAGGAACGCTTTTATTCGTCTGTAACATTGCTTAGTGTGCATACAGAAGGTATTATAAAAGACTATATTAGGAAAAAAGTGACTGCGCGTTATAGGCTTGATAGATGTATAAATGATTTAGACACATTGCTTGTTAATAAAGCTGCATATTTCCCAAATGTTGAAAGAAAAATACTTTTTGAGTTTCTTGTCGATGTTTTTGATTCGGATTTTTCGCCCACTGACCCAGATTTCCAACGTGACTTAAAAGAGCCAAGTCATAATTTGTCAAGACATAAAATTGCTCATGGTAACGTTTTTAAAGGGCTATCGGAAGTTGACTCGTTAAAGTGTTTCTTATATTTAAATGCAATACGTATCTTGCTTTTTGAGTTAAGCCAAGATAGTAACGAATAGGCAATATTGGATTTTATATTGAGATTATGGTCATAAGATATTCATCAACCAAGATATCTAGGAATCCGCTGGTGATGAATTAAGATGATGATTAATAAAATCTTATTGGTAATAAATTAAAGTTCGCAAGGTAAAAATAATCGTTGTGAAATCGTGTTCTTCTTAAAAGATTTGCAAAATGCAAGCCATTCAAATATTATGAAGCACAGAAAGACATTAATAAAAGTTCTTGTTGACAGGATATATTTATATGACGATGGCAGAATAACAATGCTTTGTTACAATGGCGATACAACAACAGAAATAGATGTGAATCTGATTAAGGAAATAGAAAAGGAAATACCAGAGCAGGCAAAAAATAAGAGTTATTTTTTGGGGAACCTAATACACTATCAGGGACTCGAACCCTGGACAAATAGATTAAGAGTCTACTGATGTGATTGGATAGATTATAGTGGGGTATTGATTTATACAATTACTTCTAATAATCTTGTGCCTATTTTTTGCACAATAGGCACGATTAACGCATTACCCATTGTAAAATATCTGTATTTATCAGGCATCCCTGTATTCGTCCAATTATCGTCAAATCCGTTTAATCGTTCGCATTCGATAGGAGTTAAAAGCCGCAGTCTTCTAGTTGTTGCATCCTCAATAACATGAGAACTTCTGTTAACACTTGACTCGCTTGTTAACATGGTACGTGCAGGTTTATCTAAGTCATCAGGAAAACACATTCCACCTTCACTGAAAAAATAAGGCTCGCCATTTGGACGCTCTCTCTGTATCTTTTTTGCTCCTTTTAAAAAATGCCATTTTTCAAGTGAACCATTGAGGAAATATTTTTCATCTACAGACTCTGTATGTCGTATTTGCCGCAGCATTGTTGGACGACACTCAATAGGGGTTACTTCATTTGAGACGACACGACCATTTATCATAAATCCGGAATTATATAAAGGTATCGAAAAATTGTTTGATAATATGTGCAAATCATCATAATTTTCACCATTTAATAACGTTTCCGACATCTTTTTAGGATTAACTGTGTCATGAACATGAAAAATTGACGAAAAGAATCCCTTATTGTATAATACATTATAAAGACTATCCTTTTTCAAATCAGCAAATTCCTTGTGATAATTTGTTGATTTGTGAGCCGCTAGTATATATACACGCCGCCTCCGCTGTGCATATCCATAATCGGCAGCATTGAGAACTCGCCATTCGACACAATAGCCCTTATCATTAAAGCAACGAAGCATTACACCGAAATCGCGTCCGCGTTGACTTCCGGGAGATTTTAATAAACGATCAACATTTTCGAGAATAACGAAACGAGGACGATGGCGATAAATTATATCATTTATATGCCACCACATTACACCCTTTTTTCCCTCGATGCCTTGTGCGCCGGTTCTGGCTACAGAATAATCTTGGCACGGGAAACCGCCGACAAGAAGATCGTGAGTAGGAATACGATTTTTAGCAATTGCAATATCCTCATTCACGTGGTTAGGTGAAGCACCATAATGTGACACATAGCAGTCAAAAGCATATTGCTGTTTTTTTTCTGGTTCCCATTGGTTAGCCCAGATTGTTGCATACTGATTTGAACTTAGCTCGAGTCCGGCACGAAAGCCACCAACCCCTGCAAATAGTTCAACAACCTTGATTTTTTCAGATTTCATTTTTCTCTCCTTTTCATATTGTATCATATTTTTTTATATAGATCAAGCATAAAATGCTTAGCATTAACTAATTTTGGAAGGGGGCTTTATGAGTCGCTCAAAATACATAACAAAAGAAGAAATATTGGTACGTGGTCGCGAAGCTATAGGTATTCCTATGCGCGATATTGATAAAACAAATAGACTGAAAACGGGGAAAGGCGCAATAGGTACTGTTTTGGAAGAATCATGGTTCGGACTTAAAGTAAACAATGAGTCCGAACCTGATTTTGTGGATGCCGGCATAGAGTTAAAAGCTACCCCATATGTTAAAAAGCGTATAGGTATCCGTGCAAAAGAGCGATTGGTCTGCAATATCATAAACTATATAGAAGAGTATAAAAACTCTTTTTTCACCAGTAGCTTTTGGAAAAAATGCAATACGATGTTGTTGATGTCATACGAGTATAAAGAAGATATCGATAAAGGCGATTTTCATATTGAGGAAGCCACATTGTTTAGTTTTCCCGAAGAAGATTTGGTTGTGATAGAACATGATTGGGAAATAATAATTAATAAAGTTCGTAATGGTAAAGCGCATGAGCTTTCAGAAGGTGACACTTTATATCTTGGTGCATGTACCAAAGGGTCAACGTCCGCCAAAAGTATGCGCCAACAGCCTTTTTCTGATGAATTTGCAAAACAACGTGCATATGCGCTTAAGCAATCATATATGACTTATATATTGAATAGTTATATATTCGGTAGCAAATCCAATGAACGGATAATCAAGGATCCGAATCTACTAAAAGAAACTTGCTTTGAAGATTATATTATCGACAAAATCAATCCATTTATCGGACGCACACAACACTCGTTGCTGAAAGAATTTAATATTGAATCTTCTGCAAAAAACATAAATGAAATTTTATTGTCACGAATACTTGGAGTTAAAGGACGAATCTCAGCAACTGATGAATTTAAAAAAGCAGGTATTATTCCGAAAACTATTCGTATAAATCAAAAAGGTCGTATTAATGAGAGCATGTCGTTCCCTACATTCCGGTTTTTAGATATAATCAACGAAAACTGGGAGGAATCTTGTTTTAAGAATTATTTAGAGCCTGCTAGATTTTTGTTTGTTGTATTTAGAAAAATTAGTGATAAAGAATATATTTTCGAAAGAATAAAGTTCTGGAATATTCCCGCTGACGACTTGGATGAAGTAAAAAAAGTCTGGGAACGTACAAAACAAGTAATTAAGGATGGAGTAGTATTAACAAAAACCGGCAGTAGTACAAAAAATAATTTCCCCAAATCTACAGAAAATCGAGTTTCCCATGTACGTCCACATGCAAGAAATGTAAACGATACATATCCGCTTCCTGATGGACGTAAAATGCCAAAGCAGTGTTTTTGGTTTAATAGGACTTATATAGAATCTATCATCGAAGAGTGAGACAATTTATCTCATTGTAATTACTTTGTCAACTCGGTTTGGTGTTCGAGTAACAATGATTCGCTACACCATCAGGGACTCGAACCCTGGACAAATAGATTAAGAGTCTACTGCTCTACCAACTGAGCTAATGGTGCGAATTTGCTTCTTGATTATGCAAATGTAATTATATTATAATAAAGAATCAGCAGGAAAGCAAGCGCTGACTTTGTTCACATTTGCGCTCAACGATAGACCGAAGGGCTAGAGTTGATGTAGATTACGATATCTTTTACAATAGACGAGGGATTTAAATGATTTTTGAAAGCCATGCCCATTATGATGACAAAGCATTTGACAGCGACCGGGATAAATTACTTAAATCAATGCCGGAGAATGGGGTCGGTTATATTCTTAATGCTGGTTCAAGTATGAAATCCATTTCGAAAACATTTTCATTAATGGAAAATTACCCATTCATTTATGGAGCGTTTGGTATTCATCCTTCCGATACGGCTAAATTAAATGAAGAGAATTTTAAATGGCTTAAAAATCAGTTTAAAGCATCCGAAAAAGTAGTTGCTGTTGGCGAAATCGGCCTTGATTATTATTGGGATGACCCGGACCGTGAAACGCAGAAAATATGGTTTGTCAGACAACTGGAATTAGCCGGGGTATTGAACCTTCCGGTAATTGTTCACTCCCGCGAGGCGGCGAAAGATACCCTTGATACTTTGCGGGCACAAAAAGCCGGTCAGTACGGCGGGGTAATGCATTGTTTTTCATATACAAAAGAAACAGCCCGCGAATGCCTTAAAATGAATTTTCATATCGGAATCGGTGGAGTAGTTACCTTTAAAAATGCCCAGAAGTTGAAAGAAGTTGCGGCATATACACCACTAGACCGGATTTTAATTGAAACTGACTGCCCTTATCTTGCGCCGGTGCCATTCCGGGGTAAACGCAATACATCGGCTTATCTTCCCAATATCGCAGAGGAAATTGCCAAAGTTAAAGGTATCAGCTATGAAGAAGTGATTCAAAAAACAGCTGAAAACGCATTAAAATTATTCAAAATCACCATATAATATCAAGTAAAACAGAACAAGGAGCAACAATGCCCGACTTGGCAACCCCTTCAAAAACGATTGAAATTCTTAAAAAGCATAATTTCTCTTTCCAGAAAAAATACGGTCAAAATTTTCTCATCGACCGTCATATTCTTGAGAAAATTGTTACAGCCGCCGAGATTAGCAAATCCGACTGTGTTCTGGAAATTGGCCCCGGTATCGGCACAATGACCCAATATCTTGCTGAACATGCCGGAAAAGTCATCGCCGTGGAAATCGACAAATGCTTGATTCCCATTCTTGAAGAAACGTTGACCGGTTATGATAATGTTATTATTAAAAATCAGGATATCCTTAGAATAGATATCTTAAACCTTGTTAAAGAATATAACAATAGTAAACCGGTTAAGGTGGTCGCTAATCTTCCCTATTATATAACGACCCCGATTATCATGGCTCTTTTTGAACAGCATATCCCCCTTGAAACCATTACCCTTATGGTACAAAAAGAAGTCGCCGAACGGATTAAAACCGGGCCGGGAAGCAAAGAATACGGCGCCCTGTCACTTGCAGTTCAGTATTATGCCAAGCCGGAAATCATCGCTGTTGTCCCACCGGCCTGCTTTATCCCAAAACCGGCAGTGTCAAGTGCTGTCCTCCACCTCAAGAAGCACCCGGCTCCAACCGTAAATGTAACCGATGAAGATTTTTTATTTAAAATTATCCGCGCTGCTTTTAACCAACGCCGGAAAACACTGGCTAACGCCTTAACAAATGCAGATAATTTAAAATTAACCCGCAAAGAAATCACCGATACACTCAAAAAAATGAACCTAAACGAATCTATCCGCGGCGAAGCCCTCTCCCTCGCAGAATTTGCGGTTCTATCGAACCAATTAATGTTGAAAAATATTGATAACATAGATTGATAACATAGATTAAGAAAGAAGATAAAGATATCTCGCAGGAACCTTAGGCCGCCTTCTACAAAGATTAAACTGAACGCATAAGCCAATTAGGCCGTAGTGACGAAGAGATACTTTATCTGACTTCATGATTCAAATTTAATATTAGCTTCATGATTCAAATTTGTATTGATTTATGGATTTAAATCTGATGCTTTATTGACACAGTATAGATTTATATATATATTTATTATGAAATATAGTTTTACGATTTTGGAGAGAAACTTCCTATGAACGAAAAAACATTTTCCGCACCCGGACGGGTAGAAATTGGCGGCAACCATACCGACCACCAGCATGGCCGGGTCCTTGCCGCCGCTATCAATTTGGAAGCAAAATGTAAGGCACGGGCAAACGGAACCAATCTAGTCCGGATCACAAATGACCGTTTTGGTTCTGAAACGGTTGACTTAAGTGATTTGCAAGTTCGCGAAGATGAGAAAGATACTTCGGCGGCACTTATTCGCGGCGTTGCGGCATGGTTCAAAAATAAAGGTTATGCTTATGGCGGATTTGACGGAACTATAACTTCGGATATTCCCGCCGGTTCAGGACTTTCCAGTTCCGCTGCTTTTGAAGTACTGGTTGGTAACGTTTTTAAAGGATTATTTGGTTCTGCCGCTTCACCGTTGGACATCGCCCTCGCCGGCCAATTTGCCGAAAACGTTTACTTCGGGAAACCTTGCGGCCTTATGGATCAGGCGGCATCCAGTTTCGGCGGGCTTGTAATGATTGATTTCGCGAATCCACAGGCGCCGGTAGTACAAAATATCCCTTATAATTTACCTGATTATGCGTTATGCATTGTCGATACAAAAGGAAGCCATGCTGATTTGACACATGAATACGCAGCCGTTCCTTTAGAAATGAAAATGATAGCAAAGCACTTTGGCAAAGAATGTTTGCGCGAAGTCGCAGCGGAAGATTTTTATGATGAAATAGCCGGCCTGCGAAAGTACGGCGACCGGGCAGTATTGCGTGGTATGCACTTTTTTGATGAAAATGACCGCGTTTTAAAACAGGCACAGGCTTTGAAAAATGGCTTGGTTAATGAATTTTTTGAACTGGTAATTGAATCAGGGCGTTCGTCACTGTCCCGTTTACAAAACATATATCCGGCTGGAAATATTACCGAACAGGAAATAAACCTTGCCCTAGCTTTAAGTGAACAAATTCTTGTTGGAAAAGGTGCATGGCGGGTGCATGGCGGAGGTTTTGCCGGGACGATTCTTGCTTTTGTCCCCTTGTCATTAAAAGATGAATATGAAAACCGGATGTCGGCTGTGTTTGGCGGAGAATGCTGTCATTTTTTGATTGTCCGCTCTGAAGGCGGCGTGGAAGTTTAATAATATTACAGCTTTCCTATCTGTATGCTAACAAAAACCGCATGGCTGAACTGTAAACATACTACTACATCTAGTTTTTTTCAAGTTTTTTCCTCAATATCTTGTAAAATTCCCTTTTTATTTTTTTAATTCTGTGATACACTAATGTAAATTGATACCTACGGATTGCTACATGACCTTTTTGACCCTAGGTTTCATATTTATGGAGAAAATTAATCATGGATAAATTCGAATACAATGTACGCGCCAGTGAAATTAAGGAACTAATCAAAGAGGGGAATTATGTAAAGGCTGCTGACATCGCCGATACGATTGATTGGCGCCGGGTGAAAAGTATCATGATGCTTTGCACTATTAGTGACGTTTACAAAATAAACCGCCGTTATGTGGAAAGTCGGGATATTTTACTTTATGCATATGAACGAAATCCCAATGGCCGTTTGATTTTATATTACTTATGTGAATTATCGATAAAACTAGGTGATATTGTCAGTGCTTTGGAATACTATAAGCGGTTTGCGCAAATTGCACCTAAAGATGCCAGCCAGTTTATTTTACTTTACAAAATTTATGAAGCTCAAGATGCTACTTTGGAAGAACGAATTAATGTTTTAGAAGAACTTAAGCGCCGCGATTACAAAGAAAAATGGGCTTTTGAGCTTGCTTATCTTTATCATCTTGTTGGACAAACAAGCCTTTGTATCGAAGAATGTGATGAAATTTTTCTATGGTTTGCTAAAGGAAAATATGTTACCAAAGCACTTGAATTGAAACAATTGCATGTACCGCTTCCAGATGATCAGGCGGCACGTCTCAATGAATCCCAGCAAGCCGATATCCATTATGAACCGGACAATATTGATGGAGTTGATTATTATGATGAAAATGATAGTGATGAACTTGATAAAGATGAAAGATATAATGGCGGGCTTGATAGAGATAAAACGTATAGTGACGGACTAGATAAAAATAAAAGATATAGAGATGAAAGTGATAGAGACGAAATTGACAGATATGAAAGCAATGGAGACGAAGTTTATAATGATGAAAGCGAAGAAAACTTAGAGTGGGAAGATATTTCACATTTTGATGAAATGTTTTTTGCTGATGGGATGAATGAAGAAGATGAGGATGAATCCGATGATGATATGGATATCCGTATTCGCCCGGTTGATGTCAGCGAATACAATACCATCAACTTGCAGCAAGAAATAGCGGAAAATATGCGAGAGCTTTTATCAGATAATGAGGAGTTTGAAGTAGAGGAATATTTTTCCGATGATAATTTTTCCGAAGAATCAGATGAAGGAGCTGAAGAAACAGAAGAAGAGGATGAAGTAGTAGATGAATATATAAATATTGTTTCTGATATTTCAACCCAAATTGAACAGGGCCTCAAAGCTGAAATGAAAAAGGGAATTTCAGAAACAGGTGTCATTAAAGCCTTTAACAAAACCTCTTCCTATGATGATATGCTCTCGCAAGGGTATGACGGGCAAATTAGTCTGGTAGTCCCGGATGAGCAAAAAGTTGAAAAGCAGATTACCGGCCAGCTCAAAATAGATGATATCCTTACCGAGTGGGAGCGGCAGAAAAAAGAGATTGAGCAAAAGCGCAAAGCTGAAGTCCGCTCCAAAATTCAGGAACAGACGGCAACGCTGTTCAATGACTTTGATACGCAAACAAAAATGGGGCTTTTGGAAAAACTGGAAAAAGCGATGGTTGATGCCGCGATTAAAGCCGGTCCAAGTGTTATAAAAGTTGCTGATATTGGTACGGAAGGAAAAGCAAACGAAGCGGGCCTTTTGGTACAAGAACCTGAAGATGAAGAAATAAAGCGTATCTTAGACACAGAAGATAAAATTAACAACGAAGAAATAGATACGGGCGAGATTTTAGAAAATGAAATTGAAGAAGATGAAGAAATAGAATCATTGGATGAGGAATCGTCAGACAATGAAAATGACATTGATGAAGAGTTTTCCATAGACGATGAAAATGACACTAATGAAGAATTTTCCGTAGACGATGAAACCGGCATTGATGAAGAGTTATCCCTAGACAATGAAACCGGCATTGAAGAAATATCGGCGGACGATGATACTGACATTGATACAGAATTAGCAAGTCAAAAACCGGAAGAAATAAATGCCGCAATACCAAATGATGTTAACAAAGAGCCGAAAGCAGAAAAGCCGGCAACCGATGATGTCCGCAATTTTACCCCGGAAGAAAAAAGCCGTTTCGGGCGTTTCGTCCAGCATAAAAAGATAAGGCGCCAATTAGTTACAACTCTTGATAATATCAAGGAATTTGACGGGCCAAGCCATATTATCGTTACCGGCGAAGAGAGCCTTGCAAATATGAAAGTGGTTAAGGGCATTATCAAGGAAGTTAAGGATAAAAGTGGTGAGCTGCATGGCAAAGTAATAAAAATAAGCGGCACTACCCTGAACAAAAAAGGTGTTGCAGCGACGTTTACTAATTTAACCACGGGAATCATTATCATTGAACATGCCGCTGATATGAAAAAGGCTTCAGTTAATGATTTAACGAAAATCATAAATGAACCGGAAAATAAATTGATGGTTATTCTTGAAGACAATCGTTCGGCGATTGATGAATTGATGGCTAGTGAGATAGAGTTTGCAAAGATATTCCCTAATCGGGTTGATTTAAACGCATTGGATAATAAGTCTCTGGTTGAATACGCGAAAAATTATGCTTTTGCACAGGAATATTCGATTGATGAATTTGGTATTTTAGCCCTTCATACTCGTATTGCCGAAATGCAGACTTCTGATCATGAGGTGACTACGGCGGAGGTTGAGGAAATCATCGAAGAAGCGATATATTATGCCGGCCGAAAAAATCCGAAGCATTTCTTTGACATTCTTGCCGGAAAACGATATGATGAAGAGGACATGATAGTTCTAAGAGAAAAAGATTTTTTACATTAATGAGTAGTGTGTTTTCCGCAACTCGGGATTTTGCGCAAAAAGAGCAAAACACCTCGCGGGGACAATATGGTGAGTAATAAATAACAAAATCTGGGAAAGGCTTGGTTTAGAAAATGTCCAAGGTATTCATATCGAAAGATGATCAATATTTATTTGCAAAAGGGACCCATTACGATATTTACAAAAAACTTGGCGCCCACCCATCAGAAGAAAATGGGAAAAAGGGCACATTTTTTGCGGTTTGGGCACCAAATGCAGAAGCGGTATATGTGATTGGGACTTTTAATTCATGGGATGAAAAAGCCCACCAAATGAAAAATCTTGGCCCCGGCGGAATCCATAGCCTGTTTATCCCCGGTGTTGGCGTAAATGAATTATATAAATATCTGATTATTACCCCGTCCGGTGAAAAACTATACAAAGCTGACCCATATGCCAACTATGCCGAGCTTAGACCCGGGACTGCCTCGAAAACCACCGACATTTCTCAATTTAAGTGGACTGATAATGCTTGGATGCGCGAACGTGACAGCAAAGGCCATACCGGCAATCCAGTTGCAATATATGAATGTCATATCGGTTCATGGATGCGCCACCCGGGTTGTGAAGACGACGGTTTTTATACTTACCGCGAGTTTGCGGAACGGATTGTCGAGTATCTTAAAGAAATGAAATATACCCACATTGAATTAATCGGAATATCGGAATATCCTTATGACGGCTCGTGGGGTTATCAAGTTACCGGTTATTTTGCTCCGACCTCACGTTATGGCGAGCCAACCGATTTTATGTATCTGGTTAATTTATTGCACCGTAACAAAATCGGCGTTATCTTAGACTGGGTCCCGGCGCATTTTTGTACTGATTCCCACGGCCTTGGCTGTTTTGACGGGCAGTGTATCTATGAGCATCCCGATCCACGCCTTGGCGAACATCCCGACTGGGGTACGAAGATATTTAACTATGGAAAAACGGAAGTAAAGAATTTCCTGATTGCCAATGCCCTCTATTGGATCAGGGAGTTCCATATTGATGGTATCCGTGTTGATGCGGTCGCTTCAATGCTTTATTTAGATTATGGAAAAAGTGAAGGCCAGTGGGTCGCCAACGAATATGGCGGCAACAAAAATCTGGAGGCAATCGAATTTTTCCGGCATCTTAATTCGGTTATTCTTGGCGCTTATCCCGGCTTTATGTCAATCGCGGAAGAATCAACGGCTTGGCCTTTGGTAACTGGAATGGTGGAAGACGGCGGTTTGGGCTTTAGTTTCAAATGGAATATGGGTTGGATGCACGATTTTTGTGAGTATATGAAGCTTGACCCGTATTTCCGCCGTAACAATCACCATGCGCTGACTTTTGCGATGAGTTATAATAATGCCGAAAATTATATTTTACCCCTTTCCCATGATGAAGTAGTTCATTTAAAGTGTTCAATGGTCAACAAAATGCCCGGTTATATGACGGATAAATATGCCAACCTGCGCGCCGGATATACCTATATGTTTGGGCATAGCGGGAAAAAGTTGTTGTTCATGGGCCAGGATTTTGGACAGGAGCGGGAATGGAGCGAAGAGCGGGAGCTTGACTGGTATTTACTTAATGAGGGACATAATAAAGGCTTGCATGAATATGTTAAAGAACTGCTTAAGGTCTACCGCAAGTATCCGTGTATGTATGAGATAGACAATGACTGGGGCGGCTTCGAGTGGCTGAATGCCGATGATTCCGAGCGAAGCACATATAGTTTTTTCCGTAAGGCAAAGAGCGGCCGGAATAATTTGTTATTTGTGATTAATATGACCCCGATGACTTGGGAAAAATATCGGGTTGGCGTGCCGAAAAAAGGCAAACACAAATTGCTGCTTAATAGTTGCGAAGAGCGGTTTGGGGGATGCGGGGCGGAGATTCCGGCGGAACTTGTTTCCGAACCGGTTAAATGTAATTCGCAAAAAAATTCGCTCACATTTGATATCCCGCCATATTGTGCTGCGGTATATCTATTTTAGTTAGCAAGCGGAAATGCACTTTCTAAGACGGGCTTTGGAAAATGTCCCGGCGACAAAGGCATTATTCCAACTTGCGAAATAGAAGGTAAAAATCAATCATGTACACTAAGAATGACTTAAAAAAGCAATTAAAAGAATTGGGCATTGACCCATATGGTACTTTAAAAGTACATATTTCGTACAAATCACTTGGCAAAATAAGAGGGCGTGCCGATGCGGTTCTTGATGCGCTTATCGAATATATGGAGCCAGGATTATTAGTCTTTCCAAGCCATACCTGGCATATCACGGAAGAAAACCCGGTTATGGATGTACTTTATACCCCGACTTGTGTTGGTATTTTGACAGAAATGTTCCGCACCCGGCCCGGAGTAATCCGTAGTTTGCACCCGACCCACGCAGTTGCGGCCTTGGGGGCAGATGCTGCTTCATTCGTTGCCGGAGAAGAAAAAATCGAAACACCTTGTGGGGTGGGCGGCGCCCATTACAAATTGTGGGAACGGGATGCCCAGATTTTGTTGATTGGAGTAAACTTTTCCCGTAGTACATATATTCACGGGATTGAAGAATGGGAAAACGCCGCAGGGGCAATTTCAAAGGATAAAACAGACCTATATGTCATAAACCATGAGGGTCGGCGCTTATATACCCCGCAATACCGCCACGAAGCACCACTTGGCTCGGAAACTTTTGTCAAATTGGAGACCCCGGCGGTTATTCAAGGTGTGCTTACGTTTGGCCGTTTTGGTGATGCGGATGCCCGTTTGGCAAAAGCGGCCCCGCTCCGGGCGCTTGCTGCCGGATTTTTAAAAGAAGATCCAACCTATCTGTTAAGATTTTAAAATAAATAATCTTAATTCTAAGCTTAAGTAAACCTCTCAAAAATCCGAAATACAAGATAACCTCATAAAACGACATTATCGGGTAGGAGACTATTCATTTTTGCCTCATACCCGCGGCTCTGTACAATAAGAAAGGCCATCCGATGAAAATAACCATCGACGCGTCTGAAAACGGCGCTTCCTCTCTTGGTGCGGTAAGTACTGGAAATACCGCCGCAAATGTCGATAATAGCGTGGCGAGAACAACGTCCGCTTCCGCGAAAAACGCGGGTACAACTAAATATAACCCTAGAATAGACATTTCTAGCAATGTTATGGATAACAACGCTTATTCCGGTCATGGAAAGACCGCTGAAGATGTTATGCAAGAGGCCGGGTCGCAAGATATCGTTGCCCGCCGCAATTACATGGCTATAATGTCTAATACTATGTCTAAGGAAGATTTTGCCAAATTGCTTAAAGATGGGACCCATCCCGGCAATACCGAAATCGGAACAGTTGTAACTATTATCGACCATATCAAAGCTGCCTTGATAAAGGGCGGCAAAGAAATTCATGGCTTTACCGACAATCTTGATGCGGAAAAATTCGCGGCGATTACCGGTAATAAAGTGATGGCGCAAAAACTTGCTAACCAATTTAATGAAAAAAACCTGCCCCCTACCGGGGAAAATTTGAGCGCAGCGGGGAAAGCCTGGGACAAAGCCCGTGAAATCACCGCCCTTTCGGAAGGGGCGGTTAAATACATGGTTGAAAACCAGCTTCCGCCAACGATTGAGAATCTATATCTTGCCCGCTTCTCCGGCGGTAACGATGCCGGAAAACAAGGGCGTGGTTATTTTGCCCAAGATATCAAAGCCGCCGATTTAAACCAGCCGGTTTATTTTGCAAAAAAAGCCGACAATTTTGATTGGGATAAATTAGAACCACAGATTGAGAAAGTAATCAAAGAAGCCGGTTACGAAATAAACGAAGAAAATTTAGCTAACGGACGTTGGTTAATTGAAAAAGGCATCCCGCTGACAACGAATAATTTTATTGCCTTAAAACAGCTCCAGGAATTTAAACTTCCACCTGACAGCCCGTCATTTATTGAAGCAAAAGCCACTGAAATATCGGCGGCTATCACGGCGGCGATAGCTGACGGGAGAAATCCCTTAACAGCGAATTTGCTTGACGGGTTAAGTTATGCCGAAAAAGCAGTGCAATATATTGAAGATATCAAGGATATTGAACCACCGGCGATAGAGAAAGTGGTTTCAGGTGAGCAGATAATAAATTTGAAAAATTTGCTCGCGGCACAAAAGCAGATATTGCGAGAGAAAATGGGAAAAGAAGTTATTGACCGACCGAGTCAGTCAATGAACGCAATCCAACCTACCCACCTGCCCCAAACTACTGTCCCGCAAACTGCCGCCCACCAAACTGCTATCCCGCAAACCGCCGGAAACGCACAACCCAACTTCGCCGAAAAAGCCCTTGCCGCCCAGCGCCTACTTGCTGAAACAAGCCTTATCATGACGGCAGCGGTTAACCTTCGGATGCTGCGCACCGGTTTTAATATCGAAACCGCCCCGCTTGAAAAGTTGGTTTCGGAACTTAAAAATGCTGAAAAGGCGATTCAAAATCAATTGATTGGCGGCGATGAAGAAGCAATCACAGCCAAACGGTATTTTAACTACAATGAAACAGTTACCAAAATAGGCGAAATTTCCGCAATGCCGGCAGACCTTGTTGGCCGAATGGTACGTTTTGTACCGGTTAATCTTGTCCCGAAAGCCCTGGCAACTTTAAACGAAATCCATACAAACGGTGCGGCACTTAAAACCGTTTATGAAAAAGCCGGCGAGAATTATGAACAAGTAATGACCGCACCCCGCCGCGATATGGGCGATTCTATTCATAAGGCTTTCCGTAATGTTGATGATATTCTTGCTGAGTTAAATCTAAACCCAACCGATGCAAACCGCCGGGCGGTTCGTATCCTCGGTTATAATAGCATGGAAATCAATCATGAAAATATTGAAGCGGTTAAAGAAAAAGATACCCAACTACAAGATATTCTTGCAAAAATGAAACCTGGCACCGTATTAGAAATGATTCGTGAAGGGCTTAACCCCCTTGCAATGAGTCTTGACGAACTGGAAAATATTTTGAATGGAAGAAATGAAGCGATTACCGAAACTCTTGACAACTATAGCCATTTTTTAGCTAAGCTGGATAAAAAAGGAAATATCACTTCCACCGAAAGAAGTGTATATATCGGAGTTTATCGTTTACTTCGCCAAATCGAAAAAGGCGAAAGCAGAGCTATCGGCTCATTATTAAATGCAGAGATGGATTTTTCACTGGGTAATCTGCTTACGGCAATGAGAAGCAATCGCCGTCAAGGTATGGATTATAATGTTAATGATGATTTCGGCGGCGTTGATGCGGTTACAAATGATGATAGTTTGGAAGTAAGTTTAAATAAATTACATCAAGCCCTGCAAAACAATGGTAGCAATAAAACTGAAGCCGGGCTGCAGGAAAAATTGCGCGATATCATTGATAAACTTGACCTTGATGAAACAAACGAAGAATATCTGGCCGGGCAAATTAAAAATATCAAAAGCTTAAATGATGTCGGCAATGAAATTATTCAAAGCCTGCTGGACAGCAATCAGCAGGTAACGGTAAATAATTTATTAGCCGCTTTTCAAATGACTAAAAAACCTGGCGAAATGCACCAAAAAGCCAGAGAGCTTGCTGATAAAACTGACCTTGAAGCAGTTCTTGCCGAAGCAAAAGAAAGTTTAATCAGAGATTTTACTGATGAAGATAATGCAACAGCCGCTTATGAAAATCTGCAAAAAGCAATGAATGGTATTTTTAGCCGGGCGGCTGATTCCGAACAAGCTACGGCTTTGGATGTCAGAGAATTAAGTAATATGTGCCGTCAAATAAGCCTGCAAGCTGCAATGAAAACCTCCAATAAAAGTGAAGGTTATCGCGAAGAACGTTATGATATCCCCATTGAAATCGACGGTGAAATAACCGCTATTAATCTTTTGCTCCGGCATAATTCAGAATCAGAAGGGAAAGTCTCTTGTGCTATGAATACGACAGCATTTGGTGCGGTTACGGCGGAATTTGATGTTAATAACGAAAAATTGCAAGGCCATGTTGCCGTAAATAATAGTGAAGGGCTAAAGAAATTAAGCTCGCAAGCCGATAATCTCTACACGGCCTTAAATGAAATAATTGCCGGTGATAAAATCATAGGTGATATTCACTTTATCAAAAGTAATAAAACCTATACAAATTTATTAAGCAATGCTGAAACGAATAGTAATAAATCAAGCATGGACGAACAAGAAAAAAGCAAGGATGCAAAAAACAAGGATGTTTCCAAAGTTTCTAACAAAGAGCTGTATTTGACCGCGAAAGCCTTCATTACCTTTATCCAAAAGCTGGGTAAAGAAGACTAACGCAAGAAAGGAACAAACCTATGAAAATTGCTTACAATGCCTCGGCTGTCCTTGCTAATAATGCTTTATTCCGCAATGATAATCAACTTTCCGATTCATTAAAACGCCTCTCCTCCGGACTCAAAATAACCAGCGGTAAGGATAATCCATCCGGCCTTGCGATGGGGCGCCGTATGAATGCCCAAATCCATGGAATCGCTGTTGCAACTCAAAATGCAAGTGATGCAATCTCCGTTATCGAAATCGCCGATGGTGCGATGGCGGAAGTGCATACAATTCTACAGCGAATCAATGAATTGGCAGTTAAATCCTCAAATGAAATCCTCACCGATGACGACCGTAAAATGATTCAAGACGAAGTCGCCGCCCTCAAGCATGAAATCACCCGTATCAGCCAGACGACTGAATTTAATGGCCAAAAAATTCTTGACGGTTCCTTTGATTTGCGCGGATATACAAATAATGTCGAAGTAAAAGTAACAAGTTATAGTGATTATGTACCTAATGGTGAATACGAAATCACCGATTTAATCGTTTCTTATGACCACAACGGTAATATCAGGCTTACTGATGATGACGGTGTGCCGCTTTATACATTTGCCGGCACCGGGGCGCTGGGAAGTGCCAGAATTTCAGCCGCTGACGGAAATGTCATTACTATCACCGGGCCGAAAGGTTTTGAAATTAAACTTGAGTTAAGGACAACGGAAGATGCAGGATTTGATCTTCCCTTACCCGGCGACCCGAATGCAACCCCGCCAACCTTGCCTGACCCGCCGAAACAATATGTGTACTCCTGGTCAAACTCCCTGACCCTTATTCCGCCGCCGACAATTACACCACCGGCGGCAGCTACTCCCTCCCTCATGGTTGATGTTGTCGGTTTTGGTGCGATGGCAATGCAAATCGGTGCCAATCAGGGCCAGCAATTGGATATCCGGATTCATAGATTGTCGTTGGAAAATATGGGCATTAGTAATATCGATGTATCAACTCATGAAGGTGCGCTTGACGGCTTGAGCAAAATGGGTAAAGCGGTCAACTATATCTCCAGCGCCCGAAGCCATATGGGTGCTTATCAGAACCGCCTTGAGCATACGATTAGCAATCTTGATATCACCACCGAAAATATGACGGCGGCTTATTCGCGGATTATGGATGTAAATATGGCCGAAGAAATGACCAAATACACAACTTTACAAATCCTCGTCCAGGCAAGTACCTCAATGTTGGCGCAAGCAAATGAAAGGCCATCAAATGTCTTGCAATTGTTGCAATAAAAATGTGAAGAGTTTATCTAAGGAGTCGGACAAAGGTCCGACTCCAAAGAAAAACTAGACTTCACATGGGAAGAATGTCCATTCTTCATTAATCGGAAAGGGTAATTAGCTTATGTCGAACGAAAAAAAACAGGAATACACCTTAAAAATAACCCGAGCAAATAAAACCCAGTTAATCGTTATTTTGTATGAAATGGCTTTAACTTATATGGCTGAAGCGGAAGAAGCCTATGAGGCAAATAACCGCAAAGAATTTCGTCAGGCAATCAGCCGTACCCGCGGCTGTATCAACGAATTGATGGCTTCCTTGCATTTTGAATATGAAATTGCTATCTGTATTTTACAGTTGTATATGTTCGTCAATAGGGAACTTGCGAAAGCGGAAGTACGGATGGATATCACTCATGTTGATAACTCGGTTAAAATAATCCGCGAACTATTAATTGCTTACCGCGAATTAAGCCTTAAAGATGACTCGCTGCCGGTAATGAAAAATGCGCAAATCATCTATTCAGGCTTAACTTACGATCGAAAAGATGTACTTGATAGTTTATCCCACAGCACTAACCGGGGTTTCCGGGTGTAGGTTTCCGGTTAGTTCTGAATAAAGTGGTTTATCCCCGGCTATAACCGGTACGGCGCGGGGTACTTTTTCTTCTTGAGACTGTTTTTCCTCTCGATTGCTTAATTTTCCGACCTGCTCTAATAAGTAATTATACCGGAAAATTACCGAATTAAGCTCATATATATAACAGTCAATCAAATCAGGTTCTGTGACGTTGTCGAAACCCATATAGGCAACTTCCAGAGCCTCTTTTGTTTTCCTTAAATCATCTAAAAGCGCATTGCGGTACAATTCTTCGTTGGTTAGAGTTGGCTTTTCTTTAGTCTGCCGCATAGCAAAGCGGTTATTACCCTGACTAAAAAAGAACTTCATAATTCACGACCCTTCTAACACTCACCCATTTCAAATAATGGTAATAATTACCAATTATCCTTACATAATAATTATAGACATGGAAAAGGCAAAATATTCATGTAATTTTAAGCAAAAGACAAGCATATACTTGTGAAGAGTTATCTAAGGTATCGAGTAATAACTCGGCACCAAAGATAAGCTACACTTCACACGGGAAAAACGCAAAAAATTAGTTCTTCATAAACAATCATATGGAGGTGAATATGGATATACCAACCGGTACTTGGATATTAGCAGGAGTTTGTGTAGTTATCCTTCTGCTTGGTGCTTTGAAAGCCAAAATGGAATGGATAATTAACTTTGTTTTACGCACAGCCAGCGGTGCACTAGCGATTTACTTAATCAATTTCTTTTTATTGAACCGCGAAATAGATGCGGCAATCGGCTTAGGTTTCGCCAGCCTATTGACATGCGGAATCCTTGGATTTCCGGGGCTTATCTTACTTTACGGTATCAATTTTTACAATTTTTTGTGACATTTTTACAAATCGTATCTTTTAGTAAAAATGCCGATAGACAAAATATAATTAACCAGCTATAATGTCACTATTCAAGGTTTGTTGTAAATAGCAACAATGATGCACACAAATCGCGAAAGCGATTGACGTTTCTATCTTCTACAAATTATTTATTCTTAGTTTTTCGAAAAATTCTAATCGTGTCGGTTGATTTTTCACTTAAGTTATACCTTTAGTATCATAATTTATTCTTATTTTCTATATTCACATCTGTTGTTGCATTAACTGCTTCGCAGTAAATGCTAACATAAGCATTCAAATCGCTGAAAATGATGATTTGGCGCTTGAAAGGAGTATCTAATTGAACAAAAGAATATTGGCAGTATGCGATACCGAGGCAGATTATGCTTATCGGATGGTGGAAGTGCTTAAAGCGCGGAAAGACCTTCATTTTGACATCCACGTTTTTACTGATTTAATGAAACTTTTAGCTTTTGGCCTTGTTGATGAGATAGAATGTCTGCTTATCACCGAATCGGCTTATGAAGAAAAGGTTAAAGAACTAAATATCCCGCACGTCTTTATCTTAAGCGAAACCGGAATTGAAAAGGGCAACGTCCTTTCCCGCGAAGAAAATCACTTTTACAATATCAATAAATATCAGGCTGCCGACAATATCGTTAATGATATGTTAGCTTACTATGTTGATATTAAGGTGGTACTCCCGCGAAAACTTCTGCAAAACGGCAATCAGGCAAAAATCATCGGTGTTTATTCGCCGGTCAAAAGATGCCTCCAAACTACATTTTCTCTAACCCTTGGGCAAATTTTAGCCAAACAAGGTAAATCACTTTATTTGAACTATGAAAGTTTTTCGGGATTCGGGCAGATTACGGGCCGCAATTTCCGCGCCGATATTACGGACATGATGTACTTGTTCGAATGTGTCAAAGAGAAATTTATCTACAAATTAAATACTATTACAGAAAATGTAAACGGGTTGGATTTCATTGCCCCGGCAGCGATTTATCCGGATTTGATGAATATCCCCGGCAAGAGATGGACGGAGCTTTTAAAGGAATTACGTGAGCAGGGTGATTATGAATATATTATATTGGATTTGACTGATTATGTAGACGGGTTGCTTCATATTTTGAAAGAATGCGATTGGATTTATACCATTACCAAGGGTGATTTTTATGCAGCAGCCAAGATGGAACAATATGAGCGCCTGTTAGCAGAATTAAAACTGGAAGGAGTAATGTCAAAAACCCAAAAACTTAATCTGCCAATATTCAAAAATATTCCGCTTAAACATGATGAGATGACATATAGCGAGTTAGCTGCATATATAAGGGAGAGGTTATTGGATGATTTGTGCAAGTGAATCCCTAAGAAAAATAAAAGAGATAATCCGGCAGCGAGTTCTTGACGAGATTGAAAAATGTGGTGATTTATCCGATGAAGATATTCAGGAGATAATCGATAACGAAATCGTCACCTTGCAAAAATCATCGGAATTGGGGTTTACGGTGCGGAAAAAATTGCGGAAAGAATTGTTCTATGCAATCCGGAAACTGGATATTCTTCAGGAATTACTGGAAACGCCGGAAATTACGGAGATAATGATTAACGGTACCGATAATATTTTTCTTGAGAAGGCCGGGCGGATAAGATTATGCGAATTTAACTTTGAATCTAAAGAAAAACTGATAAATGTAATCCAGCAAATAGTTGCCGAATGTAACCGGACTGTAAATGAAGCATCACCGATTGTTGATGCGCGGTTAGCAAATGGGGCGAGGGTAAATATTGTTTTAAGCCCGGTGGCGATAAACGGCCCGATTGTTACCATTAGACAATTTCCGGAGCAACCGGTTTTGATGGAAGACTTGCTTAATTATGGAGCACTTTCTGTGGAAATGGCAGCGTTTCTTGAACAGGCAGTGAAACAGAAAGAAAGTATCATCATCAGCGGCGGAACCGGCTCGGGTAAAACGACATTCCTGAATGTATTATCAAATTTCATTCCATGGAGCGAAAGAATAATCACAATTGAAGACAGTGCTGAACTCCAAATCCTTAAAATCCCCAACTTAGTGAGGCTGGAAACAAGAGGGGCAAATGTTGAAGGCTGCCGCGAGATTACGATAAGGGATTTGATTAAGACAGCCCTACGGATGCGCCCTGACCGGATTGTTGTTGGTGAAGTCAGGGGGGCGGAGGCAATCGACTTATTGCAAGCGATGAATACCGGGCACCCCGGCTCAATGAGTACTCTTCATGCCAACAGTGCAAAGGATATGGTCAGCCGCTTAGAAACAATGGTTTTGATGGGTATGCCGTTACCATTAATCGCGATTCGTAAGCAAATAGTTTCCGGGATTCAATTGGTTGTCCAACTTGGGCGGCTTTCAGATAATTCAAGGAAAGTACTGGAGATTGGGCGGATTAACGGCATAGTGAATGATGAGATTGTGACAGAACCATTGTTTAAGTTGGCGGAAAAAGGCGAGGACTCAACCGGTAAAATCAAGGTTAGTTGGGAAAGGCAAAGAGAAATTGAGAGAGTTTTATGAGCTTAATAAAAAAGAAAAATTTATGATATGGTTTGGCGGTTTGGTTGTTGTGATAGTGTTTGCCTATTTTTTCTATCGCTCATTATTAGCAGTTTTAATTCTATTACCACTAGTATTTGTTTATCGAAAAATGGCACAAGAAAAATTAAAGTCATCAAAACGTGAAGAGCTAAGCAGTCACTTCAAGACTATGATTGAAATTGTGGCTGGAAATCTAAGAGCCGGATATTCAGTTGAAAATGCTTTCCTTGAAATGGCGAAAGAAATATCACGTGATTCATCATATCATCAGCGGGCTGGGTCGCCGGCAACAAAAATGGCAGCCTTTATCAAAAAAGGTCTGGAAAATAATATCCCTCTTAACGAACGGCTTAAGGAAGCAGGAAAAATTAGTGATATAAGTGAAATTACTGAATTTGCCGCGGTTTTTGGAGTCGCAAAAAACAGTGGCGGGAATATGATTGACTCAATCGGTCAATACGCAGCAATGATTGGCGACAAAATCGAAACTGAAAAGGAAATAAACATTCTTTTAAGTGCCCGCCGGGCAGAGCAAAAGATTATGAATGCCGTCCCTTTTATCATTCTTTTTTATCTGGACATCACCTCGCCGGAATTTTTTTCATCACTTTATCATAATCCGGCCGGAATTATAATTATGAGTGGATGTATGCTTCTTTACCTTTTGGCTTATTACATGTCGGTTAGAATGTTGAAAATTGAAATCTAAGTTGTATTACCATCGTTTAAGGTAGTTGTTTTTGTCAAAAAAGAAGGTACAGCCCGAAAGAAAGGAATGGATTTTAATGATTGAGATTATTTTTGTTACTGGTTTGGTAATTCAACTTCTAATAGGTTTACTAGCCAGGAATGAGGCGGGAGAAAAGAAATTTCTTTTAAAAAGTGCCCAATTTTTATACCGGAAATACTTTAAACATCTCTTGGAAAGAACCGGCGCATTGATAAGGATTGACAAAAATATCGGCAACCTTAATCCCGGTAAGGATAAAGAACTATTATCAATGCAATATTACATCGAAAAAATCCGCTTTTCTTACGCTATGATTTTGGCAGGTAATATTTTGGCATTAATTCTTAGTATATCAATATCTCAAAATAGCCATTTAATTGAGGGGTTTAGGATTCTGCGGAATAATTGGGAACAAGGAAGTTATCCGCTTGAATTGTCAGTAACAGCGGAAAATCCGGAAAGCAAAAAGTACGATATAACTATTACAGTTGAGGCGGTAAGTTTGAATGAGGAAGAAGTGAAAAAACTGGCGGCGGAAGTCTCTGGGAAGTTACCGGCCTTAATTTTAGGCAAAAATATTAGTTTATCTCAAGTAACAGAAAATCTTAATCTGATAACAAAGCTTAATGATTATCCCTTTAATATTAATTGGGTTAGTGACAAGCCACTCTTAATCAGAAATAACGGTGTGATTGATAATCAGGGACTGAAAGCATCTCTGGGAATGGAACCTGGTTCCGGTGAAATAGTTAAACTTACCGCTCATCTAACTTATCAAGACCAATGGGTTGAATACCAGTTTAGTGAAGATATATTTGTTAATATATTACCTTATCTAATTGCCGAAATTGATAGCTGGGAGGAAGCGGTAATAGCAGCGGTGGCTAAAAGTCAACAAGAGAATGCAGATAATGATTACTTTAATCTGCCGGAAAAAATCAGGGGGACCGCCGTAAACTGGCAAGAAGTGAAATCAAAAGATGGTTTATATTTATGGCTGATAATTTTCACTGCTGCGATTATCGCTTTCGCCATAAGGGATCAAGAGCTTCAGAAAAAAGTCACTCTTCGGAACCGGCAGATAGACCGTGATTATCCGGAACTGGTTAGAAAACTGGCCCTTTATCTTGGCGCCGGGATGACCTTAAGGGGTGCATGGAAGCGGGTGGCGGGGGATTATGATAAAGGAAGGGGCAGCACCTTCGGGAGCGGGTTCACTCTTGGGAAAGGGAAAACCATCCACGTGAACGGGTTCGCTCTTGGGAAAGGGAAAGCGGCCGGAAAAGTAAGGTATCTATATGAGGAAATGCTGTACTCGGTTAGAGAACTGGATAACGGCATTCCGGAAAGAGAGGTATATGAGCGGTTTGGCAAACGAGTGGGGATAGCGAAGTATCGCAAATTGACAGGGTTATTATATAACCATTTAGAAAAAGGCAATAAAAACCTTTTGCAAGTTTTACGTGAGGAGGCGGAAATCGCACTTGAAGACCGCAAAAAAGCCGCCCGCGCCATCGGCGAAGAAATGAGTACAAAATTATTACTGCCAATGATGATGATGTTATTAATCGTTATGATTATGATTATGGTGCCGGCATTTCAGATGTTGTAAAAGGATGAAGAGATATTCAAAATCAATGCTAAATACTAAGAGCAATAACAAGAACAATGAAAAGAACAATGAAAAATAATAATATCTAAAATTTCGTTTGGAAAGGAAAAAATATGAACAATTTAAAAAAAATTTTTAAAATGAAAGATTTAACGAAACTAAATGACAAAGGGTTAGGAACGATTGAAGTTATCCTGATTTTGGTAGTATTGATTGGTTTAGTCGTTATCTTTAAAGACCAGCTTTTAGATTTAATAACGAGAATCTTCGATGCTATTTCGGCAGATAGCGGAACAGTTTTGACATGAAAAAATCATTAAATCAAATACCGAAATCACTATTACGAGATAACAAAATATTCAGCTATAAACTGAACGGCTATTTAACAGTATTTTTATCACTATCCTTGACATTATTACTAGGTATCTTTTTCTTCTTAATCCGTGCTTCTTTTATCAATTTCAGCAAAATGAAACTGGAATGTGTCACAGATATTGGAATGAATGCGGTATTAGGTGAGTATCATCGTGAACTTCTTAACCAGTATGACCTTTTATTTATTGATATGTCTTATGGGACAAGTAATGGCGGGGTTCACAAGTTGGAAAACCACTTGAGCGGTTATATTAATCAAAATTTATGCCTGGAAAAAAATAATATATCATCGTGGAACAGATTGACTCTGCAAAATGTCGAAATTACGGAAACCCTCAAACCCCACCACTATGACGGCAAAATCCTTAGGCGCCAAGCCTGCGCTTATATCAGTGAAAATATAAAAACAGAGGTATTGAGCGACCTGACTTTGCAGTTAGCCCAGGCCGAATCGCTAGATGGTACTGATGAGATGGCCTCATGGCAAAATGTGATGACAAAAATAGCCTCGATTCTTTCGCTTCTTACAAAAGAAGCGCGGCAGCAGGCTCTTTCAGGTAATCCGGAAGCCGAAATTGAGAAAATAAATATTACAATTGATAATCCCGCCGAAAAGATTTTTAACAATGCGAACCAGCAGCTTGACCATCTAGTTAGCAATAGTCATAAAGGCGGTAATATCAATCTTAGCGATTATTATTCTCATCGGGCATCGAATAATAATGACACGAATGTCACAATTGATGTGAATGTCAAAAATAATCCAAATAGCAATAGTAATTCAAATATCGAATATGAAGCAAGCTTCATAGATGATATTACCTCAATGATTCTTTTCCGGGCTTACATATTTGAAAAATTGGGGTATCACAAAAATGAAAAAGCAGATTCACTATTGGATTATCAAATCGAATATCTGATAATTGGTACAAATTCTGATGAAAAAAATCTGCAAGGAATTAAGGCGCGGATATTTAGCTGGCGGCTTGCCGATAATGTCAGACTTTATTTTTCTGACAGCGTGAAACGAAAAGAAGCTTATACTACCGCATCAGCAATATCCAGCCTAATTTTGCATCCTGAACTAACCCATTTAATAGCAAATTCGCTTTTATTTTCATGGGCTTTCGCTGATAGTCTTGATGATACGGACAAGATAATCGACGGCGGAAAAGTCCCGTTAATAAAAAAATCAGTTGAATCAACGGAAAATGGACTTTCATATTATCAGTATCTTGAGTTAATGCTGATGATTACAAGCGAAGTAAAAATTTTGGCGCGGGTAATGGATATTATTGAAATGGATATTCGTCTTACGTCCAATAATCAGCATTTTCGGATTGACTTGTGCCTTGAAAGCTATCGGGCAACGCTTGATTATTATGACCGGTATGAAAGTTATAGTATTGATAGGCGTTACGGGTATTGATAACAGCCACAGTATTCTCCCGCATATGCGCTTCGCCCAATGCAAAGCAAGCCGGATGAAACAACCCTTATCCCAATGGGTTATCCTTTACCCGGGCAGTTCCCTCTTTATGATAAAAATTGTGGATTGAAAAAAATAGTGAAAAAAAATAAAAAAAAGGCGTTCTCTCAAAATAATCTTGCATTAATAGCGTTCCTCCGCTTGGGGATAAGGGCTGTTTCATCTGGCTTGCACAAGATTAAAATAAACGGAAGCATGACAGTCGAAGCTGCTTTAGTGATGCCGGTTTTCTTATTTTTTATGATGAGTGTCCTATATGTTTTTCAGATTATTAATACTCAAACCGAAACATATACGGCATTACATCAACGTGGAAACCGAATTGCTTTTGAAGGTTATCAGAACAGGGCGGAACTTGGCGATGGGGTTATTGATTTGACCGAATCTTACCAAATAAAACCGTATTTATTTTGGCAGGACTTCGGCCAATTAAAAGTTGTCCAGCAATATTACGGCTACGCGTGGGTTGGTTATGATGTGAGCCGCGGGGGAAATAGCGAGGTATTATTAAATGAATATGTTTATATTACAGAGACAGGCACTGTTTATCATGTCACGATGGAGTGCTCCCATTTAAAGCTTTCGATAACAAGCATAAATAGTAATGAAATATCATCTAAACGTAATGAATCCGGCGGAAAATATCATCAGTGTGAGCGATGTCCGAAAGAGGACAATGGTATTCTGTTTATCACTGCATTTGGCACCCGCTATCATTCCAATATAAATTGTTCCGGGCTTAAGCGGACAGTGAGAGAACTTGAGATAAATGAAGCAGTTAGGCAGGGTTATCGTGGCTGCTCGCGGTGTTAATGTGAAGAGTTTATCTAAAATATCGTACAATGGTGCACATTAAAGATAAACTAAAACTTCATACCGGAAGAATGTCGCAAGCGCCATTTTTCATGAATGGTGATTAAGGTGGAGAAAATGATAAACAATATTATAGTAGCAGTATTTCTTGCCCTTTGCACTTATTTCGACATAAAAAGCAAATGGATTCCCTTAAAACTGATTGTACTATTTGGCTTAGTTATCATTGGAATTTGCTTCAAAAGTGGAGATTCTGCTAATTGGGAAATCTTGATTAGAATAATGCCGGGTATTTTTTTACTTTTGATTGCTTTTGTGACAAACCAGGCAATTGGTTATGGTGATGGAATAGTAATTTTATTAATTGGCTTAGCTACTGATATTCATTTAGTTATTACCTTTATTCTAATAGCTTTTTTATTAAGTGCAATGGTTTCAATTTTCATCTTAATTTCCGGAAAAGGCAACCGGCAAACGAGGCTCCCGTTTATGCCATTTTTATTAATAGCATGGTGCGTTTGTTTAATTTGATGCAACCTCAATATAGATAGCAAATGAATATAAAGAAAATGATGAAACTAAAAAGATGAAAAATAAAATAATAAAAAACTAAAATGAATAAAATTAAAACGCTGAAAACTAAAATGATAAAAAATAAAAGGCAATATTTAAATAACAAGCGTTATTTAAATGCTTATATGACGATTGAAGCTTCTTTAATAATTCCCTTAGTGATAGGAATATATTTTCTTTTGATTTTCACTTCTTTTTATTTATATACTAAGTGCGTTTTAACCCAGAATACATATATTAGGTGCTATCGCGCCGGCATTTTTACTTATTGGGAAGATGGTTATGGTGAGGTTTCTTATCATGACCTGGCCCGAAGAAATGCCAGTGAAGCAAAAGAATATCTTAAATCACGCAATGATTTTTCGAAATATCCATTTTTTGATTTATTAGATGAACAAATAATAGTAACACAATTAACAGTGGAAATATACGTTGATATCAGTCTAAGTGGAACAAGCAAATCATTTTTGCGGAATGATTATCAACAAAAAATCAATGCGGTTTCGCAGATAACTAACCCTGTTAGCAATATAAGGGCGGCAAGGAGGGCAGAAAAAAATGCTGGAAACTAAATATTTCAAAGATATGAATCATAATTATCTAATCATAAAAGTTTCTGATGAGCCGGTGCAAAGTCAATTTCAGTTAAAAATGATTGTTGGTAACGATATTCCGGGATTACTTAATGTCAGTAAGAGATATATTGATAGCGATACCTTTTTATATTATGAAGTTAATTCATTGCAAACACTTAAATCGATGTTTGAATATCGAAAAATAGACAAACAGACGATGATTCGTTTATTAAACGGCCTGATAAAGATTCTTAAAGAGATGAAGAATTATTTACTTGGTGATGATGGATTACTTTTAAAAGCAGAGTTTATTTATCTTAATTGGGAAAAAGAAGAAATCTTTTTTGTCTTTTATCCTTATGAAAAAGAACCGGCAGCAGAGCAGGTTAAAGAACTTTTTGAGTATTTAGTGCGAATTATTGACCATCATGATGACCATTTAACCGAAAAGCTTTATGATTTGTGTCAGTACGCTGAGAAGAAGATATTGGGTATTGAGGATTTAGAACGCTGTTTAGCAGAATTAATCTTGTCAAATAGCGTAGAGATGGACTGTGATAAAGAACCGGACAAAAATTTTTGCACTCAAGAAATAGTTCAAATGGATTCATTAATAAGTGAAGCGAGTGCATTAGTTAAAGAGGGCAATTTAAGCCAAACTAATGAAAAAAAGCAGAGAAGAAAATTTTTGATATTAACATTGATATCAGCAGGTGGTGCGGCTTTCACATTAGTTTATCAAAACTTTGTTTTGCTAACGGCAAGAGAAATATTACTTTCATGGATACTGCTGGTTGTATTTATTGTCTTTTTCATAATGACCGGAGCTATCTATATCCTGTTGATTTATCGCTTAAGAAATCCAATAAAAAAAGCAGCAATAGAAATTGCGAATCACTTTCCCGGCGAAACAGATTATCCTAAGCTACTCACTTGTGACGAACCGCCGGAATATTGCGGTGATACTATTTTTATAGATGCGGATTTAACTGAAAACAAACTTTATGGGATAAACCGAGGTAATAAAAATACCATAAATTTAGCTTATTTTCCATTTACAATTGGAAAACTTACTGACAATACTGATTTCTGTCTAAAGGAATCTTCTATCAGCCGGATTCATGTACGATTTACGAAATATGATAATACGGTTTTTATGACAGATTTAAATTCAACTAATGGAACATTTAAAAATGGATTGCGGTTAGAACCTAGTGAAACCGTGCCGGTTGAAGCGGGTGATGAAATACGTTTGGGTAAACTAAATTTTTCTTATCGTTAGCATTTGCCAGTGTCGGATTATGTGGTATACTAAAGATACTGTTACTATTCACAGTTAAAGCTGTTCATAGCAACAATTTGCTGCCAAAAAGGAGTCACCGGATGAAAATCAATATTTACTATGGGGGCAGAGGCCTGATTGACGACCCTACCCTATACGTGATAAACAAAATGCAGGACATTTTAGATGAACTTCATGTTACCGTTGAACGGTTTAATTTATATGAATTAAAAAATAGTATTACTACTTTACCGCAAAGTTTAAAAACAGCAGATGGCATTATCTTGGCATCAACGGTAGAGTGGTACGGAATCGGCGGTTTTATGCAGCAATTTCTTGATGCCTGTTGGTTATACGGTGATAAAGGAAAAATTGCGGAATTATATATGTGCCCGGTTGTAATGTCGACAACTTATGGTGAGTTAGAAGGGAAATTAAATCTTTCCATTGCCTGGGAAATATTAGGCGGCCTTCCTTGCAGTGGTTTTTGCGGTTATATTGCTGATGCTACAATATTGGAAGACAATCTTGATTATCTGCGTATAATCGAGAAAAAAGCCGAAAACCTATACCGCACCATCAACCAAAAATTACCTAGCTTTCCTGCAAGTAATCAAGCGGTTAAGAAAATGGTTTCGAGTACGAAGAACATTGATTTGACCCCGCAGGAATCTGAACAACTTTCTCAATATGCTTCAGACGATGTTTATGTTCAAAGACAAAAAGAAGATATCCAGGAATTAACCAGCCTTTTCCGTGATATGATGTATAATAATGAATCTGACGAAGATGAAGAATTTCTTGCTGATTTCAGGAGCCGCTTTAAGCCCCAGGCCGGTTTCCGCGCTGTATACAAAATGAATATTGAAAATCGGAAAAAGCCGTTATATATCGAAATAAGCGGAACGACTTGTGAATGTGCCTACAATGACAAGATAAATGAAAAAGTTGATGTTGAGATGAGTATTGACCGTGAAACATTAGAAGAAATTATCCTTGGCCGGATGACTTTCCAGCGCGCTTTTATGACCTCAAAAATGAAAATGAAAGGTGACTTTAAAACCTTGAGGACACTGGATTTATTATTTGATTTTACTGAAGGAAGTAAGTGATTATGCGCATTGCATTAATGGCGATTAGATTATTTATTAAAGTTCCATATATGATGTTTCGTATTTGGCGTTATGGATTATACAAAGACAAATTCATTCATCATGCCGAAGCCTTTGCTTATATTAAGATGGCGACTACCAAGGCGAATCGTGCCGGGCGGGTAAAAATAAAAGTCACCGGTCTTGAAAACCTTCCTGCCGAAGATGGTTTTATTATGTTTTGTAATCATCAAGGGTTATTTGATGTTTTAGTTTTTTTACAATCTTGCCCGCGGCCATTTTCATTCATAGCAAAAAAAGAAGTCAAAAATACTATTCTATTGAAGCAAGTAATGAAAGCACTTGGTGCTTATCCAATGGACCGGCAGGATTTGCGGCAGTCAATGGAGGTTATCAAAGCAGTAACTGCTGATGTCAAAAAAGGCAAAAATTTTCTTATTTTTCCCGAAGGTACCCGTGCCCCGGTGCCGAATACGATGATTGAGTTTAAAGGCGGCAGTTTTAAAAGCGCTACCAAAGCCAAATGCCCGATTGTCCCTTGTGCTTTAGTTGATGCATACAAACCGTTCGACGAAAATTCAATCAAACCGGTGACTGTAAAGCTGAAATATTTACCCCCGCTTTATTATGATGATTACAAAGATATGAAAACAATTGAAATAGCGGAACTGGTTAAAGCAAAAATTGAAGCGGCGATTATTGATTTGCTCGAAAATGGGCATTGACAAATATTAGTCCCCTATGTATAATTATTTTTGCGTTACAATAAAACATATTCAGATGAGGAGAAGTACTCAAGTGGCTGAAGAGGCGCCCCTGCTAAGGGTGTAGGTCGTTTGCGCGGCGCGAGGGTTCAAATCCCTCCTTCTCCGGCACCGCGGAGTGTCATTATAGGATTGATGCCTTATAATGACACTCCGTTTTTTATCAATCAAGTGTGATATCGATGTCTATGAGAACGAAAGCGGCATTACTCATCATGGTGATTATTTTCGTCTTTACTGCCGCGAGTTGTACCTGTCCATCCCCTCCGGGCGAACTCTGTCGGGGAAATGGCTGAGATATAGTACGATGCTGTCCGAATATCTGGAATTGAATCTCATCTGTCAAAGGTTATTCAAGCTGATTATTCTGCTGCCTTTACTTTCATAATAATTCAGCATTTCATCAATTTTCCTTTTGTCATAACTTGTAATGCAATCTGATAAAACATCAACTCCATAATTTGCTTTGCATAAATTATAACAGGTTGATTTTATGCAAGCAACAGCATCTGCCCCTGCTATATAAAAATCACATATTTCATTTTTACTAATAAAATTCACAAATTCTTCACTACTTAATGCGCTGCCTTTGTATTTTGTAAAAATATTTTCTGATACAATTTTTAAATCTGGAGCTAATTCAGATCCGCGTGTATTAGGTTTAAAAGTCCTCGTACCGGCTGATAAGCTTTCATGCCTAATATAAACAACATGAATATCATTAATAACGGCCTGATCAATTGCTTTATTGATATTATCAATAATTTCTTTATAATTCTTTGTTATATCATTTTGGATATCAATTATTACTAAAGCTTTTTTCTGCATTTGATTTCCTCCTTAGTGATTTGTTGTTTACATTATAACATTTAATTGTTGACATCAGTATGGCAACAATCTATAATGATAAAAGTATTTTTGAAAGGCGGCTTGCAAATGAAAATTGACAGACTTATTAGCATTATCCTGGTATTGCTTGATAAAGAGCGGATAGGCGCACAGGAGTTGGCAGATATGTTTGAGGTTTCGCCCCGCACAATCTATCGTGACATAGACACTATCAACATTGCGGGCATTCCTGTTCATGGGGCACCGGGAGTGGGCGGCGGTTTTGAAATCATGAAGAAATACAAGATTGATAAAAACGTTTTTTCGACGGCTGACCTTTCCGCAATCTTGATGGGGCTTTCCGGTCTTTCCAATATGATAAGAGGTGATGAAGTAGTGAATGCCCTTGCGAAAGTCAAAAGCTTTATCCCGGCCGAAAGTGCGAAAGATATTGAATTAAAAGCAAGTCAAATACATATAGATTTAAGTCCGTGGATAGGTAACAGGAATATACAACCATATTTAGAAATTATCAAAACAGCTTTGCAGGAAAATAAGCTGCTTTCATTTGAATATGCAGACCGCTACGGAAACAAAACGGCACGAGTAGCCGAGCCGTATCAGCTTGTCTTGAAAAGTAACCATTGGTATTGGCAAGGATATTGTCATAAGAGAAATGACTATCGTTTATTCAAACTGGCTCGGATATCAAACCTAAAAATGCAAGAGGAATTTTTTATGCCGCGAGATTATCAAAAACCATGGTTAGATTTTACTGATATTTTGGCAGCCATGCAAACAAAAATCAAAATTCGTATTCATAAATCTATTATTGACAGGGTACTTGATTATTGCACTTATGAAAACTTTTTATCAGACGTTAATGAACATTATATTGTCAGTTTCCCTTTCATAGAGAACGAGTATTACTATAATATCCTTTTCAGTTTTGGGGATAAATGCGAATGTTTAGAGCCATTACATATACGCGCAGAGATGAAGCGAAGATTACATGATATAGTTGCTTTGTACGAAAATTTATGAATCTCTCTGATTAGGGATAAACACTCACTTATTTTTTTATTATTTATGAAGATTTCTTGAATTACAAGCGCTTTAATGTTATTATTTTTAATAAGATAAATTTTTACATTATTTTATATAAAGTGAGGAAAATATGATAAAAAATTCAGTTATAACGCTCTTGCTTTTCTGTATCTTTTTAGCTGGATGTGCAAGCAATGATAAAGTAAATGGTGAAAGCTATCCTTTTCCCCAACATATAGATTATCATGTTAATCAAATGAAACCGTCTGACAAATCACAAGAACAGCTTGATGAGATGATAATTGATTTGTTTAGGCAGTTTTTGCTGAATGACTTAATCGTGGACTCGGACAGCCCGCAGACAGGGGATGAATTTCGTTTGGTTTTCCGCCATTATCAAGCATGGCTGATTAATAATGATAGTATTGATGTTTCACATTTAACGGTTTCAGAATCACATGGGTATGGCATGATGATGCTGGCTTATATGGCGGGGAGTGAGGAAAGGCTTAATTTATCCCCGGAACAATGGTTATTTGACTGTACGAGCCTTAAGCATTATTTTGATGCAATGGTGCGGACGGTTCTTGCATTTCCCAGTGTGTCGGGTGGAACCGACAATAAACTTTTCGCTTGGGAACTTAATGGTTATCCGCGCGACGGGGATAATAGAACCGGATATATAATAGAAAACGGGATAAAAAAGGCCCCATTTACCCGGCCGGCCAGTGGGTCGAGTGCGACAGACGGTGATTTGGATATTATTTATGCCCTGCTTCTTGCAGATAAACAATGGGGTAGTGACGGGGCTTATGATTATAAGCAATTAGCACTTGAAATGCTGGAAAGTTTTTGGCGCTATTGTGTTCATCGTGAATATCATACCTTGCTTCTTGGCGATTGGGCGCAAGGAAGCAGGGGTACAAGGTTGGGTGATGCAACACGTTCATCAGATTTTGTCTTAAGTCATTTAAGGGCTTTTGCTGAAGTGGATAAAGCCCACGATTGGCAGCTTGTCATTGATGCAACTTATAATGTCATTCAAGAAATCCGCGATGCGGAAAATGAATTAGGGAATAAAAATGGATTTTTACCCGACTTTGTAGTACGGTCAGAGGGTAGATGGAAAGTTCCGGACGGGCATGTTTTAGAAGGTTCCGGAGACGGCACATTTGCATATAATGCCTGCCGTATACCATGGCGGCTTGGAACCGACTATATCCTTTATGGGGACAGGGTAATTGGTGATAGTACTTTATTTGAATACATTATTAAGCCGCTTGATGATTTTGCAAAAGAAATCGGAAGTATGACACAAATGGGGCCGTTTAACATGGATGGAAGCTCTGTCGGCTGGACTGACCCGCATTTATTTGCCCCGCCGTTCTTGTTGCCGGCTGCAATTACGGCAACAGACCAGGACTGGCTTGACAGTATTTGGGGCTGGAATGGAATTAATGCTTATCAAGGCGATAATTACGCTGATTATATAAAAGTACTGGTTTTGCTAATCGCATCGGGCAACTACTGGACCCCTTATTAATTCATGATTACTGCTAATCATGACCCTCCGCCGGACTGTGTCCGTTTGGGATGCGCACTAAAACTGCGCTGATATAATGTCTTAGCGACATTATATTTTTACTTCATTAACAAGCGGTTCACCTTTCAAAACAGCGGCGGCATTTTCCAATGTCGTTGTTGCAATTTCCCGCATTGCTTCATGGGTAAAAAAGCCCATGTGCGAGGTAATCAGGACATTGTGAAATGACGTGAGCCTTACTAGTTGTTCATCTTCGATAATATCATTTGATTTATCTTCGAAAAAGACCCCTTCCTCTTCTTCATAAACATCAAGCCCGACACCGGAAAATTTCCCTGAAAGTAATGCTTCGATGAGACTCTCGGTATCAATTAACGCCCCGCGGGAGGTATTAATTAAATAAGCATCTTTCTTCATTAAAGCGATGGTATCACGGTTAATCATATGAGTAGTTTCCGGAGTAAGCGGGCAATGAAGCGATATTACATCTGCTTCGGTTACTAATTCTTCGAAAGTGACATATTTAACATCAAGATCATGATTGGGATAAGGATCAAAAGCAATAATATTCATGCCAAAACCTTTACAAATATTGACCATTGCCTGGCCGATTTTGCCCGTCCCAACAATCCCGGCGGTCTTTTGGAACAAATTGCGGCCGGTAAAACCGTTAATGTTCATATTGAAGTCCCTCGTCCGCGCATATGCACGATGGGTATGCCGGTTAACCGTCAGTAAAAGTGTAGCAGCAAATTCAGCGACTGATTCCGGTGAATAGCTAGGTACACGGAGAATCGGCATTTTTCCTTCCGCCGCCTTTAAATCCACGTTGTTAAAACCAGCCGAACGCAACAAGATAGCCTTGATTCCCAGCGAATGAAATTCATCAATCATAACGGAAGTTACTTGGTCATTCACAAAAGCGCAGACTAAATCATGCCCTTTAGCAAGGCTTGAAGTCTGCTCACTGCACGGAAGCTCGATGAAATTTATTTCACAATTATGCTCTTTGCTTAATGGCTCAAACCAGATTTTGTCATATGGTTTCGTATTATAAAAAGCTATTTTCATAGTGCCCCTTTCAAAAAGCTACGGTTTATCCTTGTTTCTATAATTATTATATCCCGATTAGGCATATTCTACAAGAAAACAAAAAAATTCTGTAGAAAAATCAAGAAAAAGATGATTGACAACCATAAATCCATAGTGTTATAATGAAAATCCACCGCATAAAAGCAACATTTGCGGTTTTTCAAACTAAAAAAGCGAAATTTCAAAAAAATGTCTTGACTCGGTTTGAAGCTTGTGTTATCATATTTAAGTTGCGTCTAATTTAAGAGGTGCAAACGATTTACAAAGTAATACCTAAACGACTTACGAAATTATTCGTACAGCTCGCGAAGCAACAAGCTACTTGCAGAGCAATTAATGTAGCTGGCAAGCAGTTCGTACCTTGACAAATAAACAGTGATGCAACCCTGAAAGATTCTAAGATTAGAAATCATTCTAATGAATGAATAATTCAGAACGGTCTTAAATGACCGCAAAGCGGATGCAAATCCGCGGACTATTAAGTCCAAAAGGGGTTAGGTTAACCTAGCCCAAAAAGCGAACAAAAGTACAATTGTTCGAACAAAAAGAAATTAAAGCC
>WRAQ01000007.1 GCA_009780115.1 Lachnospiraceae bacterium
AAGATGAAATATTATGTCATATTGCTTATACTTTGCAGACCGGGAGAGAAGAGAGGCCTTACCGTCTGGCGATGATTACCGGGGACTTAAGCAGCCTTAAGCAGCAGTTATCCGGGTTTATCAGTAATAAAAATGATTCAAATAATACTTTTGCCTGTAAAATAAAGGATGAAGAGGATATTTCGGTAAAGGATGAGAAAGCAAACGAGATTACGAAAAGCTTAATTAAGGAAAAAAACCATCACCGGCTTGCGCAGTTATGGACAGGGGGGATGCCGGTAGACTGGAATCTTTTATATCGGGAAAAGCCTGTACGGGTACCTTTACCTACATATCCTTTCCGGAAAGATTCTTATTGGTTAAGCGATGATAATTCTACAGCGGTTTCGGATAAAAATTTATCCAATTTGAAGGTGATGTTATATGAGAAAGTCTTATCAACCAATGATTTTTTTATCAAAGACCATGTGATAGATGATCAATTTATATTACCGGGAGTTGTTTGTCTTGAAATGGCCTGGAATACTGCCGAGTTGGCCTCTTACGGAGGAATAGCCGGGTATCTTGAGAATATTGTCTGGAAACAGCCGGTTGCCTTTTCCCAAGGGGAATATCCGGTAAAGATTGCCCTAGAGAAAAAGAAAGGCAACTTTATAGCTAAAATTCTATCAGACGGGGGTATGGAGCATTTTCAATGTAGTGTTGGTTATGATAATATTGCAAAAAGAGACCCGATCCCCCATATGGTAATCAAAAAATTAAGTGAAAATATGACGGATTCGGCTTCTTTCTATCTGGATTTTGCAAAAAAAGGACTGAAGCTTGGGGCAGGCCTTAAGGCGGTAAAAGTTCTTTCCGGGGATGAGTCAGGATTATTGATGAAATATGAAGTTCCTGCTCAACAGCAAGAAGATTTTGATAAATATATTTTGCACCCAAGTATTATGGATGCCGCGATAACTTCACCAAAAGGATTGCTTGAGGCGGATGATGGCAGGCTTTATATTCCATTCTCAATCGACAGGGTCATTATATATCAGAAACTGATTCCGGAGGGTTATATCTATACAAGGACAGCATCCGGGGGAAAAGATAGCCTTTCTTCCATTCAAAAATATGATATCGCAATTCTGGATTTTTCAGGAAATGTTCTGGTGGAAATCAAAGGATTGCTTCCAAGAATATACCGACCGCATATACTCTCAAAAATAGATAAACAAAATAATATCCATATGGTTCAAATGCAATTAATAAGCAAAGATTTAGTAAGCAAAATAAATAGCAGACAGCATGATACCGTTATATTAACTAAGGATGATTATCAGGAATATTTGGAGCATTTAAATGAGGGCCCTGTTTCAATTGTATTTTTGATGAAAGAAAGCAAAGACGAAGAATCTATAAAAAAACGTTATGCAATTTTGCGGCCGTTATATGAAATTTATCAAAATGTTATAGAAAAAAATATCGTGGCTGAAATTCTGCTGGTAAATGAAATAGATAGTGAACTTATTGGGATAAATCAAGGAATAGATGGATTTATTCAATCGGTGAATAAGGAAAATTCCCGAATTCGTTCCAAGATTTTGCATATTGCTGAAACAAATGGATTAGAAGCAGCGTTTAGTGAGCTTGAGGAAAAACGGTGGGAACATCAGATTATTTACTGGAAAGGGAAGCAGAGATTTGTCCGTCAATATCAGATAGATAACATAATAGGACACGAAAAATCATCATTTTCTATCAATAAAGGAAAGAATTATTTCATATCCGGCGGCCTTGGGAAATTAGGGAAATCACTGTCTGAATATATCGCAAGTAAGGGCGGGAATTTAATACTCACGGGCAAAAATAAGCTTGAAAGCGTTAAAGAAGCTTTTTTGAATCATTTAAGAGGTTATGGAGTAGCGGCAGATTATTATTCCTGTGATATGGCTGATTGGAATAGTATAAATCACCTATTTCATGAACTTAAGGGAAAGGGAAAGGTTATTCATGGCATTTGCCATCTTGCAGGTACTACGGAAGATAAAATGCTCATTAACAAAACATATGATGATATGGAAAGAGTTATTAGATGCAAAACGGATGGGGCTTATTATCTGGATAAGGCTTCCGTTGGAGAACCATTAGAGTTTTTTCTGCTATATTCTTCGATTACCGGTATTGTCGGAAATTATGGGCAATGCGACTACGCGTATGCCAATGGGGCTTTGGATGAGTTTGCCGCCAAACGTAATAAGCAAATTGAAAGAAATCTGCGAAAGGGCAAAACCATAGCTGTATCCTGGACTTTGTGGGAAGACAGTGGCGTAAGGATAGCAGAATCTTCAAAGAAGTACTTGGAAAGTTTCTTTGGCATGATGCCAATAAAGCCAGAGGAAGGAGTAAATACGCTAATTAAGGCTTTTGATACCGGGGCAAATCATGTGATTATTATGAAAGGAGAAAAAGAAGATTTAAAAAAATTATTTATCGAATCTTTGGAGAAGCCGGATAATTCAAAGCCGAATGAAAATATTGAAAACAAAGCTGCCAATTCAGATATTAAGATAAAAGCTGCCGGTTTTTACCGGGCTTTGGAAGAAATCATCTGTTCGGTTGTGAAGCGAAAAGATTCTATTGACGGCAATAAAGATTTAAGCATTTATGGATTTGATTCAATCACTTATTCAGAACTGGCCGACCAATTAAATAATCGCTATGAATTTAATCTGTCACCGGCATTTTTCTTTGAATATCCTACTTTGAAAGCCATATATCGTTATTTGCTTGATACATATAAAAATGAAATTATTGAGTCGCACAGCATTTTAAATGAGGTTAATGAAAAAGATAAACTTATAGAGCCGGTGCCGGAAAAGTTTGTTTCAGCGCAGGATGATGAGGTAGCCATTATCGGAATTAGCTGTATTATGCCCGGTTCAGAGGATACCCAGGATTATTTTAATCATTTGCTTAAGGGGGATGACATGATTTGCGTTGTCCCGAATGATAGATGGGATTGGGAAAAATATTATGGTGATGACCGTGAAGAAGATAATAAAACAAAGATAAAATGGGGAGGATTTATTGATGGTATACAGAATTTTGATGCAAAATTTTTTAATATAAGTCCCAAGGAAGCATTATTAATGGATCCGCAGCATCGCTTATTTATCCAATGTGTATGGAATGCAATAGAGGATGGGGGATATAATGCTGAAGAGTTAAGAGGAAGTGATACTGGAATTTTTGTTGGGATAAGTGGATGGGACTATAATGAGGTACTTCGGGAAAGCTCCAATAAAGTGGAAGCCTTGTCTGTAATTGGAATAGCACATTCTGTTTTACCTAATCGCATTTCTTATCTAATGGATTGGCATGGCCCTAGCGAACCAGTAGATACTGCATGTTCCAGCTCTCTTGTTGCTGTACACAAAGCAGTAGAACAAATCAGGGCAAATAAATGTGAATATGCCGTTGCGGGTGGAGTGAACCTTATGCTGACCCCAACCGTTACGATATCTTTTGGTAAAGCAGGTATGCTTAGCTCCAGCGGGCAATGCAGGACATTTGACCAGGATGCAGACGGTTATGTAAGAGGGGAAGGTGTGGGCGCCATCCTCCTGAAAAAATATTCTAAGGCCGTCCAGGATAAAGACTACATTTATGCAGTTATAAAAGGAAGTGCCATAAATCATGGCGGGCAGGTAAATTCTTTTACTGTGCCCAATCCCAATGCCCAGGCCGAAGTCATCGTGAAGGCATGGGAAAATGCCAATATCAAAGCTGATACCGTCTCTTACATTGAAGCACATGGTACCGGCACAAAATTGGGTGACCCGGTAGAGATTCAGGGTATAAAAAAAGCATATGCAACTGCCGGCATCCGGAATTTTGATGACAAATTCTGTGGGATTGGCAGTGTAAAGAGTAATATCGGGCATTTGGAAGCAGCGGCAGGTATTGCGGGAATTATCAAAGTAATAAAAGCCCTCGATGCGAAAATAATACCCCCTTCGATACATTTTAAAACTTTAAACCCCCATATCAGGATGGAACAGACCCCTTTATATATGATATCAGATCAAGCTAAAGAATGGCCGGAGCGGCGGGATACAGAAGGCAACCTTATCCCGAAAAGAGCCGGGGTCAGTGCATTTGGTTTTGGCGGTGTTAATGCCCATGTGATTTTGGAGGAAGCACCGGAAAGAGAAATACATCTCAATGAGGTAAAACAATATCCTTTTGTAATATCTGCCAAAAATGAGGGGCAGCTCAATATATATATCAAGAAAATGATTGCTTTTTTATCAGATAAAGGAAAAGAAATCTGCTTCCGGGATATTACATATACCTTGCTAACCGGCAGGGAGAGCATGGATTGCCGGGTGGGATTTTATGCCGATAGCAGTAGCCAGGCAATTTCCATATTGGAAAATCACCTTGAAAATGATAGCGATAACCTAAAGGGCTTTTATGATAATCATAAGGATTTAAGTACCTTGCTTGATTGTTTTTCAGATAAGGCAGTCAGGGTACCCCTTCCCGGTTATCCTTTTGCAAAAAAACGGCATTGGGTGCAGAAGCTAAAGCTCGCTTGCGAGATTAAGAAGACTAATTACCCAGAGGAAGATTTTCCGGAAATAACCGCGATGGTTTATACCGTGAAATGGGAGCAAGAAGACATTACCCCTATATTTAATGATTCTGATTCTATAGTCATAGTCACAGGGCGGCGGGGGAAAAATCTGGCCGGACAAATAGTTGATTTTTATCAGAATAAATATGGCATTAAAACAACACATGTAATAGAAACCAAGGAGTTAGACGGCAATGAGGACAAAATTCATGCTGCGGGCCATATTTATTTTCTTGGAGGTTTACAAGAAGAAACAGAAATAACTGACTCGAATATTTTAGAAGCGTGTGGTGAAGAAAGAATTTATGCATTATTTAGATTGCTTAAAGTAATTGATAAAAACAAAGAGGGATATAAGAAGCTGAACATTACTGTAATAACAGAAAATGTATGCCGGGTTGGGGGAAATGAAAAATTAAGCCCCGCAGGAGGTACCCTGTTTGGTTTCCTTAATTCGGCAATAAAAGAATATCCTTTTATAAATGCTGTATGTATTGATATAGCTCACTCACAAGAGGAAGTTTATATTGTTGAAAAGATATGTACAGAGCAGTGCACAAAGGAACTTAAATATACGGCTTACCGGAACCGGTCAAGATATGTACGAAGCATCAATCCGGCTGTCCTTAAGAAAGCCCCCTCTGCTTTCCGGGAAAATGGGGTATATGTCATCCTTGGAGGAATGGGCGGTATCGGTTGGGAAATCAGTAAATATCTTGCCGGGAAGTATCAGGCCAATATAGCTGTAATTGGCAGAAGTTCCAATATTCAAGAGAAGATAAGTGATAGGCAACGGGAAATCCAAGATTTGGGGGGAAGGTTTTACTACGTACCGGCAGATGCCGGAAAGATTGAGGAAATGAAAGAGGCAGTAGTTGAAATAGGCAGAGAGTTTGGCCATATTCACGGTGTAATTCATTCAGCCATTATTTTGAATAATAAGCTGATAGCCAATATGGAAAGGGAAGATATGGATGCCGCAATGTGGCCTAAACTAAATGGAAGTATTGGGCTTTATCAAGCATTTAAAGGAAAAGAACTTGATTTCATGTTGTTTTTGTCCTCCGCACAATCTTTTACCGGAATGAAAGGACAAAGCAATTATTCGGCAGCATGCACCTTCAAAGATGCTTATGGAAGTTATATTAACGGCCGGGAAAATTGGAATGTTCGAATTATCAACTGGGGATACTGGGGTAGCACCGGTATTGTTTCGGCCAAAAAATTTAAGCGGCAGATGATGGAACAGGGAATAAAATCGATTGAGCCGGAAGAGGGAATGGCATGTATGGAAGCGGTTCTTGCCAACTCATTAGAACAGGTTATTGTATGGAAAGGCAAATCTCAAGCACCTAAAACCATAAGCGCGATAAACGGCCAATCGATTAATAATATAGAGGCATATGAGGCACTGGAATATTACAGCCGCTATCAGCTTCTTAAGTACTTTCAAGGACAGGGTTTGCTTCTCCGGCAAGATGAAATAATCAGTATCGATGAAATGATGAATCTCATGTGTATTGTTCCAAGACACAAGCAGCTTTTTAAGGAGTTGCTTGAAATCCTGCACCGGGCAGGATATATAGAAATAGTGGGACAAGAGGTTAGCCCTACGGATAATATATATTCAGGATTAATCGGAAATAAGATGGATGAAGTAACGATAAAAGACCATTTAACCCTGCTTAATACTTGTCTGGAGCATTATTACAATATCCTTAACGGCAATATTGAAGCGACTAATATTATCTTCCCTAATGGCAGTATGGAGTTGGTTGGAAAGATATATAAAGGTAATCCCCTTTCAGATTTTTATAACGCTATCGTAAGTGAAAAGATAGTTGAATATGTTAAAAATAAGAAAAAGCAGGGCCAAAAGGATAAAATTCGAATCCTGGAGATAGGTGCCGGTACCGGCGGGACCAGTGAAAGTGCATTAAAGGGATTAAAAGAGTATGCTGATTTCATTCATTATGATTATACGGATATCTCGGAAAGTTTCTTAAAATACGGAAAGAGGATGTTTGGTAGTGAGTATCCATTTATCGGGTTTAAAAAATTAGACGTAATGGAAGATAACAATGAGGAGTATGGTATATATGATATTGCTTTTGGGTCAAATGTGCTTCATGCAACAGCCAATATCGATACAGCCCTTAAAAATATATCTAAAAAATTAAAAGATAACGGCATACTAATAGTGAACGAAATGGTAAAAAAAGAAGAGTATGTTACCATGATTTTTGGCTTATTAGATGGCTGGTGGCTGTATGAAGACCCGGAAAACCGTATCCCCGGCAGCCCCTTATTGAGCAATGAAAAGTGGAAAGAGGCTTTCCGGAGAAATGGATATTCACAGGTGGATGGAATCAATAAGGGAGAAATGGAAATAATGCCTCAGAATGTTTTTGTTGCCGTTTGTGGCAGCGAGGTTCTTAAGCCAAAGGATAAAGATAAGAAAAAGGGAATTATGGGACAGGTAAAACAATGCCTGGTAGAAGTTCTTGGGGTAGATGAAAAGGAGCTTGAATTAGATATACCGTTTGTAGACCTAGGAATCGACTCAATATTGAGTATTGAGTTTATCGAAATGATTAACCGGCGTATGAACATAAAGCTGCGGCCGACAGAATTATATACTTCTCCAAATCTTTTAGCGCTAACGGATAAAATAAATGAAATCTATGGGATAGAACAAGAGGAGCTGCTGGAAGATAGGCAGTACATTGAAAAAACAGTACAGGACATAACAATACAGGAAGCGGATCTTGATAATCTTGAGGAAGCCCAATTGTTGTCAGTATTAAGCCAGTTATATAATGGCACGGCAAAATTGGAGCTGGATGGAGAATAAGCTTATGAAAACAAATAAAGTTACTAAATCAGATATTTATAAAATGCTGAAAGATCAGGACATTAAGCCGCAGGCAGCGGTTCAATTGCTTAATTCGATCCCGTTTGATTCCGAAGAAGAAGCGATTGCGGTTATCGGGATATCCGGACAGTTCCCCGAGGCTGCTAACGTAGAGGAATACTGGAAAAACCTGATGGATGCAAAAGATTGCATTAAAGAAATACCATCGGAGAGATGGGAATGTGAGGGTTTCTATCATCCGGATCCTTCTGTCCCTAATATGAGCACTAGTAAATGGGGTGGTTTTATCAAAGGATATGACCAATTTGACCCCCTGTTTTTCCAAATTTCGCCTAAAGAAGCGGAATTTATGGATCCCCAACAAAGATTATTTTTAATGGAAGCATGGAAAGTATTGGAGGATGCCGGTTACTCAAAAGAAAAGCTGGATGGAAAAAAATGCGGCGTTTTTGTTGGCTATGGGGGTGGCGATTATACCAACTTGATACGGGAGGCAGGATGTGATGCCGATGCTTATCAGTTCATGGGCAATTCCGGGGCAATTCTGGCAAGCAGGATTTCCTATTTCCTAAATTTGAAGGGGCCGGCAGTATCGCTGGATACGGCTTGTTCCTCATCATTATTTACAATATATGCGGCAATGGAAAGTATCAGGAATGATTCTTGCGATATCGCAATTGCCGGGGGGGTAATGATGTTTACAACCGGCGATTATTATCTGATGTCAAGTAAGGCCAACATGCTTGCCGCGGGGGGGGCTTGCCGTACTTTTGATAAAGATGCGGATGGTTTTACACCCGGTGAAGCTGTTGCTTGCGTAGTTTTGAAACCATATAAAAAAGCGATAGCAGATCAGGATCATATTTACGGGGTAATCATTGGAATGGGAGTCAACCAAGATGGAAAAACCAATGGCATCACAGCCCCTAATAGTGCATCACAACAAAAATTAATTAATGAAGTATATGATAAACACAAAATTAACCCTGAGACAATCGGATATATGGAAGCCCATGGGACCGGGACGATATTAGGAGACCCCATCGAAATATTTGCCCTCACCGATGCATATCGGAAATATACCTCAAAAAAGCAATATTGCCCGATTGGTTCAGTTAAAACTAATATTGGCCATACCCTTGTTGCATCAGGCATTTGTAGTATGATTAAGGTTTTGTTATGCTTAAAAAATCAAATGCTGGTTCCGTCAATTCATTATCTGGAAAACAACCCGAATATAGACTTTGAAAACAGCCCTTTTTATGTAAATACGCAGCTTAAGGATTGGGAAGCCATAGAAGAAGCACCGCTAAGGGCGGCAATTAGTGCCTTTGGTTTTTCAGGTACCAATTGCCATATGGTACTGGAAGGGCATAAAGTACAAAAAGCTCAATTTCGTCATCAGGATGAGTATTATTTATTCCCGGTTTCCGGACATAGTATGGAATCCCTTGGGTCAATGTGCAAAAAATATTATGAATATATACTGAAAGCGGGACAGGATTTTGATTATACCAGTTTTGGCTTCTCTTTGGCATTTACGAGGCAGCATCACCGGGAAAGGATTGCGATATTGGCAAAAACCCGGGATATGTTACTGAAAAACCTTCTTGATTATATCAAAGGGATAGTGGCCGACGGGGTGCTGACAAAAAATTCCATAATTGCTGCAACAGAAGAGGATTTAAAGGTTATATATGATTTAGGTACGGCTTATGTAAGGGGAGAGAATATTATGTGGGAAAAGTTGTATAAGGGCAGCTTCCAAAAACTGTTTCTTCCTTCCTATGAATTTTCTACAAAAAGATACTGGATTGGCGATTTCAGAAATATCCGGAAGGATTTAGATGTACAAGCAGGCAGGTTACACCCAATTGTAGCTGAAAACATATCGGATCTTGCAAGTGAAAGATTTTTAATCCGGTGTACAACAACAGATTTTTTTGTCAGGGATCATATGGTTTCGGGTAAATATATTATCCCCGGTGTAGTCTTTTTAGAGGCGGCTTATTTTGGCGGCCTAAAGGCATGCGGAGATACTTTTTATACCATAAAAAACATGATGTGGCTTAAGATGGCCGAAGTGAAATCAGCAGTGGAAATGGTCGCCCAATATACTCCTTCTGATACAGGGGTAAAGGTGGAATTTTTTGAGTGGGAGGGGCAGGAAGCCGGTGACAGGATTGCAAAATGCGAGCTGGTATACGGCAAGCCGGAAAAACAACCGGAGCAGATAGATATAGTTGGCATGAAAGCTGACCAAAAGCTAATTGAAAGAGAGCAATGCTACCGTATATTTAATCAGGTAGGTTTTACTTATGGGACAAGCTTTCAGGTGATACAGGAACTTTATTATGATGAAAGTTGTACAATAGCGCGGCTTAAACTATCGGATATCAAGGAAAGCCATGATTTGTCTTTTATCATGAATCCGGCACTAATGGATGGTGCCTTACAAGCTGTCATTGCTTTTATGGCATATCTTAACCCGGAAATTCAAAGCTCATATGTACCTTTTTACTTAAAAAAGCTGCAAGTATATGACAGACTCCCAGAGGAATGTTTTATCATTGCGAAAATTGATAAAGATTTAAGTGGTGACGGAAACAAAAAATTCCATATCTCAATATGCTGCCCGGAGGGCGTGGTGCTTATTTTGATGGAAGATTTTTTGGCACGGGAATTACCGGTAAATGAACCAAAAACAATATTTCTGGAACAGAGATGGAACCGTAAGGATATAAAGAATGAATATTCACTTGAAAAAATAACGGCTATTTATGATGAAATTGATGCCGGAATATTAACAGATAATGGCTTCTCAGCCTACAAATTTGATGATTTAAAGGATATTGAAGACTCCTTGGAAATAGATAAAAATGTGGTTATTTTTTGTCCCCGGGCAATGGGGGAAAATAAAGATGGATTTAATTTAGGATTATTTGAGTTAACCAAGCTGCTTTTACATGGTAACACTAAGCAAAAGCCGGAAAAACTGCTGTATGTTTATCAGTCAACCGGTGACAATGCTTTTTTTTCTGCTTTAGAAGGATTCTTGAAAGCCCTTGGCAGAGAATACCCTGATGTTGATTTTCGGCTTTTGGAATTGGAAGATTTCATTGCAAAGGAAAATTATGTTAGGATTCAAAAGGAAATTTTGGTAAATGATTCTGTTACCGCAGTAAGATATAGGGGTGGTGAGCGTTATGTACATGAGCTTGAGACAGTTTTACCCTCCCATAACCCGCAAATAACTATTAGAGAAAAAGGAACCTATATTATAACCGGAGGATTGGGAAAAATCGGCTACCAGACAGCAAATTATATTGCGGAGAAAAATGGAAATCTGCTGTTGATAGGACGGCGGGAGGCCGAAGAGGTACAGGGGGAAATTGAGGCTTTAACGCAATATGGAAGCTTGGTTGAATATATGCAAGGTGATGTGGCAGATAAGGATTTTATCAATCTGGCAGTGGGGCGGGCCAGAAGAATGACAGGCGAATTAAAGGGTATCATTCATGGGGCAGGAATTATTAGTGATAGGCGGTTTTCCGGGAAAGAATATGAAGAATTTAATGAAATCTGCCAAGTTAAAATTGGCGGGATAAATAATCTGGATGAAGCAACAAAAGAGGATAACCTGGATTTCTTTATTGCTTACTCTGCCTTGGCCGGTATATTGGGAAATGAAGGCCAGAGTGATTATTGTTATGCCAATTCCTATCTGGATAATTACATGCTGGAGCGGCAGGGCAAACGGGATAAAGGGCGGCGTTTTGGGAGCAGCATCAGTATTGCATGGCCTTATTGGCAAGATGGCGGAATGAGGCTTACCGGAGATGCTGCGCAGCATTTGAAATTACGGCTTGGTATGGAACCAATGCCGGACCCTGTTGGAATCATGATTTTTGAACGTATTCTAGAGGGAAGCGATAGTAATATTGTCGTTTTCTATGGAAACAATGACATATTGGCAAAGCAAAGAAAAAACCAGGATGATACTACTTATAAGAGTCAGAAAAATAAGCTCCCAACGCTTGATTTAACCTCCGTTAACAACGGTTATAGCATTAATAATAAGAATTTCAAAGGGGTTGAATCCTTTATTAAAACACAGATTGGCAAAATCCTCAAAGTATCCGTCAACTATATGAATGAAGAAAGTGATTTTGGGGCATTTGGCTTTGATTCTATAACATATACGGAGCTTGCAGAGAGCTTAAATAAAGAATATGGATTAGATTTGACTCCGGCAACTTTTTTTGAGTATCATTCATTGGACACTCTGCTTGCCTACTTAAATTTAAAACATCCCGAACTTTTTACCATCAAATCAACAAAGAAAGAAAGCAAAGAAATGTCCTCCCAATTGCCCGATATTAATACTAGGGGACGTTTTCAATCAGACCGTAAGGAACCGGCCCTTTTTGTGGGGGAACCCTCCGGTCAGGGATATAAACCGGTTGCTATTATTGGTATTGCCGGTAATATGCCGGGCTGTGAGAATCTGGATGACTATTGGCAGGCTTTAGCCAAAGGTACAGATCTTGTGAGTGAGATTCCGCCTGAAAGATGGGATTGGAAGCAGTATGACGGGGATCCTTCAAATGAGGCCAATAAAACCAACTCAAAGTGGGGGGCTTTTATGAAAAACGTGGGCTGCTTTGATGCGGAATTTTTTGGCATTAGCCCAAGGGAAGCAGCCCTCATGGACCCGCAGCAAAGATTGTTCCTGCAAATTGTATGGCATGCGGTTGAAGATGCCGGATATAGCATCGAGGGGCTTTCAGGAAAAAAGATAGGTGTGTTTGTAGGTACTTCAACCTCTGATTATCAGGAATTACTTCGTGATAATCAGGTGGCGATAGAAGCTTATTCGGCTTTAGGAGTTACCCATTCGGTTATTGCTAATAGAATATCATACTTAATGAACTGGTCCGGGGAGAGTGAGCCTATTGATACTGCTTGCTCCAGTTCCCTTGTGGCCCTCCACCGGGCGGTTACTGCAATTCAAAGCGGTGATTGTGAGATGGCAGTTGCCGGTGGTATCAATTGTATTTTAACCCCATCCATTTATATTTCATTTGGAAAGGCCGGAATGTTAAGCCCTACCGGAAGATGCCGGACGTTTGATGAGCAGGCGGATGGTTATGTCAGGGGTGAAGGAGGCGGTGCGTTACTGCTGAAACCACTGGAGCAGGCGATTAAGGACAAAGATAATATTTATGCTGTTATTAAGGGCAGTGCAGTCAATCATGGGGGTAAGACCAATTCCCTGACAGCCCCCAACCCCAATGCGCAGGCTCAGGTTATATACGATGCTGTCAATAAGTCCCGTATCGACCCGTCTAGCATAAACTATATTGAAGCCCATGGCACCGGGACAAACATCGGCGACCCGATTGAAATTAACGGGTTAAAAAATGCTTTTGCCCGGCTTAATAAGGATTCCGTAAAATTTTCTTGCGGTATTGGTTCCGTAAAATCCAATTTAGGCCATCTTGAAGCCGCCGCCGGAATGGCTTCAATGCTTAAGGTTATTCTGGCAATGAAAAATAATATCATACCGCCGGTTTTACATTTTAATAAATTAAATCCATACGTCAATCTGGAAGGTAGCCCCTTTTATATTGTGAACAGATCAAAAGTTTGGGATGAATCAATGATAAATAATCATCCTAAGCGGGCGGGGGTCAGCAGCTTTGGGTTCAGCGGAGTTAATGCTCATGTGGTTTTGGAAGAATATATAGGGCATCAAGATAAAGCAGAGGCTGGCGGCAGCCATATTTTTGTATTATCCGCTTTGAATATGGAACGTTTAATGGAATATGCGATTATCATGAAAGATTTTATTAATAGGGATAGTAATGAACTCTTTTCTCACGAGTTGGCATATACTTTGCAGACCGGGAGAAAGCATTTTCCAGCCCGGCTTGCTATTATTTTTGATACAATTGAGGTTTTAAGTATCCGCTTAGGTAAGTTTATCAGCGGGGAAAAAGAGCAATCCATATATTACCAAACAGTAGATAAGGGAAATGAAATTTTAGAAAATCTTTTCACAGATGAACTGGGAAAGGAATATATTACAAAACTCCTTGAGAATAATAAATCAGAACTTATCGCCAAAGTATGGGCAGCAGGCGGCAAGCTGGATTGGAATATCTTATACAAGGACGAAAAGCCCAATAGAATATCATTGCCGGGTTATCCTTTTGAGAAAAAGTTTTATTGGATTAATACTAAGGGTAAAGGAAAGGTGATCGGCAGACAGATTAGGATTTCATCTTCGGAATATATTTTTCCAGTTTATCTTATTAAGCAAGACTGGTTTTTGGAAGAGCATCAGGTTGCCGGAAAAAGAGTAGTGCCGGGTACTATGATTCTTGAGATAGCGGCAGAGGCTTTATATGAACTTGGAGTTATAGAGATGACTTTCCGGGAAATATACTGGCTCCGTCCGATTATAGTTGAAGAGAGCCTGGATTTAAACTTAAAAGTTGCTCGAAATGAAGGATATTATTCATATGAGATAATTGATGGGGAAGCACAGACCATATATGCCCGGGGTACAGTATTTACAGAAGAAACAAGAATATCTAAAAAAATTCAGACGACACAGATACTTACACGTTTAAACAGCAGTCTTGATGCTCATGGACATTATTCTGCCGCTATGCGTTCAGGAATCAATTTTGGGGAAAGGTTCCGGAGTATAAAAAAGATTGAATACAATTGTGATGAGGCATTGGTAAGCTTTGATTCAAAGCATGAGGATAAGCAGAGAGGGTATACACTACCATTCCTTTCTTTAGATGGTGCAATTCAGGGGGTTAGTGTACTTATTGGCAATAGTACGGAAGGCTCTTTTATGCCTTATTATATTGACAATATGGAAATTAGCGAACAGAGTAACCCGGCGGCATTTGCTTATATTAAGAAGCTGGGAAGCAAAATGTTTCGCATTGAAATAACAGATTCGCAGGGAATGGTTATTGCCGAATTAAAAACAGTTGCTATAGGTATCGGGCTGGAACTACCCAGAAATACGTTTGTCCCGGTTTGGCAGCGATATTCTGTTTCAGAACCGGAGGTGCAGGAAACAGACAAACAAACCTGTACAGTTATATATTCAAAGAAACGGCCGGAGTCCGGTAAATTTGCCAGGATTCTCAAATCAAATTGGACAGGTCAATGTGAGTTATTTGAAATTGAGGAACTGAATGGTTCTGATGACTTAATAAAAAAGGCAGCATCAGCAGACAGAATTTATTATCTTGGGGCTGTCACAAGCGAAGAGTGCTTTACCGGCAATATGAGCCATTTGGAAGAAGCGGCAAATTTAGATAATCATTGTATCGTTGAGTTATTTAATTTAATCAAAAAATTTGAACAAGAAGGTGTATTTACCAATAAGGTGCAGCTCATAGCTGTCACCAACAATTTGCATAGGATAACTGAGGAAATGATTGTTCCGGAAGGTGGGGGCATTTATGGTTTCCTGCATTCTGCATCAAAAGAATATGAGAATTTGTATGCAAGTTGTCTGGATGTGGACTTAAAGGAATTTGAATCAAAACCGGATATCATTGCCGGTTTTATTCATAGAGCCGGATGCAGTAAGAAAGTGCAGGAATTGTGCATAAGGGAAGAAAAAACCTTCATCCGAAAATTATACCCAATTGCCCTTAATAAGATCAAAACCGGGTTCCGGAAAAATGGCGTTTATGTGATTTTGGGGGGCAGAGGGGGAATTGGTACGGAAGTTGCGAAATACTTATTAAAGGAATATCAGGCAAAGATTGCATTGATTGGAAGAAGCAAATTGGCAGAAGAAACATTGCCAGAACTTCAGTTATTTGCTTTAGGCGGCGGCGAAGTCATATACATAAGCGGGGACGGGGGAAATTTGGGGCAAATGAAAGCTGCTGTTTCCACAATAGAAGAAAGGTTTGGCCCGATAAATGGAGTAATTCATTCGGCCATTCTTTTGGAAGATAAAACTATCCGCAATATGGCGCAGCAAGATATGAAGAAAGTGTTATGGCCCAAAGTGACCGGAAGCATGGTACTATATAAAGTATTAGCTGGCAAACCCTTGGATTTTATCCTGTATTTTTCATCTTTACAATCGATGGTAGGTATGGCCGGGCAAAGTAATTATTCGGCGGCTTGTACTTTTAAAGAGGCATTAGCCAGATATGCGGATAGTAAGGAAGATTGGGACGTCCGTACAATTAACTGGGGTTATTGGGGCAGTACCGGCATCGTTTCCGGGAAGGAATATTTTAAACGGATGGAAAAGGCCGGGATTTATTCTATCGAACCGGAAGAAGGAATGGCTTATATTGAACAAATTCTTGCTAACCCGGTAAAGCAAGTACTGGTACTTAAAAGCGATGATTCTGTCCGGGAAAAAGCAGGAATTGATATGGGGCGGATATATATGGCCGCCGCAGGGGCAGCAGAAGCCCCCGGTATCACTTTAGGCAAAAAAGTTGAGGTAGAAGATATTATTGATGATACCTCCGGTTATCAAAGTATTTCTAAATATGCGGGAAGAAAGCTTATCAAAGCATTTCAAGATGAAGACATCTTTTTAAACAGCGATGAAATCTATCCAATAGAGCATTTGCATATGAAATTAGACGTAATTCCCAAATATGGCCGTCTATTCAGAGAATTACTGTCCATCTTGGAGCAGAACGGTTTTATCAGAATTGAAAACAAGAAAGTAATTACTGAAATAAAAGTACTGAATGTTCAAGGTAATTTGATGGATGAAAGCAACGAGCTTATCGAATCCCATCCGGAAACCCAAGCCTATATGAATTTGCTCAATGCTTGTTTGGCTCAATATTTTAGGATACTTCGTGGTCAGATTATGGCAGAAGAAGTTCTGTTTCCTAATTCAAAAGTAGATTTGGTTGGAAATATTTATCGCGGAAACAAAATTTCCGATTTTTATAACAATGAAATGGCCAAGTGGGTTGAAAGATTTATTGCTTCACGCAATAAAGAAAATCCGGATGAAGTCATTCGTATTCTGGAAATAGGCGCAGGTACGGGGGGGACCTCGGCATTTGTTTTGGAGGCAATAAAAGAGTATGGGGCTTATATACGTTACGATTATACCGATGTAGTTGAAAGTTTTGTTACTTTGGGCAGAAAGAACTTTGGCGAGACATATCCTTTTGTGGACTTTAAAGTAATAGATATAGAAAAGGGAAGCTTAAATGACCTGGGAGAATATGATTTAGTTATCGGTACCAACGTGCTTCATGTATCTTCAGATATCATGAAAAATATAGCTAATATCAAGACGAAAATGAAGGCCGGGGGCGCATTGGTATTTTGCGAGATGGTAACAAAAGAGGATTACATAACTCTCACATTTGGTCTGCTTGATGGCTGGTGGCTATTTAAGGATGATGAAAACCGTATTAAAGGGACACCACTTTTTACGCAGGAAAACTGGAAAAAGCTCATGCTTAAAAGTGGTTTTTATGCTTTTGATTCCTTTAACCAAGGGGATTGTATCTTATTACCCCAAGACATAATGGTGGCTTATAGTGATGGAATATACGGATTGAAAGTAGATTCCCGCCTGCCCGGAAAAAAAGTGCCCAAAGATAAACCGCAATTAAGAAAAGACTTTAATCCGGTAAGCGGAAAAAATATAACCGACAAAAAAGAATATGTAAAAAATATTATCTGTGAAAAGATAGTGCAGGATTTAGGAATCCAAGGAACTAGAATTAATGTGAACAAATCTTTTAAAGATTATGGAGTTGATTCAATAACCGGTGTGAATGTGATTAATTCCCTAAATCAGACTTTGAATATTGACCTTAAAACAATTGTCCTATTTGACTATGCGACTATCACAGAATTAACCGATTATATCATTGCGGAATATGACAGTCAATTGGAACTTCCGGCCGATATCAGCCATAATACACATGATATTGAAGCGGCTGAAGAATACTATGAGGGAGCAGAGGCAAAGGATATCTTATGGCAATCAGAACGGGGAGATATGACCGTACAAGAAAACGAAATTGCCATAATTGGAATTGCCGGTCAGTTTCCAGGGGCAAAAAATGCAGATGATTTCTGGGAATTATTGAAAAATGATGAAAATCTATTGGTAGAAGTACCCAAAGAGAGATGGGATATAGAGCGTTTCTATGACCCGATACCTGGGACCCCCCAAAAGACTTATTGCAGAAAGGGCGGGTTTTTATCAGATATTGATTTATTTGACCCCCGGTTTTTCAATATCACCGATAAGGAAGCCCAGTGGATGGATCCACAGCAGCGCTTATTCTTAACAGAATGTTGGAATGCCTTGGAGGATGCCGGTTATGCAAATACCAAAATCAACCATAACAATTGTAGTGTATTCGTTGGTGTTGGCCAGAGTGACTATCAGGACCGGTTTAGAAGCGGGGCTATTGTCACCGGCCCCCAGTCTTTCTGGGGAAATGATACTTCTGTCCTAGCATCAAGAATTTCCTATTATTTGAATCTAAAAGGTATCAGTGCCGCCGTAAATACAGCCTGCTCATCTTCATTGGTTGCAGTTCACATGGCTTATAACAGCATCTTAAGCGGGGAATGTGATATGGCTATTGCCGGAGGGGTTTATATTGGGTGTACGCCGGGCTTTTTCCTGGCAAGCAGCAGTGCGGGTATGCTTGCAACAAGAAACGAATGCAATGCTTTTGACCACAAGGCATCCGGGTTTGTTCCGGGCGAAGCAGCGGCGGCGGTTATCCTAAAATCCAAAAAACAAGCACTTTTAGATGGTGATCAAATCTATTGTATCATCAAAACAAGTAAAGCGGGACAGGATGGCAAAACAAATGGCATTATTTCCCCAAGTGTCAAATCGCAAGCTAAGTTAGAGGATGAAGTATACAGGGAAGCCGGGATTAATCCGGAAAGCATATGCTATGTGGAAACACACGGGACCGGGACCCCCTTAGGGGACCCCATCGAATTTGAAGCATTGAAACAGAGCTTCGGCAAGTATACCAATAAGAAGAATTTTTGTGCTTTGGGTTCGGTAAAGGTTAATATGGGACATGCGGCTACAGCCGCAGGTATAGTCAGCGTAATAAAATCAGCAATGATGCTGCGGCATAAGATAATTCCGCCATATACCAGTTTTGAAATGGCAAATCCGGAAATAAACTTCAAGGGTTCCCCCTTTTATATTAACAATGAGCCAAAGAAAATAGAAGGGCAATCCCGGGTTGCGGTAAGTGCTTTTGGTTTTAGCGGGACTAACTGTCATTTGGTAATGGAGGCTTTTGAAAGACAGAAGCAGCCCGGTGCAAAGGGGGTGTTTCTTTTCCTATTTTCTTCCGGCAGCAAGGATGGCTTAAGGCAGACTGTAAAAAAGACACTCGATGCTTTTAAAGGGTATTATGATTCAGACTTGGAGAATATCTCTTATACTTTAAATGTACGGAGAATGTGGTTTCCATTTAGGTGCTTTTTTGTATCCGGCAGCATGGAAGACTTAAGCAGCAAAATGAATGAATGGCTTAAGGATGACAAGGCACGGCAGGAGTATAATAATAAGGGGCCTGCAAATAATGAAGCTCATTTATATGAAATAGGCAATACTTATATTGCAGGCGAAGATATTTCCTTGGATTACTTATATACCGGTTGTATATGTGTCCCTCTTCCCGGTTATTCCTTTCAATACAAAAGTTATTGGGTTGAGGAAAAGGAGAGTATAGTAGTACCGGAGAGAGCAATGGTGCCGGAGAGAGCAATGGTGCCGGAGAACATATTAATACCGGGAGATACAACAATACAGAAAAAAGCGGAACTGCATTTTTATGAGCGGGTTTGGCAGCCGGTGGAAATTACCAGGGAAGAGACTGTAACGTACCAGAATCCCGGGGTAAGCCCTGTAGCAGAGATTAGTTCTTTACAAATAGAAGAATTAACGTATAGGTTGGGAGAAAGGAATATCGGAAATCATGTGGAAGCCGTTAATATTCTCCTGACTTTTACTGCCAATGAACCTAACGGGCGGGAGGATTACTCCCCTCCTTATTTTGGTACTTTGCTTAAGTTGGTTCAGAGTTTATCCAAGTTAGGAGTAAAAAAGGCCAACCTGATTGTTCTCATGAAAGATGAGGCAGAGGAGGAAGACCCATACTTCTATGCTTTGGAAGCATTAGCAAAGTCAATCCATATGGAGTTACCACAGTATCGGGTGCGGATTGTAAGGGTGGATGGAGAGGGTCCCGACCAATTATCCCGGATTATAACAACTGAATTTGCCGATAATTTACTTAATAGAGATGTCGCTTTAGTGAAATATAAAGCTGGAACCAGATATCAGTACCTGCTTAAGAAATATACAAATAATACATCAAAGGCCGGAAATTTAACCAGAAAAGGATGCTATCTGATTACCGGTGGTTTAAAAGGAGTGGGATATCTGATTGCCAATTATCTTGCGGATAAATATGAAAGCGATTTGATTTTGGTTGGCCGGACAGATGATAACGGGGAACCCGGCAAGGAAATCAAAAACAAAATCAAGCAACTTAAACAGTTAGGGACTAATATTCGTTATCTTAAAATGGACGTCGCTCAACGGGAAGAATGTGCGTGTATTGCCGTCCGGCTTAAAGAGGAAGGGGTGCGCATTAACGGAATTTTCCATTGTGCCGGGGTTGTGGAAGATGCATATATCATCGCCAAAACAAGAGAGAAATGGGAATCCGTTATTGCCCCCAAAGCCGGGGGGACTGGAAATATTGTGGAGTTTTTTGGAGATATAACCACAGAGTTTATTTTATTAATGTCCTCTACAGTTTCTCTATTTGGAAGCATAGGGCAAGCAGATTATTCTTATGCGAACAGCTTCATGAATTTTTATGCATCTTTCCGGAAAGGGGATAAACCAAGGGTTATCAGTATCAACACATTTTTCTGGGAAAATGGAGGAATGAAAGCAAACTCCGGATTGTTAGAAAAAATGAGGAATGAATATGGTTTATATTCGATAGATAATCAAGTGGGTATTGAGATTCTGGAAGAAGCAATCAGCAATAACCACCCTCAAACGATTGGACTTTATGGGGACGATAAGCTAATGAAGATATTAAGTCCGTACCTATCTGGAAATGAGCAGGGAGCAAGAGAAATAGAAGAAATTATAAATTCATTTATCAAACAAATAATTTCAGAGGAAACAGGCATCCCCTTCAAAGAAATAGAGTCTAATCAGAGTTTTGAATCATTGGGCTTAGATTCCATTATGATTACCAATATGAATGCTAAAATTGAGGAACATATAGAGCATGTGCCTAAGTCTATATTTTATCAGTATAGTAATCTAAATGAACTGGTAAAAGGACTTTGCAATTTTTACTCCGGGAGCAAGCTGGAGCAAGGCACTTTCCCTTTGGAAACAAGGAAAGAACCGGATAATCATGCGGAGCAGCCTGGCTTAAGCAATGACTATGGGGCAGTGATAGGAATGAGTGGTATTTTTCCAAAAGCCAGTGATATCGATGAGTTTATGGAAAACTTGAGAACGGGCAGGGACTGTATCTGTGAAATACCAAAAGAAAGATGGGATTATGAAGAACTTTTAGATACAATGCCTGAACATGTAAAAAATAATTATTGTAAATATGGCGGTTTCATAGCTGATTATGATTGTTTTGACCCGCTGTTCTTTAATATATCCCCCAAGGAAGCCCAGTGGATGGACCCGCAGGAAAGGCTTTTTATTCAAGAAGTATGGCGTGCAATGGAAGATTCAGGATATACCAGAAAGAGCCTTTCAGGTAAGAGGGTCGGTGTATTCGCTGCCTTAACCAACGCTCATTATCAATTATATCAGACGGAAGCGGATGGAATCCCGGTTACTCCGCTTATAACTTATGCTTCTTTGGCAAACCGGGTTTCTTATTTATTTAACTTTAGCGGCCCGAGCCTGACTATTGATACGATGTGTTCTTCTTTCCTTACGGCAATGAAATATGCTGTGGAGAGTTTGAACAATGATGAATGTGATGTGTGTATTGTAGGAAGTGCCAATCTGATCCTCCATGAAGATAAATATACCCAATTGGCAATTAGCAATTTTGCTTCAGTCAAAGGAAAATGCCATAGTTTTGGCGAAGATGCTGATGGATATGTACCCGGCGAAGGGGTAGGGGTAATCATTTTAAAAAAATTATCACAAGCAATTACCGACCGGGACAATATCCATGCTGTAATCAGGGAAATCGGCATCAATCATGGAGGTAAAACAAATGGTTATACGGTACCAAGCCCCAAAGCACAGGAAGAAGTAATATTTTCTACTATTAAAAGGGCGGGAATCCATCCCGAGGATATCTCATATATTGAAGCCCATGGTGCAGGTACGATGTTAGGGGATCCCATTGAAATAGATGGACTTAGTATAGCATTCGGTAAGTATACGACGGAAACAGAATTTATACCGGTGGGGTCGGTAAAATCCAATATCGGCCATTTAGAAGCGGCGGCCGGGATGGCCGGGTTGATTAAAGTTATTTTGCAGATGAAGCATAATATATTATTCAAGTCATTACATTCCGAAAAAACCAATCATAATATTAACTTTTCCCGAACTCCCTTCTATATTCAGAAAGAAGCTGCTGTCTGGAAGAGGAAGGAGCGTAACGGACAAGTAATCCCTTATATTGCGGGCATCAGTTCTTTCGGGGCCGGCGGGGCAAACGGGCATATGATCGTTGAAGAATATCGGAGGGGGGAATTGCCTGTTGGGGAACCCGGGAGTACGCTCTTTATTTTCTCTTCACCGGATGAAGAATCCCTTAGAGTAAATATCGGAAAAATGCATAAATATATAAGTTTAAAAAGTCGACGGGAGGCCAATAAGCCTTTGCCCGATGTCCGTGAAGTTGTGCTTAATGTGGTTGCGCAAGCCTTTTCTGTTGCAAAAAAAATGATTGATGAAAAATATTTGCTTGGCGATTACGGACTTGACCAATATAAATATTCTTACATCATGGAACAACTGAAAATAAATGGTTATAAAGTGGATTTTAAAGAATATGAACTGGATGGTATGACGATAAAGGAATTTATTCAGGCGGTAAATGATGTGCAAACTTTGGCGGCCAATCATGATGAAAGAATAAGTATTTCTGATATAGCTTATACCTTACAGACCGGCAGGGAAGCTTTCAAGATCCGGATGGCAATCATCGCATCAAATCTGGACAGCTTAGGGCAAAAGCTTGAAAATTGGCTGGAATATGGTAAGGATGTGGACTGTTATACAGCTTATGGCGAAAAGGTGCTTTGTAATGGAGAGTCGGTTGAAATAAAAGATGTTGATAGTATTACGGAGCTGCTTAAAAAAGGGAAATTGCGGGAGTTGGCTATTAGTTGGCTGCTTCACAAGGAAATTAATTGGCAGCTTATGAAAGGCAATGAAAATGGAGTAAGAGTTTCATTGCCGGGATATGTATTCAGAAAAGAACATTATTTAATTGACCGTCATTTAATTGATAGTAAAGATAATAAAGCACAGCCAATGTTGGGAGAGAATATATCCGGAATTGATAAATGTGCCTACCGGATTATTTTTACCGGCGCTGAGTTTTTTTTGAATGACCATATCTTGCTGACGAAAAAGGTGATGCCGGGGATGGCTTATCTTGAACTGGCAAGGGCAAATATTGAACAAGCTACCAGGGAGAAAGTTGTTGAAATTAGAAATGTTTTGTGGAGTAATATATTTTTGCTGGATCAATCCACAAAAGAAATGCAGGTTATTTTAAAAAGGGATGGGAACTATATTTCTTGTGAATTTAATGGCGAAAATAAATTTGCGGAATGTAAGGTTATTACCGCTAAAGATTATCAGGATGAAGCTCATTATAATATTCAAACTATAAAAGAAGGATGTAATAAGAAAATCTTGCCCGATGAATTATATTCCTATTACAAATCAGGCGGTTTAGATTATGGGCCATCCTTTAAAATGTTGGATGAAGTTTGGTATAACAATACGGAGGCAATCAGCCATTTGACAGTACCAGAATGCTGCAAAATAGATTTTGATGCTTATGTGTTACACCCATCCATGTTGGATTCAGCTCTTCAGGCTGGTCTGTGTATCCGGGGGGAGAGCGATACAAAAGATGAAACAACAACACATATACCATATTTTGTAGAAAAGGTATCAATATACGGCAAAATGGAAAAAAGCTGTTATAGTTATATTACGCTTTCAAATAATCAGACAAATGATAACCGAAGCCTGAATTGTGTTTTACTATCGGATGAAGGCAGGCCTTTGGTAAGGATCCAGGCATTTACAGCAAGAAAAGCAAAACTACATAAGGAGAAGCAAATAGATAAGCACTCAATAGAGAGTGGTTTGCACTTTTATAAGACAAAATGGAATCTAGTTGGTTCCAATACCGGAACGATTATGAAAGCAAAAAACTATCTGCTAATCCCCCGTCATGCGAACTATTATGACGAGCTGGTAAAAATGAAAGAGGATGGCCAATATCCAGACAGAATTTTATTTGATTGCCGCATTACAGAAGAGCAGAAAATGCCTGAAAATAAAATAGAAGCTGTGATAGAACAAACGGTACTCCGTTTATTTGATTTCTTGCAATTATGGATTTTAATATACGGTGATAATCAGATTGAAATTTTTGTGTTAATTGATGGGGGGCGGGATATCCACTCTCTTATTGCAAAATCAGTTTCAGGTTTTACAAATTCGGTTTCCGTGAATATGACCGTACTGGAAAATGCCGGTTGTAAAGAAGATGAGTTTATCGAAAAGGTCTGTACCTTACTACTTCAAGTTATGACCAGAAAACATTATCGGATTACCCGGGATGAGGTCATGGAATTTGATATAATCCCCTGCACTTTGCCCAAAACAGATAAATCTTTGCTTAAAGAAAAAGGGACTTATCTGATAACCGGCGGACTTGGGGCAATTGGAAAAATTATATCACAGTATCTTGCAAGTCGTTATAAGGCGAATTTGATTTTGCTTGGAAGAAGCGGGTTAAATGAGGAAAAACAAGCATGGCTTAAGGATTTACAGGCTCATTCCAATTATATAAGGTATTATTCTTGTGATATTTCCTGTCAGCGCGACTTGGAAGAGGTGAAAAAGCAGATAAAAATGGAAGGGTTTATCCCGGAGGGGGCTTTTCATACGGCTGGAATCAATAGTATCGGTGAATGGCAAGAAAAAACAAAGGAAAATTTCCTTGGCACTTTAAAGCCAAAGATTCATGGAACGATATTCCTTTGTGAAATATTAACGTATTTTGAAGCAAAGTTTATATTACAGTTTTCTTCTGCTTCTTCCTATACCGGGGATTTTGGCAGAGGGGATTACGCCGTCGCCAATAGCTTCCTTGATAATTTTTCGCAACAAGGCATCCAAAATTATGTAATCAACTGGCCCATCTGGGAAAGCGGCGGAATGCATACAGGTTCTTTTGCGGCCGAGAAAAAGATGCTTTCAAAAATGGGATTGGATTACATAAAACCTGCGGATGCATTGGAATGTATCGAAAGTGTATTGGCAAATGATGAATATCAGTTGATTGTAATGGCAGGTAAACAAGATAAAATCAGCAATATCATTCAAAATTGTGTCACGAAAATGGAACCGGAAACCACAGAAAGATATTTACCCTCAAAGACAATATCGCAAAGTGAGAAAGAGGAAAAAGATGATATAAGACGGGAATTAAAGCAACTCATAGGTGATATCCTGGATCTTAGTTTGGAGAGGATTGATGTAAATGAAAGTCTAGAGGTTTATGGGTTTAATTCTGTCACCATTGCCCAACTATGCGAAAAAATCAACAAGAAGTATGGGACAGATTTCAACCCCACCATTTTTTTTGAATATGAAACAGTAGACCAGATAAGTTGTCATCTTAGGGATGTCCTTTCCCCTCAAAAAGTGAAAGAAGAATTAAATACCGGGCAGGATGTTACCAACCCGGTAGTGATGGATAACGAAGCGTTGCTGTACAAATTATCAAGTGTCCGGATAGACAATTTCGATAGCCTGAAAGAATATTTAAAGCATTGCTCGGAAGAGTATAGGAAAAAAGGAAATAGCTATAAAGAGGTAATAGATGTTCTGGATAAACATAATTATCCGAATAAGTGTGACAAAGAAACCTTATTGCACTTGATGGTGCGGCTGCCTAATGGCCAGATGGTGGAAACCATGTTACTTGGACAGGGCAAACCGCTGATAGTCATTCCCGGATTTGGTATCTCCGGGGCCGCCCTCATTCATCAATTAATGGAGCTGTCCAAGCAGTATCTTGTTGTTGTGATCCATCTTCCCGGGTCAGGTTACAGTGAAGGTATGGAAGATATACTATACCCGCCTAAAATATGCGAGGTAATAAAAGCCACCCTTGAATCTTTGGAAATAAAGTTACCGGTCAGTATTTTGGCATTTTCACTTGGAGGGTTAGTTGCTCAGGAATTGGTAAAATCCTATCCAGAGATATGTAAGCAATTAATCCTTAGTTGTAGCTTTACAAAGTCGGATTCTGCAGAAACAGCAGAAGAATCTTTAGAAAAAAAGTTCGAAAAGGATTTTATTAATACCGGTAATTCAGAGAAATTCTATGAATATTATGAAATGAGCAAATGTGTAAACCGTTCTTCCATTAATTATTTGGCTGAAGCAAGCCTAAAGAAGTATATAGAAGTAACTAATCTTGAAATAGTTCAGATTCCGGTCCTTGTCATATCCGGAGGAAAAGATTCAGTAGTGGACAGTTATGAGTCGGAGATTATTGCCGAAAGAATCCCTAATTCTATCCATATTGAATTTTTGAATCATGGACATTGCGTAAATTTAACAAATGCAGCCACCTTTAATAAATTGATAACAGAGTTTCTAAAAAATGACGGATATTTAACCAATAATGAAATAAAAAGCTTTGCTAACGGCGAATTAATTATTTGCAAAAACTATAAAACGGAGATTGAATAATGTTTAGTGGAAAGTATGAAAAAGAATATGTAAAAATCAACGATATTGAGGAATTTTTTCTTCATTTTCCATCATTACCCGAAAAGGAGGTGGTTCTGTTTATTCATGGCGGTCCGGGCACATCGGAAGCCGTATCAGGACATGATATGTATGAAGCCCATAAGGATAAATTTAACATAGTTTATTATGATCAACGGGGTGCTGGAAAGACTTATATGAGGAACCCCGATAAAGAAGCGGACATTAACAACATATTAAAAGACTTAGAAGAAAGTGTTGAATACATTAAGCAGAAATATAATAAAGAAAAAATAATTATTCTGGGTCATTCATGGGGGACTATTCCCGGTGCCCTATATGTCAAGAAGCATCCGGAAAATGTCATAGGTTATGTGGGAGTTGCGCAAATAGTTAATATTAACGATAGTGAAAGGGCTCGCGTTACCTATTTAAAGAATCTTATGCAAGAAAAGAGGAAAAATAAGCAGGTAAAGTTTTTGGATGAACTAATAGAGGCAACAGAGGGCACGCTTTATGAAGAAAGGCTGACGAAGAAGCAGCTTAACCGGTTAAGGATGATGCAAATAAGAAATAAGATGCTTGAGGGCGCAAGTTTATCAATGCTTAAGATTATGAAAAATAGTCCGGTTTATGAAAAAACTGACTTGAAAGTAATGATGTCATCTAAAAAACGTTCCGCTAAGCTGTGGGATTATATTTATAAATTTGATTTATATAAAGAAATGAAAGAATGGCCGGTGAAAACGTTGTTTATTTCTGGAAGCAAAGACTTTCAGGTTCCTTATTCTTTATTAACGGAATATTGCCGGCAGAATAAGGATGGCAATATTCAATTAGAGATATATGAAGATGCCGGGCATTTTTTTATGTTTGACCAAAGCGCAAAATTTTGGGATATGATTTACCAATTTTCTTTAGAATAAATAAATTTATGGAGATACACTAATGATGAAGTATGAAAATATATATGAAAAACCTCAGGACAAGTTTTGGTTTGCCGGAGAGAAAAATTGCATTGAAAAGGCAACTTCTTTCATATTAAAGGCCAGGTACTATAATAATCCTAAATTGATGTCAATCTTTTTAGAAGATATAACCCTTGCCTTTGTACATAATGAGAACAAAATAATCAATGCCAATTGTGTAAAAAAGCCATTTATATTAAATAGGATTGTTGACACTGGTGATATTCCAGTAAATAGGCTGAAACATAACTTAGATAAATATGGTGAAGTAGTTGCCGTAATATCTACCAATAAGATTCCTTACCGAGTGGACTATGATGTTTCAATCTTGGATATTGACAGCGGGAAACATGCAATTGCAGTAATTGGCTATGATCAAAGCTATTTTTATGTGCTTGAATGGGCAAAATATATCGGCAATGGATATGACATTTCACCAATGAATCCATCTATCGGGAGAATCAAAATCGTGGATTTTGAAGCTTGCCTTGAAGAATATTTTGAATGCATGGAATTAGTTTGCGATTTGGGGCAACATGAAGCGATAGATAGCTATGAGAAATCTATAATACAAAAGATAAAACAGAATCAAAACCGGAAAAATGAAGAAAAAAGTTATGGATTAACAGCTTTAAAAGAATTATACCATTTATTCAGGGAGGGTACCGTAACATATGAACTTTACACTAATGAAAATATTATGGAAGTCAGCAATCTGATCAAGGCAAGAGAGGTCATAAAGTATAAATTGATTGGTGCAATAAATAACGAGGGCGAAAAAGAATCAATTGAAGCAACTATCAATGAAGATAATAAAAACTGGACTAAGTTTATGCGGCTTTTAATGCGGAGGCGCTCAAATGACCCGGCCCGGAGATATGATAACGGGGAAATTGGCAATTTGCTCAATTCAATATATGAAAAGGAAACTAATATCTATAAAGCGATAGAACAATACTTATAAAAATCTAATTGAGGGACAGAGGTGACAAATGAATAAAATTACAGAAGAATTTTGTTACGGCGGTAAAATGGAATGGGAAAAAGCCACTTGTCATGAGTTTTTTGAGTTGACGGCCGAAAAGTATCCGGACAAAATTGCATTACGTATGAAAGACGAGTGTTTTACTTATTCGGAGCTTAATAAGAAAGCCAATCAATTGGCAAGGAATTTACGAAAAAAGGGCGTTGGGCCGGATGTTTGTGTTGCTATTATGGGCGAGAAAGAGCTTGAAACAATCATTTCAATTTTGGCTATCTGGAAAGCCGGCGGGGCATTTGTTGCAATTGATAATAATTTGGGCGAAGAAAGGGTGACATATATTCTCAAGGATTGCAAATCGCTTCTTCTTTTAAAGTGCCGGAAAGAATTAAATTTTTCAACCGATATTCCAGTCATTTCGATGCTTGATGAAGGATACTATCAAGGTGAGGATGATAACCCGGAAAATGTGGTTGATGGAAGTAATCTGGCATATTTTGTCTACACATCCGGTTCGACCGGGACACCCAAAGGTGTTATGCAGCATCATAGGGGAACAGTCCGGTTCCATAATCATTTTTTGATTAATGATATTTCTCCAAACGATACTTTACTGCAATTTTCCAGTTTTTCATTTGCCATGTCGGTTTGGGAACTTTCGATTTCTTTTTTTACAGGTGCAACTTTATGCATGATACCAGAATATTATGTTTTGGACACAAGGGAGTTTGAAAAGTACATACAAAAATATAAAGTCAATATATTACTTTTACCCCGGCAATATATAGAACAAGTGAAGTGTTATGATGGAGTTGACAAGATATTCACTGCCGGGTCTGAAATGACCAGTGAAGTTTTTGATTATATACCTAAGGGTGTACAATTCACTCAAATGTATGGTACCAGCGAAGTTTCCGGGGTGGTGACACAATGGCGGTATAGCGGGGAGGCTGTTGAAAGCAAACTTCCAATCGGGAAACCAATGCCAAATTGTTATGTATACATCGTAAAAGAGGGAAGATTATGTAGTATTGGGGAAATAGGGGATATATATATTGCGGGGGAATGTATATCCCGGGGTTACGTATCAAAACCTGAATTAACGAAGGAAGTTTTTATCCCCAATCTTTTTGGGGATGGGATCATGTACGCAACAGGTGACATGGGAAGATGGCTAGCCGACGGGAATATAGTTTTTCATGGCCGTAAGGATTCTCAAGTTAAGATAAGGGGTTATCGGGTCGAACTTGGCGAAATAGAAGCAGTACTTCGAAGCAAGGAATCCATTCAAGAGGCAGCAGTCGTTTTGAAAGAAGATAAACAAAAAGAGAAAATCATTTGTGCATATATCACAGCAGATAAAGAAATTGACTTGTCAGTACTAAAAAAGGAATTAAGAAAATCATTGCCGGAATACATGATTCCGGCTAAGATTATGCAACTTAAGGAAATGCCTCTTACAATTAGCCGGAAACTTGACAAAAACCGCTTACCGGATATTGACCTTGCAATCCGTTCTAATTATATACCTCCCGAAACAAAACTCCAAAAACAACTAGCTTCTATGTTTGAAAAAATCCTTGGTGTTGAAAATGTTGGGATTAAAGATAGTTTCTTTGATTTGGGCGGACATTCTTTGAGTGTTTCAAAGCTTTTGAATGCAATCAATATCAATTGCGGTATTTATTTATCCATAAAGAGCATCTTTGAACATCCAGTTATCAGTGAATTAAGCGAGGAAGTAGAAAAGTGCAGAAACAAGGTTCAGGAGGATATGTCTGTCCCCAAATCCCATAAAAAAGAAAAATATGCTATGTCCCCGGTACAGAAGGGGATTTATTTTGCTTGTCAAATGAATGAAAACACGGCTTATAATATTTTCAGCGGTTATAGGCTGGAAGGGATACTTGATGTCCGGAAGCTTTACGATGCCCTGGAAGAGTTGACTGTAAGACACGAAATGCTTAGAACCAGTTTTCATATTGAAAATGGTGAGTTAGTTCAATGTGTCCATGATGAGGCAATCGTAAATTTTGAATTTAAAAAAGACAATCGGGATATAGAAGAACTGATAAGCGAGTTTAATCGGATTTTTCAACTTGAAAAGGCGCCGCTTATGCGGGTCTGCCTGATAGAGCAAAAAGATTGCCATTTATTGATGATGGAAATACATCATATTATCACGGATAAAACAAGTAATGCGATATTCTTTAATGAATTATCATGTATTTATAACAATACTCAATTGTCACAAAAGACTCTTGATTATATTGATTATAGTGAATGGATTAATCACCGTAATTTGGAGCTTCAAAAGAAGTTCTGGCTGGAAAAATTTGCTGAACCTAATTCAGTTATTGAATTACCCCTTGATATGACCCGGCCGCAAATACAGGATTTCGCCGGTGATAGTGTAAGTGCTTTTGTCAGCCCCAAACTACGGGGAAAAATTTCCGGGTTGGGAAAAATTACCAATACTACTGATTATATGATTTTTATGTCCGTCTTTATGGTTCTTCTTAGTCAGTATAGCGGGCAGGACGATATCGTTGTCGGGACACCGATTTCAGGCAGGGCAACCCATGATTTGGAAGATATGTTTGGCATGTTTGTTAATTCAATGCCAATGAGAGGGAAACCCGAGAAAGACAAAGACTTTGCTTCTTTCCTGAAAGAAATAATGAATTTCTCATTGATGGCTTATGAGAATCAGGAGTATCCCTTTGAGGAATTAGTAAGGCAGTTAAAGGTAAAAAGAGATATCTCAAGAAACCCATTGTTTGATTATATGCTTGTTATGCAGAATACACAGGAGCAAAATCTTGAAATGGACTGCCTGAAAATTTCTGCCCTTAAGCAAAATAATTTTACGGCCAAATTTGATTTAACAATTTTTATTTATAATAGAGAGGGTCAATATGAGATTCAACTGGAGTATTGCAGCAAACTATTTAAACGCTCGACGGCAATGTCAATGCTGGAGCATTATATCCATATTCTGACCTATATTACCGACAATCAAAATATCAGGATAGATGATATTCCTTTGGTGTCAAAAGAGGGACAAGAATTAATCTTAAATGTTTTTAATGCTACGGAATCAGATTATGACAAACGTAGTATTTTATCTTTAATAGAAGAGCAAGCAGTTATTAATCCTGAGCAGATAGCATTATATGATAAAGACAGAAGATTAACTTACAATGAGATGGATGGAAAAGCAAATCAGCTTGCTTGCTATTTGGCGGAATCCGGGGTTAAAAAGGGTGATATCATTGCAATCATAAGTGAGCGGAGTATAGAATTTGTAGTTGGAGTTCTGGCAATATTGAAAGCCGGCGGGGTTTTTGTTCCAATTGACCCGGATTATCCGGAAGATAGAATACTGTACATTTTAGGGGATTGTGCCCCGGCACTTATCTTGTGTAGTGAATCGGCAGCTATTAATTGGAACGTACCCACGATAAGCATGAATGTAATTAAGGAATATGCAGGAATTGAAAAAAATAACCAGATAGCCCCCCTTTCGGCGGAGCTTGTATATATGATTTATACGTCAGGGACCACAGGAAAGCCGAAAGGTACCATGATTACCCACGCAGGGCTTTCTAACTATATAAATTATGGTATAGAGAATTATGTTTCAAAACCACCTGTGGCACCCTTATTTACCAACCTATGCTTTGATTTGACGATGACAACTCTTTTTCTGCCTTTGTGCTGCGGGGGCAGGATTAAAATTTATAATGCCCCAATTGATGAAATGATTCGGGAAATTTTTGCCGAAGATGAGTTTACGCTAATCAAATGCACACCCGCTCATTTGAAATTTGCCGCGAACTGCGAAAAGCGGCTTCTTATGAATCTTGAAACGATGATTATTGGCGGGGAAGAATTGGAGACCATGACATCAGAGCAAGTCTTAGAAAACTTCGGGCATCACATAAAAATTCATAATGAGTATGGCCCTACGGAGGCGACCATAGGATGCTGTGACCACATATATACGGGCAATGAATTAAATAGGACAGTATCAATCGGTAAGCCAATTAATAATATGCAAATATATATTATGGAAAATGAGAGGTTATGCGGGATAGGAATCCCGGGGGAGCTATGTATTTCAGGCATAGGGATTGCCAAGGGATACTGGAATAATGAAGAGATGACGGCGGCGAAATTTGTTAGCAACCCCTTTGGCGAGGGTATTTTATATCGCACCGGTGACAAAGCAAGATGGCTTGCAGAGCAAACACTGGAATATTTGGGAAGAATAGATGAGCAGATTAAAATACGGGGATTTAGAATCGAACCTGGTGAAATTAGTAATTGTATCAGAAAACAGGAAGGGATTAAGGATGCTGTTGTTATTACAAGAGAATCTAATGCGGGCGAAAAACAATTGTATGGATATTATACAGCAGATGAAAATAAGGAAAATGAACAGATAAAAGAGCTTTTGCGCAAAGAACTACCGGAGTACATGATACCGATTTATTTAATGCAAATTGACCATATTCCAATAACCCGTAACGGGAAAATAGATAAGAAATTGCTTCCGCTGATTAAAACGGATAGTGCAATGGGAAAAGCGGCTCCAAGAAATGATAAAGAAAAGGTTATTTCGGAAATATTTAAGTCCGTATTGGAAATAGAGAATGTTGGCATATATGATAATTTCTTTGAGTTAGGCGGCCATTCTTTGAAAGCAGCGAAAATGATTCACCTTATTGAGGAAGCTTTTAGGATAAAGTTAATGCTAAGTGAAATTTTTCATTTTCCTAATATATCTAAGTTGGCCGAATATCTGGGGCAGAAGAATGAAGTCCATGGGACGGGCGGGATTCCAAGAGCGGAAACCCTTCAGTTTTATGAAGCAGCGCCGGTTCAGAAAGGCATTTATCTGATTGCCGATAATGAAAAAAGTACTGTCTATAATATGCCCTATGGGGTGAAACTTACCGGGAAGCTGGATACAACAAGGCTTAGTGCGGTATTTGAAAAAATAATAAACCGTTATGAGATTCTTAGAACCGGTTTCAGGCTTCATGAAGGAAAGATTATTCAGCAGATTTCAGAATTACCGGATTTTGATTTTAAAGTTATACCGGCGGAAGCGAAAGATTATGATTTGGCTTCCATGGTTGAACCCTTTGACCTGGCAAAAGCGCCTCTCTTGCGTATTCGGGTAATCAAAGGAGAAGAGGAAAGTATTTTATTTTTGGACATTCACCATCTTGTATGCGATGGTATTTCCCTTTCGGTGATTATTAATGAAATATCTGATTTGTATAATGGGGCGGCGGGGGAAGAACCCAAGCTGCAATATAAGGATTACAGCCAGTGGATGTATAGCCGGGATATGAGCAGCCAGAGGCAATATTGGCTTAACAAATTTTCAGATGAAATTCCGGTTTTGGATTTACCGATAGATTTTTCACGGCCTCAATTTCAAAGCTTCCATGGTTCCCGTATTCTTAAGACTTTGGGCAATGAATTAACTAGTGCTATAAAAAAACTAGCCATCGAAAAAGGTGTTACTGAATATATGGTGTTTCTATCTATATATATGATGATGTTAAGTAACTATAGCCGACAGGATAAAGTGGTTGTCGGTTGCCCTGTTACCGGAAGAACAGACAAAGATATCCACAATATGCCGGGGATGTTTGTGAACTCCGTGGGGTTAATCGGAGAGGTAAATCAGGATTCCGGTTATCAGGATTTCCTTAAACAAATTAAAATCAATACCTTAGAAGCATACAGCAATCAGGAATATCCGCTTGAAGTTTTATTGGATGATTTAAAGATAAAAAGGGACTATTCCAGAAATCCTTTGTTTCAGGTGATGCTTGTGATGCAGAATCAAGAGCAGGTTAATTTTAAATTAGATGAAATTAAGGCCAATGAAATTAATATTAAGAGTTTTGTATCTAAATTTGATTTAACGCTTTGTATCAAAGAAGTGGACAATACTTTCCGCATTGAATTTGAATATTGTACGGATTTGTTTCGAAAAGAAACGATTGGCTATATGTTAGAGCATTTCATATGCCTGATTGCAGGTGTTACCGATAATCCTAATAAGATACTTAAAGAATATTCCATGGTTTCTGCAGAAGAACAAAAGAAAATTCTGACAAAGTTCAATCATACTAAGCTGAAGTATGAAGAAAATTTATACATTCATGAAATATTTGAGAAGGTATCAGCATTTAGTCCGGATTCGATAGCAGTATGGCATAATGGCAAAAACTTAACATACAGACAATTAAATGAAAAAGCTAATCAACTCGCCTCGTGGCTTATGAAAAATGTAGTTGCAGATGGAAACCATGTGGCAATACTTGCAGATAAGTCAATCGAAACGGTTATCAGTATCATTGCGGTCTTAAAATCCGGGGCTGCCTATGTGCCAATAGATAGGGAAATGCCGGAAAAGAGGCGAAGTTATGTGCTTTCAGACACCAGCCCGGTAATAATTCTTACCAATGAATGTTTTGTTTTAAAGGGTTGGAATATCCAGGAGGTTTCTCTAAAAGATTGGAAGTTTGGGCAGGAACCGGTAAAAAATACTAATCTGCCATACGACGAAGAACGTTTGGCATATATACTTTATACATCTGGTACCACCGGAAATCCCAAAGGGGTGATGGTTAAGCATTCGGGGGTTGTTAATCTGGCACATTTCCAAAGGAAACAATATAAAATTACACAACAAGACCGTATTTTGCAATTTGCGAACTTTGTATTTGATGCCTCAGTATGGGAATGCGTAATGGCTTTATTAAATGGGGCTACCCTTTACATTCCCAATGAAGAGACTATTTTGGAGCCAAAGAAGCTGGAAAAATTTGCCGAAGAGAATCAGATTACGGTTATGACAATACCGCCCCACTACTTTCTACAGATGCAAATTTCTGATATAAGGGTACTTATTACGGCGGGGTCAGCCCCGGATCTAAGTGTGCTTGAGCGGGTCCCGGATAGCACATGTTATGTGAATGCGTATGGACCAACTGAGGTGACAGTATGCGGGACAGACTGGATTTGGGATAAAAGCGAAATAACAAATATAATTCCCATCGGACGGCCAATTGCCAATACGCAGATTTATATCCTGCGGCATGGAAATCTTTGTGGAATCGGGGTCCCGGGAGAAATCTGTATCAGTGGGGCAGGTGTGACAAAAGGGTACTTAAATCAAAAAAAACTTACCGCCGAAAAATTTGTAAAAAATCCTTTTGGACAGGGTATGATGTACAAAACAGGAGACGTAGGCCGATGGCTGGATAATGGCAATGTAGAGTTTTTGGGACGTATGGATGAACAGGTTAAGGTCAGGGGATACCGGATCGAGCTCAAGGAGATAGAAAATGTAATCAGGAAAATCAAAGGGATAAAGGATGCTGTAGCAATTGTCAGGGAAAATGAAGCTTGTGAAAGTAATATTTATGCTTACTATACTTCTGAGTTTCCTCTGAATGGAAACGAGATAAAAAAAGAGTTGCGCAAATCCCTTCCGGAATATATGATCCCTTCCTGTATCATATCGGTTGAAAGCATTCCGGTAAACCGCAGCGGAAAAGTGGATAAAACCAAGTTGCCAGCCGAGGTTATAGTCACTGAACAGGACGATGAGCAGGCAATTACCGAAAATCAAAAGGAGATTGGGGCAATATTTGAATTTGTCCTTGGTATCAATAAGGCTGGAAAAAAGACAGACTTTTTTGAGTCCGGCGGACATTCCCTGAAAGCTGTTAAGATAATTAACGAGATTGAGAAAAAATATAACATCCGTTTATCTGTTAAGGATATATTCATTTACCCGACCCCGGAAAGTCTGGCAGCTTATATTGAAGAAAATGCAAAAGATAAATACTATGAAGCGATTCAGGCATGTAAGGAAAAGGATTTTTATCCTGTCTCCCATATGCAAAAAGGTATTTATATCATATGCAAGATGAAAGATACGATAAGTTATAACATGCCCAAGGCGATATCTTTCAAAGGAAGATTAAATCTTGAAAAACTGCGAAATGTTTTTTCCATTTTGCTTAAGCGCCATGAAATTCTTAGAACTAGCTTCCATGTTGAGCAAAACGAAGTGGTTCAAAAAGTGCATCGAAAGGCAGAAGTTGAAATAAGCTATGCGGAAGCAGAAGAATTTACAGAAAGAATGATGAATGAATTTGTCCGTGTTTTTGACTTAGGCAAAGCGCCGCTTGTTAGGGCAGGAATTATCAGGCAAAAGGAATATGACGTACTGCTGTTGGATATCCACCATATTATTTCAGATGGTTTAAGTGCGGATATCCTGACTAGAGAGATATCAGCTTTATACAATGGTGTAATACTTAAGGAGAACACCATCCAATATAAGGATTTTAGCAGTTGGCTGAAAACCCGGGATACCGGGGCGCATAGAAAGTTTTGGATAGAGGAAGTGGGAGGAGAGGCCAGTGTGCTTAATTTCCCATTGGACAAATCAAGACCCAAATATCAGACTTTCCAGGGTGACAGAATTGTGATGAATTTTGCCGAGGAGACAAGTAAGCTTATCCGAAGAATGGGGAGAGACTATAGTGTTTCTGATTATATGATTTTTCTGGCTGGCTATATGATACTTTTATCAAAATATTCGCGGCAGGAGGATGTTATGATTGGCAGCCCTCTGGCAGGCAGATTCCGTAAAGAGACGGAAAACATGCTTGGTATGTTTGTCAATACAATGCCTATCCGGGAAAAAATTGAGAAGAATCAAACATTTACCGACTTCTTGCAGAAGATAAAAAATAAAGTCCTTCAAGTAGTTGAACACGAAGCTTATTCTTTTGAGTCACTCATCAGTCAATTGGGTATCAAGCCGGATCACTCAAGAAATGCCTTGTTTGATATAGTACTTGCTGTGCAAAACCAAAAAGCGGCCGCGTGGAGGTTGAATGAGGCAGAAACGGTAAAAGTATGGGAAGTAAACACCAATACCTCCAAGTTTGATATTACTTTGATTATAGATAGTTCTAAACCCAAATATGAAATGGAATTAGAATATTGTACCGATTTGTTTTACAAAGAAACAATGGAACGTATGCTTAAGCATTTCATATGTCTTATGAAAGATATTTCATTAAACCCTAATAAAATCATTGATGAATTTTCTATGGTTGATGAAGATGAAAAATCTGCTTTACTTTGTATGTCGCAAGCTACCATGACCGGATATTTTGATTCAGAGCTTATCCATGAGAGATTTGAAAACATAGCCGTACAATTTCCGGAACGGATAGCAATAATACATAATGAAAGGCAAATAACTTACCGGGAATTGAATGAAAAAGCAAATCAGACAGCACATTATCTGCGTATAAAAGGGGTAGGGCGAAATAGCTTAGTTGCTGTATTAGGGGAGAAAAAGATTGAAACCATGATTTTAATTTTAGGTATTCTAAAAGCAGGAGGAGCTTATGTACCAATTGACCCTGAATATCCGGCTGAACGAATCGAATATATCTTAGAAGATTGCCAGCCGGTATTATTTTTGAAAGATGTTCCGCTTTCTGAAAAAAATAAAACAAATCCCAAACACATTAATGAGGCAGATGATTTGGCTTATATTATTTATACGTCAGGGACGACTGGGAAACCAAAGGGGGTCATGCTAGAACACAAAGGGCTTATAAATCTGTATTATCATTGCCAAATTGCGTATGGTTTAAGTGAAGAAGAGGTTGTTTTGCAATTTGCCAACCTGACATTCGATGCTTCGGTATGGGAAATTGCAATGGCATTTTTAAGTGGGGGGACCTTATGTATAGTGGATAAGGAAATTATTACGGATGTCAGAAAATTTGAACGTTATGTATATGCTAATGGGGTGACTTTACTACTTTTACCCCCTCAATATTATCTTCAGGTGGAACTATCAGGCATAAAGAGAATTATTACCGGAGGTTCCCCGGCCGACAAAACTGTGCTTGATCATGTGCCGGACAATATAGTTTATTCAAACGCATATGGGCCGACAGAGATTACTGTATTCTGTACTGATTGGGAAGCCCGGCCCGGAGAAATTGTCGAGAAAGTACCGATTGGCAGGCCGATAAGTAATACGAGCATCTATATCATGGATAATAATCAGATTTGCGGTATTGGCGTACCGGGTGAGTTATGCGTGGGGGGCCCCGGAGTGGCCAGGGGTTATTTGAATCAATCAGGTCTGACTAAGGAGCGGTTTGTAACGAATCTACAAGGCGAGTCAAGAATCTATCGCACAGGTGATTTGGCAAGATGGACAGAAAACGGGACGATTGAATATCTTGGCCGGATGGATAACCAAGTCAAAATACGGGGCCACCGGGTTGAGTTAGGGGAAATTGAGAGTGTTATCCGGACTGTGGCAGGGGTTAAGGATGCAATTGTAATTGTAAGAAAATCAGGCGATACGGATGAGCAGTTATATGCGTATTTTACATCTGACATAGTTATCAATATGGATGAGATTAAACAAGTTTTACATAGAAAACTCCCGGAATATATGATTCCTAAGCTCATGATGAAACTTGAAGAGATACCGGTCGGGCAAAGCGGAAAACCTCAACACCACAAATTGCCGGATATCAAAATGGTCAGTGAAAAAGAATATATGATACCAAACGGAGAAAAAGAGCAAGCGGTAGCAAATGTATATATGCAAGTTTTGAAACTTGACAAGGTTGGTAGGAATGACAGCTTTTTTGACCTTGGGGGCAATTCAATGAAAGCTATTATCGTAATTAACCATCTTAATAAAAAAGGATATAAAATCAGCTCCCAGGATATTATGAGGTATCCGGTTGTAGAAAAACTGGCCGCCCGGTTAAAGTAAAGGAAGATATTTATATGATGAAGCTAGAAATGAATCTAATAAAAATGCCCCGGTTGAGAAAAGGCAAGTTTTCCATATTCTTTTGTGTGGACGATGCTATTGCTACAATAGCGGCTTATTATCAAAGAAGCTATGAATATATGTACCGTGATGCCCTTTATTATCGTTATGACAAAAAAAATGAATATATCGGAAAGAGTATATATGTCCCCTACTTATTTCAAAAGCAGTTGCGGGAATGCTGCGGAATTACTATGGAATTTCAAAATCATACGGAGCATCCCTATGACTTGGTGAAAAAGGAATTGGATGCTAAAAATCCCGTTTTTATGGCTATTAATGCTTATTACTGTCCATGGGACTGGCGCTATGGGGAAATTGAGGACGGGGGACATGCAATTATACTAAATGGATATGATGAGCAGAATCAATCCCTATTATGTATTGACCCTTATTATGATCAGATTGATTTGGTATTGCCGCTGCATCTTTTTAGTAAAGGAATTATGCAGATTGCCACTTTCCGCAAAGAAAACTATGATAAAAATATAGACAACGAATCCTTTTTGCAGGAAAGCCTACAAAATATGGTGGATAAGCCTTTTTATTCTGATGCCGAAAAGCTGGCAGCAGATATTGGACAGAATTTTTTATTTGAATACGAAATTTCAAATTATGATCCTCTTGAAGAAATAAGCGGAGAAGAAATGTCAAAGCGGGTTGCTTTAGAAGCAGCCTTTACCGCTTTGTCCAATAATCGGCAACGTTATGCAGTTATGCTTAAGTTAATTGGGGAAAAATCACCCGGGCTTAAGGATATGACTATTGGTGCCATAGATAGGCTGATTGCTTTTGCCGAACAGTGGGATATGCTAAGATATATGATAATGAAAGGCATCATGTTAAAAAAAGCTTCTGTCATAACGGAATACGCCCCTGAAAAAATAAAGATAATTGCCTTGTCGGAAAAAGAGTACTTTGAAGAATTAGTGGAAAATAAAGAGAAGGGTTTATGGAGAATGGCATCAGACAGGACATGTGATGAACAGCTTACAATATCAGAAATATTTCATTATGAGCTTAATCAATTCTGTAACAATGAGGGAATTGGAGATTTTGAAAATACTTCTGCCAACTTAAATGATAAGGGCGACTATTTCCTGCTTGATGACTTTTCCGAGAAAATGAGTTTCCTGGATATGAGTTTTCAAGTATCAGGACTGCATAATGGGAAAGCAGATAATGTGATTTGTCAGGGTCAAAAGTTAAAAGTTCTGCCTGACTATTATATAGCTTGCGTGATATTAGGCTGTTCCGACTTTGGGCAATGCATAGATAGGGTAAGGTTTGTCTACGAGGATGGAAAGGAAGAGGAGTGTCGAATAGAAATGCCGGAATGGCAGCCGGAGCTGCAATATGGGGAACCGGAAGGAACGGCCTTTGTCTTAAGGTCAGTGGAATGTTATGAAGGCAGCAAATCAATCAATAGTGACGGGAAAAGGTTATATGTGAGGAAACTTAAACTTAACCAAGAAAAAAGGCTTATATCCTTAATGCTTCCGCAAACGCCCTGTTTGCATATATTTAGCTTGTTTTTGGCGAAATAGTGGATGCCATCACACTGTCTGTATCAACCGCAAATAAAACTCAACCACCTTGTAAAGCGACTCAAGCGGAAGACGTTCATTGTGACTATGAATCATCGCCCGTTCTTCTTTTGTCAGCTTGAGGGGGGAGAAACGGTAAACCCGGTCAGTAATCCGTAAATAGTGGCGTGAGTCGGTGGCAGCCATCATTAGATAAGGGGCAATGAGGGCTTCAGGCCAAATAGTATGGATGACCTTTTTTAAAGTTTCGTATTCAGTGCTAGTAGTATCGGAATGGGCTGAAGCCTCACCGCCGCTGACAACGGTAAGCTTAATTTCATCATTTTTAACCACTTTCTTAATATAAGCTAATGCGGAATCAACTGTCGTCCCGTCCATTAAGCGAAGGTTCATCCCAATAGTAGCTTTTGGCGGCAGGACATTAAACGCTTTACTTCCTTCCATCCGGGTTACGGCGCAGGTGGTGCGGAGCATCGCATTGAGATTACCCCCGTTTTTACGGCCGAAATATTTTAATAATGGTAAAAAACACCATAAATTAGCAAAAATTAAACGATACCCAAAAGAAGAGTGCCGGCATAGGGTATCAAACATTTCCGCGACGGGTTTGGTCAGTTTGCCGGGGAAAGGATTATTTTCAATCCGGGTAACGGCTTTGGCAAGTTCGCCGACAAGAGTATTTGGGGGTGGGGTTGAAGCATGGCCGCCAAGGCTTTCCATGCTGCATTCCAAATCAAGCACCCCTTTTTCGCCGATGCCAATCACGGCGCAGGGGGCGGTGACACCGGGAAAGATATCTTGAACGATAACCCCGCCTTCGTCAACGACTAAGCGCGGGCGGATCCCTTTTTCGGCAAACCATGAAACGATAGCAATGCAACTCGCCCCATGTATCTCTTCATCACCGCCAAAGGAAAAATAAATGTCACTGGTTGGAACGAAGCCGGTTTCTAAAAGTTGTTCGGCGGCATTTAAGACCCCGCAGATAGTAACTTTGGTATCAATTGCCCCACGGCCCCAGATAACTCCGTCTTCGATAATCCCGTCAAAGGGGGGCTTCTCCCAGTATTCTTCATCGGCAGGCACCACGTCGAAATGCGACATCAGGACGACCGGGCCGCCGTTTTCTTTGCCTTTCCAGTGAAAAAGTAAACCGGCCGGCCCGATTTTTTCGAGAGGGCAGTTTGCATGAACCAAGGGATAGTGCTCTTTTAGTGTCTCATAAAATTTATCAAATTCCGTCCAGTCGGTTAATGATTCTTCACGGTTTGAAACAGTTTTGCACTGTAATATTGCCGAAAAATCAGCGGCAACTTTATCCTCATTTACAATAACATTGCCGGTGAGAGAACCGGGCATTGGATAGGGCCGGAGAGTAAGCGCCCGGACAAGCAGGGTAGTGCAGAAGATAATAATTATAGTAAGGATAATTAAAAATATATTCATGAAAGTTCCTTTCTTGCATAAGTTTGTTGCTATAATAGTATAGTACGTTGTTAATTATATTTATACAAGTAGAAAAAGCAGTCGAAACTGCTTTTTTTACTTATACTTTTTTCGCCTGCCGAACACATTTTTACTTTGTAAGCTTACTTTTATAAATATGCACGGCAAGTACAAAACCAAAAACTATTAGCCCAATACACCATATAAGAGCAATTTCTATTTCGTTTTCAAGCGGTGTGCCTAACAGCAGACCCCGCAGGGCATCAATCACCGGGGTCATTGGCTGATGTTTTGCGAATACCCGGAGGACAGTAGGCAGAGTCTCGGGCGGCGCAAAAGCGGAACTAAGAAATACGAAAACGACAAGCAGGAAATTGATGCCGCTGATAGCTTCAGCATCTTTTGAAACAAGCCCGATTATTACGACAAGCCATGTCATTGCGATGATAAACAGTATCAAAATCCCGGAAATTACCAGCCACTCCGCGAAGCCGGCCGTTGGCCTGAAACCAATCATAAAAGCTGCGCCAAAGGTTGCTATCGTGATGACAATACTGCGGATTACCGACATCCATACATGTCCCGAGATAAAAGCTGATTTGGCAATTTGTATTGAGCGGAAGCGGTCAATAATCCCTTTGGACATATCATTATGAACACTCAAAGAGGTTGCGGCGGAAGAGTTGCAGATACATTGTAAAATAATCCCCGGTACGATGAAATTGATGTAGTTGAACCCCTCGATGCTGGCGATGCCGCCGAATACATAACCGAAGAGTACCATCATTATAAAAGGTACCACGATTGCCATTGTAACGGCTTCGGGGCTTCGTGATGTTTTAATTAAACAGCGTTTGAACATTATATATGAATCAGATATTGCTTTACTCATTTTTACCTCCCTTTTCCCCTATTAATGTCAAAAAGGCATCTTCAAGTGACGGCTGATTTTGGGTAAAGCGTGATATGGTTAGCCCACCGTCATTGATGCGGTTGAGAATATCCGTTAGCTGACTTGCACTGCCATTCGTTGATACTTCAATGATTTTTCGCCCGGCCTTGAGCGGATAACCTTCCAACAGCCCCCGGGCTTTATCTGCATCGGTTGAGTTCATAAATTCTAGTGAAATCTCACCGATTGGCAGTATCTTTTTAAGCTCTTCCGGCGAACCTTCGGCGGTGATAATGCCGTTGTGCAAAATTGCGATGTGGTCGGCGAGATATTCCGCTTCTTCCAAATATTGCGTTGTCAGCAGTATCGTTGTGCCGTTTTCGGCAAGTCTTGCAATCATATCCCACATAACGATTCGGTTTTGCGGGTCAAGCCCGGTGGTTGGCTCATCAAGAAAGATTACTTGTGGTTTACCCATTAGGCTCATTGCGATATCAAGCCTTCGGCGCATCCCGCCGGAATATTCCAAAACCCGCCGGTCGGCAGCATCTTCAAGGTTGATGAGCGAAAGCAATTTTTCTGTTTGCTTACGAAAATCGGGCAGATGTTTTAATTCGCCAATCAAGTATAGGTTTTCCCGTCCGGTAAGTATTTCGTCAACGGCGGCATATTGACCGGTAAGGCTGATACAGCCCCGCACATTGTCGGCTTCTTTGAAAACATCATGACCGCAAATAGCGGCTGACCCGCCGTCTGCTTTGGTCAGAGTGGAGAGGATTCTCACACAAGTGGTTTTCCCGGCCCCGTTTGAACCAAGCAGGGCAAATATCTTACCTTTATAGACATGGAAATCTACGCCTTTTAATACTTGGTTTTGTTTGAAAGATTTTTTTAAACCTTTCACTTCAATGATTTTTTGCATATTTCCTCCTTATTTACTTTCTATGCTATCGTTTGGCAGCTTAATATACATTTGGTATGTATGAATAATATTAAAAAAAATTACCCTAATTCATTTGCCACCCATTCTTCTCCAAGTTTTTCAAATTCATCGTCATAAATGTTCAAGCCAAAGTGTTCCAAAATCTCAATAACTACCTTTGCTTTTTTCTCCAGATAATCGGCATTACCCGGAAAAAGTACGGAGCCAAGCCAAAAACTGAACAGCACGATAAAAAGTTCCGCAAGAACCTGCGGGTCTTGTTCCTTAATCGAACCATCCGCAATCCCTTCTTCAATAAGGGGCTGGACATATTTACGGCTAAGTGAGGCGTTAAACTCCATATTCCACATAAAAACTTGCGGGCTTTTAAAAAGCTCTTTGCTGGTCGTATTCAATATAGCCAAGTCCCTTTGCTGGGTAGCCATATTAATCTTCAAAGCTTTTTGTAGTTTTGCCAGGCCGCTAAGGTTTTTTTCCGTGAGTACTTTTTCAAAAGGGTTTGTCTCTTCAAAAATTCTTTCGCATATGGCGCTAAGTACTTCGCCTTTTGACTTAAAGTGGTGATAAAAAGCCCCGCGGGTAAGGCCGTTCATATTTTCGACAATGTCCAAAATAGTAGAAGCCTCATAGCCTTTTTCTTGAAAAGTCCGCAAGCCGGCATCAAGAACCTTTTCTCTTGTTTCCTCGGGATATTTGTTCCTTGGCAAACTTAATCTCCTTTATTCATACACCATGTATGTATAATAACATACGAATTTCTCCATGTCAATGTGCTTTTTGGAATTTACTCGTTAAGGAATAAAATTAAAGAAAATCACACTTTTTTTGACGAAAGCCTACTCAACTTTCTCCATTACCGTAATTGTCAAGCACGAGAGGTCGTTAAATAAATCATATTTTTTTCCTTCGGCATTGACTACTTCGGGGCGCAAGATGTTTTCTTTGTTGTTCTTGACCACCGTTGCTATTTCACCATTACTTAAAAGAACCTGTGAGCCAACCGGATAAAGAACTATCGACCTTAAGAAAACCCGCAAAATATGGATGTCAAAATCGGCGGTCATTGCCATCATCATTTCAACGGCATGGCTTGGCGAAAAAGCGGCTTTGTATGGCCGGGCAGTAACCAGAGCATCATAAACATCGGCAACTGTCAGGATTCGGGCAAAGAGGCAGATTTTGTCTCCGGGCAATTTTTGGGGATAACCATTTCCGCTCCATTTTTCATGATGTTGCAAAACTCCCAGTTTAACATGGTCAGGGATGGTTTTGATTTCCATAATATTTTGATAACCATAAACAGGATGGGTTTTCATCATCTTAAATTCGATATCGGTTAGTTTCCTTTGGGCATTCAAAATATCGCTTGGAATCCGGGTTTTGCCGAGGTCGTGGAGCAGGCCGGCAGTAGATAAGTCTTTTAGCTCCTGCTCGGAAAGCCCTAGCATTTTACCAATCATTATTGATATTGCCGCGACGTCAAGACTGTGTTTGAAGGTATATTCATCGCTGCATTTAAGTTCGTCAAGGGAGATGCCGACATTTTCGTCACCATAAATAATATCAACCAAGGTCTGGGACAAATCGTCAATTTTTTCAATGCTTTCCTCAATATCATGGTTATTATAAAGATAATCGATGGCATCAATTGCTGATTTTTTGACTTCTTCAGTGAGGACGACCAATTTCTCATCATCGGGGGCCGGGGCCTTTGGGCGGACGATCGGGGTTTCGTCCCCCTCAAACTTCGGCTTGCGCCAAATGTACATACTACGGTCGCCGCGCTCAAGAATATTACGGATTTCATCAGTAATAACGTGGCTTTCTTCAAGCAAAAGACGGCCGTCACTATCATAAATGGCATCTTTAACACAACCTTGTTTCAAGATTTCCTTTGGATTAATTTTCCACATAAAGAATTTCCCTATAAAGATGCCGCTAAGCTACACCTTTTTACCCATCCATTGGTAACTAACCGGGCGGAAGCCTAATTTTTCGTACCAACCAATCATCCCAACATAAAGAAGCTCAATTTCGACACACCCCTGTTCTTTTAACCAGCAAATACCCTCGGCGACCATCCGCCGGCCGATACCCCGTTCGCGAGCCTCCTTAATAATTCCGACACATCCGATGCACCCGTTTTTTTCATGCTCCCGCCTAAAGCGTGCCCCATAAGGTTCAAGCATTTGAAAACCAATAATTTTTTGACCGGAAACCGCCAGCATAACCGGGTCTTCGTAATCAACAAAGAATTGATGCCATGACGAATCGGCATCTTCAATTGCGATATCTAAAGCTTTTTTATCTGCTTTTCCCGCTAAGCGGAAAGTAACATCATCCGGTTCCGGAAGATTAAGTTCCCGGAAGTCAAAATCAGCAAGTTTAAGCCCCATATTCATTGTCGTTTCCGGTGCAGTATAACCATATTTCTCAAAAAAACCGATACTTCCATAATCAAGCGGGACCCCCTGAAAAATATAATGCCGGGCGTATCCTAATATTATCGGGGCATAATTATTATTAGCCCGGATATATTTTTCGGCTTCATCTAAGAGCCGGGCCCCATGCCCCTTGCCGCGGTATTCGGGCAAAACACAAATCAGGGTGATGGTATTACGGCAAATTATCGCAAAACCAATCATTTTTTCAGCGGTATCGAAAGCCCTGATCACATGAGTAAGCTCATTATCAGGTTTGAGCGAGTCAAAAAAACATTCGGCAGTCAGCGGGTAGTCCGGAAAGCAGCTTGCATATAAATAAAATAGGTCGTGATTAGTATTTGGCATTTTCATATCCATATTATATCACATAATTAAAAATAATTGATAGACATAAATGTTGCAAAATTTACTCTTTTTTCTTTCCGCTTTATATGGTATTATAGATTCGGAGAAGTATAAGAAATATTCTGCGGAGGAGCCGAAGGTAAATGTCAGACAAAATAAAGCTGACTGATGAACGCCGGAAACGGATTAAAATACTTAAGAAAATCATTGTCTTCGCCATTTTTTCCGCCGTTATTTTACCATCGGTTTTTTGTATAATCTTAATGGTCAAGCTATCAGAAACACGCAGGCAGATGACGGACTTGGAAGAAAGGCTTATTTCGCAAGAAGAATTATTGCTTATCATGGCGCAGGAAGCAGAAGCGGAAGCGATTTTAGAGGTCGTTGAGACTAGTATTTTTCACACAGCAAGACTTGAAGAATCGGGGCGCCGGCGAACTACACCGGTGAGTGAGGTAAGCGAGCAAAATATTGAGCGGAGAATTTATCTTACTTTTGATGACGGGCCTAGCATTAATACCGGCCGGATTTTGGATATTTTAAAAGAATACGATGTTAAGGCGACTTTTTTTGTCGTTGGAAAAACTGACGAAAGGTCATTTGATTTGTACCGCCGGATAGTTAATGAAGGGCATACCTTGGGGATGCACTCATATAGCCACCGTTATCAGGAAATATATCAGTCAGTTGAAGCATTTAGTGATGATTTGTCCAGGTTGCAGGAATTATTATATGAAGTGACCGGGGTCTGGTGCCGTTATTACCGCTTTCCCGGCGGAAGTTCAAATACGGTCAGCCGGATTGATATGCAGGATTTAATTAATTATCTTAGGGAAAAAGATATTACTTATTTTGACTGGAACATTGGTTCCGGTGATGCCGCGACCGGATATGTCAGTGCCCAGCGGATTATCAATAATTGTATGACGGGGTTAAGGGATAAAACTAACGGGATTATCCTGATGCATGATACAGCCGAAAAGAGCAGTACCGTTTCCGCGCTGCCCCGGATAATAGAGGGGATATTGGCGCTTGAGAATACGGCTTTACTTCCGATTAGTGATGATACTTTTGCAGTGCAACATATTACAAATTAAAGATGTTCAATAAAAAATGGAGGATTAAGAATGGGATTCTTTACAGATTTGAAAGAGGATTTATCTCAAGCAGTAGGTGAGCTGATGCCGGAAGATGAAATTCTCGATGGTTTGCCGGATGAACTTTTAACGGATGAACCTTTTATGGAAGAGGAAGAAATGGGAGAGGAAGGGCTGGAAGTAAGCAGTGAGTTTGAAGATGTAGCCGCTGAATTATTCGAGACTTTTGAAGATGAGTTGTTAGAAACCGAAGCTTTAGAAGCCGGTCTTGAAAGTGACGAAGCTGAAATTACAGAAATCGGCACAGAAGTAGGGGCGGAAATGTTCGACATTGATGAAATGTTAGAAAATATTACGGAAACGAATAATATGAAAGAGGATGATGAAATGAGTGATGATTCAATCTATGTAGCAGCGGCGGAAGCAGAAAATATGAAAACTGACATGACCGGCAAAAGAGTCTCGGATGAAACGGCGACAATCACCGCCGGAATGCACATTACCGGAAATATTACCTCCGAAGGTTCTTTGGAGCTTGAAGGAAGTGTAAACGGAAATGTTGATATTCTTGGAAAACTTAATGTTACCGGCAATATTGACGGAGATTCAAAAGCCGCCGAAATTTTTGCTGATAATGCGAAAATCACCGGTGAAATCCGTAGTCTTGGCAGTGTGAAAATTGGTCAAAGTACAGTTATCATCGGCAATATTTTTGCCAATAGTGCCGTAATCGCCGGTGCGGTAAAAGGCGACATTGATGTCATGGGTCCGGTCATCCTTGACACCTCTGCCATTGTAATGGGCAATATCAAATCAAAATCCGTCCAGATTAATAATGGTGCGGTTATTGAAGGTATGTGTTCACAATGTTATGCCGAAGTAAATCCGACGTCTTTCTTTGATGAAATAAAGAAAGGCAAAAAATAATGAGAATCTTACTCAAACTTTCCGGTGAGGCATTAGCAGGTGATAAGAAAACCGGCTTTTGCGAAGAGATGGTTAGGAAGGTGGCAAATCAGGTTAAAGAGCTCGTTGCAGATGGCACTGAAGTTGGCATCGTCATCGGGGGCGGAAATTTTTGGCGGGGCCGCACCAGCGAAAATATTGACCGGACGAAAGCTGATCAAATCGGAATGCTTGCGACGGTGATGAATTGTATTTATGTTTCGGAAATATTCCGCAGTACCGGAATGAAAACGAATATCCTTACTCCATTTGAGTGCGGTTCGTTTACAAAACTTTTTTCCAAAGACCGGGCCAACAAGTATTTCAGCAAAGGAATGGTAATATTCTTTGCCGGCGGGACCGGACACCCGTTTTTTTCAACTGACACCGGTGTCGTTTTACGGGCGGCGGAAGTTGATGCCGATATGATTTTGCTGGCAAAAGCGGTTGATGGTGTATATAGCGATGACCCGCGGAAGAATCCCGAAGCAGTGAAATATGCGGAAATTTCCATCGACGAAGTAATTGCGAAAAATCTGCAGGTGGTGGATATGGCGGCTTCGATTCTGGCGAAAGAGAATAAGTTGCCGATGCGGGTTTTCGGGCTTGGGGACCCAAATGGTATCGTGAACGCGGTCAAGGAGGATTTTAAGGGGACGGTTATTACGGCTTAGGTACGGGGGTTAGATTAGTACGGCTTAGGTACGTTTAGGTCGTGAGTGAATAGGCAAGAGGGCAAAAACATTTCGCAGGAACCTTAGGCCGCCTTCTTCCCAAGAGAAAATGTAAATTAGAGTCAATTAGACCGTAGCGACGGAGAAAGTTTATTGCCCGATTTGTATATTCGGTCATGAATTAGGAGGAATGAATGATGGATGAAAGACTAAACCTATATGAAGGAAAAATGACAAAAGCAGTTGAATACTTAGAAAACGACTATGCCGGGATTCGGGCCGGAAGGGCAAATCCGCGTGTCCTTGACAAAATCCGCGTTGATTATTATGGGACCCCGACCCCGCTCCAGCAAGTGGGTAATGTTACCATTCCGGAAGCGCGCCTGATTCAAATTGCACCATGGGAAAAAAATCTGATTAAGGAAATTGAAAAAGCAATCCTTGCTTCCGACCTTGGTATTAACCCGACCAATAACGGTAATACAATCAGACTGGTTTTTCCGGAATTAACCGAAGAACGCCGCCGCGATTTGGTGAAAGATGTCAAGAAAAAAGGTGAGGAATGCAAGGTTGCAGTCCGTAATATCCGCCGCGATGGCAATGATGCTTTCAAGAAATTAGGCAAAGCTGACATTTCGGAAGATGAAGTGAAACACTTGGAAGATTTGTTACAGAAATTAACGGACAAATTTATAAAAGATGTAGACAAAATGGTAGAAGAGAAATCGCAGGATATTTTAAAAGTTTAGAAAACGAAGAAAGATTTGGTATGGATACAGCGCTTAAAATGCCCCGCCATGTGGCGATTATCCTTGACGGCAATGGCCGCTGGGCAAAAGCAAAAGGGATGCCCCGCAATTATGGCCACGTTCAGGGGGCAAAGACAGTTGAAATTATTTGTGAAGAAGCTTATAAAATGGGCATTAATTATCTGACCGTTTATGCTTTTTCGACGGAAAATTGGAACCGGCCGAAAGACGAAGTTGATGCTTTGATGAAACTACTTCGTAATTATATGAAAACTTGTCTTAAAACCGCAGAAAAAAACCGGATGTGCGTTCGTATCATTGGTGACAAAAGCGGGCTTGATCAAGATATTCAAAAACGTATTTTCGAGCTTGAAGAAGCAACAAAAAACAATGACGGCCTGCGTTTTCAGATTGCCTTAAACTATGGCGGACGTGATGAAATCGTCCGGGCGGCCAGGAAAATCGCCGCTGATGTTTACGACAATCGTTTGAACATAGAAGATATCAAAGAAAATACTATTGCTGAATATCTTGATACGTACAACATTCCGGAACCGGATTTGTTAATCAGGACATGTAACGAACAAAGAATATCGAACTTTTTGTTATGGCAGTTGGCATATACCGAATTTTATTTTACGGAAGCAGCCTGGCCTGATTTTACTAAAGAGGAATTACTTAAAGCTGTCGCCGCATATAACAATAGAGAACGGCGTTACGGGAAGTGTTAGGAGTAGAGTGACTTGAAAAATTTTTGGACTAGGCTTGGAAGTAGTATTACTCTGGTAATCATTACTTTATTAACGGTTTTTTCCGGCGGATATATATTAGCAACAGTTTTGTTGTTTATTTCTTTAATTGGTTATCGTGAGCTTCTAATTGCCTTTGGCTTAACTGATTCAGGCAAAAAAACAAACTCAATCGAAAATCTGGGTTATTTTATAATAACCGTTTATTATGCGGCTATGCTTGGTACTAATAATATATCTATCTTATTTTTTGTTATCATTTTATCCTTAGTTATGTTTATGACGATGTATGTATTTACATATCCTAAATACCACATCCGCCAGATAATTGAAGCGTTTTTTAGTATTTTATATGCCCCGGTGATGCTATTTTGCATCTACCTGACCCGCAGCCTGGAAAACGGTATTTATTTTATCGGGTTGATTTTCATTAGTTCATGGATTTGCGATTCTTGCGCTTATTGCGTTGGCATGTTATTTGGCCGGAACAAACTTGCGCCGAACCTTAGCCCGAAGAAATCTATTGAGGGTGCAATTGGTGGTGTTTTAGGGGCGATGGCGGTCGGCGCTTTGTATGGTGCCTTTGTCGTAAACCGTTTGGTTCCGGAACTTACATTCACCTTAACTTTTGCCGTGATATGCGGGATTGGTGCGGTGATTGCCCAAATCGGCGACTTAGCAGCTTCGGCAATCAAACGCAATTATGAAATCAAAGATTTCGGCAAACTAATACCGGGACATGGTGGTATTATGGACCGTTTTGACAGTGTGATTTTTACCGCGCCGGTGATATATTTCCTGGCGCTGGTTATAATATGATACCAAGGTCAGTGTTTCATGCTTGCATGAAAAAATGTGAAAGCGAAGCAATCCCTAGGTATCTCATGTGAATATGAGGCAACAATGAAAAAAATCGGAATCCTTGGTTCAACCGGCTCAATCGGGACCCAGACATTGGATATCGTCAGGCACAATCGGGATGATTTACATGTGGTTGCATTAGCTGCCGGTAGCAATATCGGTTTACTTGAAGAACAAATCCGCGAGTTTCACCCGCTTTATGCGGCGATGTGGAACGAAGAAGCTGCCCGTGAGCTAAGGGTCAAAGTCGCCGATATTCCGGTCAAAATTCTTAGCGGAATCGAAGGCCTGATTGAAATTTCTACCTTACCCGATATCGAAATGTTAGTCACCGCTATTGTGGGGATGATTGGCTTAAGGCCAACAATTGCCGCGATAAAAGCGGGAAAAGATATCGCCCTTGCTAACAAAGAAACCCTTGTTACTGCCGGGCATATTATTATGCCGCTTGTAAAAAAACTTGGGATAAATTTATTACCGGTTGACAGCGAGCATAGTGCTATTTTTCAATCACTTGTTGCCGAAAGCCCTGATACAATTTCCAAAATACTTCTAACCGCTTCCGGCGGGCCTTTCCGTGGTAAAATTACTGCTGAATTACCCGGAAAAACAAAAAATGATGCATTACGCCATCCGAATTGGGCGATGGGGCAGAAGATAACTATTGATTCCGCTACTTTAGTGAATAAAGGATTGGAAGTAATCGAAGCTCACTGGCTGTTTGATATTCCGGCGGAACAGATTAAAGTAATTATTCACCCCCAAAGTATTATCCATTCGATGGTTGAATTTGTTGACCGCGGAATAATTGCTCAACTTGGTATTCCTGATATGAAGCTGCCGATTCAATATGCCCTTTTTTATCCTGAACGCAAACCGCTTAAGGGGGAAAGCGTTGATTTTACGGCTATCCAAACCCTGACATTTGAAAACCCTGATACCGAAACTTTTAAAGGCCTGCCGCTTGCTTACAAGGCTTTGGCTGATGGCGGAAGTATGCCAACCGTTTATAATGCCGCCAATGAGAAAGCAGTCAGTTTATTTTTACAGGATAAAATTGGCTTTTTAGATATATATGAAATCATCGAAGGGGCGATGAACCAACATAAAATAATCCCTAGTCCAAACGTAGAGGAAATTTTGACGGTAGAGTTGGAAACATATAGATACATTAATGCCATACAATGAGTAAGTCAGATAAGATATCTCGCAGTCACCTTAGGCCGCCTTCTTCCCAAGATTAAGATTGTAGTTTACACCAATTAGGCCGTAGAGACGGAGAGATATACTTAATCTGACTTACGGATTATATATTAATTAGAATACTTACGGATTATATATTAATTAGAATACTTACGGATTATATATTAATTAGAATACTTACGGATTATATATTAATTAGAATATTTGCGGATTATATTTAAACAAAGAAATTTATAGGAAAGGCACCAATATGGCAACATTCATCTCATTTATAATCATCTTCGGCCTCATCGTTTTAGCCCACGAACTAGGCCATTACCTACTTGGAAAGAAAAATGGCATTACCGTAACGGAATTTTTCATCGGAATGGGGCCGACCCTTTTTTCATTTACAAAAGGCGGGACCAAGTTTTCCCTGAAGCTTTTCCCCATCGGCGGGGCCTGCCTCTTTGAAGGCGAAACCGGCAACTCCCCCGCGAAAGAAGAGGGAGAAGAAGAAAAAGCGCCTGAACTAAGCGAAGGTTCTTTTCTGAAAGCTTCGGTTGGGGCCCGGTTTTCAACGATATTCGCCGGCCCGGTTTTCAATTTTATCTTAGCTTATCTAATTGGTTTGATTATTATCGGAAATACCGGTATTGATTTGCCGATTATTGAGACGGTAACTCCCGGCGGCCAGGCCGAAGCAGCCGGCCTACGTCCCGGTGATGTTGTCAAACGGATAAATAACGAAAAAATCGATGTCTATCGCCAGATTTTCTTTATTTCTTATACCAGCCGCGGTGAAACCCTTAAGGTAACTTATGAACGAGACGGTATCACTGATACGGTTATAATTAACCCCGCTTACAGTGAGGAGCTTGGGCGTTACCTGATTGGGGTCAATGCCTATGGCGAATATACGAAAACGGGGGCGTTGTCGGTCTTTAGAAATGCTTATTATGAAGTTAAATTCGGTATGACTTCGACCTTGAAAAGCTTAAGAATGTTAGTCCAGGGACAGTTAACGAAAGATGATGTCGCCGGCCCGGTAGGAATGGCAACAATTGTTGGTGAAACCTTTGAGGCAGCCCGGCCCCATGGAATATCGGTGGTTTTACTTTCGATGCTTAATATTGCGATGATTCTTTCAGTGAATCTTGGTATTATCAATTTATTGCCATTGCCGGCATTGGACGGCGGGCGGTTGGTCTTTATCCTCCTTGAAATGATTCGCGGCAAACCGGTCGCCCCGGAAAAAGAGGGGCTTGTTCATCTCGCCGGAATGATTGCTTTGATGGTCTTGATGGTATTTATTTTATTTAATGATATTTCAAGGTTGTTTTCTTGACAAATTTATGTTATAATCAAACTATAATTATGATTCTTTCGTAAGAACCAGCATCTCAAAGGTGGCTGTCTGGAAAGGCAATGTAGAATTGGATTGCCAATCTACATTGAGCAACGAGTAATCGTTTAGGGCCCCCTTGATTATCAAGTCGGGGGGCACTTTGTTTTCTAAGTGGTGGCTTTATGATTGTGACCTTTCAATTTCCGATTATTGATAAACGCGCGTTTATTAAAGATGATGCAAAAAAATATTTTTATCCGCCAGGCTGGATAGCTGATAATAAATATTTGAAAAGCTTTGGAAATTCATTAGATGATAATCCCGACGGGCCCGCGGTAAGGGAAAAGGCATATATGAAAGCCGCAAGGGCAGTACGTTTCCCGACGATGAGCAATTTATATATTCAGCCGTATAATGGATGTACATTCTCTTTGCGAGGGACTGCAAAATATAAAACACGACAATTCTATACTGATAGCGCGATATCTAATTTTAATATTGAAATAGAATGTAGGGCAGGGAAGAATCAAACCGCCTTTGATGGTGATAAGGTTTCTTTGTTCCTTGGCGCTATTTTTCAGATACCGGTGAAAATACCGACAGGTCAAATGTTCCGCTCCGCTTCGGGTGAACCCGAAAGAACATTTACAAATACGGTGCTTCAAAATGCGGGGCGGCCGATTGCTTCCCTTTATTATGGCGCCACCCTCAAAGACAAAGCCCAACTTCCTACTGCCAGAGAGCAGGAGTTGGTTGGTTCGGGTACCCCGCTGGTTATTTTACAATACGACGAGGAGGAAATGAAGAACATTACCGATTCGTTTGAACATATAAATTGTGACAAAGGTTTTTGTGTACATTATGCCCCAATTAGAGTAGATTCCCGAAGATGTGACGTATGGCTGGTTAAGAATGACAATGACTGGGCGGCGATCAACAGACTTTGCAATTGCCTTTCTTATCTGCACCATGAAAAAGAAGGAGTTTTGGAAATCCTTAAGTGGCTGAATAATATGTATGGTGATTATGAACTTTTGGAGCGAAAAATTGTCTGGTTTTTGAAAGATAAAGCGAAACAGCTTACAAAACCAAGAACTTTCGGATATGATAAGCAGAATCTTTTGGATATCGCTTACAAATATGATTTACAAGTAAACAAAGAAAAATTTGCCTTTATTTTAAGTAAAATTGAAGCAAACCGGGAAATATTCGGCGATGACATAAATACTATTCGCGAGTTATTCGAGAATAAGAGAGATACGCCTATTGAACCAAAAACAATGATAAACTATTCGATTGAGGAAGTAATATTAATGATAGGAGATAATGGTATGATAGAAATTAATAAGGCAGGAAGAGACATAATCAATGCAGGAAGAGACATAATCACGGTCGGCGGCGATGTGAAAAATAGTTTTAATACCGGAGTAACGGAATGTATTGGTAAAACTGAAAATGAAGAACTAAAGAAAGAGCTTGAAAATCTTAGGCAAGAGGTTGACAAAGTCGCAAATATATTTGACGGTACAAAAGAACAGAAGGCAGAATTAGAGGAATTAATGCAAGATATCCGAAACTTCTGTGACCAGGCTGTAAGTGATAACCCTGTTAAAAACATCTTGCAAAAAGCAGTAGCGGGGGCTGAATTTGTAGCGAAAACGATAGCAACTGTTAATTCTTCAAGTATCGTTAGTATGATGACAAGAATAATCGGCATAATTTTTAATCAAACCCCTGCCGCCGGTTGATATATGTACCAAAGGAGATTTTGAAATCACCTTTGGCCTTGTATTATTAATTCAAAACCATCGATAATACGTGCGCCAGCGGTTCGCAGGCGTTCATGATTTCTTCGACGGTATTTGTTTGCGCCCCAAGCTCAATTAATGTTGTCCGTGGTAAGACATGCATATTATAACGGTAAGCCCTTAGATAAATTTTTCGGGTAATTCCGGGATAATATTCATTAGCCGCAACCTGGGCTTGAAAAGAAAAGGCCAAATTTTCATTAATATAAGGATTTTCCAAATATTCAATCGGGCCGGTCTGCCTGGTATAACTTAAACCGTTAAAAAACATAAACTGGGCGGTTGGCCGTCCTTGCAAATCCATGACAAGTTTCCGCCCTTCTTTCATTTCATCACGGTGCAAATCAATCACAACCTGAATTGACGGGTTTTCTTTAAGAATACGCTCAATATCCGGAAGGGCATTTGAATAAGCATAGTCCCGGCCGCCAAGGTCATATCCGGTGGTATGATGGAGGACGTTGAAGCCATATTTCGTCTCAAGTATTTCGGCAAGATGCGCCCCGGCACCAACAATTGTTGTGCTGGGGTCGCCCGGGACTGAATCAGCGAAAGCTTCAAGTGAATGAGTATGATAAATAAGAATCTGGGGCCCATTTACCTGCTTATTAATTGACATATCACGGTTTAATAAGCTATCAAGGTTAATGCGGGCTTCAGTAGCGCGGGTAGTCGGGTCCACCGCATAAAAATTATTAATCAATTCTTCATAGGAAAAACCTTCCAGCCAATTATAAGTGAAGACCGGGGAACTTGGCGGATTAAAGGGTTCGCGGTTCGGGGAAATTGGGGGTGTTTCCCCCTCTGTTTCATCAGTTTCATCGTCTTTGGATTGGTTTTCCTTTAAGAAACTTTGCAGAATTGAATCATCAATATGGAGTGCATCTTCCGTATAATCCAGTTCATTTTCTGTTGTATTCCGGCTATCCTCATCCCGCCCTTCCATCCGGATAAGGATATCCCTTGTTTGCTCATCCTCAGTTGCCGGTTCCTTTCTTAATTCTTGCATGCCTAAATAAAAGAGCGGTATTTGCTTATTTAATGCAGTTTCTATGTAGGAATTAAGCCCGATAACGTGATTCCGGTTATCAAGGAATGACAATATTGGCATTGTATTTACTGACATTTGACGGCTTAACCCTTCGCGGACTTCATTATAAAAAAGGCTAACTTGGCTGCCGTCCGGGGAAAAATCCTTTAAACCGTTATAAACAATCATAACAAGTGTTATGATTAGCAAGGTGATGATTGACCATTTAAGAAGATTGATTTTTAGGCGGCGAAAACGTGGCCGGTTGAGCATTTTTTTATCCTTTTCATACTTTTCGCGACAAGGAAGGCAAAAACATCTAGAAGTTAATAGCATCTTATTGCCTGGCTTGGTCCTTAGCATACCCTTGTACTGGACAAAGGAGATTTTGAGTGGTATAATTGTCCAAGTCTACTATCATATTTATGTATTAAGGAGCACAAAGATGTCCCGCATCGACCAAAGTAAAATCAGGAATTTTTGCATTGTTGCCCATATTGATCATGGGAAATCTACCTTAGCCGACCGAATTATAGAAAAAACAGGTTTGTTGACCGACCGCGAAATGCAGGCGCAAGTCCTTGATAATATGGATTTGGAGCGGGAGCGCGGTATTACGATAAAAGCCCAGACCGTCCGTGTAGTGTACAAAGCTTTAGACGGTGAAGAATATATTTTTAACCTGATTGATACACCGGGACATGTCGATTTCAATTATGAGGTCAGCCGTTCGCTTGCTGCTTGTGAGGGCGCGATTCTGGTGGTTGATGCCGCACAAGGGATTGAAGCCCAGACCCTGGCTAATGTTTATCTGGCAATTGACCACAATCTTGATGTTATCCCCGTAATCAATAAAATCGATTTGCCAAGTGCCGAACCAGAGCGGGTAAAGGAAGAAATCGAAGATGTAATTGGTATTGAAGCCCATGATGCCCCGATGATTTCGGCGAAAAGCGGGATGGGTATTGAGGCGGTTTTGGAAGCGGTGGTCAAAAAAGTCCCCGCCCCAAAAGGTGACATGAAGAATCCGCTTCAAGCTTTGATTTTTGATTCATTATATGATTCCTATAAAGGGGTTATCGTTTTTTGCCGGGTAATGGAAGGGGCAGTCCGGAAAGGGACAATAATTAAAATGATGGCGACCGGTGCCCAGTCGGAGGTGGTTGAGGTTGGTTATTTTGGCCCCGGCCAGTTTATTACCTGTGAAGAGCTTACCCCGGGAATGGTTGGTTATATCACAGCTTCACTCAAAAACGTTAAAGATACCACTGTTGGTGATACGATTACTGATGCAAATGACCCATGTACTACTCCGTTACCGGGGTACAAAAAAGTCCAGTCAATGGTTTATTGCGGTGTTTATCCGGCTGATGGTGCCAGATACCCTGATTTGCGGGATGCTTTGGAGAAATTGCAATTAAATGATGCTTCTTTACAATATGAGCCGGAAACTTCGGTAGCTTTGGGTTTCGGTTTCCGCTGCGGTTTCTTAGGGCTTTTGCATTTGGAAATCATTCAAGAGCGTTTAGAGCGTGAATATAACCTTGACCTAGTCACAACCGCACCAAGTGTTATCTATCTTGTTCATAAAAATAATGGGGATGTAATAGACTTGACTAACCCGACGAATTTACCCGACCCGACCGAAATCAACTTTATGGAAGAGCCGATAGTTTCGGCAGAAATCATGGTGACGAGTGAGTTTATCGGCTCAATTATGGAACTTTGTCAGGAACGGCGCGGCCGTTATCTTGGAATGGAATATATTGAAGGCGGGCGGACAGTTTTACGCTATGAATTGCCGCTTAATGAGATTATTTATGATTTCTTTGATGCCCTCAAATCACGGTCACGGGGTTATGCCTCATTTGATTACGAACTTAAAGGTTATGAGCGTTCAGAGATGGTGAAGCTTGATATCATGATTAATCGTGAAGAAGTTGATGCCTTATCCTTTATCGTCCATCGCGATACTGCTTACGAGCGGGGGCGCCGGATGTGTGAAAAGCTTAAAGATGAGATTCCGCGGCATTTGTTTGAAATTCCGATTCAAGCAGCGATAGGCAGCAAGATTATCGCCCGTGAGACGGTCAGGGCAATGCGTAAAGACGTTTTGGCGAAGTGTTACGGTGGTGATATCAGCCGGAAGAAGAAGCTGTTAGAAAAGCAAAAAGAGGGCAAAAAACGGATGCGCCAGATTGGCAGTGTGGAAATTCCGCAGAAAGCATTTATGAGTGTGCTTAAGCTGGATAATGATTAGATACCAAGTGATTTTAGGGTTGTGGGAGCGAAGCGGAGCAATCCGTAGATATCTTTCGAAGTATGAGGGGCGGTATGAAACCACTTAGCATTTATATCCATATCCCCTTTTGTAAAAGTAAATGCCATTACTGTGATTTTCTTTCGGCGCCGGTTTCGTCAAAAACTGAACAGGCGGATTATACTAAAGCCCTATTACAAGAAATTGAGATAGAAGCTTTGGCATACCAAGACTATCAAGTAAAGACGGTTTTTATTGGTGGGGGCACACCGTCAATTTTACCGGCAGAGAACATTGAAGCAATATTATGTAAACTAAAAAGTTCATTTAATTTTGCCGCTAACGATGATACCGAAATCACTATTGAAATTAACCCTGGAACAATAACAGGCGTTATTTTATCTAAATACCGGGCTGCCGGAATCAACCGCTTGAGTTTTGGCCTGCAATCAGCTAATAATAATGAACTAAAATTACTTGGCCGTATCCATACCTATGATGAATTTTTATCCACATACAATGAAGCAAGAAATTTGGGTTTTCAAAACATAAATATTGACTTGATCTCGGCAATTCCCGGTCAGTCATTTTCATCATGGAAGCAAACTTTAGAAAAAGTTTCCGGGCTTTTACCGGAACATATTTCTGCTTATAGTTTAATCATCGAACCGGGTACTTCCTTTCACGAAATTTATGCCGGTGGCAATGATAAAGCCCGTGAAATAGTGGGAGAAGAGCAAGAACGGCAAATTTACCACTATACAAAATCATACCTTGAAGCGAAAAATAACAGTCGTTATGAAATATCGAATTATGCCAAACCGGGATATGAATGTAAGCATAATTTGACCTATTGGCGCCGGGGTGATTATGTTGGTTTTGGTCTTGGCGCTTCATCGCTGATTGACAATAAACGTTGGTCAAATATCTCCGATTTGAAAAGTTATATCATGATTTACCAAAACAAACAAGTGGCACCCGGCGGTGATGATTCTAAGAAAATTGATTCTCAATTCTCCTTAAATGATTCAAACAATAGCAGTTTCCTATTAAGCGGTTGCAAAGAAAAATTACAAGTGTTATCTTTAAAAGAGCAAATTGAAGAGTATATGTTTCTTGGCTTGCGATTGACTGAAGGAGTCAATAAGAAACACTTCAAAAAAACTTTCGGCCATGAGATAAATGAATTTTATGAATCGGTATTATTGAAGCTCAAAGAGCAGAAGCTAATAGAGGTTGGTGAGTATATTACGTTGACAGCTTATGGTGTTGATGTGAGTAATTATGTGCTGGCGGAGTTTTTGTTTTGAGGTTTACTTTATAACTAAGATAAGCGGACCAATAACCTCACCGTAAACCCATCCCCCCTATTAATCGCTTCCAGCCCGCCCCCCATTTTGTCCATCAACAGCTTAGCAATATAAAGGCCAAGCCCTTCCCCTTCTTTCTGCGAAAGTTTTGCATTTTCACCCCGGTAAAACTTTGTTGTAATTAACCCAAGTTCTTCTGCTTTGACCCCTTTACCGTAATCATTGATATCTAACTGAAACAGCCCGTCACGGACCCGGCAATCAATATCAAGCTCCGTATCGGCGTATTTGTATGAATTTGTCACGATATTCCCGATTATCTGCTCCATTCGCAAACGGTCAATTTCTAAAAGGCAGGCCGGAATTTCACCAATCCGGATTTTGGCAAGAAAGTCAAGATTTTTAAAAATATCCCTTAAAATTCCGCTATCCTCGCTCAAAAGCACGACCTTTAGCTCGCCCAATTCCTCAAGCGCACTGTGCATCATATCATTCATTAAGCGGTCAATCTGGTCGGCTTTTATTTCGATTGTTTTGAGCTTTTCGATGGTACCGGGACTTTCCGTCCCGGCTTGCAGAAGTTCGGAAATCAGGCGGATTGAAGTGACCGGGGTTTTCACATCGTGGTTAAGCGAAGCAATCAATTCTTTTTTTGCGCGTTCGGCTTTAATTTGATTTTTTTGCGCTTCAAGCAAAGACTCACGCATTACATCAAAACTCTGGGTAAATAAGCCGAAGGTATTATTTTTGTCCATCGGAAGCGGTTCATCAAGTTTTCCGGTGGTTATTTTGTGGGCAAAGGTTTGCAGTCGTTTAAACGGCTTGATTAAAGCATTGTGCAAAACCAGCAGGAATAACAAATTTAACCCGGCTAATAAAACAAAAATAAAAAGTGTTATGTTTCTTAGCCTGGTTTGTGCTTCACTTGTTATATGGGCGGGGGAGACTTCAATCAAAGCTTTGCCGATTGTATTAGTTCCAATAATAATATCCATCGGGATAAAACCGCTTTTGACCGCTGATTGTAAATTGACAGGTAAAGTAGCATCAGATAAATAACGTACGTTATTTTCATTATCAATCAAAGTAAAACGGTACAAAAAAGGTATAGCGCTTAACCGCCCGGGCTCATCCCAATTAAGGGCGGCCTGTTTCGTGATTTCATTCAAGGCGATAAAATCAATTTCCGCCGGGGGGTTTACTTTTTGAATATTAATGAACAACAGAAAACCGGAGCTGATGAAAATTAAAAGAAATATATAAGGTATAACATACTTTTTCACACCAACCTCCATATTTGAATCAATCAGCAAAATTGCTTATAAGAAAGCATGTAAACGGCATTCTTCCTATGCGAAGCTTAGATTTTCTTTGTTTATGTCCAATGGACACAAACTTAAAAAATCTCTTCGTTTTCGAACATATATCCGCTGCCCCACATTGTTTTGATAAAACGCGGGTTTTTCGGGTCTTCCTCCAACTTTTCGCGGAGATGGCGAATATGGACACTTAAAGTACCCTCACCGATAAAGGTATCTTCCCAAACTTTTTCAAGCAACTCATCTTTAGTGAGCCGCCGCCCTTTATTAGCAATTAAATAAAGCAGCAACTTTAACTCAAGCGGTTTTAGTTTCACCGGTTCGGCATTACGCAAAACGCGGCCGCTATCCTGCTCAATTTCAATATTACCAAATCTGATAATATCGCTTGACACCGTTTTTTGAATGATGGTATTCCGTTTTAACATAGCTTTGACTTTGGCATAAAGAACAGTCATCGAAAATGGTTTGGTGATATAATCATCACCACCAACACCTAAGGCAGTCAAAATATCATCATCAGTATTACGGGCACTCATAAAAAGAATCGGTACATCTGACATTTCCCGCAATTTTTTGCAAAGATTAAAGCCCGATTGTTTACCCAAATTGACATCAAGCAAAATTAAAGCCGGTTTTTGTTCCGCCGCTTTTTGTAATCCCGATTCAAAATCAACAGCGTATTCACAGCTTAAATTAAATAAAGTAAAATATTCGTATATCGTCTTGCTAATACTTATCTCATCGTCGATAATCAGGCAATCTAACATGGTTATACTCCGCTGTTAAGAAATTGATAAGAAATTAACAAATCTTTGTTAAAGAAGATTTGCTTTGAGGCTATTATACTATGACAAACGGCTTTTTATCAAGAATATGAGGATAAATTAAATGAAAGCAATTATCAAAACAGAAAAACTGTGTAAATCATTTTCCGTCGGCGGAAAACAGCTCCATATTATCAAAAACATGGATTTAAAAATTAATGAGGGTGATTTTACCGTAATAATGGGAAGTTCGGGCAGCGGAAAAAGTACCTTGCTTTATGCGATTTCCGGAATGGATAGACCAACGCTTGGCAGTGTCTGGTTTGGCGAGACGGACATTTCCAAACTTACCAATGATGAAATGGCGGTTTTCCGCCGTGAAAACTGCGGTTTTGTCTTTCAGCAGATTCACCTGATGGACAATATGAGTGTAATGGACAATGTAATGACAAGCGGCCTGCTTCTTACAAATAATAAAAAGAAAATTTATGAACGTGCGATATGGCTTTTTACCCACGTAAAACTTTCAAAAGACTTATTGGATAAATTTCCCAGCCAGCTTTCCGGCGGTGAAGCCCAACGGGTAGGGATTGTCCGGGCATTGATAAATAACCCGAAATTAATCTTTGCCGATGAACCAACCGGTGCGTTAAATTCTGCTTCCGGTAAAGCTGTATTAGATGTGTTGACAGAATTGTATACTTCCGGCCAGAGTGTAGTAGTAGTGACTCACGATATCAAAACGGCCGCCCGGGGTAACCGGATTATTTACTTACGTGACGGTGCATTATCCGGTGAATTAAATTTGCCGGCTTATTCTGATGATAATAAAGCGGCCCGGATGGAAGAAATTCAAAAATTCCTTGAAAGGATGGGATGGTAATGAAAAAGGCTTTTCACATCGCAAAGGCGAATCTAAAAAAACATAAAAGCGCAGCCCTTTCACTGTTTCTAATTCTTTTAACTGTTTCGGTTTTAAGTACTATCGGTATCAGTATTGTTTTTGGCGTAAGAAAAGATTATGAAGCAAATATCGACCGGCTAAACGGGCTACATAGTGCTATTATAATGTCTAAGGATGTTTATTTAACCGAATATGAGGATTTTATTAAAAGTGACAGCCGTGTCATAGAATATAATATCGGCGAAGTAATCTACTATTATCTATTTCCGTTTAATTATGGCGGGGATGTGCTTCATCAAATAATGATTCTGGATGCTGATGCCGGATTCACGATTTCCGCCCCGCCGATTGATATAAGAGATAGTAATATTCCCCGTGACCGTGCGGTATATTTGCCGCTGTATGCCGAACAAAATCTAGGCTTCAAAACCGGTGATATATTTACAATGACTCACCGGAACCGGCCAATCGAGTTGATTGTCGCCGGATTTTTTGAAGCAACTGAATATAGCGCGCCCAACGGCATCGGTTTGAAAATCTTTGTGCCGGGTGAGTGCTTCCATGAGCTGAAAAATCAGCTCGGCAGTTCGGTCTGGATTACCGCCCGCTTTCAAAATCCCTATGATTCAACAGTTTTCAATAAAGATTTTCGTGCTTATTCCGATGTTGACCTATTTGCTATTGGTGAAGATTCTTTGGTGATGGATTTTTCGGGAGGTGCGGAAAACTCAATCATGCCGGTTATGATTATCAGTTCAATTTTGCTGGTATTTGTTATAATAATAATTTTGATATCATTAATTGTGATTCGTTTCCGGGTCACCAATGGTATTGACGAATCAATGCATACTATCGGTGTCTTAAAAGCTTCCGGTTACAAAAGCGGACAGATTATTGCAAGTTATTTGCTTGAATATAGTATTATTTCCTTACCGGCAGCGTTATTTGGTATTTTGCTTGCGCTTCCATTATTTTCGGTAATCCGGCAAATCCTGGCCTCCATTTCGGCAACGACATGGACACTTACTGCTAATTTTCCGCTGGCTTTAATTTTTTCTATTTTTATCAGCGCCTCCCTGCTTCTGCTGGTTTTGCTTTCCTGCCGGAGGATTCACAAAATCCCGCCGGTCGAAGCATTACGCGGCGGGATTGCAACTAATAGCTTCAGGCGTAATTATTTTCCGCTGAAAAAAGGCTTGGGTAATGTGCATATCCGGCTCGGGTTCAAAAACATGATGGCATACGCAAAGCAATATTTAATGATTGGTGCGGTTTTGATGGCTTCAACTTATGCTATCATTATTATTGCTGCTTTATACCAAAATTTTGTTATTAACAATACCGCGTTAATTCAAATGACCGGAATTGAAATCGCGGATATTGACATTATCGTTACGCGGCATACCGATGCCGATGCTTTGGCTTTAGAAATGGAAAAATTGGACGAGGTAAAAAAAACGGCGATGCTTGCCCCGGTTCATTTCAGCATTGAGGGTACGGATATGACTGGTTGGTGTTCCGATGATTTTTCGCTGATGGAAACAATACGGACACATGAAGGCCGCTTTCCCAGGTACGACAATGAAATAGCGGTTACGAAATTGTTTGCCGATCAAATTGGCAAAGAAATTGGCGACAGTGTAAAAGTAAAAACTAAAGGTATTACCCAGGAATATATTATCAGCGGTTTCTTCTCGGCGGCTAGTGACGGCGGAAGAATAGGAATGATGACCCTTGAGGGTTACAGACGGCTTGACCCCAATTACCAGCGTGACAATATCAAAATTTATTTCAATGAAGGTATCAGATTTGATGATTTTTATGGGTTTATTAAAGCAAACTATGGGGTGGTTAATGTTTATCAAGATGACGGAGACGGCCGCTTTAGCGCTGCGAAAGCCCGCGCCGAAGAAAAAATATCAAACTACCTTGAATTTTATGGCATTGACAGTGTGGAATATGCCGTTATTTATAACAGCGAAATAATATTGAGTGGTTCATCACGAACTTATCAGATTGAGCAAATTGTTGATATTGCAGAGTTTATCAGTACCCAAATCAGCGGATATGCCGATGCTGTAAGCATCATTACCATGGTTGTCTCTGTTATATCATTAGGAATTATCGCTTTGATTTTGACAATGGTAGTCCGCCAAATCGTCAGGAAACGCCGCTATGAGCTTGGGGTAATGAAAGCCGGAGGTTATACCACCAAACAATTGGCCCGGCAGATAGCAATCAGTTTCATGCCCTGCGTTTTGTTCGGCATCACCCTTGGCTGTATAACCGGTACGTATACTGTAAATCCGGCAGTGACGGCAATGTTTGCCTCGACCGGGACATACAACGCCAATGTATATATTTATCCGCTTGCAGCGGTTATAATTGGATTTTTGATCCTGCTGTTTACTTATATGGTAATAAATCTTTCGGCAAAAGGCATTAAACATATTACTGTTTATGAATTAATTTCGGAATAGGAGAGAATTTAAAATGAAGAAACTTTATCTAATCCTTATAATACTGTTATTTTGTGTAGGTTTGACTGGTACTGTATTTGCCTTGGATACCAGGCCGGAAGCTGAAAGTAATGCACCACACCCGGAAAAGCTTTACGGCATTGGTTCGGTCAGTAAGGTATTTACTGCCGCTGCCGTGATGTTATTGGCAGATGAGGATAAAATAGGACTTGATACACCTATTATCACCTACATCCCCGAGTTTACGATGGCCGATGAACGCTACCGGAAAATCACGCCGCGGATGCTGCTTAATCATTCATCAGGACTGATGGGGATGACCGACAATAACGTTTTTTTGACCGCCGATAATGACACATACAATCATGATAATTTTTTGCAGTTTTTGAGTACCCAAACCCTTAAACACGAGCCGGGTGAGCGCTCAATTTACAGTAACGATTCATCAACCCTTGCCGAAGTCCTGGTTGAGTTTGTCAGTGGAATGACATTCACCGATTTTATTGAACAAAAGTTTTCAAAACCGCTTAACTTAAGCAATATCAAAACCCCGCAAAGTGATTTCGACCGTACTATACTTGCGCCAACCTATCTTGGCAATAGTGAGTTAAAACCGCAGAACCTTAATGTAATCGGTTCCGGCGGGATATATAGCACAATGAAAGACCTTTGTTTTTATGCAACGATTTTCATGAACAATGTCGACGGTTCAATTTTATCCAAGGAATCAGTAAATGAAATGGCGAAGAATCAGCACCTGATGGAGGTAGTTGCCCCGGGTTCCGACACGATATTCCGCTATGGCCTTGGTTGGGACAGTGTCGATATGTACCCGTTTAACCAACTTGGAATTAAGGCGCTAAGTAAGGGTGGTTCGACCGGCATATATTTTACTAACCTTACCGTACTTCCGGAGTACAATTTAGCTGCCGCGGTAGCCTCTTCCGGGGCCGGTGGTTTGGAAGCATTAATATCACAGCAAATCATTCTTGCCGTCCTTGAGGAAGAAGGCCTGATTCCGCCGGGAACAGTGATTGGCTTTCCCCCGCAAAATCTAACCCGTGCCGAAGTCCCGGAAAATTTAAAAACCCGTTCCGGTTTATACGATTCAGGGATAGGCGGTTTTTATGATGTTACTTTTACTGAAAATTCGCTTATTTTAACCCCGGTTGGTGTCCGTAACGAACGCCCGATGGAATTTATCTATAATACTGATGATAAATTTGTTTCGGTAAACGGTGATTTTATTGGCATGCATGCGATTGCCCCCGGGGCAGTTGGTTTTACTAACCTTCGCTTTATCGGTGATTATTTGACTGTTGAAACTTATATCGACGTTCCGGGGTTAGGCCAGGTAGCGGAGACAATGCCTTTTGCAGAAAGAATCATTGCTAATCCGGTTTCCGGAACGGCACAAAACGGATGGGCGGCCAGAAATGATAATGAATATTTGTTGGTCAGCGAAAAATATACCTCGAGCCAATATATCGATGCCGCCCTCGCAAAAACCAAAACCGATGAGCGTTTCCCCGGTTATGTGACCCAAGGTATTTATCGCGGCAGCGGCCGTTTATTTCCGGCCGCCCGGATTATGGATAAAGAAAAGGCATATGGTTATCAGAATATTCCTACCATAATGGGGCGGGATATTGTGAATTTATCAATGGTGAACCAAAACGGCAACGAGTATCTTAAGATAAATAACTACTGTTATGTTAATGCCAGTACTGCGATATTGCTATCAACTCTTGAAGAAGTGTTTACCATCAATGATGAGCCAATTTGGGTTAATGTCGATGAATCGTGGGGGGGTAAAATTATTAGTATTCAAACGCCGGAAAACGGCTCATGGTTCGTTTATGATGATAAAATGAACTGTCTTGCCACCTCACTTGAAAAAAATGTCCGCCGGACAGTTATCCTGCCTGAAGGCGGCCGGATTGCTTTTGCCGGTGAAACGGGGGCCGAATTTGTAGTGAAGTGAGAGATACTTTATCTGACTTAGGAATAAATCAAAATCGATACAAACAAAATTAATTTGGAAAGGCACTTACATACCCCCTCTGTCATAGAATAATAGAAACTGACTTTGGGGGCGTTTACTTGAAAACGTTCAAAAAACCTCTTTCTGCCACCGAGGAAGCCTCTTACATACATGTCCTTAGTCAGGGCAACATTGATGCCGTCGCCGAAGCCAGGGAAATTCTGATTGAAAGAAACCTGCGCCTCGTCGCCCATATCGCCAAAAAATACTGTAATGTCGATGAAGACATGGAAGATTTGATTTCCATCGGTACAATCGGCTTAATCAAAGCCGTTTCTTCTTTTGATGCCGAAAAGGGCAAATTGAGTACCTATGCCTCAAGGTGCATCGACAACGAATTATTAATGCTGCTTCGCAGCAAGAAGAAAACAGCAAAAGAAGTTTCATTATATGAGCCAATCGGGATTGACAAAGAGGGTAATGAAATTAACCTCCTTGACATAATCGAACATGAGCAGACCGATGTCCTTGACCGGATGGAATTGTATGATAATACGAAAAAATTAGCGAGCCTTTTCGGCCAGGTTTTATCAGAGCGGGAAAAAGAAATTATTTTCTTGCGTTACGGCCTTGTTACCGGTAAAGAAGTAACCCAGCGCGAAATAGGTGAAATGCTTTCAATATCACGAAGTTATGTCTCGAGAATTGAAAAAAAAGCATTAAGGAAACTAAAGGAGGGATTTGAAAAGGACGATTCATAGGGACAAATCCATAGGATAGTGAAATATCTTTTGACCAAAATATCAAATTGTGCTATTATTAAATGAATCGGACAAGATGTCAAAAGAGGGGTAGTAAATTATGCTCTTTAAAAAAACGGACGAACTTAAAGTGGGGATGCGTTTAGCCCGCCCTATTTATAACAAATCCGGCGTACTTTTGTATGACCGGAACTCACTACTTTCTCCGCAGGGAATCGAAAGTATCAGAAATTTCGGTTTAATCGGTATCTATATTTTGGAACCGGCGGAGCCGGTACCGCCAATGACCCAGGCCGATATTGAATTTGAACGTTTTCAAACGATGTGCGTATTTGCTATTGCTGATGAATTAAATCGTATTTTATCAACGAAAAAACAGCAGCGTACTCATTTTATCGTTGCTGATATTATCAAAAATTACGGTTATCTTACCTCGAAAATTAACTTTGTCCAAAATTTGCGGAGTAATGAAGATTATATCTTCAAACATTCCATGAATGTGGCGATAATGGCGGCATTACTTAGTAAGGGTATGAACTTAAGTTTGCCGGAACGAAATGATGTTGTTATTGCGGCTTTATTACATGATATCGGAAAGTTATCGCTGCCGATTGAAGTGGTATTTCAAGAAGAAGAAAACCATGCCGGGAAGCAAAAAGTAAAGTCCGCCGTCGTATCCGGGTTTTCGATTATTGATGAAGCTTTCCCGTCGAATCCGGCGGTTAAAAGGATGTGCACCCAATATTTGCGCATGAAAGAAGCGGCTGAAAAAGGTGAAACTTATCGCGGCGAGGACAAAATACTGCCCGGTGCATTTATTTTACATATCGCTGATACATTTGATGCAATGACGGCAATGCGCTTAGAAAAACATCCGGCTTCGGAAGTTACAGTCCTGAAATATTTACTAGAACGTCAAGAGATTTACCGCAAGCCGGTTATTGATACCCTGACAAGCTGTATCAACATCCTCAATCAGGGTGTCAGTGTTGAGCTTAATAATGGTGACAAAGCATTGGTCCTTGCAGAAAACAGTTATGATATCTTGCGGCCGATGCTTTTGAATTTCCGCAACAATACAATTATGGATTTAAGTGACAAATCAGCTTATGGAAATATTGAAATTGTCGATATTATGAGGACGATGGATAACCGGCACGTCATTGACCTTGATGCCCTGAAGAATCAAGGAATTAGTGTTGATGAATCGGAATTTGTCACCCCGAGAGGATAGAGTCAATGCCCAGAATAGAAGAATTACTTCGCACCGCCAATGAATCAGGCGCTTCGGATTTGCACATAACGGTTGGTGTCCCGCCCAAAATGCGGATTAACGGCCAGTTAATTACGATGAATTATGGCCGCTTATTACCTCCGGATACCGAAGCAATCATGAGAGAAGTCATGAATGACTTTCAGCGGAAAAAATTTGAAGAACTTGGCGAATGGGATATGTCTTTTTCTATTCCCGATTTAGGGCGCTACCGGGTGAATGCCTATCGCCAAAGAGGGACAGAGGCGGCGGCCTTTCGTGTCGTCGGGACAGAAGTGCCTTCCCCGGAGGTTTTAGGGGTCCCCCCTTCAGTAATTGACCTTTTTAACCGCAAAAGAGGCTTAGTTTTAGTAACCGGGCCGACCGGAAGCGGTAAGTCAACGACTCTTGCGGCGATTATTGACAAAGTAAATAATAACCGTGATTGCCATGTTATAACCTTGGAAGACCCGATTGAGTATCTGCATAAACACAAAAAAGCAATGGTAAACCAGCGCGAGATTGGGATTGATTCAATGAGCTATGCCAATGCCTTACGGGCATCGCTCCGTGAAGACCCCGACGTTATCCTCGTTGGTGAAATGCGGGATTTTGAGACCATTAGTGTTGCGATAACCGCCGCTGAAACCGGCCACTTAGTCCTTTCAACCCTGCATACAATCGGGGCGGCAAGTACTGTTGACCGGGTCATTGACGTTTTCCCCCCTCATCAGCAGCAGCAAATCCGCGTTCAGCTTGCCAACGTTTTAGAAGCTGTTGTTTCCCAGCAATTGATACCGACTTCCGATGGCCACGGGCGGGTTGCCGCTTTTGAAGTTCTGCATGCGAATCATGCGGTTCGGAATCTTATCCGCGAAGGAAAATCACACCAGTTGATTTCGGTAATGCAGACGAACCGCAAACTTGGTATGATTGCAATGGATGATGCAATTACGCAGCTTTATTTTGATGGAAAAATAGACCGCGACCAGGCTGTTTTATTTTCAGTTGACCCGGATGGGATGGAGCGGAAGATTTAAGGGGTTAGTTGATTTTATTATTTCTCGGGGTGGTTTTCGATTTTTTACGTTCATTGTGTTCCCTTTCAAATAGTTATAGGAGTTTGCAGTAATAAATGGGCTGCCATAGTATATTTAATATTATTGGTAAATATTATGGCAGCCCGCTTTGTCAATTCAACAATATGATTTTTAAGTACTTTATTTAACTATGAGGTCAACGTTAATTTAGCCTCTCGCATTAAAATTACTTAACGAAGTTCTATCGGTATTTGACCGAGAGGTATTTGCTGATGTATGGGCTACTCCGCTTACGGCTGGAGATGAATTACATGGGGGATAGCAGTTACAAGTATTGCATATGCAGTTTGCACAAGTACATGCAAATGCTTGAATTGAGCGCATCTTCCGGTTTGCTTTTTTTCTTGTTGGATTCATGATTTTCCTCCTTTCTTTGCTTGGTTCATATTGTTGAAGAAATTACAAATTATTACTGATATCTTACTTCATTTCACTCACATAAATAGCAATTCTATTTTCGGCAATATCGGCGGCCTCTTCAGCCGATTTCGCCCCGCTGAAGAACGACCCGGCTTCTTCCATAACAATATTTAGTATATGTTCGTCATGAACCCGAATCTTTTCAGCTCTATTGATTAAATCAATGACTGTTTGAATATCGCTTTCGGTGCCGGATGCATAAAAAGCTCCTTTTTCATCATGAAGGGCTTTGAATGTTTCCTTGATTTTTGCATCATGGGCACTTTTTAGAATCGGGAAAACGGGAAGATGACAGTCTCTTATTTGAAACTCTTCTGCCAGCATACTGCTGATAAACTCCCATGCCGCACCCTTATGCTGACTGTTTTGGTTGATAGCAAGTACTGCTAGTGAAGCAATCAGATTACCACTTCCATTTTCCGAAGGGAAACCGGGATAAACAATGGATTCGCCAAAATATGTCAAAAGATTATAATGATTGAGATAATGGTACATCATATTTGAGAATAATAGAATTTGCCCATCCTGAATCCGGTCAATAATATTATCATCAAAAACATATAGATGGTCGGGGGTAAACTGGTCGGCAAAATAAAGCATCTTAAGAAATAAATCGCGCTGAAAGCCGCTGTCATCACTATCCCAATCCACTAACGCCTCACCATTGGCCCGTAAGCATAACCTAAGTACGCCGGATTTGCTGTGGTCAAAAAAAACCTTACTATCCGGCAAGCGGCTGTTTACATATTCTATCATTTCATCAAGGTTCCAGCTTTGGACATCTCCAAGTTCAGACTTTGCCGCAACTAAAGTATTAATTAGATAAGAAACCGGCATTCCTAAAAGCTGCCCGTCAGATTCGTATGCCTTGATGATATTTTCCTGAAAGTCTGCCCGTTCCATTGCATCAATATACGGATAAAGGTCAGTAAGTACACCCTTTCTTGCATAATGATTCATTGAAAAAGCATTCGGAAGGACAATAATATCCGGCCCCTTCCCATTAATTATATCAAAGTTAAGCCGGGTCATTCCGCCATCAACATCAGCGCCATTGTCAGAATAATCTTTTATCTCAATCCGGTAACGAGGATTGGTCATATTAAATTCAATAATCGCCGTACGCAAGGCATCATCAATATAAAACCATACCCCGCCAATCAATAGTGTTTCTTTTTCGATTATCGTTTCATCTTCCCTAAGCGGGCGGATTACCCGCATATTTATACCGCGGGCGGTACTGACAATCCAACCGACCCGCCCGTCACTAAGCGGAAGGAAGCTGCCATAATTATCAACCATTATACTGACACTATTCCAATCAAATACTTGCCCATAGCTTTGACTTTGAAGGTCATAAGTATAAACTCCGGTTTCGGTAGCGAAAAGGAAATCACTGCCCAAACCAGGGGTAAACCCATAACAATTAAAGGTTGCATTGATATCATAGCTTTGCCCAAGGAAGCCGGAATCGGTATCAATGATTGCTATTTTACCCCCGCCGGTATTAATAGGCCAAGTTAAATAGATATTTTCATAAGCCCTGTCCCATGACATTTTGAAATTAAAACTGCCAACCGGAATCTTGCTGAACAGGTTACCATCTTTATTAAAAATATAGACTGTGCCGGAATTAACCAGATAAATCAGCCCGGCCTTATCAATTAATAAATTCTGCGGGTAAACATACAGGTCTTTAATATCATCCGCAAGCATAATGCGGGAAATTTCCGTACCGTCGCGGTTAATCCGTTTGATAATAATTTCTGATTTTGCATCAACCACTGACTCATCTGAAAAACTTAAAATAGCGAGGTTAAGGCTGCCGTCAAGGTTGACTGAAAAGCTGCTGATAAATGAATCCGGCTCAAGAACATAAGGTATTTTTACGGCTTCGGGTTCTTCCAAATCCATATCAAGATAATAAAGATATTGCTCTGTGCCATAATCACCATCTTGATAATCAGGCGGATACTCAAAACCGGAGATATAAATAATGTTACCATGTGATACCGCCATATGGACTGACTGGATATTTTCAATAAGGAAAGGCTCCGCAATATAAGCATCGGCGATAGCGACACTTGCTTGCTTTGCTTCATCATTTTTATTGCCGCAGCCTATGAAACTGGTAGCCAAGGTTAAGGCCATAATAAAAATGATATGCTTTAGTATTTTTCTAAGTAATTTTTGTTTTTGAAGACTCATAAAACTCCTTTCAATATTATGATTTTAACATTTCAATTATTTCTATATTCTTGTTCTTCTATTAATCAGCAATTCCATTAATAGTATTTAACTCATAATCCAATATTTTTGTCGAATCAATCCGAATATTGAAATTTTTCTCTATTTCAAAAAATAAGTATAATAAATCTAATCTGTCGTTCTGTTACTTTAAGTTTGTTAGAATCATAACATTATTATTGAAAATGAGTCAATAGGGATGTCATGAATGCGGTCTTAAACGTAATCAATGATATATTGATTAATTATAACGACTAAATTTACGACGAAAATTGAAAATTAAGTTTGATATTTATGACAATTTGCGTTAAAATTAATAAATCAAAAGAAAAAGTAAAGAGGGACAATCGAATATGAATTTCAAACCACATAATATCGTGAAAATAGAATCAAAGGGTAAATTAAATGCTTTAGAAGTTAATGAGATTATTTATATCGAAAGCGACAGACGGTATTTGAAATTCCACATCCAAAATGAGGAGTGTAAATGTATTGGGAAATTAAAGGATTATGAAGATAAGCTTATTCCATACGGATTTTTAAAGTGTCATCGAAGTATTTTAATAAATATGCAATTTATTAGGAGCATTGAAAGCAATATAATCGTAACCAAAACCGGCAATGAAATACATATGAGTTCGCGAAGAAAAGCTGATTGCCTTGAAAAGTTTAATGAATATCTCCAAAGTTATATTATCTAATTAAAAAAATACACAAACAATTCGAAAAAAGTCCTTGCTTTTTTGTAAAACATGTTGTATAGTGAACATATCCATTCGGATAAGTTCTATATTTATTAGTTTTGTCGAAGTAATTCAAGCAGTTCAATTTTATCCAAAGTAACAAGATATAGTTCATAAGGAGTATTTATGTTCGCAAGTGTAACGACAGGTGCCATATCCGGCATCCAAAGCTACCTTGTCCAAGTGGAAGTTAATGCCACCAGCGGTCTGCCCGGCTTTGCGATGGTTGGCTTGCTTTCGCCGGAAGTCAGGGAAGCGGCCGAGCGTGTCCGGGTAGCCCTTAAGAATACCGGAATCAAAATGCCGCCATTGCATATAACTGTGAATCTATCACCGGCTGATAAGCGCAAGGAAGGGACCGCTTTTGATTTACCGATTGCTGTAGGTGTCCTGATTGCTACTCAAAATATTCCTCTGGAAGCAATCAAAGGGACTTTAATAATTGGTGAGTTAGGTTTAGATGGTTCGATTAAAAAAGCCAGCGGAATCCTGCCCATCGTCCGGGAAGCGGTGAATAGCGGCTATTATCGTTTTCTTGTACCAAATGAGAATATCGAAGAAGCAAAAGTTATCGCAAGGGCGGATGTAAATAGTGCCCTTACCTTGGAAGAGGTAATAATTTTATTAAAAAGCGGTATTTCAAGCTCTAAGCAAAATATCCGCAGCAAAAAGGGGGCTGGTAAGAAGAGAGAAGATAATACTGACTTCGAAGAACTGAATTTTGCAGATATCGCCGGGCAGGAACAAGCAAAAAGAGCAGCGGTTATTGCAGCGGCTGGTTTTCATCATATGTTGTTAATCGGGCCGCCGGGGACGGGAAAGACGATGATTGCCCGCCGGGTTCCGACGATTTTACCTCCGCTCAATGAAGAGGAGAGTCTGGAAGTATCTTCTATTTATAGTATCGCCGGATTGTTAAACAAAAAACAAGCAGTAAAAACTAACCGCCCTTTCCTTAACCCTCATTATACTATCTCGGCGCAGGGTTTGACCGGGGGCGGCCGGGTCCCTCGTCCCGGGGTTGTTAGTTTAGCCCACCGCGGTGTTCTCTTTATGGATGAGCTGCCGGAATGTAACCGCGATGTCATCGAAATCCTGCGCCAGCCGATTGAAGACAAAAAAGTTACTGTCAGCAGGGCTTCCGGCTCATTTACTTATCCCGCTGATTTTATGTTTCTTGGCGCGATGAACCCTTGCCCTTGCGGTTATTTTCCCGACCAGTCAAAATGCAGTTGCTCGGATAAAGATGTGAAACGATATTTAAACCGTATTTCAGGGCCGATTCTTGACCGGATTGATATTTGTGTGGAAGTTGCAAGAACAACCATCGAAACGCTGAATCAGCCAAAGTCAGGAATATCTAGTGAATTAATGCGCAAGCAAGTAGAAATTGCCCGCAATATCCAAAAAAAACGCTATCAAAAATCCTTATATCGTTCAAATGCTGATATCATTGTCAAGGATATTCCGGTTTTTTGCTATTTAGGTAAAAAAGAAACAGAATTAATGGCGGAAATTTTTAAAGCTTTGAATCTAAGTGCCAGATCATATCACCGCATTCTCAAAGTAGCCCGGACAATTGCCGATTTAAGTGAAAGTGAAAATATTGAAGAGCCGCATATTCTTGAAGCGGTGCATTTTCGCCTTAGTGACGGGAGGTACTGGCAATGAAAGATGAACTAAAGTATATTTATTGGCTTAATTCGGTTGAAGGCATTGGCTTCAAATCAATGATGGTACTTAAGAAATACGGGGGCAGCGCTTCAAATATCTACAACATGACTGAAAATGACTTGCGGTGGTTTTTAGGCAAACGCCAATTGACCGAAATGGTCAATAGTCGGAATGTATGGGATATTGACGGTGAGTTTGAAAAACTTATGCAAAATAAAATATCATTTTATCCTTATGGGTTTGCCGGTTATCCGGAGAAGCTTAATGGTTTGGCTGCCCCTCCCGCCGCCCTTTTTGTAAAAGGCGAGTTGCCTAGGCCGGACACTCCGGCGGTAGCGGTGATTGGTACTCGCAAAAACTCAGGTTATGGAAGTGCGATGGCCAAAGAGTTAGGGGTAAAACTTGCAGAAAGCGGGATTTCTGTTGTGAGTGGGATGGCGCGGGGAATTGACGGAATCGGCCAGCGTGCCGTCTGTGAAGCCGGGGGTAAGACTTTTGCTGTTTTGGGCTGTGGGGCAGATGTTGTATATCCCCCGGAGAATAGACGTCTTTATGAACAAATCATCAGACAGGGGGGGATTATTTCCGAATATTCGCCCGGGACCCGGCCAAAAGCAGGCCTATTTCCTGCCCGCAACCGGATTATCAGTGGTTTGTCAGATGTTATTGTCGTTATCGAAGCAAAAGAAAAAAGCGGAACAATGATAACGGTTGATATGGCTTTGGAGCAAGGGCGGGAGGTTTATGCAATGCCGGGGCGGCTGGTTGACGGGTTAAGCTGCGGGTGCAACCGCTTAATCAAACAAGGTGCCGGTTTAATTGTCTCAATTGAGGAATTTATTGAAGAGATTCTAGCTACTTTTAAAGAAAAATTAACCAGAGAGATAATTGATATCAAAAAGCAGCCGGCCCAAACAGTGAAAGAAAAAGCTAATATTGAAAAAACTTTATCACTTACAGCGGAAGAAAAGCAGATTTATTCATGTCTTGATTATATACCCCGCTCCCTTGAGCAATTAAGTGTGTCAAACCCAACCATATCTTATGAAAATCTATTAAAGATTTTGATTACATTTTGCCTGAAGGGTATCGCGAGCCAGATGGGGGCAGGATACTATTGCCTTAAATAAAAAGGCCTTGGCGATGATAACTTACTAATCATTGACTATATAGTCAAAAGGGATTATACTAAAATAGTATAAAGGCTGAAAATCAAAAGATTTTCAAACAGAGATTTGTGCAAACACATATTATGTGTTTAAGCACTAAAGTTTCCGCATTTTGGAAGAAGATACATAGGAGGGATTGGGTGAGTATTTTAAAGAAGTTTTACAAGTGTGAACATTGTGGCAATATAATTACGATGATACAAGATTCCGGTGTTAAAGTCATATGTTGCGGCCAGGCGATGAAGGAGTTGATTCCGAATACGGTTGATGCCGCAGCGGAAAAGCATGTTCCTGTTGCAGTTCGTGACGGTAACAAGCTCACTGTAAATGTTGGCTCCGTTCCCCATCCAATGATGGCAGAACATCATATTGCTTGGATTATTGCGGCTCAGGAAGCCAAAACCCAGCGGGTTGTCCTTGATCCTGTTGGTATTCCTGCCGCAGAATTTATTCTTGATGACGGACCGGTTACAATTTATGAGTATTGTAACATTCATGGTCTATGGAAAGCAGAAAATAATGAATAAACTTTACGATACCCTAAATGATCAGCAAAAAAAAGGCGTTTTTACAACGGAAGGCCCTGTTTTATTACTTGCGGGAGCCGGCTCCGGTAAAACTCGTGTCCTTACGACCCGGGTAGCCTATTTGATTGAAGAAAAGGGAGTGAACCCGTGGAACATAATGGCGATTACATTTACCAACAAAGCTGCCGGCGAGATGAAAGAGCGGGTGGAAGATATGGTTGGTTTTGGTGCTGATAGTATCTGGGTGACTACCTTTCATTCTACATGTGTACGGATTCTTAAACGTTATGGTGATCGTTTAGGTTATGATAGTACTTTTACTATTTACGATACTGATGACCAGAAAACGGTTATCAAAGAAATACTCAAGAAATTTCAGATTGATACGAAAACGCTTAAAGAAAGATATTTTCTTTCGGCAATATCTAATGCGAAAAATGAGTTGATATCTCCCCAGGCTTATCATAAGGCAATTGGCGGTGATTTTAATAAAAGCCGTATTGCCAAAGTATATGAAGAATATCAAAATACTCTTAAGCGGAATAATGCAATGGATTTTGATGATTTAATTATGCAGACAGTTGAATTATTCAAAAATCACTCTGACATCCTTGAGCAATATCAAGAACGCTTCCGTTATATTATGGTTGATGAATACCAAGACACCAATACTGCTCAATTCGCCTTAATCAGCCATCTTGCGGCGAAGTACCGGAATATTTGTGTTGTTGGTGATGATGACCAATCGATTTACAAGTTCCGTGGCGCCAATATCCGGAATATCCTTGATTTTGAAAAAGTTTATCCGGATGCGGTAGTGATCAAACTCGAGCAGAACTACCGCTCAACGCAAAATGTCCTGGATGCTGCCAATGCGGTTATTGGTAACAACCAAAGCCGAAAAGAAAAAGCTCTCTGGACAGAAAAGGGTGAGGGGAATAAGATTCATTTCCGGCAGTTTGACAATGCTTTTGAAGAAGCTGATTATATTACTGATGATATTTACAAAAAGCAAAAAGACGGCCTTATCCGCTATAGCGATTGTGCGGTTTTATTCCGGACTAATGCTCAGGCACGTTTAGTTGAAGAACGTTTTATTATCAGGGGTATCCCCTATGATGTTGTTGGCGGCACCAATTTTTATGCCCGCCGGGAAATAAAAGACTTGCTTGCATATCTTAAGACAATCGAAAATGGCCGTGATGATATAGCTGTCCGCCGGATTATTAATGTCCCGAAACGTGGTGTTGGTATGACATCAATCCAGCGCATAGTTGATTATGCCGACGAGCGGAATATTAATTTTTACGATGCAATGCGTGAATCGGATCAGATTATCGGCTTAGGAAAAGCGGCGATGAAAATCACCGCGTTTACGACAATGATTCAAGCTTTCCGTAGTAAAATGGAATTATACGGTTTATCTGACTTAATTAAAGATGTTATCGAAACGACCGGTTATATTACGGAACTTGAAGCTTCAAATGAAGAAGATGCCCAGTCGCGTATCGAAAATATCGATGAGCTTATCAGCAAAGTAGTTTCATTTGAAGAAAACAACCATGAAGCGACCCTTAGCGATTTCCTTGACGAGGTTGCTTTAGTAGCTGATATCGATCATGTCGTCGGGGAAAGCGGCCAGGTACTTTTGATGACTTTACATAGTGCTAAAGGTTTGGAGTTTCCGCATGTTTATATTGCCGGATTAGAAGACGGTGTTTTTCCAAGTTATATGAGTATCGCTTCCGAAGACCCGGAAGCAGAAATTGAAGAGGAACGTCGTCTTGCTTATGTCGGGATTACCCGGGCCGGGGATGATTTGACACTGACTTGTGCGAAACAGCGGATGGTTCGCGGCGAAACACAATACAATGCCGCAAGCCGGTTTTTGAAAGAAATTCCGCCGCCGCTTATGGATAACCGCCTTAGTACTTTCCGCAAGATGAAAGTCACGGTTCCGGTTAAAAATTATACTGCCCCGGAAAACAAACCATATGTCGCCGGCGGGGTATCGGCATTAAAAAGAGGCGGAATCGGCCAGGGGTTGCCGGTGATGGGGGCCAGTCCTGATTACATAGTTGGTGACAAGGTGGCACACATCAAATACGGTATCGGAATAGTTAGGGGTATTGAGCAGGGGGCAAAGGATTATCAGGTAACGGTTGATTTCGATACTGCCGGGCCCAAGATTATGTATGCCGCTTTTGCAAAACTTAAGAAAGTCTAAAATATGTAAAAATATGGTAGAAAAATCTTTAGGTTAATGCTATAATATTAGAAGCAGCAGGCAATCCCCGAAGGGCATGATTTCTTTCGAAATCAGATATAATGTCGTTAATACATTATATCAGCGCGGTTTTAGTGCGCATCCCCCGGAGGGCATGATTTCTTTCGAAATCATGATATAACATAAATTGCGAATAGTAACAAGACAGGCAGGAAACACTAAGCTATACAATTCACCGCTTCACAGTTTATGATTTCGGTACAACTACATTAGCAAAGAAAGGATAATATATGAAAAACAAGATAGAAGATGTTGTTGAGATGATTAAAACCCGCGATTTACATGATTTATTAAGCCGCAAGGAAGAAAAGAAAAAAGCTAATACCTTAGTTTGGGTACTTGCTGTTATTGGTGCAATTGCCGCTGTTGCAGCGATTGCTTACGCTGTATACCATTATATGACCCCGGATTATTTTGAAGATTTCGATGATGATTTCGATGATTTCGATGATGATTTCTTTGAAGATGATGATGATTTGGCAATTGAAGTACCGGATGATTTAGCGTAAAAGCGTGAAGGACAACTATCTTAATACAATTTTTAGGGCTGCCGTTTGATATGGTAGCCTTTGTCTTGGAGAATATGAAAAAAGGGCAAACCCTAACGGGAAAAGTAATCAGGCTGGATTTTCCTAACCGCGGTATCGTTGAAACAGAGGCCGGTTATTGTGTTGTCAAAAATACTTTACCCGGGCAAATGATTACATTAACGATTAACAAGATCCGCAAAAGCCTTCCTGAAGGGCGGCTTAAATCAATCGACCAAAAATCACCTTTAGAAATCACTTCAACCTGTCCGCATTTTGGAAAATGCGGTGGTTGTATCATGCAGAACTTACCTTATGACGAACAGTTACGAATCAAAGAAGAACAGTTAAGAAGGCTTCTTGATTTAGAAAATTTCACCGGGATTCACCCAAGCCCAAGACAATTTGGCTATCGCAACAAGATGGAATTTTCTTTTGGCGATGAGTATAAGGACGGGCCCCTTGCTTTGGGGATGCACCGGCGTGAAAGCTTTTATGATATTGTTACGGTTGATGAATGCCAGCTAGTAGATGAAGATTACCGGCGGATATTGCAGTACACCCGCGAATATTTTGCGGGCTATTCTCATTATCACCGGATGAAACATTTAGGCTTCCTGCGCCATCTTTTAATTAGAAAAGCCGCTAGAACTGAAGAAATATTAATCGCTTTAGTTACTACATCCCAAGAAAATCACGATTTGACCGGATGGGTAAAAGGCTTACTCGAACTTGGATTGACTGGACAGGTCAATGGAATTTTGCATATAATTAATGATTCGGTTGCTGATATAGTCCGCGCTGATGAACTGAAAATCATTTATGGGCAAGATTGGTTTTATGAAGATATCCTGGGGCTCCGGTTTAAGATTACCGCTTTTTCTTTTTTTCAAACTAATTCATTAGGGGCGGAAGTGCTTTATGAGATAGCGCGAGAGTATATCGGCGATATAAAAAGCTTGGATATTAATCAGCATAAACCAATTATCTATGATTTATATTGCGGGACCGGAACCATCACTCAATTGCTTGCCCCGATTGCCGAAAAAGTAATCGGCGTTGATATTGTTGAAGAAGCTATTATTGCTGCCTGTGAAAATGCGAAGTTAAATGGTTTACATAACTGTGAGTTTATAGCCGGTGACGTCCTGAAAGTGCTTGATGATATCAAGGAAAAGCCGGATTTTATCGTTCTTGACCCACCCCGCGATGGCCTTCACCCTAAAGCCTTGAAAAAAATCCTGGCTTACGATATCCCCCGGCTTCTTTATATTTCTTGTAAACCTACCAGCCTTAACCGTGACCTCAAAGAGTTTGCCGCTTATGGATATACCGTTAGCCGGGCGGCGGCAGTTGACTTATTTCCCGCGACCGGGAATGTTGAGGTGGTGTGTTTGTTGGCGAAGTAGGATTATTCATTACTTAAGCTGCTGTTTATTTTCAAAAAATCCTGCCCAAGGGTCAGCTTTCTTGATTCGCCGAAGTGCCGCTGCCATATTGATGCCATCAGGGGCAATTTTTGTTAATTCATCCCATGCAATTGGCATTGAAACCGCCGCCCCCGACCTTGCCCTAAGCGAGTAGGGTGCGATACTGGTTGCGCCCCGGCCATTCCGTTGCCAATCAACATAATCTTGCCGGAGCGTTTTATTTTGCGCGAATTACTGGTATAACGGTCCGGCCACTTGCTTTCCATTACTTGCACCACCGACTTGGCAAATTCTTTTACTTTATCCCAAGTTGCAACCGGCTTAATTGGGACAACGACATGATAACCTTTACCCCCGCTGGTTTTTAGGTAAGCATTTAAAGAAAGCTCATTTAAAATTGCGCGCAAATCCTTTACCCCCAGACGGATTGTTTTTAAGTCCATACCTTCATCAGGGTCCAAATCAAAGACAACCAAATCCGGATTTTCCATTTTCATTGCCTTGCTGCCCCAGCTATGAAATTCAAGTGTCCCCATTTGCGTTTCCGATATTAATCCGGTGATATCTTTTATATAAAAATAATCATCTTTTGAAGTTTCGTTGCCGGGCGGCACTTTTTTGCCCTTTTCATTGGAAGCCGGGATTTCAACAGTAAAGATACCATGGCGGCCAGGCTCGGGGTGCTTTTTGTAAAAGCAAGCACCACCCTCAACACCTTTAGGGCAACGGACGATACTTAGTATCCGGCCTTCAACATAAGGGAGCATTTTTTCTGCTACTTGCTCATAATAGCGGATTACGTCTATTTTGGTGATTTCCGGGTCTTCGAAAATTACCTTATCAGGGTTACTGATTTTGATATCTTGAACTGTGATGCCGGTTTTATCCATAACTTTTTCTTTCCCGTCATTTTCTGTTTTCTTAACGCCTGCTTTCCCGCCGCCTTCTGTCTTTTTAACGTCTGCTTCCGCGGCAACTTCCCGCCTGACTTCCTTAGCTTCTTTATCTATCCGGATTCCCTTAAAACTTGCCTGCCGTAATTGATTTTCTTTCGTCCATTCGGCGAACTTAATCTCTGCGACCAATGATGGCCTAAGCCAGACGATATTTTCATCAGTCCTTTCTTTTGGGGCTGTTTGGAAAGGAGTAGTTTTTCTTTTTAAGCTGTTAAATTTAGTCAATAGTTCTTTTGCGCTTTGCTCTGTGAAACCGGTTCCGGTCCGGCCGGCATATATTAAGTTTCCATCCTCATAATATCCTAATAATAACGAGCTAACTCCCCGAATACTTTTTTCTGAAATCGTATAGCCGCCGATTACAAATTCCTGCCGCCGGTCACATTTTATTTTTATCCACTCATTACTTCTTGTACCGGTATAAATAGAATCGGCCATTTTGCCGATTATCCCTTCCATTTTTAGTTTGGTTGCAATCGCCAGGCTTTCTTCCCCGGCGTTGGTACCCTTAGTATCCTGAACGTGGCGGCTATAATGAATATTTTCCGGGGCATCTTTTAACAGAGATTCTAATTTTTCTTTTCGCCGGATAAGCGGCTGATTACGTAAATCAACCCCGTCAAGGGCGAGAAGGTCGAAAGCAATATAAACCAGGTCTTTTCCTGTGGGATTTTTAAGATAATTCTGTAATGCTTGAAAATCAGTGCGGCCTGTTTCATCGGTGACAGCCATTTCACCGTCAAGCACCAGCGAGCGGCCATTGGCAAGACTGATAAGTGATTCAGTGACACTAAGGAAACGGTCGGAGTAATCGTGATCATTCCTTGTTTGCAATCTGGCTTTATTATCTTCGATATAACTAATAATTCGATAACCGTCATATTTAAATTCATAAAGCCAATTTTTGCCGTCGGGTACTGCATTTACCAATTTAGCCAATTGGATTCCGGTAGTTTTGAAAGGGTTAGGCGCGGATTTTTTCCGACTTTTTTTTGTACCGGTAACTTTTTTCGCCCCGATGTTTTTTGCTGGTTGCGCCCCGGCTTCGATTTCCGCCATTGTCCGCCCGGTTGTTATGCTTAAGGTATAATCAGAAATTCCGGCCGAATCCCCGGAATACTCATCTTTGTCCTTGATTAGAAGCCAATTATTTTGTTCTTTATCACTATCATCGTCTTTTTTTAAACGCACCAGCGCCCACCGGCCCTTTAACCGGCTGCCTTCTAAGGTAAACTTAAGCGAACCCTTCTTAAGGCCTGCACCCATATCGGAGTAAGGCTCATAATAACCCTCGTCCCAAATCATCACTGTGCCGCCGCCATATTCCCCTTTGGGGATCGTACCCTCGAAATGCCGGTACTCTAGCGGATGGTCTTCAACATGAATCGCCAGGCGTTTGTCACTTGGTAAAAAGGAAGGCCCTTTCGGCACCGCCCAACTAAGCATCACCCCGCCCCACTCAAGGCGCAGGTCATAATGCTCTCTGCTTGCCATATGATGCTGGACGACAAAGTGTAACTTATCTTTGACTTTCTCACTTTGCCCGATATCACTATCGCCTTCCGGTTCGCTGGTCTTTTCAAAGTCCCGTTTTTTATTGTATTTTTTGAGTTTTTCTGCCATAATACGGATATTGTTTCCTTAATTTTTTTGTTTATACACAAATATAATGGCTAAGTCAGGCAATAAACTCTCTCTGTCGCTGCGGTCTAATTGGTTCCAATGAACATTCTCTTAGGGATAGAAGGCGGCCTAAGGCTCCTGCGAGATGTTTTTGCCTCCTTAGCCTTATTTCACTTGACAATCACAAAGCGGTTAAGGTAAAATTAGTTTAGCAGTTAAACGCATTAATGCGCTAAAGTACGGGTCTCATAATAATTATGCCCGAAATCATTTAATACCCACAAGGAGGCCCAAGATGGCTAATATCAAATACTACACCGAGGAGAATATCCCCCTCGAGATGCACAAAGTCCGTATTATTCAAAAACTCCACCTTCTTCCGATTGAAGACCGTTTAAATTCATTAAATGATGCCGGTTTTAATACATTTTTATTAAAGAACCGTGATGTTTTTCTTGATATGCTGACAGACAGCGGAGTAAATGCGATGAGTGACCGCCAACAGGCGGCGATGCTGATTGCTGATGACAGTTATGCCGGTTCGGAAACTTATTATCGTTTGGAAAAAAAACTAACAGAAATATTTAATACGAAACTGTTTCTTCCTGTCCATCAAGGCCGGGCGGCAGAAAATATCATCAACCGCTCCCTGATTAAACCAGGTGATACCGTTTTGATGAACTATCATTTCACGACCTCTAAGTCACACGTTACCGTTAACGGCGGACGAGTCGAGGAGCTTATTTCTGATGCCGGGATTGAGGAAGAAAGCAACCTGCCCTTTAAAGGAAATATGGATATTGACAAGTTAAACGAAGCGATTAGCCGTCTTGGCGCTGAAAATATTCCTTATGTCCGGATTGAAGTTGGCACCAACTTAATCGGCGGGCAGCCGGTTTCAATTCAAAATATGCGTGATGTAGTAGCAATTTGCAAAAAACACAATATCATTTCGCTGTTGGATGCCTCACTTCTTGCCGACAATCTCCATTTCATCAAAGAGAGGGAAGAAGAGTTTAAAGCAAGTTCGATTCTGGAAATAACCCAAGCGATTGCGGAATTATTTGATTTAATCTATTTCTCAGCCCGCAAATTAGGGTCGGCGCGGGGCGGCGGGATACTTACGTCAAACGATGAAATGTTCTTAAAAATGCGCGAATTAATACCGCTGTTCGAAGGCTTTCT
>WRAQ01000008.1 GCA_009780115.1 Lachnospiraceae bacterium
AACAGCCGCCGGAAGTTATTGAAGCGGCCCGCCTGCATATAGATGAAACCCCGGATGTTTCGCATAAAGAGACTATTCCCCCGATAATAACTATGTTAAAGAAAATTGATGTTCTTAATGTAGATAATGCTTTGGCCGGCATGGGCGGGCTTTATGATGAATACGAAAAGTCTGTCCGGCTGACTGCCCGCTTATTACCGGATTCGATTATCAAAATGGATGGCTATCTTGCGGATGGGGATATCGTAGGCTTAAAAACCGAAGTGCATGGGATAAGAGGTGTTTTTTATAATATCGGGGCCTCGGCGATTGGTAATCTTGCAGCAAAAATCGAAAAAGCAGCTTCGGATGGCCGGAACGAATTTTGTTATGAAAATTATCCGGTATTAAAAGAGTTACTGTTAAGCTTCCTTAACCAGCTTAACAAAGTAGTTAATTCTATTTCAGCGGCGGAAAAAGAAATGATTAATAAAGATGTATTGGCAGCGGCAATAAATGCTGCGAAAATTGCCGCCGAAGATTATGATGCAAATCAGGCAATTGAAGTTTTACAACCGCTTTTTGATAGCATATACTTTTTGGATATCGGCCAACTTTTTGAAGAAATCGTCTATGACCTTGAAGAGTATAAATGCGAGGAAGCTACATCAAAAATAAATAAAATAGAAGAAGCATTATTGAGCATATGACTATTTCCCCGTTAATAATACCTCATCGTTTTTTCTTTTTAAATCGGCCGCTTTAATCCGCGGGTTACGGTACCGCCGCCGGGACTGGGTTTTGTCCCCGTATTCGATAGCTTTCACCGGACACCAGCTAATACAAGCAACACAATGTTCGCAATGCTTCTTCCATACCGGTTTTCCGGCTTCCAGCCTGATATTTCTGACCGGACAGATATTTTCGCACAAACCGCAACCGGTACAGCCTTCACTTACAGTAAACTTATCATCTAAGCGCTCAATCTTTTTATATAAATTATTCATAATAAACGGCAATGCCCCTGCCGCTTGTTTTTCCGATTTTATTTCGGCAGCAATCTTGCGAAGTTGGGTATCGTTTTTATTAAGTAATGTTTCGCTGGCAACCGAATCGGCCGGGTTATATAAAAGAACATAATTGTCCGGCATTTTGATACCTTTGCCGTAATTAAGATTCAGCCCTTTGTTTTTCAAGGCCCTGTTCATCGCGGTAATGCTTCCATGCCCGACTCCGCCCATCGTAACAACAGAGAAAATATATGTATCCGGTTTAATTTCCAATTTCTCAACGAATGTCCGGACAGCACGGGGCAGATTCAAATAATAAGATGGAAATACAAACCCGACTTTGACCCCGTTACCGCCAACCGCCCCGGATGGCGCGGCCTCGGTTATTTGCGTAAGCGCTATATCAAGTTCTTGCGAAAGTTTCCTTGCTGCATATAGCGAATTACCAGTCCCGGAAAACCAGAAAATTGTTGATTGATTATTCATATTGATTCCTCCGCTCTATTGAAATACTGCGAATAGTAACACACTAGCACCTATAATTAATGCCCCAATTTTTCCGAACTTTTCATTTGCCATAATTTTCCTCTCGCCGCAGCTCTTTTGCCAAACGGCAAACCGGAAGCCCCATAACATTATAAAAATCTCCGCAAATACTCTCTACCAGCGTTGCGCCAAGCCCTTGGATTCCATATCCTCCAGCCTTGTCCAGCGGTTCGCCGGTTGCGACATAAGCAGTGATTTCTTTAGCTGTAAGTTTCGTAAAACGCACCAAAGTTTCTTCTGAAAATACACTTTTACTATCCGGATTCAAAATCGCAACACCGGTAAAAACTTGATGCTCTCTGCCGGAAAGTGTCTTTAGCATTTCGCAAGCGTGAGCCTCATTTTCCGGTTTTTCAAAGATTTTGCCATCTAAAACCACAATCGTGTCCGCACCGATTATCGTATCGTGAGGGTGGAGTTTTTGCACCGCGCAGGCTTTTCGCAAAGCAAGGGTTTCCACGATTATATTTGGGGGAGTCCCCGGTAAAAAATCTTCGCTTGTTGGAAGAATGACTACTTTAAAATCTGGTTGGATATATGATAATAGTTCGCGCCGCCTTGGCGAACCGGAAGCTAAAATTAACATGATTTTCCTTTCGTTTAACTATAGCAATTATAGCAAACAAAGGTCTATGCTGTAAAGGAAGTAGTTTTAAAAACCTAAAAGCACTACTGTAATTGAAAATTTAGTTTAAAACAGTTGTCGTGATAATAAAATTTTTCTGTGTAATACTAATAGTGTTATCCATAAATCAAAGGAGGAATTTTATGTCCAAAGAAAATAAATTAGACCAGGAAAATGTTAGCAAAGAAAAATCAAACACGGAGTTAGCCAAAGAAAAGCAATCTTTGAATTTAGAGCCGGTTTATCCGGAGGGTGTAAAAAAACCAAAGATGACAATGAGGTAAAAGCATACTACACAAAAATAGTATTGAAAATATATTTTTGTTCCCGCATAATTAAAAAATAACTCTAAATAAATAAGAGGAAAAATTATGCACACCACAACTTTTACAAACCCGGTTATTTGGGCGGATGTTCCCGACGTTTCAGTAATCCGCGTAGGTGAAGTTTTTTATATGACCAGTACTACGATGCACTTTAACCCCGGTTGCCCCATCATGAAATCTTATGACCTTGTTAATTGGGAAATTGTGAATTACGTTTATGATATCCTCGAAGAAGATGCCACAATGAATATGGCCGATGGCAAACATGCTTACGGCAAAGGTTCCTGGGCAAGCAGCCTGCGTTACCATGAAGGAATATTTTATGTGGCTTTTGCGGCTTGGAATACGGGGAAAACATATATATTTCAAACAGATGATATTGAAAGAGGCGAATGGCAGCGGGCGGTGCTTGATTCTGTTTATCATGATATGTCATTATTATTTGATGATGGCAGAGTCTTTATGGTTTATGGCGGCGGAAACATTAGAGTTATTGAACTTACTGCGGATGCAACCGCTATTAAGCCTGACGGGATGGACAAAATTTTAATTCCGAAAGAGATATCTTCAATCGGCGGCGAGGGGGGGCTTAACGCTGAAGGCTCACAATTCTTTAAAATCAATGGAAAATATTATCTTTTCGCTATTTCATGGCCAATTGGCAGAAGACGTATACAACTTTGTTTCCGCTCCGATAGCATTGACGGCGATTATGAGGGCAGGGTAGTTTATGATGCCAATCTCACGCATAGGGACGACGGAATAGCGCAGGGTGCAATTATAGGCCTCGCGGATGGAAGTTGGTACGGTATGCTGTTCCAGGATAATGGGGCAGTCGGCAGGACGCCTGTGATAATGCCCGTAGCATTTGAAGACGGCTGGCCTGTATTCGGGGAAGCGAAAGGCGAAATACCCGTTCCTGTTTCTACAGAAAGAAAAATTAACCATAATATTTGGCTTTCCGATAATTTTGACGAAGAAAAACCAGGCCTTCAATGGCAATGGAATCATAATCCTGTTAATACACACTGGTCATTGACTGAAAGGCCGGGTTTTTTGCGAATTAAAACCGCGTTATTGTGTGATAACATAACGAAAGCCCGCAATACTTTAACCCAGCGTACTTTCGCACCCGAATGTACGGGTGAAACGAAAATGGACGTTTCTGAAATGAAAAACGGTGACACGGCCGGATTTGCCGCTTTTCAATATAATTATGGGTTCGCCGGGGTACGGATGGCAAACAATCAAAAACAGATAATCATGGTTAACCGCGGCGGTGAAGATGAAGTGTTAACCGAAAGTATTCCGCTTAAACAAACAGAAATATATTTTAGAATAAAATGCGATTTCTCAAACGGTATTGATATAGCTTATTTCTACTACAGCCTTAACGGTGAAGAATGGATTTTGGCAGGGACACCGCTCAATATGAAATATACGTTAGAGCATTTCGTGGGTTATCGATTCGCGCTTTTTAATTATGCCGCAACAGAAATAGGCGGGTATGTTGATTTTGATTATTTTAAAATTTCATGATGTAACATCTTTATATAAGCTTATCAACCAAATCAAGGAGCATTATAACATCATTTTCAGTGACATTTTCACGTAACCTTGCGCCGGCAAGAACCGGCAGCCATTCAAGGATGCTTTGCTTATTGATATTTGCTTTGCCGCAATAAATATCAAGATAAATTTCGGCGATATCTTTGCGGTATAATAGAGGCAGACATCAGCGATTATGCTGCCGCTGCTTGCATCTACCCAATCGATAATTTTAAGGCCATCGGAACATTGCATTATATTTAGGATATGAAAATCACCATGGCATAATTTATCATCTTTAGGCAGCTTAACTAACCGGGTTAATAATTTTTGTTTTTGTTCAGCAGTTAAATATGGTGCAGAATCAATTTTATTTTCTAATTTACTTATTTGGCTTGGAAAGCCATTTGCATGAATTTTGTGTATTTCAATTTGCAAATCAACGGAAAGGCTCAAATATTCATAAGCTTTTTCCATGTTTTCGAGTAACATCTCGCCAACCGGCTTACCTTGAATATACTCCATTATTATCGCGCATCTTCCGTCTACGTCAGTCACATCATAAACTAAAGGTACAGGAAGCCCGGCTCGTTGAGCTTTTTTCTGCAAATCCGCTTCACATCGTGCCTCGTCTTCCATATAATTATTTTTGTAAATTTTAAAGGCCTTATTTTCATAAAGATAGATATCGGCCTGCGCCCCGCTGCCGATTAAAGTCATTTTATTTATATTCACATTTATACCCATGTAGTTCATACTATGATTATTCGCTATCAATGTCAAGCTGACCCGTATAAAAGATAAAACAGGCTTGCCGTGAACAGTAAATAAAACAGTTTACAGTTCGGAAAATTCCTTATATGCTTATTGTGGGGGATAAAAAAGAAGTATATAATATGAAAAGGAAGAACTAAATGACCCTTATTAAAAACGATATTTACCCCAACCTCGAATATTTCACGGCCGATAATATTCATTCGGATAAAATCACAGCGATATTTACAACCCGGAATGGCGGGGCCAGCGGAAAAACAGCGGAAACGGAGTTTTTACATAGCTTAAATTTACAAATTAATTCTTCTGATGACGATTATCAAAATATCGCGGAAAATTATCGCATTATCGCCGGGTCGCAAGGGTTCAAAGCAGAAAATGTGATGAAAGTTCATCAGATTCATACTGATGAAATTATAGTCGTGGATAGTAATATTAGCAACAAAGGTTTAGCACAAAACCAAAACTCAATCAGCAATCATTTAGGCGAAGCTGATGCCCTTGTTACAAATATCAAAGATATTTTGCTTTCGGTCCGGGTTGCTGATTGTGTACCGATTTTACTTTATGATAATGCAAACGGGGCTATTGCGGCAATTCACGCTGGCTGGCAAGGGACTTTCCGGCAAATTGGGGCAAAAACCGTAAGGCGGATGGGCGAACTATATGGCACAAAACCGAACCAAACCCGCGCCGCAATCGGCCCGGCGGCCGGTATTTGTTGTTATGAAGTTGATTTAGATTTTTATGAAAAGTTTCAACAAAAATATGGTGAAAAAATAAACCGGTTTTTCTGTATCGAAAAGAGTAAAAAACCATTTTGTGATTTAAAAAAGATGAATAAAGCGTTTTTGTTGGAAGCGGGGATACCCGAAACAAATATCGAAGTATCGGAACTATGCACAATAGATAATCCGGGGCTGTTTTATTCCCATCGGCGAAACGGGGTAAAACGCGGGACAATGGCGGCATTCATTGGGATGAAATAATTTTTTGATATTGACATTTATATCAAAAAGAAAGATAATGAAAATTACAGGAGATACAACATGATTAATTTCTACGAAGTAAACGAAACTAACCAAATGATTGAGAAAGAAAATCTTGATGTCCGCACGATTACAATGGGGATTAGTTTGCTGGATGTGATTGATTCAAATCTTGATTCTTTGAATCAAAAAATATATGACAAAATTTATAATGCCGCAAAAAATCTGGTCGCGGTTGGTGATGATATCAGCCGCGAGTTTGGGATACCGATTGTCAACAAGCGTATTTCGATAACCCCTATTTCTCTGATTGGCGGTTCAGCTTGTAAGTCTCCGGATGATTTTATTACGATTGCAAAAACGCTGGACAAAGTCGCCCATGATGTTGGCGTTAATTTCATCGGCGGTTATTCCGCCCTTGTCGCCAAAGGCCAAACCCCGGCTGATGAAATGCTGATTAATTCAATCCCGAAAGCCCTAAAAGAAACCGGACGGGTTTGCGCTTCGGTTAACCTCGGTTCAACGAAAACGGGGATAAATATGGATGCTGTTAAAATGATGGGCGATATTATAATAGAAACAGCAGCTTTAACCAAAGATAACGATTCAATCGGCGGCGCCAAACTGGTGGTATTCTGCAATGCCCCCGACGACAACCCCTTTATGGCGGGGGCGTTTCACGGGGTGACGGAAACCGATACCGTTATCAATGTCGGGGTCAGCGGCCCCGGGGTGGTAAAGACTGCCATAAGCAAAGTACGAGGCGAAAGTTTTGAAGTGCTTTGTGAAACAATCAAAAAAACCGCGTTCAAAGTAACCCGGGTCGGCCAGTTAGTCGCCAAAGAAGCTTCCCTCCGGTTAAATGTACCATTTGGGATTGTTGATTTGTCACTTGCGCCAACCCCGGCGGTAGGTGACAGTGTTGCTGATATCTTGTGCGAAATCGGCCTTGAATATGTCGGGGCGCCGGGTACGACTGCCGCTCTTGCCCTGCTAAATGACCAAGTCAAAAAAGGCGGGGTGATGGCTTCGTCTTATGTTGGCGGTTTAAGCGGGGCCTTTATCCCCGTCAGCGAAGATCAAGGCATGATTGATGCAGTTATTGCCGGGGCGCTGACTTTAGAAAAGCTCGAAGCAATGACCTGTGTCTGCTCGGTTGGCCTTGATATGATTGCCATCCCCGGTGATACGAAAGCCTCATCGATATCCGGTATCATCGCCGATGAAATGGCCATCGGAATGATTAACCAGAAAACAACCGCTGTCCGGATTATCCCCGTCAACGGTAAAAAAGTCGGTGACGTTGCGGAGTTCGGCGGCCTGCTTGGATATGCCCCGATTATGCCCGTTAACCCCTTTGGCTGCGACGATTTCATCAATCGCGGCGGCCGGATTCCGGCACCGATACATAGCTTCAAGAATTAAAATGCTTAGTCGTGAGTGATCTTCTGACTTCGCAAACAGACCCTTGAAAAACGTCGTTACTTAGACGATGTTTTTATCGTCTTATGTAACGCAACGTTTTTATCGGAGCGAAAGCGTGTCTGTGGCCGAAGTGCAGAGAGGTCACACGCGGATAAATAATTATAGTATATTTATACAAAATTGTAGGAGGGACACCATGCAATACCGCGAACTAGGAAAAACAGGCAAAAAAGTCAGTGCAATCGGCCTTGGGTGCGAATACCTTGATTTCAAACCCTATGAACAAGTCAAGGAAACAATTGATATCGCCTTAGAAAACGAAATCAACCTCTTTGATATCTTTATGCCGGGTACCGAAGTAAGAGAGTTCATCGCCAAAGCGTTTGGTACCAAACGCAAGGACATTATGATTCAAGGCCATATCGGGGCGACCAATGTCAAACAGCAGTATGACATCAGCCGTGATATGCCCACCGTAAAAAAGTTTTTCGAAGAACTACTTCGCCTTTATGGTTATATCGATTTTGGGATGCTGTTTTTTATTGATTCCGAAGATGATTACAAAAATGTTTTTGAAACCGAATTTGCAACCTATGCCGAACAACTTAAGAAGAACGGCGATATTCACCATATCGGTTTTAGCTCCCACAATCCGCAAACAGCTATCAAAGCAATCGAAACCGGTTTGCCGGAGATGATGATGTTTAGTATCAACCCGGCTTTTGATATGCTCCCTTATGAAGATTATGTTTTTGATTATATGGATACCGGGATGGGCGCCGATATGTTCCGTGGCATTGACCCCAAACGGGCGGAATTATATAAGCTTTGTACAAAGAAACAAATCGGGATTACGGTTATGAAACCCTTTGGCGGCGGCAAGCTAATCAGCAAGGAACATTCACCTTATTCCGGGGCGATGACAGTTCCCCAGTGTTTGCATTATGGCTTAACCAGGCCGGCGGTTGCCAGTGTCCTTCCCGGAAGTAAAACGGCGGCGGAAATGCTTGATGTCCTGAATTATTTCAATCTTTCCGAAGCGGAAAAGGATTTTGCCGAAATTATTAAAGTCAAGAAAAATGATTTCCGGGGTAACTGTGTATATTGTAATCATTGTTTACCCTGCCCGGTAGAAATTGATATTGCAACGGTTAATAAATACCTTGATATCGCAAGGCTGGACAAGACAAACGTACCGCCTTCGATAGTTTCCCATTATCAAAGCCTTAAGAGTAACGGGAAAGATTGTATTAAATGCGGAAGCTGTGAGAAGAAATGCCCTTTTGATGTACCAATTATTAAAAATATGCAAGAAGCGGCAGAACTACTCTAAGGAAACTATGAATATTTTCTTAATACTGCTTAAACAAATCTTAATTTGAAAAGCGCATAGCCCTGTGATATAGTTGAAAATAGAAAATATAACATACACAGGGAAGGGATATTTATGAAAACTTTCAAACAAAAATTTATTGCTTTAACATTGGCAGCCGTCCTATTAACAGGATTAATAACCGGTTGCGGAAGAGGTGGCAATGATAATGCTATCGATCCGGATACCATTGCTTTTCTTGCTACATATCTGGATATTGAATTAGGGAATAGTCACGTTCAGACAATGGTTAGTCATGGTGATTATATTTATTTTTACACCTCTGAATGGCTGGAAGCGGAAATGCGCAATGTAAATAAGCTGCTGAAGATTTCAGCCGCCGGTGATGTAGAGGAAGTCACCTTGTTCCCGCTTGGTGATAATGAGTACATAAGCAACATGACGGTTAATCCGCAAGGAAATTTTATTTTGCTTGCGATGGAATGGGCAGAAGATGGTGCTTCATATACTATTTATGAAGTCTCACCCGACGGCCGGAAAATCAATGAAACCGATCTTGGCGAAAAACTTGAGCTTGGCCAGGAAAGCTATATTCAGCAGATGGCCAGTGACGATAGTGACAATATTTATTTAATGGTAAGTACATTTTCTACCAATACAACGAGTGTGATTTGCCTTGGAAGTGACGGGGAAATCAAAGGAAGGATCGAACATTCCGGCTGGATGTCTAGTCTTATCTGTGCGAAAGGTGATGTTTTTGCCAGTGTTTGGGGGGATAACGGAATGGTGCTTAGAAAGGCCGACTTTGCTGCTGGTTCTTTCGGCTCGGAAATTCAATTAGCCGGTATAAGCCGGAATGGTAATATGAGCTTTACCCAAGGCGGTGAAACAGGAGTATTGGTAAGTGACGGTACAAGTTTGTTTGCCGCCGACCTTGAAAATAGTACAACAACGAAGATTCTTGATTGGATTGACAGCGATATAAATGCCAATAATATTAGTGGTTTTGGCCAGTTGGAAAACGGCTTGTATTGGTTGTTCAGCCAAATGTGGGGGCAGGAAAAGACCATTTCCGAATTGGTTGTTTTGAAACAGACGACTTTTGGCGAACTTCCGCAGCGCGAAAATATCATTTACGGGGCGCTTACCTTAAGCCATGATGTCAGGACAGCGATTATTAATTTTAATAAAACGAGTGACAAATATCGCATTATTCCAAAAGAGTACTTTACTTTTACTGCCGATGATGATTGGAAAGAAGCAAGAGAAGCGGCGGTACATCAGTTTTATACTGATATAACAACCGGCCGGGGCCCTGATATTATTGACCTGCACGATATCAATTTTTCCTTACTTGCCACCAAAGGTGTTTTATATGACTTAACTTCATTAATTGAAAAAAGTGATATTAATCTGGATGATTATCTGGAAAATGCTTTAAACGCATATAACTATAATGGCAAAAAATATGGAATGATGACCGGTTTTATGGTTGATGCCTTAGTTGGCCATAAAAGCCGCCTTGACGGAATTGATAATTGGAATATCAGCGAAATGATTGAATGGGCTGAAAAATACCCGGGTTCACAGTTGATGAATACGACTTCGGCAATGGTTATGAATACAATGGTATCTTCGGTCCTTGATAAATTTGTTGATTGGAGTACCGGAAAGTGTGATTTTACCGGGGATGAATTTATCCGGATCATGGAATTTGCCGCAACCTTCGGTGACGATATGGAGGATTGGAGAAGCCCGGACCGGGTTGGGACACATGAAGGCCTGACCACCGGAAAATACCTCCTAATGGGACAGAGAGTAAATGATATAAATTATATGCAATTACTTGAAGCGATGTTCGATATGGAGCCGAAATTTATGGGCTATCCGACCGATGACGGCGGCAGAATCATGTTATCACCGACCGGGGCGGCCGGAATCAACGCCAAATCAAGAAATAAAGATGGTGCTTTTGAGTTTATCAGTTATCTGATGTCGGATCGGTTTCAAAATGCCGAAGATTCAGGCCACCGTTTTGCAATCCCGATTAAAAAAAGTGCTTTAGATGAAATGATTAGAACTTCAACGGTGACAGCGCCAGGCCGGGAGAATCACACTATGACTTGGGGAGTTGATGATTTGATGGTTGAAATCCTTCAATCCCGCAATGCTGAATTTATTGACCAGTTCCTTGATTTAATCGCCCGGGCTGAAGGAATACGAAGTTCCGATGAGCAAATTAATAATATCATAGAAGAAGAGGCCGCCAGCTTTTTTGCCGGGCAGAAGAGTGCCCGCGAGGCAGCAGAAATTATCCAGAGCCGGGTTCAGGTTTATGTGAATGAAAACCGTTAGTAATTTATATACCATATGAGGATGGGAGTCTTATGAGGAATTTTAAACAAAAATTTATTACTTTAACATTAGCGGTCATCTTGTTATCAGGGTTGATGACCGCTTGCGGGAGAAAGGATGACAGTGGTATCGGCCCGGATACCATTGCCTTTCTTGCCGCCTACCAGGATGTCGATTTCGGGACTGGTTATATCCAGTCGGCAGTAGCCCATGGTGATTATTTTTATTACTTCTCTTATGAGTGGCTGGCCGAGGAGATGCGCGGTGAAAACAAATTAATGAAAGTTGCGCTGGCCGAGGGGACTGTCTCCGAAGTTACCCTGTTCCCAATCGGCGAAAATGAGCATATTAGCGGAATAACAATGAATGCCCAAGGCAACTTTATCTTACTTGCTTCGGCATGGTCGGAAAATGGTAATACATTTATTATTTATGAAGCTTCCCCTGACGGCCGGAAAATCAGCGAAACTGATATCGGAGAAAAGCTTAATATTGACCAAGGCGCTTGGATTCAACAAATGTTTAGTGACCCTGACGGCAATCTTTACTTTATTGTAAGTACTAATACTGGCGGCACGAACTTGCTTAGCCTTGGCAATGACGGTGCTATCAAAGGAAGAGTTGAATATGACGGCTGGATCCAAAATCTTCTTTTTTATGAAAATGATATTTACCTTACGGCCTGGGGTGAATCAAGCTCGGGTATGGTGTTAAGGCAGGTTGATTTTACGACAGGCTCCCTTGGCCCGGAAGTTAAATTTGAAGGTTTAGCCCGGTGGGGTAATATGAATTTTGCCAATGGCGGTGAAACGGGATTGCTGATTAGTGACGGAACAAGCTTGTTTACCGGTGATATGGAAAACGGGACTGTAACGAAACTTCTTGATTGGATTGACAGTGATATCCTTATTAATAATGTCCGTTTTTTCGGCCAGCTTACAAATGGCTCGTTCTGGCTGCTTAATGAAATATATGGCCAGGATGGAACTACTTCCGAGCTAATCGTCCTGGAACAGACTACTTACGGCGAGCTTCCGCCCCGCCAATTCATCACCTACGGGGCGTTGAATTTGAGCCATGATATTAGAATGGCGATTATTAACTTTAATAAAGCAAATGATAAATACCGGATTACAATAAAAGAATATCTGAATTTCAATGACCTTACCGATGACGACGATTGGCAAGCGGCATGGGAAGCGGCGATTCTTCAATTTAATACTGATTTAACAAGCGGCCGGGGCCCTGATATTATCGATCTGTCAAATGTCAACTTTTCCTTACTTGCCTCAAAAGGTGTTTTGTATGACCTGACTTCATTAATTGATAAAAGTGACATAGACCGCGGTGATTATCTGGAAAATGCCATTAATGCTTATAGTCAGAATGGCAAAATATATGGGATGATGACCGGGTTCATGATTAATACTTTGGTTGGCCATGCAAGCCGGCTTGAAGGTATTGAGCGCTGGGATATTAATGAGATGATTGAATGGGCGGAAAAGCACCCCGAATCCCAGCTAATGAACGCGAATGCGGTAATGGTTTTGAGTACATTGATATCTTCGAACTTTGACAAGTTTGTTGATTGGAATACCGGTAAATGTGATTTTACCGGGGATGAATTTATCCGGATTATGGAATTTGCCGCTACTTTTGGTGATGATTCCGATGCCTGGGACTGGTCAAATCCTGACCGGATTGGCACCTATGAAGGAATAAGTACTGGAAAATATCTATTAAGGGACGAGTATATTTATGATTTGCTTTTTACAATGTCGATGATAAATTCTTTGTTTGACGGTGAACCGAAATTCATTGGTTACCCGACTGATAGCGGAAGCGGAATTTTGATGTCCCCGTCCGGGGCGGTAGCGATAAATAACCGCTCAAAACATAAGGATGGTGCATATGCGTTTATCTATTACTTGATGTCAGATACCTTTCAAAACGCTGAAAATATGGGCCAGCGTTATTCAATTCCGATTAAGAAAAGTGCCGTCGATGAGATGATTAGGGTGGCGACGACGGTCCCGCCCGGGCAGGAAGATCATATGGGTACGTCCGGATATGATGATTTTTCAGTTGATATCAGCCGGGAACGCAGCAAAGAATTTGTTGATCAGTTCCGTGATATAATAAACCGGGCTGAAGGGTTACGGATTTATGATAATCTGATTTATAATATTATTGATGAAGAATCAAAGAGCTTTTTCTCCGGGCAGAAGAGCGCCCGGGAGGCAGCAGAAATTATTCAAAACAGGATTCAGGTTTACGTGAATGAAAATCGCTAAAAGAAAAAAAAGCAAAAATATTCTTAAATATCAGCAGAAAGGCAAGAGGTTTTCCATCTTCTGCCTTCTGCCGAGCTTTTCCGGTGTCATGTTATTTTTTGTGATTCCTTTTATAGTAGTTATTTATTATTCGATGATTGACAATCCGATTAACCATGAATTTGTGTTTTTTGAAAACTTTATCAGTGTTTTTAATAATGAGGCTTTTAGACTAGCGGCTTCTAATACCCTGAAGTTTTCCGGGATAGCGGTCCCCCTTGCGGTATCCCTTGCTTTGCTTCTTGCGATGATGCTTAACAGTAAGATTCCTTTCCGCAGTCATTTCCGGACCTTTTTCCTTAGCCCGATGATGGTGCCGATTGCTTCGGTAGTATTGATTTGGCAGGTTTTATTTCATTATAACGGACTCGCAAATGATATGCTTGGCGTATTCGGCGTTCACAAAATTGACTGGTTTAAGTCGGATTATGCCCAGATTGTGGTGGTTATCCTCTTTCTCTGGAAAAATCTGGGGTACAATATGATTTTATTTATGGCGGCCCTTTCAAGCATCCCTAAAGAAATTTTGGAGGTTGCGGAGATGGAAAGTGCAAAACCATGGCAAATTTTTTGGTACATAAAGATTCGTTATCTTTCAGCAACGATATTATTTGTGACGATTATGTCATTGATTAACTCCTTTAAGGTTTTCCGGGAAATATTTCTGCTTACCGGAGCCCGCCCTTTCAGTTCGGTATATATGCTGCAGCATTATATGAATAATATGTTTGAACGGCTGGATTACCAGCGGCTGTCGGCAGCGGCAATTATGATGTCGCTTGCGATGGTATTTATTATTGGAATTATGTTTCTTACGGAGAATTATTTTGGACGCGATGTTGAGGGCTAAAAACGAAGAGATTTTTTTCAGATGTACTAAGTGTCAAATATGGAGTTGAGATGGAAATTTCGTTAGAAAAATGGCAAAAAATGGTAAAAAGAAAAGCGGCGCGCCGCAGACATGTAACGCTGGCAAAGATTATGCTGGCGACAACAGTTGCGGTTTTCTTTGCCGTCCTTTTCTTAATGCCGACTTTTCTTACTATTACTAACTCATTTATGTCGCAATCAGAAATATCGGCGAACTATGGGCAGGTTTTTCAAACGACCGATACCGGGGGCAAAGTTTTCATTTCTGAAAGGGTGAACCTTAAATTTATCCCCGATATCGTATCATTTAGCCAGTACAATACGGTTTTGTTAAGAAGCCCCGACTATCTTGTGAAATTTTGGAACTCGGTTATTTTGGTCGTTCCGATTGTGGTTTTTCAATTAACCCTTGCAACCCTTGCCGCTTTTGGTTTTACCAGGTATCAGGGCCGAATCAAGGAATTGATTTTTTTCTTTTATATTATTTTGATGCTGATGCCTTATCAGGTAACATTGGTGCCGAATTTCCTGGTATCGGATTGGCTTAATTTGCTTGATACCCGCTGGGCGATCTGGCTTCCGGGTATTGTATCACCGTTTGCGGTATTCTTGCTAACGAAGTATATGCGGAAAATTCCGATTGCTTATATGGAAGCGGCGCAAATCGACGGCGCCGGTGAGTGGCAATTATTTATGCGGATTGCCCTGCCGTTATGTAAGGGGGCGATTGGCTCGGTGGCGATACTAGTTTTTATTGATTATTGGAATATGGTTGAACAACCATTAATACTGATATCAGATTCGATGTATCATCCGTTGTCGGTATTTCTTTCAAAAATAAAAGAAGCCGAAATCGGGCTGGCGTTTGCAGTCGCGACGATTTATATGGTCCCGCCGATTTTGGTATTTTTGTATGGCGAGGATTATTTGGTCGAAGGCATAACTTATCAGGGGGGAATCAAAGGCTGAAAATCTATGATTTTAAGCCGGAGATTTGTGCAAAAGCACAAAGTCTCCAGACTTTTTAAGCATTAACTAGAAAGGATACAAGATGAGAGAAGGAAAAACGAAAAGAAAAGACTTGATTAAGAATGTGGCGATAGTATTTTTATCGGTATTATTGGTACTGACATTTTTTTCCAATACGATAATGAATTATTCTTTGCCGGAGGTAGCTACCGTCTTTGTCCAGCAGGGTAATATTACCACGAGAATCCGGGGCACCGGCACCGTAGAAGCCGCCGACCCATATAGTGTCGTTGCGGCCGAAAGCCGGACTATCCGCAGTGTACCGGTCCGGGTTGGTGATGAGGTTGAAAAAGATGCGGTTATTTATTTGCTGGAAGAGGGCGATAGCAGGGAACTGAAACAAGCCGAAGAAGAGCTTGCGAATATGGAACTTGCTTTTATGCAAAAACTCTTTAGCGGTGAGATTAGGTCGAATATTATTAACCGGGTTGATGCCGGGAACTTTCGCACATATGATGATTTTAAGAATCAACTGACAAATGCTCTTAGCGGGGAGGCAAACGCCGAAAACCAAGTTGAAGATTTAGAGAGAAATGTCGAAGAAATGCAAAGGCGCCTTGCTTCTTTAGGTGCCCCTTCCGGCGACCAGGTTGCACTTAAAGATGAATTGCTGCTTGATGTTGAGCGGGCTTCGGCTCATGTTTTGTATACCCTTAATGGTATCTTGTTACACTATCTGGAAGTAGCCCTTGATTCAGAAGATGCCGCCTTAACAGAAGCAAGAACAAAAGCTATTTTGAAATCATTACATGATAGTGGTGCCATTTCAAAGGGGCAATATGATGCTTCTTTCAAAGCTTATGATCAAGTTCTTGAGCGTTATAATAATAATTTGCGTAAATTGGAAGATGCAATCAAAGTAGCGGAGAATAATTTTATCATCGCCCGGCAAGCTGTCAGGGAGGCACGGGAAAGGGCGGGGATAATCTCCGATAACCGCAGCGATGTTGTCGCTGATATCCAGGCCGAACTTATTTTTAACAATCTTGTCGCGGAAATTGATGCCAAAAAAGCCGAGATTGAAAAATTAAAGGAAAAATCAACCGGAGATGCGGTTACCGCCCCGGTGGCCGGTATTATTACGGCCCTTAACCATGTGGCCGGTGAAACAATCCAGTTGGACACTACGGTCGCGGTTATCCAGGTTGCCGGAAAGGGCTTTAGCACTAGCTTTACGGTTACGAATGAACAGGCAAGCCGGGTAAAAGTTGGTGACCCGGCGGAAATCCAAAGCGGCTGGTGGTGGTTCAATGACCTATCTGTTGTCCTGACCGGAATCAGGCCGGACCCCAATAACCCCGGCCAGCAAAGAGAGTTGATATTTACGGTAACCGGTGAGGTTCAGGCCGGCCAGCAGTTGAATATTTCGGTTGGGCAGCGAAGTGCCCAGTATGAGCTAACTGTGCCTAACAGCGCAATCCGTGAAGATAGTAATTCGCAATTTATCTTGATTGTTGAAACAAGAAATACTCCGATAAGTAACCGTTATTATGCAACAAGGGTTGATGTTGACGTAATCGCCCAGGATGATAACAATTCAGCGATAACGGCACCGCTGGTAGGTTTCGAATATGTTATTACGACTGCAACCAAACCGGTTCAAGCCGGCCAGCAAATTAGGTTAACAAATTAATGAAGAATATATTGCAAAATTTGACAAAGAAACAAATAGTTTTGATTGGCATTGTCTTGTTGTCATTGCTTATTTATGGTGCTTTGACCCTGACAGCAAATACATTAAAAAAATCGCTGGATGACCAGCGTGCCGCCCAGCGCTGGTCTAATTCAGGTGACTTTGCCCAGGTGAGTTGTTTTTTTGCCGACAATCAAACCCTTGATTTTAATCAGATTATGACTTTCCGCAGTCAAATAGAAAAAAACCTTAGTGAAGCGGCACATTCTGCTAATGATAATCATCGCTCATTTATAGATGCTTATTCCAGTATTGGTACGGTGAATATCAGAAGCGAACGCGGCCGCCTTGAGACAACTGCGATTGGGATCGGCGGTGATTTTTTCCTTTTCCATCCCTTGAAATTAGTTAACGGCTCTTATTTTTCCGGCCATGATTTGATGAAAGACTCGGTTATCCTTGATGAAGAAGCCGCCTGGCAGTTATTTGGCTCTTCGGATATCGCCGGGATGCCGGTCACAATCGGCGGAGTGCCTCATTATGTCAGAGGGGTTATCAGCAGGGAAAGCGGGCGCTTGTGGGAGGCGGCCGGTTTAAATAGCGGCGTTGCTTATCTTTCGGCAGAATCACTTTTAGCATATGGCAATACGACAGGGATTCAGCATTATGAATTTGTGATGCCGAATCCGGTTTCCGGTTTTGCTTATCGGGTTGCTTTAGAAAATTTTGGGTACACTGAAGACAGAATGATGGTGATTGATAATTCGGCCCGCTATGGTTTTGAATCGTTAATCAGGGTCATTGCCGAAACAGGGACAAGGTCAATGCAGTCGTTTGCGGTTAGATTCCCCTATTGGGAAAACTATGCGCGGGGTTTTGAAGATATTTTGGCTTTTATTTTAGTATTTCAAATGATTTTTCTGACTGTGCCAATTATAATAACAGGTGTTATGTTATTCTTAGCTTATAAAAACCGGACTTGGCTTTGGAAAGATGTTGCGGTGAAGGGCTTAAGGGTTAGCAAAAATTCTTTTTCTTTTATCCATAAAAAGATTATGGAAAAACGTATATAGTGTGGTACAATGAATACCAAGTAGAGAGGTGTGTATATGAAAATTAAAATAATACCAATTTTAATAATAATTTTCGCCCTTACCGCGCTTGCAGGCTGCGGCCGCCGGGGTGAAGAAATAGCATCAAAGGATTATATTTACCGGGTTGAGGAATTGCCGGCATCACGGGAATTTCGTGATAGCAGTGCCGCCTTGGCGGTTGCCGGGGATAATGCTTTTTTGTATGGCGTAGTATGGGATGAGTTTTATGTAAATTCCGAGCTTCTTGTTGTCCGTCTGAATGAAGACGGAGATGTTGCGGAGCGGATCAGTTTTATAAACCCGCCGGGCTCTTTTTATGGAAGTGTCGCCGGGACAAGTGACGGGCGGTTATTTGCCGTCAGAACGGAATATCCGGTTTATGATGACAATTTCGGCGGCGGTGATTATGAGATAATGCCTTTAGATATTGTTGGGGACGACCATTTATATATTGATGATCTTGATGGTGGTGAAATAAATGATGAAAATGGGGCAGAAGATGACGAATTATCATCAGAAGCATCTATTAATTCAAGAAGTACCGTAGCGGCAATTGAGGACAGGCCGGGCGGCAGTTTTGCTGTCCAGACAGAGCAATATCTGTTGATTGAGTTAGGCATGGATGGCAATGAAAAGCTAATCGCTGTACTTAATGAAAACCCGGATTTGAATACAATGGAGTATTTTTATGTCGGTCAAATTTTCGGCTTACCCGGAAACAAAATAGTAGTTTCGGCAATGGATAAATATGCTTTATATGATTCGAGTGGTTATTATCATGGCTTAATAAACCTTGATGTAGGTGACAATGTCTGGAATGTTAATTTCCTTGCCCTTCGTGATGGCCGAACGATAATACATTTTTTTGGCGAACAGGCATTGAAATTTTATGAAGTTGATTTAACTTCCGGGAAGTTGGGTAATGAATATACGCTTGAAGGCAGTGTATATAATTATTCAATCCATGCCGGTGCCGGTTATGACCTATATCTTGCGGATCAAAATAATGTATTTGGCTATGACCTTGGCGGTGAGCCGGTTAAATTAATGAACTATGTTGATTCCGATTTGAATATCTTTTTTATCAATAGCATCTTTGCGCTTGAACCCGGGCGGTTTTGGGGTTTAACTTATGATTCAAGTGAAAACCGCAATTATTTTGCCCAATTTACGAAAGTCCCGCCGGAAGATGTAGTCGATAAAATTAGCATTGTCCTGGCTGGGAGTTATATTGATTGGGATATCAGGAACCGGGTTATCAGTTTTAATAAGGCAAGTGATAAATACCGTATTTCATTAATGGATTATGGCAACATGTACAATAGCAATGATGATTGGACTGCCGGTGTGACCCGGTTAAATACGGATATTGCCTCCGGGCGGATACCGGATATTTTGTCAGTAACTAATGACTTGCCGTTTGAGAGTTATATGGCGAAAGGTTTATTTGCGGATTTGCTGCCGTTTATCGCCAATGATAATGAACTTGATGTGAATGATTTGATGCCCAATGTTGTAACCGCTTATTCAATGAATAACAAGATGTACCGGCTGGTACCGCAGTTTACTGTCGGCACGGTATTTGCCAAAACCTCGTTGGTCGGCAGCGAACCGGGCTGGACGATTAGAGATGCCCAGGCTTTGCAAGCCCGGATGCCTGGTGCGGAATTATTTGATATGATGACCACAAGGTCAACGTTAATGTATTATGCAATGATTTTTGGCGGTGATCAATTCATTGACTGGGAAAAGGGGGTTTGCCGTTTTAATGATGATGGTTTTATCCGCCTTTTGGAGTTTATGAAAGATTTCCCGGAAGAAATTGATTATTCGGCGTATGACCGGATGGATATCTGGAGCAATTGGGAAAGCCGGTTCCGGACTGACAATACGCTCTTGATGCTGACAATGTTAAATACCATCCGTGATTATAATAATATTAGTAAAGGGCAGTTTGGCGTAGATATTACCGCAATCGGTTTTCCGGCGGAAAGCGGAAACGGGGCGGCAGTAATGAATTATCAGTCATTTGCTTTGTCGGCTAAATCGAAAAATAGCGATGGTGCCTGGGAGTTTTTGCGTACTTATTTGGCTGATGACTTCCAACAGAACCAAACTTATATGCTGCCAATCAGCCGTAAAGCCTTTGATATTAAGGCTAAAGAGGCAATGGAAAGGCCATATTACCGGGATGAAAACGGAAATAAAGTAGAATTTGATGATATTTATTACCTTGAAGGCCAGGAAATTATCCTTTCGCCGATGACACAAGCCGAGATTGATAAGTTAATTGCTTATATCCTTTCGGTAGATAAGGCCGGGGAGTACAATGAGGCTTTAGTAAATATCATCAATGAAGAAGCAGGTTCATTTTTCTCCGGCCAGAAAAATGTCCAGGAAGTAGTTGAGATTATTCAGAGCCGGGCGCAAATTTATGTCAATGAAAACAAATAATAAAGTAGTGCAAGGCTGGGACGAACGCACGGTAAAGCTGATTGGGCCGGGGGCAAATGAAAAACTCAAAAACTCACATGTAGTTGTTTTTGGTATTGGCGGGGTAGGCGGTTTTGCAGTTGAAGCCTTGTGCCGGGCCGGAGTTTCCAAACTTACAATTGTTGATGGTGATATAATCACGGCAACGAATTTGAACCGCCAGATAATCGCAACCGTTAATTCGCTGGGGCGGTCAAAAGTAGAAGTTATGAAGGAGCGGATTCTTTCGATTAATCCTGAAGCAGTGGTGTATCTGCACCACTGCTTTGTGTTACCCGGGGCAGCGATGGGGCAGTTTGATTTTGCGGAATTTGACTATGTCATTGATGCTGTTGATACAGTGACACTTAAAATAGAGCTTGCCGTTTCCGCCGCTGCTGCATCAACGCCAATTATTAGCTCGATGGGGACCGGCAACAAACTGGACCCAAGCCGGCTTGAGGTTGCGGATATTTATCAAACAAGTGTCTGCCCGCTGGCAAAAGTAATGCGAAAGGAGCTTCGCAAGCGGGGGATAAAAGAGCTGGAAGTGGTTTATTCGCAGGAAGAGCCGCGGAAACCTTTAGATGCAACTTCGGACGAAGCCCGCACCCCCGGAAGCATATCTTTTGTGCCGTCAGCGGCGGGTTTGTTGTTAGCGGCGACAGTGGTGCGGCGATTGATGACTTTACATGAGTGAGCAAGAAATGACAAAACGAAAACTAATCGAATACTGCCTGACACTCCCTTCCGCTTACGAGGACTACCCATTTGACGGTGGGGAAGCCCACTCTGATGACGGCACATGGACAATGATGCGCCACAAAGTAAATAGAAAAGGATTTGCACACATTTACAAGCGGGACGGAAAACTGCGCATCAATCTTAAATGCGACCCATTTGAAGCAGATTTTCTCCGTCAAGTGTTCAAGGACGTTACCCCCGGCTGGCATATGAACAAAACGCACTGGAATACCATCACGCCCGGCGGCGATGTGCCGGAGAACGAATTGAAACGGATGATTGAGCAAAGCTATGACTTGATAAAACCGAAAGTGAGGAAAAAGTGAGATTGGGGTGCAGCGATTAAGAAATTATATTAGTGTTTTACAATCGGCGCGGTATACTCATTGATATCCCTGTTATAGATATGTGCCGCTTGAATATCTTTCTTCAGCATCTTCATTCCAATCCCATCGAGCAGTTTTTCGGCATCAGCCAACTTTGACAAAAGCGGAATTGACGAGCATTTTTTTATTTTCTTTAAGAGTGCCCCGGCGTTTTCTTTAAACCCTAACATCCGCGCATAAAATACATAATCATTTTCCATAAACAAAGTGACATCGGTGTCATAAATGTCCAGGAGGATATGGTTAAGGCAGCGTGATATCCGCATGTAGGTTAGGTCTTTGGATTTTAAAGTGTGAATGAAATCTTCATATCCGTAAAAATGAAATAAGTTTTTACGGATTTTATCAGATAAATCACTGCTTACATCAAAAAAATGCGTATAACCGGAGTCGGAATTAAGGGTTAGTTTGTAGTAAAGTAATTCTGAAAAAGTATCAATATCGTAAAGTTTGGTTATTTTATTTTTTTCTTGATTTTCATAAAAAGGCAGTGTATTTTTGGGAACCGCTTTTGAAAGTTCCGGCAAGTTATCAGGCTTGTCCCCCGGTTTCACTCCAGTAAGCAGTTTCCTAATCGCTGTTGCTGAAGCTGTCTGTTCATCATGATATCCCAAACCATGCCGCTTGATAGTAACCGGGACAATTTTACTATCAAAAAAATCAAGCGCTTTGAGATATTCGATACCGAGGATATTATTAGGCTCATTGATAATAGTAGGTAATTCAATACTGCTATGAGCAGCATTAGCTGTGAATAGTAACAACGATTCAATAGACTGACTCCGGGCATTGGGAAAAGACAGCCCTTTTTTTAGATTGGCTTGTAATGCTTTTTGAAAAGCGGGGTTTTCGTCACTTAATTTTTTCGCGGATGACTTTAATATTCCGATATCACCGCATTCGCTGCCAAAGCAAAGAAAATCAACGACTCCAAGTTTATCCAGGAGCCTGACGGCCCCCCGGCTAAAATATTCCGCGCTTCCGGTCGCATAATAAACCGGGAGTTCCACGACAAGGTCTATACCATTTAGAAGCGCCATCCGGGTGCGGACATATTTGTCAAGTAGTGCCGGTGCCCCCCGCTGGACAAAATTCCCACTCATGATGCAAATGCAAAAATCAGCTTGCGTAATCCGCTTTGCTTCGTCGATAAGGTATTTGTGGCCATGATGGAAAGGATTAAATTCGGCAATAATTCCAATTGTTTTCACGCTAGTTCCCATTAGCGCACGTTTATGTGCGCCCTCAATTCAGGATTGTGAAATCTTGATTTCACGTTATATTTCTACCATATAATATACTTGAAAGCAAGCATAATTTGTGGTACGATAATGAATGTTATAGCTCAGTCTTGGCTTCGTTTTGTGCAAAAAGGAGATATCCATGTCATACATCGAACTTATTAAAGAAAAAGCCCGCTCCGACCGGAAGAAAATTGTATTACCGGAAACAACCGACAAGCGGACATTAATTGCGGCGGCCAATATTGTTCATGAAGGCATTGCCAAGATTATTATGATTGGAAATAAAGAAAAAATCTTAGACGGCGCAACTTGGCTTGAACTTGACCTTGAACACGTTACGATTATTAATCCGGCAACGACCGAATTGTTAGATGAATATGTCGGTTTACTTTATGAAACCCGCAAAGAAAAGGGCATGACCAAAGAAAAGGCGCGTGAAATCCTTTTAAATGATTATCTTACTTTCGGGGTGGTGATGGTTAAAGCCGGACATGCCGACGGAATGGTTGCCGGTGCCTGTCATGCTACTGCCGATACGCTTCGTCCGGCCCTGCAAATCCTTAAAACCGCGCCGGGAACGAAATTAGTTTCAGGGTTTTTCCTGATGTGTTGCCCCGGAAGCCCTTACGGTGAAGACGGAACCTTTATTTTTGCCGACTGCGGCCTCAATCAGGACCCGACGGCGGAACAATTAGCCGCTATTGCCGAGACTTCGGCCCGCAGCTTTAAAAGCCTTGTTGGCACCAAGCCGATTATAGCAATGTTGTCTCATTCAACAAAAGGCAGTGCCAAACACCCCCTTGTGGACAAAATGGTTGAAGCAACCAGAATCGCTAAGGAACTTTATCCCCATCTGACTATTGACGGTGAATTACAATCAGATGCCGCTTTAGTCCCGATGGTGGCAAGGACGAAATCACCGGAAAGCGAAGTGGCCGGGAAAGCGAATGTCTTGATTTTTCCGAATCTTGATTGCGGTAATATCGCTTACAAATTAGTCCAGCGTTTAGGTAATGTCGAAGCTTACGGGCCAATGCTGCAAGGTATCTCTAAGCCGGTTAATGATTTATCGCGTGGTTGCTCATGGGAAGATATCGTTGGTGTTGTTGCTTTGACAGCGGTGCAGGCGCAATTGCAGTAAATCCCTATCTTGAGAATGTTATTTACGATAAATAAAATTTGAAATGAATATTGAGATAACATATTGTAGTTAGAAAAACTTTCCAACTGCGATATGTTATTTTAATATAAAGTATGATAAGGTATTATATTTGATAGATAATTTTATATACACCGCCTGTAACCTATAAAATCTTATTACAATATTCAGAAAGGATATACTTATGAAAAAAAGTATTATTATAATTATCACAATTGCAATTATAATTGCAGCATCAATAACTATTTTTATCTTAACGGCACCAAATACGAGGCCATTATATGGAAAATTTACATATATCAATGAAGATGGCAGCACTGCAGTAATTACATTGACAGAAAGTACTTTTCGTATTGAAAATCTTGATAGTGAAGAATACAAAAACCTAGAAAAAGGGGCAGCATTTACAATGACATATGACTTTCTACTTGAAAATGGTTTATCATTGGAATTAGGTGATGAGTTCGGAGAGGTACAGCAAGGATTTATGGAAAATATGAACTTTGCTAGTTTATATGAAAATAAAGAAGTGCCTATTTCAGAAATAATATATGATGAAGTAAATAATGCATACGATTATTCAATCAGAAATCCGCTTGACGGGTCGCCGGATATTTGGCTATGGGTTGATATTAATAGAAAAGAAATGTACATTGGAAGTAAGGTATTTGCATTTTCTCGATAGTAGGTGAAAGCAATACAATAACGTCATTTGTAAAGGGCGTAAATAACGCATTACCAAAAAAGTTCATTCAAAGTCATTATAAATACATATTTGAAATCTTGAATTTAACATACATGGAACAATACTTGTCGAACAAAGTGTTCAAATAATTTTCGCAAAGATTAGAAATCGAAAGGGGTTGAAGATAGAATAGCAAGCGCATATCGAATGTTCGTTCTTGAATGCAATTCGATTTCATGTTATAATATGTCTACGAATTTTTCTTTGCTGAGGTTGGTATGGAGTTTGATGATGTTATTAAAAATAGATATTCTGTGAGAAAGTTTACCGATAAAAAGGTATCGCAAGTGTTGATTGACGAAATACTCGAAACTGGCAGACTTGCACCATCAGGCAATAATAATCAGCCAACCATTGTTTATATTTTAGATGAGGAACAAATTAAAAAGCTAAAAGAAAGCTCTAAAACAAAAGAAACAAGAATTAGCCCTGCCGCTTTCAAGTCAAAACAGGCATTTCTTATTTGCTATGACAAAACCAAGGAAGTCAAAAGACCTACGGATAAATTTGCTTTTGGCATAACTGATTCGAGCATTGTGGCAACATACATGATGCTAAAAATCACCGAATTGGGCTTGGGGTCTGTTTGGGTTGGATACTTTAACCCAACATCAATAAAAGAAACTCTAGGAATTTCGGATAACCATGAAGTGTCGGCTATACTTCCGTTCGGACACATACACAAAAGCAGTAAGCCAGACCCAACCGCAGAGAGAAAGCCCATTGAAGATTTTAAGATGGAGTGGATTAACAAGTACGACAGGCAATCCTCGACCATCTAATCGCATGGTAAGTGCATATTATGAGGACGGCGTATTTTATGTATCTACAGATGCAAAGAAAAGCAAAATGCCCGAAATCGCAAAGAACAATGAGGTTGCTATTTGTGGGTTAGATTGGTTTGTAGCAAATGGTACGGTAGAAAATCTCGGTTGGGTCAAAGACGAAAAAAACGCAGAAATTAGAGCGAAAATGAAAAAAGTCTTTGTGTGGTTTGATGACCACGGTGACGAAGATAACCCTAATTCCATTGTCTATGTATCACTCCTGCAAATGGTGTTATAATTGATAACGAACAGAAATATGGTGTGTGGCGATATGATGTTGATTTTGCAAATAAAACGGCTAAGTAAATTAAAGGCGTGGTTTCATGCATAAACAAAATCCCAATATATATGATGGCCTGTCGAGCGAATCAACGCTCGGTGATATGGCACGGCGTTTACAAAATCTTTTGCCGATAGAGATTCCTGTAAACTACCCGATTAAACCTATATTTACAAACATCGAAATCGAAGAAAATATACGAAACGGCATGATTGCACTGTTAGATTTTATGCGGTTATTTTACTGCTTACTTGCGGAGAGTAGTGAACAATACGATAAACCAAAACCACAAAGCAGGTTGGGCAAAACACCGAGTATTGCAGTAGATTTTCCATTCATTTACTATACCAGAAGCGTTTTGCTCAACATTGGCTACCACAGCAAATTGAACGAAAACGTGCTGTCGTTTAGCGGAATAAAAACGCTTAATCTCATTATCTGTTGTGAGGGCATGGAGGCAACAACGAAAATCTCCATGCCCAAGCTAATTGACTCTATAAGTTTCTTGAATGATTGTGGTATGTATTTTGAAGGCATTGATTTTGATGCGCATAATCACCACATGGCAGATGATAGGTTTATCGAAGTCACATATCCCGACAATCCAGATGTACTTGTAGGGTTGAAAATCATGGCGATTGCTCAACGAGATTTGCAATGGAAAACCAAAGATGAAGTTTTCTTACGTTGCGATTATCGTGCCTTAGCGAGTGATTTAAGAAGGAGATAAGACAAAATGAGCGCACACCCAATAACTCTAAAGCCAATTGATGAAGTGGCGAAGTATAAGCGAACCCTAATTCCAATGCATATTCCTGATGGATATGCGATAAAGCCCATACTTGAAGGAATTGCTAACGAAGATGTTGTGAGAAGCGGTGTTATTGGATTTAGGGATTTTCTTCACACGTTTTTTGACTGCTTGATTTCGGACGGATATGAGTTTGCCGTTCCACCGAAAAAGCCAACAGGCATGGCCGATTATCCATTTTTGAATTATATCACAAACATCATGGTTGAAATAGGTTATCATGGCATACTGCCTGAAAATAATGATTTGCTGGTTATCAATAAAATACCTTTATGCGCACCATCTGTTGATGAAAACGGAAAGAAAAAAAGTGCCAAAATTCCTGCCTCTGGCTTAGTTGAAAGTCTGCGCTTTTTGGTTCTTTGCGGTTTCGATTTTGGCGGTGCGGATTTAAGTGAAAAGTCGCTCGTTATAACTGAAACAAAACCATTGGAAGTATCATATCCTGATAATCCTGTTTTACTAGTGGGGTTAAAGGCGTTAGCTATTGTTGATATTGAAAGGCGGAATGGACGTACATTTTGGAATGACCATAATCTTTTGCGTTGTAATTACAGGCTACTAATGGCTAATAAACCCGATATAGCCGACGAGTTAAGTGATTTTTTGAATCCCTTGCCCGAAAAGGTTCAAGAGTTCGCACTAAACCTACATCAACGATATACAAGAATGGGTCTGGATTGCACATTAAGCATTTTAGATGACACCAGTTTTTCCTATGCTAACATCAACGAACGCAATAAACGCTTATCCGCACGAGATAAATACCAAAAACGAATTTGGGCATTTTCCAACTCTATGCGAAACGGCTACAGTCTGTTTGTGAGGGCTAAAAAAACAGATAAGTATATTGATGTTATCAAGGACTTTCCGCAAGCGTTGCAGGACAAAATTGCGGAGGGTTATGGTTGTTATCGCAAGTTTGGGCGTGAACGCTGTCAAGTTGATTGTCAGGGGATCCGTTTGCCTTTGGATGGCACCATACTTGATATTACAAAAGAAATTGAAATATGGCTCGATAATGAAATGCCGAGTTCATTGAAAAATATATAGCGAGTGGTTAGACTTGCAATTTTGTAAATTATGGGTTACTATTAAACAATAAGGAGAGGTGAATTTATGCTTAACTACGAGGTATTTAATAAGGAAAATCAGCCAACAGAAGATGAAATCAAAGATTTTGTTGGAACAGAAATTTTTATGCTTTTTACTGATTTAGATAATCACTTGCGTGAAGATTATAAAATAAAGCCTAAAGTAGCCTATTCCAGTTGCGCTATGGATAATAATATATGGCGAGGGTGGAATATCAAATATCAGAAAAGCGGTAAATCATATTGCACGATTTACCCACAACAAGGGCATTTTTTGGTTTTAATTCCAGGCAAGCCTTTCGAGGTACGAAACGAAGATGCTGTTGGCGAAGTTAAATTGGCACTAGAAATTAGGAAAGATGAAATAAGCGCAAAGAAAAAGGCTTAGTTTGATGAGACTTATCTTTTTGTAATTTGAGTTGGGATTCAGTGCCGTATTCTTTTACGGTTTTTCTATGGAAGTCGCTACGCTTCTTCTCTTGCTCGGCAATCTCTTTTTGCATTTTACGTCGCTCCCAAAATCCTGCGCTACTAAGATTTCGTTCAATATCCTGTATCGTGTAACCGTAAAGCATATCAACATCTGAGGCGTGTTTAAGCCCTAAAAGTTTGGTTTAGCGAGTATATTAATTTGGTATATTCAAAACCGTAATATTTCAAAAATGCTACAAGAGTAGTTTTTATTAAGGTAATTTAATTTCGGAAAATCAAGTTCGGAAAATCAAGTTCGGAAAATCAAGGAAAAAAACCAGTTGACAAATCCCAAAACCATGTATATAATTGTAAAAGTGCGATGAAACAGCATGTGAAAGTTTATAAGGAGGTGTGAAATGGCTATATGTCCTAAAAATAAATCTTCCAAAGGTAGAAGAGACAAACGGCGCGCTAATTGGAAAATGACCGCCCCGACATTAGTGAAATGCAGCAAATGCAGTGTACTGATGGTACCGCATCGTGTTTGCAAAGCTTGCGGTGCATACAATAAAAAAGAAATCATTAGCGTAGATTAGATGCACACCGGCGCGTGAGTTCGCCATTGCAAACCTATTTTTACCTAAATCAATAACTGCATCATGAACTTCCCAATACCAATTGAAAGATTTTCATTTGGTATTTTTTTTTACTGTATAGGAAATTGCTTCGCAATTCCCACGGCCGCACTCGGCGCGAGAGTTTGCTAATGCAAACTCTTATTTATAAGAAAATTTACTGGTAACTGGTCAAGCATGTGATTCCCCTCCGAATACATGGTAAAGATAAGATTCTTTTGCTTCGGAAAAGTGGCGCTGGGCAATCGGGACTAGAGTTTTGTCTTTCATCAAAAAATCTTGTTCCTTAATGCAGGAAACGTAATTCAAATTCACAATAAAAGAAATATGTGTCTGGACGAAAGAGTTATCGGCAAACAGCGGTTTAATTGCTGCGCTAAAAGGAATCCGCAAAGTTGAGCTTTTTATTACTTGATTATCGTTTTGGACACAAACCAAACGGCGGCCTTCGGAACGGCAGTAAGCAATTTCGTGAAAAGGGACTGCGACAAGGCCGGTTGGTGTTTTGATTGGAAACAATGTTTGGTCACGCCGGACAATAAAATTCCGCGCGATGCTAAGTTCTGAATAAAGGAATTTCGCATCGACGGGTTTTAATAAATATTGAAAGGCCCGTACCCCATAAGCCGCAAGGGCATATCCATCATGACAGGTAAGGAAGATAATAAAGGCAGTTTCATCGGTTAACCTTATTTGTTTTGCGAGATTTAAACCACTCATTCCGGTCATGACAATATCTAAAATATATATATCAAATTGGCTTCCTGCTTCGATATCCTGGCTAAGTTTAAGCGGGTCAAAGTATGAATGTATTTCAAAATCCCCGAAATCAGCAACTAAATCCCTTAGATTTGTAACTTCTCTGATATCATTATCACATAATGCAACCTTTATCATGAGAACTCCTGCGATATGTTTTATATTCATATCTTAACAAATATCCTTTGCGAAAGCAAGTTTTACTTGCATTTTAGATGATGGTTTAGTATATTTAAATAATCAAGGATAGCAGGAAGAGAGAGGAATTTATGCCGGCGTTCATAAATGTGGCTTTAGATGCAATGGGCGGTGACAATGCCCCGCGCGAAATTGTAAAAGGTGCCCTGCTTGCGGTAGGCGAGTGTGATAATGTCAAAGTATATCTGACCGGGGACAAAGAATTAATCGAAAAAGAATTACGCGGACAGGCATACGATACTTCGCGGATTGAAATAGTCCATGCCGCGGAAGTTATCGAAACGGCGGAACCGCCGGTGATGGCGATTCGGAAGAAAAAAGACTCATCTTTGGTTATCGGGTTAAATATGGTCAAAGATGGTACTTGCAGTGCTCTTATTTCGGCCGGTTCAACGGGCGCAGTCCTCGTTGGCGGCCAGGTTTTAGTCGGGCGGATCAAAGGAATCAAAAGGCCGCCTTTAGCCCCGCTGATACCAACCGAAACCGGTGCCAGCCTATTAATTGACTGTGGGGCAAATGTTGATGCAAGACCCGAACATCTCCTTCAATTCGCCCAGATTGGCGCAATTTATATGGAACATGTCGTCGGGATCAAAAAACCCAAAGTCGCAATCGTCAATAACGGTGCCGAAGAAGAAAAAGGTAACGCTTTAGTTAAGGAAACCTTTCCGCTTCTGAAAAACTGCCCCGATATCAATTTTATCGGCAGTATTGAAGCCCGTGACATTCCGGCAGGCAAGGCTGATGTTATTGTTTGTGAAGCTTTTGTTGGTAATGTTATTCTCAAACTCTACGAGGGGGTAGGTGCAACACTGATCAAGATGATCAAAAAAGGTATTATGTCAACCACGAGGGCGAAAATCGGTGCTTTATTAGTAAAACCGGCTTTGAAAAAGACCCTCAAAGCATTTGATACCGAAGAATACGGGGGGGCGCCCTTATTAGGGCTGAATGGGCTGGTGGTCAAAACCCACGGAAGTGCCAAAGCGGTTGAAATCAAAAACGCAGTTCTCCAATGTGTTCAATTTACAGAACAAAAAATAAACGAAAAGATAAGGGTAAAACTTACATAAGGGGGTAATGTTGAAAGAAATATTTGTTACTGTTCACGACAAGCCGTAAACAGCAACAAATGTGCACACAAATCGCAAAAAACGCGATTTGCCGCTATCACAACTCGGGATTTTGCGCAAAATACGCGCAAAACAGCTCGCGGAATAGTGACGTGTAAACAGTAACGAATGCTTCAACATCTGATTGTAAGTCCGCCAATGGCGGAAATGGGTATAATATGGAACTGGAAAAATTAAAATCGATAATTGCCGAAGTAGCCGGAGTGCATACTGAAGAAATCACCTTGGGAACTACTTTTATGGATGATTTAGGGGTTGATTCTTTGGATGTGTATCAGATTATTATGGGTATTGAGCAGGAGTTCAATATCGAAATCACACCTGAACAGGCTGAAACGGTCAAAACAATCGAAGATGCGGTCAATTTGATCAAAGATGTTATTGGCTAATTATTCACAGCCGGGAATTTCAAGCGCCAATCGCGTTTTTAGCGATTTATGTGCATGTTACTTTTACTACGAGCAGTGAATAGTAATGTAATTGGATAGGTTATGCAGGATTGGGATAAAAACATCCACGATTTAGAGATAAAAATCGGCTATGTGTTTATAGATAAGCTGCTTATCGCGCAGGCTTTTACACATCGGTCTTATGTTAATGAACAAATGCTTAAACGTCAGCCAAGTTATGAACGGATTGAGTTTTTAGGTGATGCAGTTTTGGATTTAATTACCAGCGAACATTTAATGGATACTTATCCTTCGATGGCCGAAGGCGAGTTGACCAAAGCGCGGGCGCAAATGGTCTGTGAATCGGCTTTAGCCCATAGTGCCAAGCATCTTGAGCTGGGGAAATACATGCGGCTCGGAAAAGGTGAAGCAAGGACAGGCGGGCATAAACGGGCTTCAATTCTGGCGGACGTTATGGAAGCATTAATCGGGGCAATTTACAGTGACAGCGGCCTTTCTGCTGCCAGGGATTTTATCCACCGGTTTGTCCTCAAAGACTTACGGACAGAGCCAAAGTTTCTTGACAGCAAATCAATGATTCAGGAATATGTCATCAAGAATGGCCTTGGCAAATTGAGGTATGAATTAAGCGGCGTAGACGGGCCCGAACATGACAAGATTTTTTACACTGATTTATATCTTGAAGAAACGATAATCGGCAGCGGGAGCGGAAAGAGCAAAAAAGGTGCCGAGCAAAAAGCCGCTTATAAAGCGTTGAAAAAAATTACTTCATGAAAGAAAACCATGTATCTTAAAAGAATCGAAATTCAGGGTTTCAAATCCTTCGCCAATCGCATAAATTTCAAATTTCACAATGGAATCACCGGCATCGTTGGCCCCAACGGTTCCGGTAAGAGTAATGTTGCCGATGCGGTACGCTGGGTCCTTGGTGAACAGCGGATTAAGCAATTACGCGGGGCCTCAATGCAGGATGTTATTTTTTCCGGCACCGAAATGCGGAAGCAGTTAAGTTACGCTTATGTCGCAATCACTTTGGATAATTCCGACAATGAACTCCCGATTGGGTATGATGAGGTGACTGTCGCCCGCCGTATTTACCGTTCCGGTGAAAGTGAGTATCTGCTGAATGGTACCCCCTGCCGGCTTAAGGATATCAGTGAAATATTTTATGATACCGGTATCGGCAAGGAAGGTTATTCGATTATCGGACAGGGACAGATTGACAAAATCTTGAGCAGCAAACCCGAGGACCGCCGTGAATTATTCGATGAAGCGGCGGGAATTGTGAAATTCAAACGCCGTAAAAATGCCGCCCAGAAAAAACTGGAAGATGAAAAAGTAAACCTGATCCGGATTGGCGATATTATTATTGAGCTTGAGAAGCAAACCGGCCCCTTAGAAAAACAAGCCGAGATTGCCAAGGTTTATCTGCGCAAAAAAGAAGAACTAAAGAATCTTGATATTGATATCTTTTTATTGGAACATAACCGCCTGACTGACCTGATTAAGTCCGCCGGGGAAAAACTTACCCTTGCCGGCGGAGAACTTACCGAGACATCCGCCCGTTATGAAAAAATCAAGGTTGAGTATGAAGAAATCGACGAACAGTTACAAAAGCTTGAAGAAACAATTCAAAAGGAACGTGACGACCTAAATGATACCGGCTTAAAACGCGGCAAACTGGAAGGCGAAATTAATGTTCTTAAGGAACAGATCAATGCAAGCCGCAATAATGAAGAACATTTAAATCAGCGGGCCCGCTCGGTCCAGAGCGAAATCGATATCAAAAATATCGACCGTGAAGCAATTATCGCCGATAAAAAAATAATTGACCTTCAAGCTACCGAAATCGCTGATGTCCGTAACGAAGCCCGGGAAAATCTTAAGATTACCCAGACAAAAAATGAAGAACTTAACAATAAAATCGAAGATGGTAAAAACAATATTATTGAAGCATTAAATTTACGGGCGACGATTAAATCCAAAATCGGCCGTTATGATACGATGCTTGAGCAAATAACGATTCGCAAAGCGGAGCTTAATTCCCGCCTGATTCAAGCGAAATCTGATGAAGTAGAACAAGAAACAGAGATTGTCAAACTGCAAAAAGAGTTTGAAGATATTAATGAATTAATCCGGAATTTAAATAACAAGCAGACCGATGTTGAAGAAAAATTATTTTTGCTGCGGGAAGAACTAGCCGGCAAAGACCGTCTTTTACGTGATACCCAGGTGAAATACCATCAAGAAAAATCAAAGCTTGAAGCCCTCAATAACTTAACTGAACGTTACGAAGGTTATGGCGGCGCAGTCAAGCGGATTATGGAAGAAAAAAAATCGGAGCGCGGTATTATTGGCGTTGTTGCCGATATTATCAAAGTTGACCGGAAATATGAAACGGCCATCGAAATCGCCCTTGGCGGCCATATTCAAAATATCGTCACCGAAGATGAAGAAACCGCAAAACGTTTAATTTCTTTATTAAAAAAGCAGAAAGGCGGACGGGCAACGTTTTTGCCATTGACCAGCTTGGTCAATATACAAAAATTCAGCCATCCGGAAGCCTTGAAAGAAAATGGCGTTATCGGTCTTGCGGACAAGCTGGTTAAAACCGCTGCGAGATATGAAACGGTTGCCCAGTCAATGCTTGGGCGGATTCTAGTCGTTGACAATGTTGATAATGCGGTCAGAATTGCCAGAAAATATGATTATGGAATCCGGATGGTCACGTTAGACGGCGAACTTCTTGTCCCGGGTGGGGCAATTAGCGGCGGGACATTCAAAAACTCTTCCAGCCTCTTAAGCCGTCACCGGGAAACCGAAGAAGCCGAAATTAAGATAAAAAAGCATCTAGCCGATATTGATGAGTTGATGAAAGGCATTGAAGATGTGAAAACCAACCGTAACCGTTTACGTTTACAACTGGAAGAAACGAAAAACGAGCTCCAGAGCAAATTTATCGAGCAGAATACCGCCCGTTTAAATGTCATCAAAGCAACGGAGAAAAAAGAAGCAGCTTTAGCCGGCAGCGCCGCTTTGATAACTGAAGAGGGCGAAATCGCCGGCCAGATAAAGGAAATTGACAAAGCAAAAGAAGCCATTTTATTAGAATTATCCGCATCGGAAGTGCTGGAGAAAAAGCTGGAAGCCGAAATCCGTACTTACCAAACAGAGCTGGAAACCGGGCGCGAGGAAGAATCACTTCGTCTTCTTGCGGTTTCGGAGCAGGAAGTAAAAGTCGAAAAGCTTTTACAGCAACAAGGTTTTCATCAGCAAAATATCGAACGGATTGATGGCGAAATCACGCGGATGGAAGGTGAGCTTTTAGAAATCCGCACCGGGCTTGCGAAAAATAAAGAAGATGTCCGGATTAAAGAAGAAAATATCGCCGAAATTGAAAAGACGATTATTGCTTCCCATGCCTTACAGGATAATACGAAGCAAAATTTAGAAGAAGACATTCTCAAAAAGGAAGAACTGACAGCCAGACAAAAGAACTTCTTTGGCGAACGTGAGAGCCTTTCCGAACGGATAAGTGCCCTTGACAAAGAGGTATACCGTTTGGGCAGTCAAAAAGAGCGCCTGGAAGAGCAAATCGCCGCCCAGATACATTATATGTGGGAAGAATATGAGATTACGCTTTCGATGGTTGCTAAGCTTACTGAAGAGCAAGCGGAACGCGGTGAAACGAAAAGCGAAACCGGCGTGATGAAACGGCAGATATCCGGCCTTAAGGATGATATTAAGAAACTTGGCGATGTAAATGTAAATGCAATTGAAGATTACAAAAATGTGCTTGAGCGTTATACTTTCCTAAAAACTCAATATGATGATTTGATTGAAGCGGAAAAAACTTTAAATGACATTATTGCCGAGCTTGATACGGCAATGCGCCGTCAGTTTAACGAGAAGTTTGCGGAAATCGGCCGCGAATTTGATAAGGTATTTAAAGAATTATTCGGCGGCGGTAAGGGAACCTTAGAACTAATGGAGGATGAAGATATTCTCGTAGCGGGTATCCGGATTATTGCCCAGCCGCCGGGCAAAAAACTACAAAACATGATGCAGCTTTCCGGCGGTGAAAAAGCTTTAACTGCGATTGCCCTATTATTTGCAATCCAAAACTTAAAACCATCCCCGTTTTGTTTATTGGATGAAATAGAAGCCGCCCTTGATGAAAGTAATGTCGGCCGTTTTGCCCGTTACTTACATAAATTGGCAAAAAACACCCAATTTATCGTGATTACCCACCGCCGTGGAACGATGGAAAAAGCTGACCGGCTCTATGGCATCACTATGCAGGAAAAAGGAGTCTCCACGCTGGTAAGCGTGAAACTTGTGGAGAAAGATTTAGATGACTGAAAAAACTAAGAAAACATTTTTTGGCCGGCTCAAAGAGGGCCTTACCAAAACAAGAAATAACATCGTTAGCGGAATAGACTCTGTTTTCAACGGCTTTTCCCAAATCGACGAAGATTTTTATGAAGAACTTTTAGAAATTCTCATCATTGGCGATATCGGGATTAATGCTGCCGGGCAAATTATTGAAAAACTGAAAAAGCAAGTCCGCGAAAAACATATCAAAGAACCTGAAGGATGCAAACAACTTTTAATTGATAGTATTAAGGAATTAATGAGCGGTGAAACAGCCGCTTATGAATTTGAAAATAAGCAATCCGTAATTCTCGTAATCGGCGTAAATGGTGTTGGCAAGACAACGACGATTGGCAAGATTGCTTCACTATTAAATGAACAGGGTAAAAAAGTCATCCTTGCCGCAGCCGATACTTTCCGGGCGGCGGCCGGCGAACAGCTTGAGGCCTGGGCAGAGCGTTCCGGGGCAGCATTAATAAGCGGTTCCGAGGGCGCAGACCCGGCCAGCGTTATATATGATGCTGTGAATGCCTGCAAAGCAAGAAAAGCCGATGTATTAATTTGCGATACAGCCGGCCGCCTTCACAACAAAAAAAATCTGATGGAAGAGCTTAAGAAAATTAACCGGATTATCGAAAAAGAATTTCCCGGTGTTCACCGCGAGAATTTGCTCGTGCTTGATGGAACTACCGGCCAGAATGCCCTGAACCAGGCCCGCGAATTTGGCGAGGTGGCCGAACTTAGCGGTTTAATTCTGACAAAACTAGACGGGACAGCCAAAGGCGGAATTGCCATCGCAATTCAATCCGAACTAAACATTCCGGTTAAATATATCGGAGTCGGCGAAAAAATTACCGACCTGCAGAAATTTAACCCCAACGAGTTCGTCGATGCCTTATTTAATGTAGAGGTTTATGATGAGTGAGACAGATAATATATCTCGCAGGAGCCTTAGGCCGCCCTCTTCCCGAATGAAAACTTTTATCTTACACCAATTAGGCCGTAGTGACGGAGAGATATACTATCTGACTCGCGGATTATAGGAGAAAAAAATGCAAAGTAACGAATCATACCTAACCCTTGAAAGCTTCGAAGAAGCTTCCCAAGCCGTCAAACAAGTAATCCAGGAAACCAAACTCATTTACAGCGAATACTTAAGCCAGCAAACCGGCGCAAAAATATATTTAAAACCCGAAAACATGCAGTTTACCGGTGCATACAAATTGCGGGGCGCTTATTACAAAATCAGTACCCTGACTGAAGAAGAGCGCAACCGTGGTTTGATTACCGCTTCGGCGGGAAACCATGCCCAGGGTGTTGCTTATGCGGCGCAAAGATATGGCGTGAAGGCAGTTATCGTGATGCCGACGACAACCCCGCTTATCAAAGTAAACCGTACCAAAAGTATGGGCGCGGAAGTTATTCTTGCCGGTGACATGTATGATGAATCATGCCAAACGGCACTAAAACTTGCTAAGGAAAAAGGCTATACCTTTATCCATCCTTTTGATGATTTGGCCGTAGCAACCGGGCAAGGCACGATTATGATGGAAATTTATAAAGAATTGCCGCTTGTTGATTTTATTCTCGTCCCGATAGGCGGCGGCGGGCTTGCTGCCGGGATATCAGTCTTAGCCAAAATGCTGAATCCGAAAATCAAGATTATTGGTATTGAGCCGGCCGGCGCAAATTGTCTGCAGGAATCACTTAAAGCCGGTGAAGTTGTTTCAATCACCGATGTAAATACGATTGCCGACGGCACCGCGGTAAGAACACCGGGTTCGGTTATCTTTCCTTATATCAAAGAAAACCTTGATGAAATTATTACAATTGAAGATGAAGAATTGGTCGCCGCTTTTCTTGATATGGTCGAAAACCACAAGATGGTAGTCGAAAATTCCGGCTTGCTTGCCGTTGCCGCACTTAAGCATCTTCCGGTTAAAGATAAACGTGTTGTTGCGATTCTTAGCGGCGGAAATATGGATGTTATTACAATGTCTTCCGTTGTTCAGCGCGGGTTGATTATCCGCGACCGGATTTTCACGGTTTCGGTTCTTCTTCCCGACAAACCCGGCGAACTTACCCGTGTATCCGGTGTCATCGCGGGACAGAATGGAAACGTTATCAAGCTTGAACACAACCAGTTCGTTTCAATTAACCGAAATGCGGCTGTTGAATTGCGGATTACCCTGGAAGCCTTTGGTTCGGAACACAAGAATGAAATCATCACTACCCTTGAAAACGAAGGCTACCGCCCCCGGGTGGTACGGACGAATATATGATATTAACAGATGCGATTTACTAGTTACTAAGGTTACTAAGTAATTACATTAACAAAATAAAATCGGGTATACTATAGCTATCAATATCATTTTACATAAGGGGTGTTAATAAAATGCTAAAGGAATTTATCTCGTTTATAGATACAACTGAATCTATTTATGATCTTATTGCATATTGCTATGATTCCATATATTCCATTGTAGATAACGAAGAGTTATTTCTTGCCGAATATATCGATAAAGCATCAGCTGCTATTTCAGATATCGTGATATCTAGCGGTATAACTAATCCCAATTGTAATATATTAGATAATCTATCGGCTTCTATTTTTGATATGCTTAGAAATATGATGCCAAATCCTTATTCTAATTATGCTAATTTCTTGCGTGAGTTACTAAGAAGGATGAAGAATATTGAACTGGCAGATTATCAAAATGCTGATTATAATAATATGACAATTCCTTATATAATACTACAAACAATTGATAGCTATTTGCCTTCATATAATTTTACAGAAAAAACAGGTCCAAAAGGAAATTATCTGAATTATAATACGCTAGTATATCTTGCAGATAATGATACTTTGATTTTTGATACATCTGATAAATTAAAGTTTCGTGAAAAAGTACATGCATGCAAAATAACAGAAAGTTTTAATAACATAAGATTAGTACATAAAAGTAAATTGAAAAGGGGAGCCGGTATACCCAATATAAAAACCATTAGCATAGAAAATGAAATGCTTAATATAGCGATTAAAGATAAACAGGAGTTATCATTTGCTTTTATTCCATATTCTAATTTACGAGAATTTGATTTCGTTAACTCTGTAGGAACTTCCTTTACAATAAGTTATCGAAATACTGATGAAGAGATAATGAAAAAAAGATGTCAAACATTACTTGATGCGGCTATTTGCTCAAATGCAAATATCATTGTTTTTCCGGAATACATCGTATCTAAAAATATGATTATTGAAATTAGATGTATATTAAAGCAGAAAAATATTGAAAAACCGAAAAGCTTAGATAGTCTAATGATGGTAATTGCTGGCTCTACGTGGGATGAAAGTAATAATAATATCTTATATATTATAGATCGATTTGGCGAAGTGGTTGGGGAATATTATAAATACTCTAAATTTGCTAAGTTTTCTAAACCGAATTTTTCGCATGGAGTTTTTGAGCTTTGTGAAAAATTAACAATGCCGGGAAAAAAATGCACTCTTATTAACATTAATGGAGTCGGACATGTTTTGCCAGCCATTTGCCGTGATGTTATTGACGAAGATTATACCAGCTCTTTGGCGGAATTTTTTCACCCTTCGATGGTAATCATTCCCGCGTGGAGTAAGTCAATAGCATCTTTTCATGAAAGAATAAAGTCTTTCGCTAATAGGTTTTACACAAGTTCATTTGTTTGCAATAGTTGTCAAGCTAAGGGAGAATTTTCAAGTTGTGCCTGTATTCCTATAAAACCAAACACGGTAATTGAGGGTAAAATAGTTAGTATTAACGTAAAAGAATGTAAGAAAAATTGTGAAAAAAAGGGATGTATTTTTCTATTGAAAGTGAATTATAATAGAGAATGCATTGAAAGCGGAAATCCGATAGAATGGGAGCAAATTAGGTGTTGATTTTTAGATAAAGCTTTGATACAATATAAAATGACTAAACAGTTTATAAACGGTTTAGAGAAAAGGTGTTAATAAAAATGCTATCTTATATATCAGAATCAATTTTTAACAATCTATTGATGGATAAAGAAATACCAGATGAGGTTATTATTAATCTTATCTCAGAAATTCATTTGCATACAAAAACTAATTCATTTAAGAAAATGCCGGATAGTTTTTATAGGTTAGCTGAGTATATAAGCAATAAAATACAATCAGACTATTTTGGTGAGTATTCTGCACATTTGGGTTTAACATACGGGAAATTATGGTCAATTAATAAGTTTGTTAAAATAGCTGAAAAGGAAGACTTATTAAAATTTTCAATTGATGATGATGCAAAGTTATATCATAAAAGATATCATATTTTTAAAATGATAAAAGAAAAAAGTAATATTGGTGGTATTGCACAAAATGACTTGGCAAAAGTAGCAGATATGTCAGCATCAGCATTTTCACAATTTATTGGTAAATTTGAAAATGGTAAGTATTTTATTTCGCGGCAATTAGGAAGAAATAAATTTTACTACATTACGGATAATGGTAAAATATTGTTAGAAAAAATGGAAAGATTAATAAATGCTGATAGGCAAGAGTCAAAAAAAAGAGTTGCGAAAGATTTTCAGTTATCACCGAAAATTGTCAACGGCATATCCAATAATGAAATTCAAAGCGTTAATGAGCGAGGTTTTGAGACGAATAAAGCAAATCGATTTAAAGGATTAGCCCAAGCTTGCCGTTATGAAAAATATAAAGAATTGAGAGGGAGAAGGAGTGGATAAAGAAGCATTATTATATCAAATAAGAGCAGCGAAAGGTCAGGATGATTGTTTTTCGTTCTGCAGGGTCATGTATCAATACTTATTAAAACAAGTACCGGATGAAAAACCAGAGGTATTGGCGTGGTTTTTCAAAACGGCATTTGATGATTATGGATTTAAAAAAGAAGTTCTTTTATCAGATAAACTAGAAAACCAGCTTAATGATTATTCATTCAAATATGAAAAGCTTATTTGGGGATTAATAAATTATTATTCAGTAAAGGGATATACTGAAAGGGAATATTATAATAGCTTATGGAATAGTATTGAAATACTTTTGCCGAATATCACGGAAGAAGAAAAAGTTTATTGTTTATACAAAATTCTTTGGAATATTCAAACTCCATATTATGCATTACCGGTTAGTATGCAATTATCGAATATACAATTTTCAGAAATTCTTGACGATATTTCTTTAGCTATTAAACATTTAGATTACGCATTTAAGCTTTCGGGTGGGCGAGTGACTAAAACAGGGCTTGCTTCTCATATGGTATATTTATTGGATAAATTAGATACAGTTGAGCAGAAGTCTGTTTTATTAGTTTACTACGAAAACCGTTTGGAGAAACTCTGGAAAAAAGATGAGGAGATTAAAACCGGAAGTTCTTCGCAAATAGATAAAAAACCTAGTGAGCCGATTGGCTTCCTTGACAAAAGTATAACTGCTGTTTGGACAAATAACGACCCATGCAATGATGAAGTGTCTGTTAAGGTCGAAGAGTTGGCATTTTATAAGTACCCGACCATAAATAATGACGAATATTATTTTTTACTAATAAAAAAAGGAGAAGATGTTTTCATTTCAGACCAAGGGAAGACTTACGAGCAGTTGGATAAAATTTTTGTGTTGAAAGAACCAGATGTAATTAAAAATTTGGTTGCTATTTTAAAGCAATATGGAGTGCAAAAGCAAGGGAAAGAGTTTGTTCTTAAAATTGATAATTGGGATGGAAACCTAAATGAAGATGAGAATGAAAGCTTAAGAAAAGGAAAACTATCCTTATTTTCCTGTGTTTCGTTTATGTTGAATATGAAAATATTTTATGAATAAAAGAGAAAAAATAGTATGTAGTTGTTATTTTGGCGAAATTCCATAAATATTTTACCCCCACGAAAGCCCCTGTTTTTTCTTGGCCATTTTTTCCTCATACAAAACCGAGTCAGCACTTAGCATTGCATCATCGAAACACTTATTTGACGAATGCTCAAGAACAACACTGCCGATACTGGCAAGAACCTGATAGGGATGATGATTTTCGCGATTGTATTCGTCAATTTTCGCCCGGATTCTTTGTTCAACAAACTTGACATTTTCTTTTGCTTTTACTGAAGAGAAAACGACAAATTCATCACCGCCGATTCGGCCGACGATGTCCTCACCCCGCAAAACCTGCTTAAGTATCCCGGCAAAAGCGGAGATAGCTTTATCACCTTCTTTATGCCCATAGGCATCATAAAATATAATATATAAAAGTACATATCGCAGTTGGAAAGAAATTTCTTTCCAACTGCGATATGTACTTTTTGTGTTAACTGTGATAGGATTTTTTAGGAGAAAATATAAATGAAAAAAAGCAAAAAAATGAATTATGGCACACAAGATATAATTGACAAAATAGCTCAAATTTTGACAGAAAAATTAAATATAAATTCATTACCGACGATACATATCCGGATAAATTTAGAAAAGTTATTATCGACAACATAAGTTTAGCTATCCGCAAGAAAAAAGAAATAATATGTATATTAGAATTAAAGGAAGAAGAATTAATATCGCTCAAAGAAGAGAGCAAAGATAATAATATTGAATTTTATTACTCTCCAGAACATATTGAAAAATTTAAAATTCCCGAAATGATTAAAAAAATTTATACCCCAAGTAAGCCAATCATTTTTGTCGGGGAAATGACAGAGGGATTAGATGCTTTTGAGATTGTGTTAGGTATGACTGATTTTTTTAGGAAAGAGGGATATAAAACAGTTACATTAACAGAGAAACCATATCATAGCTTATTAAATATAAATTCTATACCTGATTTTATACGGCATCATGATATGGATGAAAATAACAAAGTTTATGCCTTTAATCAATTGGTAAAACAACTTGAGGAAAAGGAAAATCCAAATATCATTATTGTTCAGCTCCCTGGGGCCCTTATGAGATTTAACGATAAATTGACGGCCGGTTTTGGTATCATTCCCTATTTGATAAGCTTGGCCGTTCAGGCAGAATGTATGGTGGTAAGTACTTTCTATGATACAATGAACCCGGCTTTTTATGAAACATTGAGTGAAAGGTTTGAGCATCAACTTGGAGTTGGTATCAATGCATTATGTATTTCTAATGTTTTTATTGATGTACCGGACTCTATGGAGAACAATAGTTTTTCATATTTACGTGTAGAACAGGAAAAAGTGGATAAAGAGGTATTTGAACTCAATCAGAATAGTGAAATACCGAATTTGAAGATATGTGTAAACGTATAATTATGCTATTGAAATAAATTTGATTAATGATAGCAGTTTACTCAACAATATTAAAATCAAAGCTAAGAAAGGAGTAAGATGATGAGAAGTTTTAATAAAAAAGCAAACCGAAAAATGCGCTCTATTCAAGCATTTTCTTGTTCATGTGGTGCTGCTTGTAGAATAATGTGTAATTGTTATCCCCCCTGTAATACATCTCCGCAGGTAAGTTCATCAGCAGGCGGGTCGCATAATCAACAAGTGACTAATAGTACTCAGGGTTCAGTTTCAACGTTTCCGTTTTAATAATTAAATAGTGTAAGTCAAAACATAAAATTGAGAAATGAAATCATATTGTTGGGTTGACAAAGTAAGGCTACCATGGTACTTGTTAATAATAAATCATGGTAGCTTACTTTTTCATTTATAGGCCATATAAATTATTAGGATTTGAAGGGGTTGCAATGAAATCAATAAAACAAAATCTAATTAGAAAAGTAAAAAAATATAGTTTATTCATTCTGATTATATTCCTACTCACTGGTATCATAGCTTGCGGCAGTAAGCAAACGGGCGCAGTTACTGCCAAATCATTTATTGCAGAACATTTTTTTATTGAAAATATTCAGTACATTCATTCGGCGGTATCGCATGGCAATATTGTTTACTTCTCCGGATTTGAAGGTTCTGCCGATTTCGAGGAAGGTTATGCGATAGCTGATAGTGATGTGATTCAATATCTTTATTTTATTGATCTGGATTTAGAAGAACCAAAAGCAATGAGAATACCTTTTCCTCTTAAATCAAATTCATTTATTAGTAGTATTTCAATCAGCCCTGACGATATTATTAACCTTGCTATTTTAAATTACGTGGGTGATTATGAAAATGGAATGAAACCAGAAATCATTGTCAAGCAAATTAATCGTGACGGAACGGAGATTTCCAGTACTGTACTTTTTAATGATATTCATGACACATATATTTTTCCACAAGACTTAATCATTGATGACAAAGGTCGAATTTATTTGATTAACATTAATGTAATTTATATTTGGAATCAAAGTGGTAGTCTCATTAGTAAGATACCAATAGATGGAAATAATCTTAAAATGGCACGAAACCGCACTTATGAAGAAAATTATGTAGTTTGGAATAATGATGCCGGCGAAGCAAAAATGGCAGTAATCAATTCTGATTCAGGCACTCTTGGGCAAAATTTTAATATAAGTACAGCTAATTATACAAGAATTGTCCCCGGTATATATAGTGATTTACTTTTCTCGTCAGTAAATGGTGTTTATACTTATGATGTTAATAAACGTAGCTTTGAAAAAGTTTTTGAATGGGGCAACATTGGTATGAAAACTGATTTTGGGGGTATGCTTCTTCCGCTTTACGATGGCCGGATTGGGTGGCTTGAGAATAAACATCCGGAGGGTGGCGTAGATTTCCGGATTGTCCGGCCGCTTCGGGAAGGTGAAGAATTAGCCGAGAAAGAAACACTTGTAATTGGTGGAGTACTTATTTTTATTGATGATGCCTTACGTACAGCAATAATTGAATTTAATCATTCTCATCCGAAATATTGGATTGAAATTAAAGAATATGCTACTGAAGATAGTAGTGATGATGAATTTAATGAAGGAGTAACCCGGCTTAATCTTGATATCGTGAACGGAAAGGGTCCGGATATAATTGTTTTACCGCCTAGGATTTCAATGGAGCTTTATGCCAGAAAGGGTGTCCTTGCTGACCTTTATCCTTTTATTAACGAAGATAAAAATATGAAGCGAGCTGATTTTCAAGAAAATATCATTAAAGCGCACGAATTGGATGGCAGACTTTTAGGAATGCCGATTTTTTATCAGATTCATACTCTAGTCGCGGCAGAGTCTGAAATTGGTGACATTAAAGGATGGAATCTTGATGAAATGATCGAATATGTGAACAGCCGATTACCGGATAGCAAGGTTTTTGCTGATTATAGCAAATCAGGTGTATTATCATTATGTTTGCGGGCTAACGGTGAAGCGTTGGTTGACTGGAATAATGTAGATAATGGTTTTCAACGGGATTTATATTTGAAGATGCTTTATTTTGCCAACCAGTTTACACCGGATCATCTTTATGTTTATGATGATAATATTGCCGGACGGATTCAGGATGATAAGCAAGTCCAGCTTTGGTCAAAGGTATTAATCGGTTATTATTATCATCAGAATTTGTCAGAGATTTTTGGGGAGCTGGTGGTTTATCCCGGTTTTCCTTCGGAAAACGGAAACGGCAATCTGATTAATTCATATTCAGTTATTTCAATTAACCAAAATAGTGAGCATAAGAATGCGGCTTGGGAATTTATTAGCAGTATGCTGACAGAGGAATTTCAAACAAGAAACTTTACCACTTCATTGATATCTTTTCCGATTCTAAAAAGCGCTCATGAAGCAAAAATCAAAGAAGCGATGAGAGGTTTTTATGATTGGGCAGAAAATTCTCATGTCGCTGGCGCCACCGAAAGTGATATCCAGACTGTCACAGATTTAATCAATAGTGCTGAAAAAATACGTGTTTATGACGAACATATACTTAATATTGCCATGGAAGAAGCCGGCTATTTCTTCAGTGGAATTAAAACTGCTGAGGAAGTTGCTGATATTGCGGAAAATAGAATTGCAATTTATGTTAGCGAAATGAATTAAAGGATACCGGAGCTAATTTTACCCCCGCGAAAGCCCCTGTTTTTTCTTGGCCATTTTTTCCTCATACAAAACCGAGTCAGCACTTAGCATTGCATCATCGAAACACTTATTTGACGAATGCTCAAGAACGACACTGCCGATACTGGCAAGAACCTGGTAGGGATGATGATTTTCGCGATTGTATTCGTCAATTTTTGTCCGGATTCTTTGCTCAACAAACTTGACATTTTCTTTTGCTTTTACTGATGAGAAAACGACAAATTCATCACCGCCGATTCGGCCGACGATGTCCTCACCCCGCAAAACTTGCTTAAGTATCCCGGCAAAAGCGGAGATAGCTTTATCACCTTCTTTATGCCCATAAGTATCATTAATCGCTTTAAGCCCGTCCATATCCATAAACATAACTACCGGAATTAAATCGGCATCCCGTTTTAAATGCGGAATCCGTGAATAAACGAAATGAAAGAAACCGCGCCGGTTCAATAACCCTGTCAATTCATCAGTAATTGATAATATCTGGATTTTGGATAAAAGTTCCGCCCCTTTTATCGCGGTTGAGATATTTATTCGCAAGGTTTCATATACTCCGACAGCGATTTCAGGTTTGTAAGGAATAAGCAAAACACCTAACTCGTCTTCTTTAAAAAATAACGGGACGAAGAACAAATCGCGCCGTTCGCTTTCGAAATCAAAATTTGCAATTGATGAATAATCGGCAAGTGTAATCGGGTCGAAATTGTTATTTTTTATATTAAATAATTTGTCCCCGTCAAAACCAATCAGCGTATCAATTGTCCGGTCGGCATCCGGATTGTCACTTTTGATAGGGGTTTGATATAAACCGATGATAGCAGTATTTAATGAAAATTCCGGAAGTGAATTTCGAAGCTCGGCGGCTAGAAAATCAATCCCGAAACTTGAGACAATATTACTGCAAACCCTTCTTAAGTTCATTCGCTCGTCATTTTCGGTAAATTCCCGGATTTTTACTTCTTTGAACCTGAAACCATGCACGATGGTGGTGGCAAAAATTAGGGTTGACAAAATTGTATGGGCGCAGTCAACCTCATTATGATGAAGTTCGACCCCCAAAGTAAGAATATTCAAGGCGTTACTCCAAATCAAAAATTCATTGGAACAACGATTGTAATCGATTAATAATTCATTAATTACAGATAAAAAATCATCTTTTGAAAAAGGCTTTTTTGTAATTGTATCGACTAATATTTCTACCCATTTATTGATTTGGGCTTCCGGAATATGACTCCTGAATAAAGTAATAAAACGATGTGAAATATATGTACTTAGTGAATCGGCGGAGATTTCTTCGCTTTCAAATCCCGGTTTGATTTTTAAAGATTCTTTTTCGAGACAACCGCATGATTGGCGGGGGATATAAACCGGTGCGACATAAGTAATTTCGGTGACAGGCTTGTCATTTATCAGATTCAAAAGTATTTCACTGCTGACCCGCCCAATCTCGTTGAAATCTTGTTTTGCGGTACTAATAGATGGAATAAATGCCGCGGCCATCCTGTCATCATCGAATCCGGTAACGGCTATATCGGCAGGTACCAGGATATTGTTATCGCTTAATTCCCGCAAAATACCAACCGCAGTTTCATCATCACTTGCGGCAATCGCATCAACACAAAGTTCCGGTTTTGAAAGTAATGTTTGTACTGCTTCATGACCGCATTCCTGCGTGAAATTTCCGGGCAGGACATATCTCTCATCATAGCTAAGCCCGTTTGCTTCTAGTGCCTTTTTGTACCCAAGCAGGCGGTCTTCAGCTTCCGGATGTCCGTCAGGCCCCTTAACAAAAGCTATTTTTTTCTTGCCGTGAACCTTAATTAAATGCTCGACAGCACTATATACTCCGGCGATATTGTCAATCAAAACGGAAGGGGCATCAGGCATCACATATGAAACAGAAACCAGCGGGAGATGCTTGGGGAGCCGGGCAGCATATTTTTCAAAAATTTCAACGCCGATATTTTGGGCAATAAAGCCGGAAAACATGATGACACCGTTTAATGAGGTATTATTGCGGATGGTTTCAAAACAAGTATCAAAATGTGAGGAATAATCTTCGTCATTTGTTTGATATGACCCTAAATATGCCGTAAGGTGGATATCGTTTTCCCCGGCAAATTCGGCGATGCCCCGCCAAATCTCATATTGTAGTGTATTGTCAAACGTTGAGAAAATGACACCTAAGTGAAGTCGTTTTTTACCCATAAATCACCCCGTTTTTTCTAAATTATTGACCAACTTTACCCATTCTAATTATAGCACACCCCTTAGTTTTGTCAAACAATTTAAGGTTCTAATAGAATCTGAAAATATTGGAAAGTGATAAAAAAATGTTGCAATATTCATAATTATGAGGTATAATAAAAACAACCTGAGGTGCCCGATAATTCTTGTTATTTTGAACCTACATTATCTTTAAACGGGATTCCTACATTGTCACGCCGATGTCAGGCCACCATTGAGAGTTCAGCAATGAATTTTCTCATACGCAGTGGAAGGCAGAAACGGGTCTGCGGTTACCCACCTAGCATTGCTAGGAGTCAAAATGCAGGAACCGGCATTTCGGGGCAACACAGTCGTCTGACGGCGACTCTTTAAAAAGCGAGCTTTGCTCGCTTTTTATTTTATTTAATAGGAAATTCCTCCGGAATTTCTATTAAATAAAAAGCCTCCGGCGGATGCGCACTCGCGCGAATTGTATTATGTTGCTACGCAATCGCGCTCGGCGCGAGGGTTTGCCAAGGCAAACCCTTTCTTAATTTATAAGAACCCCCTTTTCATGGTATACTGGTAATAAGTAGACAAGTCTATTAATATATTAAATAAATAAGATAAAAATATTTCGCCGGCACCTTAGGCTGCCTTTTTCCAAGAAAAATGTGAATTAGAATCAGTTAGGCCGCAGAGACGAATAGATATATCTTAATTACGGGGTATAATAAATCGAACAAACCTGGAGACCTAATGGGCAAAAATCTTAGCATGTTAATCAAAATAGTTGTAATCATCTTAATTTTCTTATTTTTATGGCTGATTTTCCGCCAGGATAATGGGATAGATGAGATTGTTGATGAAATAATCGAAGACATTCGGATTCCGGCGCCCCAAGGTGAATACAGCCGGGTTGAAGACGTTCTTATTCTGGCAACGGCCCTGAACAATGAAATCAATGAAAATGACCCGATTTTTTACCGCCTGACCGATATGTATAAAACGGATATTGATGCCCGGCTCACTTATGAAGATTTCTTGAAGCTTATCGTTGCAATAGATATTATTCCCGAAAATGAACAATTTGCCGAAAGATATCAGCCGGAGCATTATTTTTTGCTATCCGACTGGCGGACCACCGCAAATGAGATTATTGAAATATATAATCAAACAGCCGAAACTGATTATATTGAAGAAATAACTATCTCAATTTTGGGGGTTGGTGAAGATGTCAGTGATTATGAGGGTAATAAATTATCGGTCAATCAATTACTTAGTTCTGAAATGAAAATATTTGATTTTGGGTCTTCACTATTTAGGGCGTATCAATATCAGACGGTCAAAGCCCTGCGCAAAGCGAATGAACTTCTTGTATTGACTGATATAGTCAATGAAAATATGATTATCAACAATGTTTTTTTCCTTGGTGAAGATGAGAATAGGATTGGTTATTTTTACCGTGATTTTGAAATTTACTATATACGTGAAAATACGCTGGCTGATATAGCAGAAAATCTGCTTGATGAGTTATTGGATAACTTTGCCCCGCTGGAAATTATCAAAGAACAATTAGCCGACCTTACTTTTGAGAATGGCCGTCTTAGGGAAATAAATTTCAAAAATGAAGTCGTCAGCGGCAAACTTTTAGCCGTCGATGACCAGACGATTACGATTGAAGGTTATGGTGTTTTTAATATCACTTCTGATTTGCAGGTTTACCGCTTATATGACCGGATGAGAAGCATGGCACCGCAGGAGCTTCTGATTGGTTATGATTTCACTGATTTTGTCCTTGAAAACGGGGAAATCTGCGGGGCGCTGATGGTACGGAAAGAAGCAATGGAATATATCCGGGTCGCCCTTAGAACCGACCGGTTTGCCAGTCTTTATCATTCTGATTTGAAGCTTAGTGCCGATGTTGATTTTACTGTTACCCATGGGCCGTATGATGAGCGGAAAACAACCGGATTTGAAGCAGGCGAGCTTCTTTTGCTTGATATCAATAATGAGATGTTTAATGATGGAAGTATTATTATTAACCCAAGAACCGGGACGGGGCGGATAACTTTGCATTCTTTAAACCGCAGTCAGGGAACTCCGGTTTATCGTGGCAGTATGGAGATAAAAAAGACCAAAGACGGTTTGGTTATCATCAATGAAGTATTGCTTGAAGAGTACCTTTATTCGGTTGTACCGAGCGAAATGCCCGCCTCATATCCTTTGGAAGCCCTCAAAGCACAGGCAATTTGTGCCCGGACTTACGCTTACCGTTTTCTGTACCGGTCGGGGCTTTCGGCTCTTGGTGCCCATGTTGACGATAGTGTTGGTTATCAAGTGTACAACAATATCGCCGAGCATATGAATACGACTAAAGCAGTTAAAGAAACTACCGGCTTAAAACTTTTTTATGAAAATAGTCCGGCCGGGACTTATTATTATTCGACATCCAGTGGTAATGCGACTATTCCGGCGATATGGAAAAGTACAAGTCCTCCTTATACACCGTATTTACAAGCAGCGATAATCGGCGACGACCGCCATTTGCTTGCGGCCGGTTCAGAGCGTGCTTTAGACCCGAATTTGTTAGTTGATGAAGAAATATTTGCAGAATTTATCACCGGAATCAGGGAAACAGATTATGAAAAAGATGAAGCATGGTACCGCTGGGAATTTGAGGTAACGAAAATAAAAAATGATAAAATTGCTGAAAATATAAAAAGACGGCATTCACAAAATCAACGATTGGTTCTGACCCTTGAAAAAGGTGAGTTTATTAGTAAAGCAATCGGTGATGTTGGCGAGGTGACAAATATTTATAGCGCCAAACGTTTACCCGGCGGGGTTATGGATGAACTAATTATCGAAACAACGAAAAATACTTACAAAATCATTGCTGAAAATACGATTCGTTATGTATTAAATGACACTGATTATAAAGTTAAGCGCCATGACGGAAGTGAAATCAGTACCCCAAATCTTCTTCCAAGTGCTTTCATGATTATCGAACCGGCGATTAAAGATGGCCTTGTTACCGGGTACAAAATAAACGGCGGCGGTTTTGGCCACGGGGTCGGGATGTCGCAAAACGGGGCGCGGGCGCTAGGTAATCTAGGTTACACTTTTGATGAAATCCTGGCGGTCTTTTATATTGGCTGTGAAGTACGAGTATAAAGAGGTTAAAATGCTGAAAAAAACTTATTTATTAATCAAAGATTTCATGACTAGATTAGAGGATAAAAACATCACAACAAATTCGGCGGCGACTACTTTTTATTTATTCCTTTCGCTCATTCCGATGTTGATTTTGTTATGCGCAATCCTACCCTATACCCCTTTGACAGAGGGTGATTTGATGATTGCTTTGACCGATATTACCCCCGAAGCGACCCACCCTTTGATTATTAGTATCATTAGAGATGTGTATAACTCGTCGGCCGGGGTTATTTCATTTGCCGCAATTGTGACCGCCTGGTCGGCCAGCAGGGGAGTCCTTGCCTTAATGCGCGGCCTTAATGTTGTGAATGGCGTTAATGAAAACCGGCCGCTTTTTGTCCTGCGCATAATGGCTACTGTTTATACGGTAATTATTTTGACAGTCTTAGTCCTTTCGCTGATTATGATGGTTTTTGGCAATACGCTTATTAATGTATTATTATATCAGGCACCTTCTTTGGGCCCCGCGATTAGATTTATTTTGAATGGCCGTTTCTTAATTGTTTTTGCCCTGCTATCCCTTGCTTTGGCTTTGATTTACGCTTACATTCCCGGTGTCCGGACCAAGTTGTGGATGCAGCTCCCCGGGGCGGCGATTGCCGCCTGGGCCTTTAGCTTGCTAAGTTTTGGCTTTTCGATTTATGTTGATTATTTTAACGCCTTTAATATTTATGGCAGCCTGACAACAATCGTAATGATTCTAATGTGGTTATTTTTTGGTATTTATGTGATTTTGCTTGGTGCCTATATCAATAAATATTTCCGCCCGCTTTATCTTTATCTTGCGGAACAGCGAAAAGAGAAGAAGTTGAAAAAAGACATGAAATGACATAAACCAACAAAAGAAATTTAAAATGTTTCAAATATCTTATTGACATGGTACCTGATGTATGTTAATTTTATTTTATAAAAAGAATCTGATGAGGGGATTTTTACATTAACCTGTCATTAGTGAAAATCCCCTTGAATCAGTTCGAGGGGTTTTTATTATGATGTTTGATGATGTGACTTCTTCTGCTTTATTTTTTTGGTGGCTTGGATTTACATTAAGCATGAGAAGGATTTTCATAATTTAGTATTGATGTAATTCATGAAACATAGTTGATTCAAAGTAAAAAGGAAGGAGGTTGGAATGAATTTTGATAGTCAAATGCCTAATGACAATTTTGATGGCAGTATGGGATTTGAAGCTGCCTGCTTTTGCGGCAATAGTTGTTTACTAGGTTGTGCATTTTCCTGTACCGGCCCATGTTCGGGTTCTTGTTCTCTTCTTTGCGGAGGATGTGGAAATGCTTGCAAATCATATGGAATGTGTAATAACTTTAGCGGATAATTAACTTGTTTATTTTTAGTAACTTAAAAGGCCACCAAGATTGCCGGCTGGCGGGGGCAGAGATTTTCGCCCCCCCCTGGCAAGTAATTTGAACAATCGACATAAGATATAAAAGGAGATGCTTAAATTATGAAAGAGCAATATCTGATGGGTAAAAATATAGGTTTATCCTGGCGGTTGGAAGAGGTGCAGCAATTTACCTTTGTTGTTACCCAGGAATGCAATCTGGCATGTAAGTACTGTTATATGCACGGGAAAAATACCGAAAGTATTATGACTTTCGAAACAGCAAAAGCGGCGGTTGATTATTTTATTGATGATGCTAATAATAATTTTGATACATCATATGTCATCATTGAGTTTATTGGCGGGGAACCCCTGCTGGAAATAGACTTAATTGACCAGGTTGTGGATTATTTTAAACTAAGAATGTATCAAAAGAAATCAAAATGGTTTGGGCGGTATCGGATATCAATCGGTTCAAACGGCGTTTTGTATGATGACGAAAGGGTACAAAAATTCATACAAAAGAATTATAAAATGCTCTCAATTGGAATTACAATTGATGGAATTAAAGAAAAACATGACCTGAACCGTATTTTTCCTGATAATTCGGGTTCTTATGATATTGTCCGGAAAAATATAGAATTATTATTGAAAAAATTTCCGGAGTCTGTAACTAAGGTAACAATAAGCCATGAGGATATTCCCTACATAAAAGAAAGCATTATCCATCTATGGGAGCTTGGTTTAAATGAGATACCGGCAAATGTAGTTTTTGAAGACGTCTGGAAAGAAGGGGATGCAGAGCTTTTTGAAAAACAATTGGTTGAACTTGCAGATTATATCGTAGATAATTGCCTGTGGAACAAATTCAATTGTAGCCTTTTCCAAGAAAACATCGGATTCCATTACAAAGAAAAGGATACAATGCTTTCTGTTTGCGGAACTGGAAAAATGATTTCCGTAGATGCAAAAGGTGATATATATTCTTGCATCCGCTTTATGGATTATTCTTTGGTAAATAAAAAAGCAATTCGTTACGGCAATATTCGGGAGGGGATAGACAAGGATAAAATTAGGCCGTTTAATGCTTTAAGTATTAAGTATTTAAGCCCTCAAAAATGTCTTGACTGTATGATTAATTCTGAATGTAGCTATTGCGCGGGTTATAATTATGATGCAAGTGAAAAAGATACTTTATTTGACAGAGAAGTTTCAATTTGTGAAATGCATAAAGCAAGGGTAAGGGCTAACCGGTATTATTGGGCACGCTTATATAATGAACACGGTATTCGCAGAATGGGTTATCGTAAACCGGAAAAATTTATGTTTTTTTTGCTGTCGGTTGACAGTATAAGTTTTTGTAATTATGAAAATAAAGAAAATAAAGAAAAAATGACCCCTGAACTTTTGATAAAAGGGTTAGATTATTCATATCAAAATTTCTATTTTCCGGTTTTTATCCATTCAAAAGAGTCCGAAGCCCTTATAAATGAGTGGTGTATAAATAATGAATTGCTTAAAAATGCCCTTAACAAGCATATTATCAGGCACATTATGCCATTCACTAACCAAACAAAATATAAGCGCGAAGATATTATTTATGTATTTGACGGGGACAATTTTGTGTTTGACAAAGACAATTTTTCTAACAAATACAATACAGCAATTTTGAAGATATCGAATAAGTCAGTTAATAAACTTGCAAGCCAAACAGAAATTTTATTAAACCATTTCCATCGGATAAACATAAATCTTTTCTTGCCGGATAAGATATTTGATTTAGAAGAGTATGACAGGCAACTTAAAATAATCGCCGGAATCATTAGTCGTTTTGCGGGTAATGAGCAGTTAAAAGAAGTAAATAAACTTACTGACCGAATATACTTAGAAGAAATGAATAATTGTTTCGCCGGTGAAAAAAATATTACATTTGGAACAGATGGGAAATTATACCTTTGCCCTGCTTTCTATTATGCAAATAATAGTGCGGGAGACTTGACTGATGCGCCCAACGAATACCTTATCGGGCAAACATTATTTAAAAATGCCCCTTTGTGCGGCACTTGTGATGCATATCAATGTAACCGATGCGTATTCTTAAATAAAATGTGGACGGGCGAATATAATGTCCCTTCAAAAATACAATGCGAAATAGCACACATTGAAAGGGAAAATTGCCGTTTACTTTTATTAAGCCTTAAAGAGGGGCACAATCACATATATGAGGCAAAAATATCACAGTTAGATTATTTGGACCCAATGGAAAAACTGCTTAATTTTCAAGCTTTACCATGTTCATTATAATTTTTATGACAAAAATATTAATTAATAGGCAAATATGCCGGAGGAGGTATTCATGAATTGCGAAGTACTTTGTACGTTACCATTAGAAGAAGTGCGTAAGTTTCAGGATTTAAGTTGGATGAAAAGCGCTATTGAAGATTTAGCCATTGTAGTTGCGGAACAAAATCATATCTTACTTGAAGATAGCAGATTGTATCAACGCCTGATAAATGATAATAAAGAATACTCAATAAAAATCAATGAATTTTGGGATATTTATTTGGAAAAATTTAAGGATGTTCTAGGTAAAGATGAGCGCCTTGTAATTAACTATAAGACATTGGAATTATTTAAAATTACTAACAATATCGATTGTTGTCAATTATCACATGCTGACTTGCATAAATTAAAGGAGGAAGAATTATGAAACGGGCTACTATAATTAAATTAGTGATTGTATTTATGATATTCGTTGGTGTTTGCATTGACTTAAAGCGAGTGAATCTTGGTGCGTTTATAGATATTCCATCATTACTCATAATGATAATTATATCTTTAATAATTAGCTTAATATGGATAATTGTTAAGCCAGGCATGAAAAACAAAAAAAGGCAAGTATTTAACAACTGTTTTGTTATTGGCGGGATATCGGCAGGTATTATTAATATTGGCTTTATAATTAAACAGACTACTTCATTGCCGTCTATCATATTTTTCATCTTGATTCCCGTTTTTTATGGCATATTATTTAGTCTTAGTGTACAGTTAATATCAAAGCGCAAGACTAAAAAGCTGGAGGGCTAAAAGGTGTTAAAGATAACAAAATTATCAAAGGCCATTAAAAATGAGGGCACTGAAATAAATATTCTGCAAGATATCAGCTTTTCATTAAATACTCGTGAAATCCTTTGTATCATGGGGCCGAGCGGCTGCGGGAAAAGTACTCTGCTTGGAATTTTAGGTGGTTTGGATAGCCCGACACGTGGAAAAGTTTTTTTGGATAATAAGGATATGTATGAACTTTCTAATGCTGATTTGAATACTTTTCGAAACCAAAATATCGGAATGGTTTTTCAAAATCACAATTTAGTTAAAGAGTTAACATGTTATGAAAATATTTGTCTCCCGCTGATTTTTTCTAAAAAAACAAACAAAAATGATATTGTAAAAAAAGCAGAAAAAATTATTAATGCCTTGGGACTTAATGAAAAAAAGCATCGCTACCCTTATCAACTATCAGGCGGGGAACAACAAAGGACATCGGTTGCGCGTGCGCTTATCAGAAACCCGCGTTTACTTTTAGCCGATGAACCGACAGGTAATTTAGACCAGAAAAATGCAAAAAATATGATGGAGATATTACATAATATCGTCAAAAAATTTGATACGTCAGTCGTATTGGTGACTCACGATGCAGAAACTGCCGGTAAATGTCATCGTACTATAAATCTTTTAGATGGTAGAATTATATGAAAAATTTATTAGCCTTGTTTAAATTAAGATGCCGGTTGCAAACAAGCGAACGGATTGGCAATGCTGTGTCTGTTTTTTTATTTACAATGTCGGTTTCGCTCATGACCGTTTTTTTTCTAACCAGAATATATGCCCCTGATTTTATTATCAGCCAGGTTGGCCAAAGGGATATGACGGTATATAGAAAAAACAATGCGGATGTTAACGATAATATAATCAGTGATATAGAAACCTTAGAACAAGCCGGATATAAAGTTGATTTAGAATGGTTCCTTCCGATTGAAAATCTTGCGCAAAATGAAACCGGTATTTTTATTTTACGGTTAGTTGATGAACCTTCTTTAGTTGATGAAATTTTATTAAGTATGCAGGCCGCCCACAAATTGAAAGCAAAAGCCGGTGATTTGGTTTTTGTTGATGTTATAGGAAGAGAAATGCAAGTTTCCGGGGTTGAACCGCCGGTGACAAATCTAAGTGAAGCAATCCTATATGGCTACATAACCTTGGACTTGCGGCATGCCCCTGCTATTTCGTCTTATTTTGGAATACCGGATATATTGGCTGATATGTATAAGGGAATCGGTATAACAGCTTCCGACATGGATATGAACACTGAAATTTTATCTGATTTCACACAATCGGCATTATATAATGGCTACCTTGTTATAACCCAGGCAGATGAGAGTATTATCGTCAGGGAAACCCTTGAAATGACGGAAAATATGCTGCATTTTCTGGCAACTTTCTGTATGGTCATTACGATGTTAGGCATATTGGGGTTGCTGCACTTGAAAGAAGCTAAATTGACAGAAAAAAATACTATCTTGCGCGTTTATGGAATGACTCCGCAACATGCGTATTTATTCGCATTTTTTGATGCGGCAATTAATACTTTTATATCAGGTGTTATCGGGACAATTGGCGGTTTTGTCTTGTTTATAATTACGGCTAATATTTTAATGGGAATTGATATTACAATTATTTCGGCTTTGTTAGCTTATGGTATAGTTGTATTTATCAAAAATGCCCTGCTTTGTTTTTCGTTGCTATTTTCTTGCAATGTTTGGTTATATAACCGTATCTTCCATATGGATATCATGAGTGTTTTTCAAAAACGCCCCGGTTTGCTTAAGAAATATAAGAGGGCGGAATGGATTGCCGGCGGTTGGTTGGCTTTCGCCGGATTATCATCTTTATTTATGAGAGATTTACAAGTTATAACATATTTATTTTATGCAATAATTATCGTAGTACTGCTTTATTTTATTTTCGTAGTTGGATTTTGGGTTATGCGCAGATTTAAGTTTCGAATAAATAATATTTTTAATTTGTCATATATGCTATTAGCGCGGCGTAAGCGGTTTACTGCTATGGTTGGGACTGCGCTAGTAGTATTAGCGGCAATGGTAATAATTTTTTATAATGTTTTCATTGGTGTAGATAATTTTTTGGATAATCTTTGGATTCGTTTAAACGGATATAATACAGTTGTGGTGATAACACCTGAACAGGAAAAGGATTTTTGGGCTGACTTAAAAGATAAAGATATTCCCTTTTATGTTACTTATGTAAAAGATATGGAATTTTCCGACCCTGATATCAGCAGAATTTATAACCTGGCGGCAATTCGTGACGAACAAAATATTGTCCCTCATTTGATACCTGCGCCGGGCAATTTTTTTGCGAATGGATATTTTTTAGCCCTCGAATTGAATATTAGATATGCGGAAGAACAGACTTTTAACGGGACAATAACTCATAATTTTTTTGATGAAAGCCCAATATCTTTAAATTTAACGGGGGAAGTAGGTACTCTTTTTGATAACCCCGGCTCCTATACCGTCGCCGTAAACTACGACGATATCGCCGATAAGATAGATGATACATTCAGAAGGTGTATTCTCATGGGTTTGCCGCTTGATTCAGTCGAAATCGTAGAGGAGATTGCAAAGAATTACGGGGCATATATATATACATCAAATGAAATTATTAAAACTTACCGGGATTCACTTTATAATTTCATTCTCTATATCTACTTGACTTGTATCTTGCTTGCCAGCGCCTCTGTTGCTTTTCTGTTTGCCTTATGCTGTACAGTAGTTTTTTCCCGTAAGCGGGAGCTGATACTTTATAAAGTAATAGGTGCTTCCGGAAAGGATACCGACATTATTCTTCTCTTTGAAAATGCCTTGATAGCACTAATCGCGGCGATTATGATTTTATTGTTAAACTATGGCCTTTTTAATTTGTACAGTGGCTTTTTTGTCAATGTGGTTGCTTATTCCTTGCCAATGGTGATTGTTTTTGGTATATTGCTAGGTTCATTATCTATAATTAGCCTAATTACGTTTATATCTTCAAAAATCATCAGGCTAGAAAGTATTGTAAGTCTTTTAAGGGTTGACTAGATATTTTTGGAGTTACTAATGAGAGATATATCAATATTCACCAGATTATATAAGCTTTATTTCAGTAAATATTTACGCAGTCTTATTTTTTTGACGTTGCTTGTAGTTCTTTTCGTTGCGTTAGGCAGTATTAACCCTTATTTATTTGGGGTTTTAATTGATACGATGATTAATCAAGATTTTCAGGCTTTCCATACCGCCCTTATTTTATATGTGTCTCTTAACTTGATTGTTTCTTCAATCGGGATTGTAAAAGAGCGGATAACTTCCATTTTTTCATATAAAGTAAGCTCCCAAATAAAAGAACGGCTTTTCAAGAAAGTAATATATCTAAAGTGTGTGTCAAGAGAGAAATATTCAACCGGCGAACTAATGCAGCGGATTCAAGGTGACAGTGACGGCGTTGTTAGATTTTACATTGATGCCCTGACAAATATCTTATCAGTTATATTTAATCTTGCAATTTCCATTTATTTTATTTTAAGCATTTCGCCGGTAAATGCTGTGCTTTCACTCTTAAATATTCCTTTGATTTTCATATTAAACAAGGTTTTTAAGAAAGGGATTGCCAGAGTAGTTAAAGCACAGAACATACACAATGACCAAAGAATGTCTTTTTTACACGAAAGCGTAGAAAATTACCAGCATGTTAAAGTTTTTTGCTTAGAGGATGAAAAAATTAATAATCATCAGGTTAATATTCTTGATGGTTTGGACATTCTAAGAAAAAATTTAAATATTTCTAACGCAATGGGAATAATAAAAAACTTTATTAATGCAGTTATAAATTATGGCTTGTTTTATATCTTTGCATTTCTAATCCATAGAGGCAGCCTAACAATAGGGCAAATGGTGTCTTATAATGTGTATGTAACAAGATTGTATGATGCAATATCTAAGATTTCTTCACTTAACTTGGATTCAATAAGTGTAAGAATGAGCCTGGAGCGGATTGAGCAAATTGAGAACGAATTAAATGAACTGGTTTCTGAAAATGAAACGTTAGACTTTTCAGATATGCCCGAAATTAAATTTATATCACATCTTTGTTTCAATAAAGTTCATTTTGCTTATAATGTTACGGAACCAGTTTTAAAGGGGATTTCACTTGAAATTGATAAGAATGGGTTTTATTCTATTGTCGGTAAAAACGGCAGCGGTAAAAGTACGCTGTTCAGGCTGATTGCAAAGTTTTATGATGTTGAAAATGATTATATTTATATTAACGGAATAGATATAAATAAATTATCTATCGATTATATACGCAGAGAGATAATCTATGTTTCGAAAGATGTGTATATCGTAAACGGCAGCATAAAAGATAATCTTATGGTGAGTAATTCTGCCGCAACGTTTAATGAGTTAGAGGAATGTTGTAAAAAAGTAGGCTTATATGAGGACATCCTTTCTTTTGAGAATGGTTTTGAAACTCTGCTTGGCGTGAATGGGAATCAATTATCCAGCGGTCAAAAGCAAAAATTGAATTTTGCCCGCGCTTTACTAAAAAAAGGCTCGATTTTTATACTTGATGAGGCAACTTCTGATTTAGACGGCCTTGCTGAACAAGATTTCATTTATATAATTAAAAAGCTGTCATCAAACTATATTGTTATACTCATTACGCACAAAATATCATCAGTAATTCACAGTGACGAAATTTTTGTTATTGATGACGGTATAATTAAAGAAAGTGGTAATCATCATTCATTAATGCACAGAAATGGTTTATATCGGGATATGTTTTATGGCATAGATTCATAAACGCCTTCGTACTTGACAAAAAAACCTCATCTTGATAAGATAAAAAAAGCGCCTAAAGGCAGCTTTGGCAAGAATACTTCGTATTCTTGTAGAAAGGTTTACGTAAAATTGCGTAAAGTTGCGAGGTATATATATAATTATGAAAGAAAATTTCACAGTAATCCTAACGGCGATTCGCGAGGATAATGAAACACGTATCCAGGCCGCGGTAAATGTCGAGGAACTTAAGGTACTTAAAGCCGTCCTACTTGGAAGAAACGGGAAACTTGCCGAAGTCATGAAAGAGATTCCCCAGCTTTCCGGCGAAATGCGGGCAGAAATAGGGCGGGCTGCCAATGAACTAAAAACTCATTTCAGCAACTTAATTGATTTGCGCTCGGAAGAACTTACGCTTAAAGCAGCCGAGGTCCCGGCTGATTTTGATTGCACGGTCCCCGGTTACATGCCGCCCGGCGGCGGCCTTCACCCGATTACCCAAATGTGTTATGACCTAAACGATGCTTTCCGTTCGCTTGGGTTTGAAATATTTCAGGAAGCGGATATTACCAGCGAACTTTATGCTTTTGACAACTTAAACTTCCCGCCTAATCATCCGGCGCGGGAAAGTATGGATACATACTGGCTCGAAGGTTACGATGAAAATAGCGGCGGTGACCGTTTATGCCTCCGCCCGCATTTAACCGGTGCCAGTGTACGTTATATGCAGAAATTTAAACCGCCTTATCGTTTTGTTTATCCCGGCCGGGTTTTTCGCAATGAGTCAACCGATGCCCGCCATGAGCGTGCTTTTTTCCAATACGAGGCTTTGATTGTCCAACCGGATTTGACTTTTTCCGCCGGCAAAATCATGATTCAAGCTATTCTCGCAAAAGTATTCGGCCGTGAAGTACCGGTCCGGATGCGGTCAGGCTTTTTCCCCTTTGTTGAACCGGGATTTGAGATTGACATGGGTTGTCTTGTTTGTGACGGTGACGGTTGCAGCGTATGCAAAAATGTTGGCTGGATTGAGATTATGCCGGGCGGGACACCCCATCCGAATGTTCTTAAAGCCGCCGGGCTTGATCCTGATGAATATACTGGTTTTTATGTAAATATTGGACTTGACCGCCTGGTTATGATGAGATATGGCATTGATGATGTGCGCCTGTTCCATAGTGCCGACCTTAGATTCTTGAAGCAGTTTGCCTAATACCAGGGTCGAAAGTACATAGTACGGAGCAATCCGTAGGTATTATAATATTAAAATAGGAGCATAAAAATGAAAATATCACTTAATTGGATAAAAGACTATGTAAAAATCCCGGCTGATTTTGACATGAAAAAGCTGGCTTACGATTTGACAATGGCAACGGTTGAAGTTGAAGGAATGGTTAATCTTGCTGATAAATTTACATTGATGGTCATTGGCGTTATTAATGAAATCGTACCCCATCCTAATGCGGACAAGCTGAAAATCTGCCGCACTGATATCGGCGGCGGTGAGATCCGCGAAATCGTTTGCGGCGGGACTAACCTTTATACCGGGATGAAAGTCGCGGTGGCGAAGCCGGGTTCATATGTCCGCTGGCATGGTGAAGGGGATTTAGTTGAAATAAAAAATGCAAAATTACGCGGTGTCGAAAGTTACGGCATGATTTGCGCTTCGTCGGAGATTGGTTTGTTTGATTTGTTCCCTTATGAAGAAGAAGCAACGATTATGGATTTATCGGCTTTTGAAGATACTCAGGCCGGTGACTCATTAGCCGGTGCCCTTGACTTAAATGATATTATTTTAGAAATAGATAATAAATCACTGACCCACCGCCCTGATTTGTGGGGGCACTACGGGATTGCCCGGGAGATAGCCGCCTTATTTGACCTGCCGTTTAATACCATAGAAATGTTTCACGCGCAAAAAACAGAAGGTTTCACGGTCGAAATTAGTGACGTTGAACGTTGCCGCCGTTATATCGGTGTTGAGATGGAAGGGTTTAGTGTTAAACCGGCCCCCTTCGCAATGCAAAGCCGGATTTGGCGGGTTGGGATGAAACCGATTAATGCTATCGTTGATATAACTAATTATGTCATGCTGGCAACCGGCCAGCCGACCCATGCTTTTGATGCCGACAATATTTCCGGCCATATCAATGTCCGCCGGGCAAAAGAAAACGAAAAATTATTACTTTTAAATGATAAAGAATTATCCCTGCACCCGGAAGATTTGGTGATATGCGATGATGAAGGTGCCGTTGCCCTTGCCGGGGTAATGGGCGGAAGTAAGGATTCGATTTTGGAAAAAACAAACAGAGTTATCTTGGAAATAGCGAATTTCGAGGCTATCTCAGTCCGCCATACCGCTGCCCGTTATGAAACAAGAACCGAGTCAGCAACCCGTTTTGAAAAAGCAATTGACCCGGAACGCTGTGATATCGCCTTAGCGATGGCGGTAGAGTTATATAAAGAACTTTATCCGGAGCTAACGATTACCGGTTTTTGCGATAACTTCCCGACGAAATTACTTAAGCCGGAAATCAACGTTTCCCTTAATTGGCTGGAACGCCGTTTAGGTAAAGCAATCCCCGGTACCGAAATTGAAAGATTGCTTACTCAACTGGGTTTTGCGGTTAGCATTGCTAATGACAATCTACGGGTTGTCCCCCCTACATGGCGCTCGACCGGTGATATATCGATTCCGAATGATATTATGGAGGAAGTAGCGCGGATGCATGGTTTTGAGAATTTCACCGCGACACCGATTACGACATCTTTTAATGAAGCAATTAATCAGCCGTATATTGATATTGAGCGGAAAATCAAAGAATATCTTGCTTTCCGCTGTGGTTTTAATGAAATTTTCACTTATCCGTGGATGAACGATGAATTTGCGGCCCCATTTATAGATGAGAATGACCAAAAGACACTTAAACTAGCGACCCCGCCATCACCGGAAGAAAGTAAGCTCCGTTCCACTTTACTTCCCAATTTGTGCCGGGCTGTTAGCGGAAATCTGCGTTATTTTGATGAGTTTGCGATTTTTGAAGGGGCCTATGTATTACTTGCAGAGAATTTCACCGCTTTATATGACGAGCGGGAAAAGCTGCCAACCCAGCGCCGGAATATCGCCGGGGCAATGGTGGCCGGCCGTGAGGAAACTAATGATTTGTTCCGCAAAGTAAAAGGCTTTGTTGCCGGCTTGCCGCGATATACACATTTGCAGGGCTTTAGTTTTACCCAGTCTGTCAAACCGGCCTGGGCTGATGACATTGTTTGGTTAAATATAATGCAAGATGATAAAATGGTGGGGAATATCGCCTTATTATGTACAGCAAAAGCCCTTGCCTGCGGAATTAAAAATAGCGTGGTAATGATTTTCGAATTAGATATTGATAGCTTGACACCATTAGCTTCCCGTACAAATAAGTTCGTTCATATTCCCGAATATCCGCTAACCGATTATGATTTTTCTGTTTTGGTTGACCGCAGCGTGAAATGGCAGCAGATTGAGGAAGCAATTACAGCGAAAATGGGGGCGGGAAGCTTTATCCAGGGAATATCTTTTGTTGATGAATACCACGGCAAGCAAATTCCCGAAGACAAAAAGAGTATTACCATCCGTCTGGTTATCGGGGCACAGGATAAGACCCTTAAACAAGAAGAAATTGAAAGTAGTGTAAAAGCAGCGGCGAAGCGGCTTAACAAGGTTGTTGGGGCGGAATTGCGATAGATTTATGCTTGAAAGATTCCGCAAGTCAGGCAATAAACACTCTCGGTTGCTACGGTCTAATCAATGTAAAATAAAAGTTTTCTTTTGGGAAGAAGGCGACCTATATGCACAAACCAAACAAGTTTGGTTGCGAGTTGTTTTTGCCTTCCTTGCTTAACCCATACAAAATAGAAAGAAGAGGAATGCAGCATGGAAAAAAAGAATATTTGGGAGTTTTACACAAACGAACAATTAGCTGAAATCGAAACCTTTACGAAAAAGTACCGCGATTTCTTAGACCAGGGAAAAACCGAGCGTGAGTGTGTTGATGTTACCGTTAACATGATTGAGGCCGCCGGTTATCGTGAATTGCCGAAATTAGTCGCTGCCGGGGCAGAGTTAAAAGCCGGTGACAAAGTATATAATGTCCTGATGAATAAAATGATTATCATGTTTATCATCGGTGAGGACAAATTAAGTAAAGGTATGAATATTCTTGGTTCGCATATCGACTCACCGCGCCTTGATGTTAAGCAAAACCCCCTTTATGAAGAAGAGGGCCTTGCTTATCTTGATACCCATTATTACGGCGGGGTGAAAAAATACCAGTGGGTTACAATTCCGCTGGCTATTCATGGCGTAATGGTCAAAAAAGACGGGACTTGTGTCGAGATCAATATTGGCGAAGAGGATAATGACCCGGTTTTCTTTATCTCCGATTTGCTTCCTCACCTTGCCGCCGAGCAGATGGAAAAGAAAGCAAACAAATTCATCGAAGGTGAAGCCCTTGATATTATTGTTGGCAACAAGCCAATCTTGATTAAGAAAGAAGAAACTGACCAGGCGGATAAAAAAGACGAACCAATCAAAGAAGCCGTCAAAAAAGGCATTCTCGAAATCCTTAAACAATCTTATGATGTCGAAGAAGAGGATTTCATCTCTGCCGAATTGGAAGTCGTCCCGGCGGGACGGGCCAGGGAAGCCGGCTTTGACCGCAGTATGATTCTTGCATATGGCCAGGATGACCGGGTTTGTTCGTTTGCCGGCCTTGTTGCGATGTTGGAAGCCGAAAACCTCAAACGGACGGCGTGCTTAATTTTCGCTGATAAAGAGGAAATTGGAAGTGTCGGCGCAACAGGGATGCACTCACGCTTTTTTGAAAATACAGTTGCGGAACTGATGAATCTGACCGGTGATTATAGTGAATTAAATCTCCGCCGGGTCCTTGCATCGTCATGTATGCTTTCAACTGATGTCGGCGCGGCTTACGACCCTTTCTACAAATCCAGTTTTGAAAAACGGAATGCCGCGATGTTAAGCGGCGGGGTGATTTACAAAAAATTTACCGGTGCAAGGGGCAAATCCGGTTCAAATGATGCGAATGCCGAGTACTTAGGGTATATAAGAAAAATGATGGAAGAGTTTAATATTCGTTTCCAAACTGCTGAAATAGGTAAGGTAGATGTTGGTGGCGGCGGTACGATTGCTTATATTTTAGCTAATTATGGCATGAACGTCATTGATTCAGGTGTAGCGGTAATGAATATGCACGCGCCTTGGGAAGCGACAAGCAAAGCCGATATTTATGAAGCAAAGCGCGCTTATTCTGCCTTTTTAACCGGCTTGGGCTTATGAGCGAATTGATCAAAACAAAAGATTATTGGTTTGACTTACCGCCGGGGCTAATCGCCCAAAACCCCTTAAGCGACCGCTCGGCCTCCCGGCTTTTAGTCCTTAATAAAGAAACCGGCACGATTCACCATGAATCGTTTAAGAATATTGCCAATTATCTTAATCCCGGTGATTGCCTTGTTTTAAATAATACAAAAGTTATCCCTGCCCGCTTAATCGGGAAAAAAGCCGGAGCTGATACGCCGGTTGAAATCCTGCTTTTACGGCGCGAGGCAAATGATATTTGGGAAGCGATGGTAAAACCGGGCAAAAAATGCCGGTCCGGTGCGGTGCTTCACTTTGGCGGGGGAATCTTAGCCGGGACGGTAATTGAGGTTTTGGATGATGGTAACCGGCGGATTCAATTTGCTTATCAAGGTATTTTCGAAGAAGTGCTTGATACCCTTGGTGAAATGCCGCTTCCGCCTTATATCACAGAGAAATTAGCGGATAAAAACCGCTACCAGACTGTCTATGCCAAACACGAGGGTTCAGCGGCGGCACCCACTGCCGGTTTGCATTTTACCGAAGAGTTGTTAGATGAAATTCAAGCAAAAGGCGTTAAGTTAGCTTATGTCACCCTTCACGTCGGGCTTGGAACCTTCCGTCCGGTCAAAGTAGAGAATGCCGCCGAACATCATATGCATTCGGAGTATTATGAAATATCCATTGAAGCGGCGAAACTAATAAATGAAGCAAAAGTAAATGGCAAGAGAGTTATATGTGTCGGAACGACGAGTTTACGGACGGTTGAAAGTGCCGGCCAAGGATTTTGTGAATCTTCCCGCAATGATGGAATAGCCATAAAAGCAAGCAGCGGTGATACCGATATCTTTATTTATCCTGGTTTTCATTTTAAAATAACCGACAGCCTCATAACCAATTTCCATCTTCCGGAATCGACATTAATGATGCTTGTTTCGGCGTTAGCCGGGCGCGAGTTTATCATGACGGCATACGAAGAGGCAATTAAAGAAGAATACCGCTTTTTTTCCTTTGGGGATGCGATGTTTATCGTCTAAGCCGAACCTTTACAAAAACTGTTATTTAATATAAAATAATACCAAACGGAGGATGAATTTATGCAGGAACGGCGGAAGGGAACCAGAACAGGTCTTGGAACCAGCGTAGTGATAAACCGGATTGATGAATTAGACAATGAAGAAGTGAAAATTGATATCATCGATTTATCAAAATCAGGTATCGGTTTCACCAGTGAAAAAGCATTACAGATTGGTGCTGTTTATGAATCATATCTCAAGATTTGGACACAAGAGCGGATTCATGCCTATCTGCAAATCACCCGGATTGAGCAAAAAGATGATTTAATCGAATACGGTGCTTTTTTTGTCGGAATGCCGGAGATGGATTCGGCCCGCATTGCAAACTATAGCATTATAGAAAAGACAGCAAGAGAAATGGAAGAGGATGAGTAAGGAAGATAGACGTAGGAAGCAAATTTTCACCATTATTATTTCTATCTTAATTATTATTTTATATGCCCGCATTCTAAGTTTTTCCGGCACCTCGGCGGAAACGTCGGCGATGCAAAGTTTATCTGTAAGTGAATACATTATCAGTATTATCGAAAAAACATTTTCTATTAATTTGAATTTAAATGAAAGTCAATTCGGCCAATTTGAAAAATTCGTCCGCAAAGCCGCTCATTTTTTTGAATATGCCCTATTAGGCTTTTTGGTCTACTCTCTGCCGCTGATATGGGGAAAGAAAACATTTAAGCCGGCCCTATACTCATTTCTCGCCGTGGTGGTGATGGCATCAGTCGATGAATTTATCCAACTTTTTGTTCCCGAACGTGCCGCTCTCATTTCCGATGTAATAATCGACAGCATTGGCTGTATAGCGGGGATGGCGTTATTAAGGTTGGTCTATTGTATTGTAAGTGGAATTAAAAATAACTTGGTTAGGCGCAAGGAAGATAAAGTTTTCTCGCAGGAACCTTAGGCCGCCTTCTTCCGAAATAAAACTTTTATTTTACGCCAATTAGGCCGTAGTGACGGAGAGATACTTTATCTGACTTGCCGGTATACTTAATCCAATTAGGCCGTAGTGACGGAGAGATACTTTATCTGACTTGCCGGTATACTTAATCCAATTAGGCCGTAGTGACGGAGAGATACTTTATCTGACTTGCTGTATACTTAAACAAATATATTTTATTTGGTTAATATTGGTTAAAAATACAAAAATAACTTGTACATCCCCAATATATTTAGTAAAATGGTCACATGGGTTTTTATTATAATAACTGCCGCCCGGCAACGGCAGTTTAAGAGAAAGCTTTTGCTTTCTCCTTAATGGATTTACAAAGATGCTTTTTTCTATGAAGTAACAAAAGTTTGCAGGCAAACTATAAATAACATTAAATCGGAGGATGTTTTATGAATGTTTACACAACGGACAAGATTAGAAATGTCGTATTGTTGGGTCACGGCGGCAGCGGCAAGACCAGCCTGACTGAAGCGATGGCTTACTTAGCCGGTATTACATCGCGGATGGGGAAAGTGACAGAGGGTAATACGGTCAGTGACTACGGAAAAGAAGAACAAAAACGCCAGTTTTCAATTAGTACATCCTTAGTACCGATTGAATGGGAAGGACACAAAATAAATATCCTTGACACACCGGGTTATTTTGATTTCGTTGGCGAAGTAGAAGAAGCTGTCGGGGCGGCAAGTGCGGCGATTATCGTCGTTGACGGCAAGTCAGGAGTTGAGGTTGGAACCATTAGGGCTTGGGAACTATGCGAAAAATACAAACTGCCGCGGATGATTTACGTCAGTTCGATGGATGTTGACAATGCTTCTTTCAAAAAAGTTGTTGGTGAGCTTACCGAGCTTTATGGGAACAAATTAGCCCCGATTCAATTTCCGATTCGTGAAAATGAAAAATTCGTCGGTTATATAAATGTCATTGCAGAGACAGGCCATAAATGGCAGGGTAAAGAAGTTGTGCCTTGTGATATCCCCGATTACAGCAAAGAAAATCTGGCAACTTACCGTGATTCACTGATGGAAGCTGTTGCTGAAACAAGTGAAGAAATGATGGATCGTTATTTTGGCGGTGAGACTTTCTCCGATGATGAAATCCGTGCGGCAATGCGTACGAACATAAATGACTGCGCAATTATTCCGATGACAATGGGCTCCAACACTTTATGCCAAGGTGTTTATACCCTGCTTGATGACATCGTTAAATATATGCCAAGCCCGGAAAACCGGGAAGTCGCCGGAATTAATAACAAAACCGGTGAAATATTTGCGGCGAACCATGATTTTTCAAAAGCAAAATCAGCTTATATATGGAAGACAATCGTTGACCCTTTTATCGGCAAATATTCATTAATAAAAGTAAATTCCGGGGTTATTAAACCTGATGACATGCTCTACAATGAAAGCACCGATATTGAAGAAAAATGCGGAAAGCTTTATGTCCTCCAAGGTAACAAACCAATTGAAGTAAAAGAACTTCATGCCGGTGATATCGGCGCACTTGCGAAATTAACTGATGCCAAAACCGGCGATAGCCTTTCGACCAAAGCGACCGTCATCAAATACGGAAAATGGGAAATTTCGGTTCCTTATACTTATAAACGTTACGTTCCCAAAAATAAAGCCGATATCGACAAGATATCCCAGGCTTTGCAAAAATTAGCCGCCGAAGATTTGACGATCAAAATGATAAATGACTCTGAAAATCGCCAGACCCTTATTTATGGGATGGGTGATATGCACTTGGAAATCATCCAAAGCCGTCTGAAGAATGAGTATAAAGTTGATATTGACCTTATGACCCCAAAAGTTGCTTACCGGGAAACACTTAGGAAAAAATCCGATGTTGAAGGTAAACACAAAAAACAATCCGGCGGGCATGGACAGTACGGTCATGTCAAGATGATTTTTGAGCCGTCCGGTGATGCGGAAACGCCTTATGTCTTTGAACAAACCGTTGTTGGCGGTACCGTGCCGAGGAACTACTATCCGGCAGTTGACAAGGGCCTTGCTGATTCTGTCCTTAAAGGGCCGCTGGCCGGTTATCCGGTGGTCGGTGTAAAAGCAACCTTGTATGACGGTTCTTATCACGCGGTTGACTCTTCGGAAATGGCCTTCAAACTAGCTGCCGTTATTGCTTTCAAAAAAGGCTTTATGGATGCCGGGCCGGTTCTGCTTGAACCAATCGTTTCAATCAAGGTGACAGTACCGGATGCATATGCCGGTGATGTTATGGGTGACTTGAATAAACGCCGCGGCCGTGTCCTTGGAATGAACCATATTTCCGGCGGCAAGCAGGTAATCGAAGCCGATATCCCGATGACCGGTGTCCAAGGTTATTGTACTGACTTGCGTTCGATGACCGGCGGGCGTGGTGATTTCGCTTATGAGTTCGCCCGCTATGAACAGGCACCAAGTGATATTCAGGACAAAGAAGTTGCTGCAAGGGCAGCACAAGCTGATGAAGAAGATTAATATAAATCAATCATTATAATAATAAAAAACATAGAATGCCATAGTATCAGCGAATACTATGGCATTTTATGCAAGTAACTAAAGGGGAGCAGAAAAACACAAAAGAGGGGACTAAAATGCCAAGCTTTAAATCAGGTGAATTAATAAAGCAGATTCGGGAAAGGAAAAAGTGGCAGCAAACAAAATTGTTACTTGCCAGTGGTTGTACTAGTATTACCTTATCCCGCATTGAAAATGACCATCAAAAACCACATGAAGAAACATTCTATTTACTTATGAATGCGCTTCAAATGCCGGTTGAGCAATTTTTATATGCTTATTTTGAAAATCAATCATTGGATATTTATTTATTGCATGACCAATTAATCAACTGCCTCGATCAGGATGAGATGGATCAAACCGCCCAAATATCTGCAGAAAAATTAATTAAAAAGTTAGAGAGGCGGAAAGAATTTGATTTGGGAATTAATTTGCAATTCCTGCTTAGATGTAAAGCACAGTTGTATGAAAAACAGGGGCATAAAGCTGCGGTTACTTTATCTCTAATAGATGAAGGAATGGCAATAACATTTCCGGAATTTGATGAAAATGATTTTGACGGGGCAATGCTTTTCTTCGAAGAAATAGAATTACTACATACAAAAGCACTTATCTATAACCGGGAAAAAGAATCACAACGGGCGGTAAAGCTACTTTATGGTATTCAGAAAGGGCTGGTTAAACTTCCAAAAGATAATTATGAAAAAGAAAAAAAGTTACCGTCAATTTTGCTGACTTTAGCAAAATTATTATTACAGGAATCAGATTTTTCCGCCGCCTTGGAAATTTGCGAACTTGGTTATTCAACTTCTCTGAAAAGTAGCGGCGGTAGAAATATACCAGAATTTTTGTATATTAAAGCACTATGTTTGTTTAAATTAAAATTAGATGAAGGATATCGGGAATTGCTTTATCAGGCATATTTTGGTTATTCAATACTACAAATGGGAAAACAAGCGGGGCAGGTTCGTAATGATGCGGAAAAAGTATTTGGCATAACGATAGAGACCTATGGTGTAGAAAATATTATCGCTAAACAGGAACCCGTTTTTCAGCCTATTAACCGCGGGCAAGCAATTAAATGCAAAGACATCGGCACGATGATTGCAAAACTCCGTGACAGCAAAAATCTGACCCAACAGGAATTATGCCAGGGTATTTGCCATGAATCAACACTAAACAGAATCGAAAATGGCAGCAGGAAAGCGAATATATATCAGCTCGAAGCACTTTTTCAAAGATTAGGGCGCGATATCAATCTATACTCGAATACAATTTTATCAGCAACGGAATTTGAAGAAAAGCAAATCAAGGATGAGATAATAGCCAGATTAACTGCTTGCCAATATGAAGAAGCTGATGAGTTATTACGAGAACTTGAAGAAACAAAATCTTATCAATCCGGTGTCAATTTGCAATTTGTTTTTGATGCAAAGGCAGCAATTATCTACGCTCAAGAAGGTTATAGTATTAGATTATATAATATAATAATTGAAGGGATAAAGATTACGCGCCCTGATTTTGATGAGCAAATGCTAGAACAGTATTACCTTACATATTACGAAATATTATTGATTAATATGTTGGCGATATATTATTGCGAAAATAATAATCCCCAGGGATTGAAAATATTCGGGCGGTTAAGGAAAAGCCTTAATAATACTTATGATGATGAACTGGAAAAAATCAGAACTTATCCAATGATTCTTTATAATTATTCAAAATATCTTGGCCTTAAGGGCAGATATTTTGAATCTCTGGAGATTATCACCGAAGGTGATAAACTAAGTCAAAAACACAAACTAGTTAGTGTTTTACCTGGATTCGCTATTAATAAAGCGGCTGTTTATTTTGAATTAGATAAAAGAGAAGAAAGTATTCCGTATTTTGCGCAAGCTTATTATTGCCGGGCTATGCTTGGCGAACAAGTAAACAAAGAACTAATATGGGATTACACTAGTAAGAAAACTGGTATAACATTCCTAAAGGTCTAGTGTGGCACACTAAGAAAAGAGAATAGCGTAACCCCATGATTAGTTCAAAAAAGAAAAAGAGATATATGGGTCACCCTTTTACATACGATAGTATTGTACTGCTTCACCTACTCCAAAGCATCGGAAGGCATATGAAGGTCGGTGAGATTAAAATTAATGTAAGCATAAAGGCTTGTGAATAAACTACTGCCATTTTTAATGCTTTTCTAAGATTTAATTTGTTCATATTTTTATCCTCCGTATAATGAAATTATTTATTCTAATTGTATTATAAAGCATAACATAGAGAAAAGTACATATCGTAATTGGAAAGAAATTTCTTTCCAATTACGATATGTACTTTTTATTACAAGATATGACAATATGTACCTTTTGCCATAGTATTCTTCCTGAAAGGCTTTTCTTAATAAAACTTCCCTGCATATACAGCCGCTAAAGCTATATATGCAGGTTATTGTTTAAATTAATAGTTCCGCAAAGCAGTAAGTGCCGTTACCAAGTCGGTTCTTACAGCCGTTGAAATGGTGGTTGAGTTTTGGACATCTGTCATAACAGCATTGATGCTGTTGACATTCGCTATATTATTATTAACTAGGACAGTATTGCCGCTATTAGCAGCGTTTCTGAAGCGGGCCCAGTTGTCCCCGGCATGGATATGGGGATAGCGGGCTCTATTTGTAACATATAACTCATCTCTAGTTCCATCAACAGTGATATTATTTCTTAACTGATATAATTCTCTTGCTACGCTCATTTTTTCTCCTATCCGAACGAAGTATATCGTTCTATTCATCAGCATAATTAACGGTCGGGTCGCCCAGTTGGACGTAACACTTAATATTATGGATAACTGTATTACTTGTCGGGTTGTTCCGGTGCAGGGTTAAAGTTGCCCATTTGAAGATGTCGCCGACAGCCGTCAGGCCGTGAGAATAAATAGCTTCCCAGATATGTTTACAAAATTGGCTATTGACAGAACGGTAAGAAGGTGTTGATGCCCCAAGAAAAGCAACTGATTTTAACGCCCTCATCCATGTTGAAGCAAAGCATTTCCGGTGATGAATTGCCCCGGTATTGCATGCAACACTGAATACAATAGGGGTATTGTTTCCGACCTTCAAATTTTCAACATCAGTTAAGTTGAGTCCGATTGAACTGCCCCAAAACTCCTGATGGCCGTGTCCCCGGTAGTTCAAAAACCCAACCCCATCGTTAATGGTTTTTAGTAATTCGTCTTTTTTGCTTTCCCCGTCATAACGTTTGGCTACGTTAAACTTATCATGAATCATATCAGCAACCGATTCCGCATTTGCCCTAAACTCCGCCCCGCCTTGCGGTGAAGCATCGGTGGTCAGGCAAACACTTTTACGGGTATCGCTTTTATTACTTTGATAAGCAGAGGAGACAGCTAATTGGCTTTTTAGGCTTGCCTGGTCAGAGGCAGGTATGCGTGATAATGGGAATAAAGGTACGATACAATCTTTTTCACAGCAGTAGTAATTTTCATATGCCACATTTCCGCCGCCATCGCTATCGTAAAAAACGGGAGTGGGTACCTGATCGATATCCCCGGCAATAAGTACGTATTCCAAATGCCATTTTTTGTGCTCGGACATGAGATAGGCTCTAATTGCATCCACTTTACTTAAATCTTTATAATCGGCATAGATTTCTCCAGTTAACCCGATAATTACATCATACTTGTCTTTTTTCACATTCACAAAATCGGCGATTCCGCTCTTTAGTTCATCAGTTGTAATAATAACAAGCTGCGGTTTGTCCGAACTATCTTTTTCCTCTTCGCCATCGTATCCCAGAATGTTGTCGGTGAACTTGGGATTCGGCTTTATATTGCTGTCTTTTGCATCTAAGCTATCATCATAGTCATACAGTACCTCAAATTCCACCTCATTAACAACCTGCACCTTTTTTAGGTTTGGTATAAATCTGATGGGATTTACCAGAATATTCGCACATCTAATCCCTTCTATCTTTGAGGTTGTGGCATACTCAACGATATCGGCAGGAAATATATTGCTTGATTCATAAATGGTGCTGTCTTTTTCGAACACTTCCTCGGCATCTCCCCGCACTTCTTCAGGGCAAGGCAAAATATCATATGTCCCGGTGAGTACTTCTTCATTAGCTTTTACATTTGCAATCCCTTTAAATACTGCCCCCGGCGGCAGGGCAACCGGCAAACCTTCCTGGGGCAGCATAGGGGCGCCAACTTGCATTGTATGGCCTGCTTCCGGTAAATCAATCAAGATTTTTTCTTTTTCCCCGGAAGGGTTTTCCATGAAATATGCCCCTTTCAAACAGTATTTTATCTTTGTTGAACCGCTGCGCATGTTCAAACTGGTGTAATCGGACGTGATAACACTTTTGTCCGCTGCCGCCGGCTCTTGTTCAGCTTCGGTGGAATCTTTACTTAAAAAAACTTTCCATTCCATTTCGGATAATCCTCCTTAATAATAAACCGTGTGTTTCTTTGGATATTAAGAGGATGCGGCACCATCCTCTTTTATCCTTGGCAGGTAGTTCTAAAGATTTAATGATTTAGAAAATGGATTTAACAACTTTTTCGACGATCGGTATACCGACTTCGATGATTTTAAAAATTTCCGAGATAAAATCTTTGTCATCTGCGCTATCTTTGGCAGCCATATCGGCAAGTTTTCCGGTATGAAACAAAACAGTATCTTTTTCCTTTGACGTTAATTTCATGGTTTACTCTCCTTTCATAAGATGATAATTTGATAATAAATTTTTATTTCAAATTCTGCCTGGTGCCGCTTGAGAATCCAAAAAGCAATATAGATAGCCTAATCAACGTAATGAACAAACCATTGTTTTAATAAGGCGAACCTGCGGTAAGTCAAGCAATTCCAATGTTTCTGTGATTTCACCAATCAAATCAAACTTCAAATCAATATCCTCAAGATTGTCGGTTGAGATGAGTTCTGCCAAACTAATGCTGAACCGTTTGCAAACCCGTTCGAGTTTCCGCTGGCTTAATTTCTTTTTACCCCGCTCCACATTAGAAATATGCAAGGGTTCGACCCCGATTTCGGCGGCAAACTCTGCCTGTGTCATCCTTTGTTCTTTTCGTAATCCTTTGATTCTTTCACCAAGAACCCCAAAATCTGAATTATTGTTGTTCATATTGTCCACCTACCTCTTTTGTATTTTGCCGTGAATACCATGATAATACAACATTCTGAAAGGATAGACATGTTTTGCTGTTAGGATAAAATATAGAAAAAAGCCGGAGTTAAACTCACGGCTTAAGAATATTTACCTAGCGAAAGATTTCGAATAATATTTCAATTGACACTTGACATGAAGGATATATTAAGTAAAATGGTCATTAGTTTTAAGATATAAAAAGAAAATAGTTATAAATCACATTAGGGAGAATAGTTATGAAAGTATATCTTAAAAGAAACAAAAAAATGTTCATTTTCATTATTTTATTTAGTGTGTTAACAGCATGTACTGGTGTTTTTGTGCAATTTCTCAAAGGAAGTGTTTTAGATAGTGCATTAAATTTAAGCATTAATGAAACTTTGTTATATGCTGTATTGTTGTTCGCTTTGATTTCCGTTGAAATTCTTTTTTTCTGGTTGTACTGCAAAACTTCAAATAACTTTGTTGTTAAATGTATGAAAGCATTAAAATTAGATTTTTTCTCATCTTTATTGAAAAAAGATTATGTCGGATTTAGAAATAAAAGTGAAGCGGAATATATATCAACTTATACAAAAAGCATGGCGGTACTGGAACAAAAATGGTTTAGCACACTTCCGGTTTTTTTTGAAATCCTAAGCAGAATTATTTTTGTTAGTATTGGTTTATTTATTTTAGATTGGAGATTGGCAATAATAACATTATTTTTATTGTCAACACCAATATATATTCCAAAACTCATAAAAAATAAATTAGTGAAAGCGCAAAACAAAGCGGTTGCTTCAACAGAAAAAAATATAGAATATTTTACAGAATGGATACAAGCTTTTGAAACTATAAAAAACTTTAATATAGTTTCAAAAATACAAAAGATGTTTCAAGGATCTATGCAAAAAGCTGTTTATGATGACTTGGCAAACAGAAATCTTAATACTATATCTCGTATTATTATGATGTGCATATCATACTTTTCATATTTTATTGTTATCGCTTTCTCTGCTTACTTAGTATTAGATGGTACATTTTCAGCGGGGGACTTCTTTATTGCGATTGGAATGATTGATCAGTTATCATATCCTTTAATATCTTTATCAGGATTGGTACAGAATATTATTTCTGTTAAAGATATAGCCGGTAATGTTATATCTTTTAGCGCCGAACTACCGGAAGATGATACTAATAATAAAGAAAATAAGGATATAGAAACATTTGATGAATATATTTTGTTTGAAAAAATATACTTTTCATATCCTGATAGTTCAGAAATACTATTAAATAATTTTAATTTGAACTTGCCAAAAGGAAGCAAAACATTGATTACAGGTGCCAGCGGACGAGGTAAGTCAACATTGCTTAATTTGTTATTTGCATACTATACCCCTAATCAAGGTTGTATAAAAATAGATGGTAAAGACCTAAATGATATTAATATTTATGACTTGATTTCTATTGTTCGGCAAGAGCCTCATATGTTTGCAGACACTTTACGAAATAATCTTACATTATATGACGATATACAAGATGATGTTTTAATTGATATGTTAAAACGTGTCAACCTTGTAAAAATAGCAAATATTGATGATTTGAATAAAAAAATTGAATTGGGCGGAAAAAATTTATCTGGGGGTGAAAAGAAAAGAATTGCCCTCGCAAGAACCTTATTGAGGGAGACTTCGATATTATTGTTTGACGAACCGTTAGCAAATTTGGATGAAGCAAATGTTGATTCGATCGAAGACTTGATTTTATCTATTGAAGATAAAACTATCATAGTTGTTTCACATCACTTCTCCGCTAACAAGCTTAATGCTTTTGATTATCATATTGATTTGGACAAAATATTTATTAGTTAATGATTTTACAGAATATGTATAAAGAAGCATAATATTTGATGACGGTTCTATTTTTATTTGCCCCCTAGCTTTTTAACTTGATTACTCAATAAAACAGATTGATAATATCTACCGCCTTCGGCGGGCAGCCCGGTACGTACTTCGAACATCCGCTTGCACAGTTGCCGATACCGAGGCCATCTAATGTTTTACCCTGATAGCCCTGGCCGATGTATAGTTTTTTATTGATATTTCCGCCAAATCGGTACAAGGCATAAATTAATGATGAATAACAAACTGAACAGGCAGAATCATCATTAATGAAACGTTGGTAACGCTCCGCCATCCTATTACCGGCGGCTTTATTCAGCGGTTTGTTATCGGGATTAAGTTCTATCAGCTTTGTAGTTGAGGAAAAATATTCACCAATGCCGATTTCGCGGGCGAGTTTCAAATGCGCAATATCATCTGGCCGGTAGCCAATTAATTCTGCACAAAACGAATCAACCGTCACCGGGTTTTGACCGACGATAATCCGGTTTGAAGTAACCGGGGTCCCGCCTTCTTCAAAAGATAAATCACCGCAAATTCCGTCAACAACACAATAACTGGTTTTCATCAATTCATTTAGTGCCGCAATCGGTTTATGCAAACCTAAGGAATGGTAACGTCTTTTTTCATCGTCAGGGATGCAGCCTTTTAGATTCTTCAGATTACAAGTCATCCGGGTTTGACAATGTGATTTGAGTACCGGGACATTAATCAGGAAATCAGTATCTAAAGCTTTTTTGCACAAGTCAAGCGTTAAACCACTATGCTTTCTTGTCACAACTTCATCATTTTTCAAGTCATAGAGCGGGATTTGATATTTGTGTGACAAATTTTCATAACCGCAGTTTTTGAAAGACCGCTTTGTGCTGATTCCAATCGCAGAACTTTCGATGATACTGATATCCTTTACCCCATATTCTTTGAGGAACAGGATAATCCCTTCAACGACTTCAGGATGGGTAGTAGCGCCGTCGCTTGCGGGATTTGAATTAACTAGATTCGGTTTAATTGCCACTTTGTCCTCATGGCGCAAATAGGTCAGAATATCAGATGCTTTTAAACTGTCGTAGGTATTTTGAGTGATGTTTGAATCGTAATTTATTACAAGCATTTTAAACCTCCGTTTGTGACATTAGTACTTGTTTTTATTATAAGGGTGCGGTAAAATATTAGCAACTATATTATATTGGAGGGTAAAGATGGAGAGTATAATCGGCACGACGAAACTTACACAAGTAGCATTGATAGTCAGAGATATTGAAAAATCAAAAGCGCAGTTTGCCAAATTTTTTGGTGTCCCGGTCCCGCCCCATATATCAGGCGGGGATTTTGCTGTTACCCAAACGAATTATTTAGGAAAACCGGCCCCGGATGCTGATTGCTTTCTAGCATTTTTTGATCTCGGTGACGGTGTACAGCTTGAGTTAATCCAGCCTAACGGTATTGCAAGTGTTTGGCAGGATTTCCTTGATGAAAAAGGTGAAGGGCTTCACCATATCGCTTTTAATGTCAAAGGGATGGAAGCGATTATTTTGTCCTGTGAAGATTTTGGCATGAAATTTTTGCAAAAGGGTAATTATGGTGATGGAAGCGGGTGTTATTCCTATCTCGAAGGCGGAGAAGGAATGCCGTTGATTATGGAATTTTTGGAGAACTTTTAATGGACAAATCAGTAGTAATAACCGGGGCCGGGCGAGGCCTGGGCTTTTCCCTGGTAAAACAACATATAGAGCGCGGCGACCGGGTGTATGCTTATGAATTAGACCTCACTGAAGAACTGGAAAATTATGCCAGGGAAAACGAAAAACTTAATATTTATCAATGTGATGTCGCATCAACGGAAAGTGTTGCCGCGGCAACTTCCGATATGCTTAGCCGTGAGGAAAAAATTGATTTTATTTATAATAATGCCGGTATATTTCGTTTTGAAGACCGGTGCGGCCTTGCTGATACGGATATAGATGCCAGCGTTATAATGATTCAGGTAAATGCGGTTGGCTTGCTAAGAATGTGTAAGGCGGTCCTGCCGAAATTGGGTGAGGGCAGTATGGTAGTTAACATTACCAGCGAATCGGGCAGTATCGGTGACAATTATCGTGAAGTAGAGTATATGTATGGAATGAGTAAAGCCGCCGCTAATATGGCTTCGATGATTTTTCAAAAAGAAGTGGAGAAGTACGGGACCAGGGTGATTTGTTTCCATCCCGGCTGGCTTAGAAGCCCGATGAGCGGCAAATATGCCGTGGACAGCCCCTATTCGGTCAGTTGTGATGAAAGTGCGGCGAATATTGTCGCCTATTCTGTCAATCCCGAGCGGATTCCGGAAGGGGTTTACTTTATGGAACATACGGGGAAACCATTACCTTGGTGATTATTTACAATATACTTAGTCGTGAGTGACCTTCTGACTTCGCAAGCAGTGCGCTTTAAAACGTCGGCACTAGGTTTCGTATTTAGAAACCGTAGTACCGTTACGTTTTACATCAGAGCGGAGCGCGATAAAACGAGCGCAGCATCAACTGCGGCGAAGCACAGAGAGGTCACACGCGGAAGTTATATATTGTAGTAGATAGGAGAAACTATGATACAAGAAAAATTAAATGTCAAAGCGACAATTTTGCTATCGTTCGGATTTTTTGGCTCATCACTTGTTTGGAGCGTATACAACGCTTATGTGCCGCTGATGTTGCGGGACACTTTTTTACTTAGCGCCTTTACTGTTGGTATTGTAATGAGTATTGACAATTTCTTCGGGGTTATCTTTCAGCCTCTTTTTGGCAGCTTAAGTGACAAAACCCGGACCCGCTTTGGCCGAAGGCTTCCATATATGTATATATGTATGCCGATATGCGCCTTATTGTTTGTCTTTATCCCGGTTATGAACAAGATGGATAAAGCAAATGACCTTTGGGCTTTCATGGGCGTGGTGATTATGTTCACGTTTGTAATGTCGATTTGGCGTACCCCTGCCGTATCGCTGATGCCGGACTTGACCCCCGGGCCGCTTCGCAGCAAAGCTAACGGCATTGTCAACCTGATGGGCGGCATTGCGGCGATTCTGGCTTTTGCCGGCGGCGGCCTCTTGTTTGAGTTAGGCGGGTTTTCCCTGCCGTTTCAGGTAAGTGCGGCAATATTGATTGCGGCGATGGCGGTGTTGGCTTTCTTTGTCCGCGAACCAAAACTTCCTGAAAAGATTGAAAAGAAAGAGAAAGAAGCAAAGGTCAAATTGGAACCAAAAGAGAAGAAAAGCTTGATTCTCATCTTATGCGCGATATTTTTCTGGTTCGCCGGTTACAATGCGGTCGAAACTTTCTTTACTTCATATGCAACCGATACGATGAATGTTTCTCCGGGCCAGGCAGCAATGATGCTTTCATTGTTTGCCCTTGCCTTAGTGATTTTCGCCATCCCGGCCGGTACAATCGGGGATAAACTTGGCCGCCGTAAAACAATTCTCTTCGGCCTTTTCGGGATTACTTGTATGTTTTTCCCCTTGATGTTTGTCACTAATGCCAATCTTGCCCGGGTTTTGTTAATCTTAAGCGGTATGTGCTGGGCTTGTGTTAATATTAATTCGCTTCCGATGATAGTAAGAATCGCCGGGCCATTAAAGATTGGCACTTTTATCGGTTATTACTATTTATTTTCTTTCAGCTCACAAATCGTAACAACGCCGATATATGGCGCAATTTACGACTATGTCGGCCATTACCAATCACTTTTCATTTATGCTTCAGTGACATTTATCTTGGCTTTTGGCTGCCTTTTCTTCGTAAAGCATGGTGAGGATAACGTAAAGAGTTAATCTAAGTGTCATTCTTCCAATTATTATTTAGTAGTCCGATGGATTGTTACGACTCGCCAACGTCCGGTGAGCAGATAAATAATTAAAAAGATTAGGGCCCCGACAGTTGCTGCCGGTATAGCAAGCCCGATGCCGAAAAGACCTAAACCGGCGGTGGTAGAAAGAAATATCGCTGCCGGTATTCTAATTGCAACCGAACTGATAACTGTATTTGTTAATGAGATATTGGCGTGTCCGGCGCCGGTAATTAAACCATTATAGCAAAAAACAAAGGGGACGATTAAGTAATCCCATGAAGATGAGCGCAGATAAATAATCCCGGCTTCAATAACCGGCAGCGACGAAGAGAAGAAACTCATAATCGGCCGGGGTAATAGTTGGGCAAAAATAAATAATATTGTTCCAATAATCAGCGAAATCCCAATCCCGTTATTCGTAGTCCGCATTGCCCGGTCATGCCGGCCGGCTCCCAGGTTTTGGGCACACATCATCGAAACAGAATTACCCAGCGCAATCAAAGGCATAATCGCCATCCCGTTAAAACGACCGGCAAGGCCAACCGCTGCGGCTACCGAAACGCCATAACCATTAACCAGCATCGACATCAACAGAAATGAGAACATGACGACCACTTGTGAAAGCCCGGCCGGAATCCCAAGTTTCAGAATAAGTACCAGCTTTTCCTTATGGATAACAAAACTTTTTGGTTTGAAGTCAAACATAAAGCCG
>WRAQ01000009.1 GCA_009780115.1 Lachnospiraceae bacterium
CCGGGGAACGACAGCCGGATTATGAAACTGGTAGATATCAACATAATCGGTTTTCAGTAAACTTAAGCTTGTTTCAAGGTCAGCACGCAATTCAGCCCCATTCCGCGCCGGAGTTTTGGTTGCAATAAAAATATTGTCACGAATATGACTTAAAGCAAGGCCGATTTTTGCTTCACTATCAGAATAACTTCGGGCGGTATCAAAAAAAGTGACACCCGTGTCATATGCCTTATTTAAAAGCAAACCGGCATATTCTTGGGATACTCGTTGAATCGGCAATGCACCGAATCCGATAATATTTGTTTTAATATTAGTCCTGCCTAAGGTGACTTGTGCCATGATATTCCTACTCTTCTTCCTTTAGTTCATCCATCAAACGGTTTACAACTTTTTCAATTTCGATAATATTGGCATTGGTTTCTGAGTATTTATCCGCCATTTCTTTAGTTCTTTCATCAGAATAAATAATACTGCCCGTCATTGTGTCAACGACACGGGCAACTTCCTGCATATTCCCAACCATGTTGGTATTTTTCATTTCCACATCTTGAATTGCTTCACTTACCTGCTGAATATTTTTTCCGATTTGGATTGTATCGTTGGTAATATTACCCACACTTTGGTCAACCCGGCCAACTTTCGACTGGGTCTGGCTAATGTTTTCAATAATGCTGGTAAATGAAGTTGTCATTTTATTTGCAGTTAACTCAAGATTCGAAAGAGCTTCAAAGATACTTTCTGACGAGACTTGGGTCCCCTCACTAAGACTACGGATTTCGTTCGCAACTACCGCAAAACCGCGCCCGGCTTCCCCGGCTCTTGCCGCTTCAATCGAGGCGTTCAGGGCCAGAAGATTAGTTTGTGAATTAATTCCGTCAATCGTTTTTACTTCTTCTTTCATTTTTTCAAACTCGTTTTTGAAATTGTCAAGCGTGCTTTCGACTTCCTTTGATAAAGCGGCAATCGTATTCGTTGCAACGACAACTTCAGATAATTCGCGAGAGCTGGTTGTCGCATGTTCGCTTGATTCATTAGCAAGCTTAACCATGTGCGCAATCATATCGGAAACGCTTTGGATTTGTGTGTTAATTGTTTCAGTAAGTTGAAATGAATTATCGGTTTTCTCTCTCAAAATCGTGTTATTACTAGTTAAATCCGCCATTCCGGATACAACGTCATTAGCACTGTCAATATTTTCTTTGGCGAGCAGCCTGACTTTTTCCATTCCGTCAACCACGGAACGGCTTGCCGTCGAAACAACATCTATTGTCGTGACGACTTTGTCAAGATTTCCTTTCACGGCTGAAAGCATCGCCCCGTCAGAAGCTGTCAGGTGATTGATGGACAAAATATAACTAACACTGCATAAAATAACTGATGCAATCTGAATTTGATATTGGGTAATATCACCTGGTGCATTATGGCCACTCATAATTCTTAGCCCAATATTAATTGCTAATAAAATAAATTGCCCTATTGCTACCTGGATAATATAATTCCGGTTTTTGTATAATACCAGCATACTCATCATTGGCAGAATATAAACGAAAGCCAAAGGTGATGTCGTTGTCGTAATAACAAACATATAAAACGCGCCATAACCGATTGCTACTGCATATTTGTAAGCCGGTGAACTTTTTCCATGAAATTTGAGAATAAACAGACTGGCAAAAAACGGAATCCAAGCCATTAATTGAAACTGAATATAATAACTAATTTCTCTTAAACCTCGGATTATTTCGCTAATATAAGCCAATGATAAAACTATATTTAACGTCAGCCATAATCCCCTCGCCCTAATATTCGCTTTCGCGCGAAAAAATTGCTCATTGTTTTCCATATGAATCCCTCACTTTTTTACTTCCTTGGACCTTTAAATTAGTACTATACTACTATATCATAATTTGACCGGATATTACAAGGAAAAAATCATAAATGGCTATAAATGTAAGTTCGGAATGTGAATTTTGGTATGAAATATGCGAAATACTGTTGATTTTTTCTTATTGTTGCGGTCCCTTAAAAGCAAATTAAATGTAAGTAATGGGCATGGCGGTAATAAATTATTAAAAGTCGTTGTCGCTGAACTGGGAATGGATTATATAACACAGAACTTTCAGTATTCTATCTTAGAAAACTACAATGCAAGGGTAAATAAGGATATCATCTTGGAGCGTGAATCTTGGTGGAAAGAAACTCTTGGTAGTAGGGCATTTGGCTTAAATGCGAATTGACAGAACATGAATTTTGGGGCATAATCAATAGCATAGGATGGTTGTAAATATGCTTGATAAAGTTGATTATTGGCTTGATTTGTGTAATGAAGATATCATTACCGCCAAATGGTTGTTAAAAGGAAAGCGATTGCTTCATACCGCTTATTTCTGTCATCAAATAACAGAAAAAGCGTTAAAAGCAGTGGTGGCAAGCATTACAGAAGAAATACCACCAAAAACCCATGATTTGATAAAGTTAGCTAAACGCGGTAATATTGCTTCTGATTTATCGGAAATACAACAATTATTTCTAAATAATATTGCCCAATATCAGATTGAAGCGCGTTATCCTGAGTCTAAAGAAAAGATTGCTCAGACACTAACAGACAAGAAATGTCAGCAATATTTAAAGGAAACGGAAGAATTTTTATGTTGGATAAAGAGAAAGTTAGGCAAATCGTAATTGATTTTTCCGATGAAGTGCGGAAAATACTTAATCCCACAAAAATAATACTTTTTGGCTCATATGTCAACGGAACTCCTCATGAGTGGAGCGATATTGATGTCGCCATTTTAGTACGAAACTACGAGGGGGATTGGGTTAGCACCCGCGCAATGTTATATGGATTAAAATGGTCGGATGATTTTACAGACATAGAACCGCATTTATTGGATGAGAGTTACGATTCGAGTGGTTTTGTCGAACACATTTTAAAAACAGGAGAAATTGTTTATCAATCCGCTTCATAAATAACCATAAGAACTAAGTAAAAAAGAGCCTAAGCCATTAGCGGTATAAGCTCTATTTTTTATCATTTTTTGACCTATAAAGACTAAATCCATTACTAAGTCTCCAAAGTCTTGATTCTGTAATACTTCTTGGTGATAATAATTATCTTTTTGAGAACTGCGGGGCACGGCGGGCGCCTTTGAGCCCGTATTTCTTTCTTTCTTTGGCGCGGGGGTCTCTGGTAAGGAACCCGGCTTTTTTGAGGGTCGGGCGGAAATCGCCGTCAACCTGTAATAAGGCGCGGGCGATACCATGTCTGATCGCGCCGGCTTGACCGGTTGTCCCACCGCCTCTTACGGTGATTTTGACATCGTATTTGCCAGTGGTTTCAGTCGCAACCATCGGTTGCCTTACGATAACTTTTAAAGTTTCCAGTCCAAAGTAATCATCAATATCTCTTTTATTGATGGTAATATTGCCTTTACCCGGACTCATATAAACACGGGCAATTGATTTTTTTCTTCTACCTGTTCCGTAGCTTTTGGGTTGTGCTGCTGCTTTTGGCATTATTCAATCTCCTATTTAAAAAGTTAATACTTCCGGTTTTTGTGCGGCCTGTTTGTGCTCGGGACCGGCATAAACGAAAAGTTTTTTATACATTTGCCTGCCGAGCGGGCCTTTAGGAAGCATACCTTTAACTGCATGTTCAACTACTCGTTCCGGGTTCTTCTTAAGCACTTCTTTAACCGGAATAAGGCGCCAGCTACCAACATAATCACTATGGCGGAAGTAGGTTTTTTGCTCCATTTTTTTGCCGGATAATTTGATTTTTTCGGCATTAATAACGATAACATAATCGCCAGTATCGGCATGGGGGGTAAAAATTGGTTTGTGTTTGCCTCTAAGAACTCTGGCAATTTCGGTCGCCATACGTCCCAGAGTCATATCAGTAGCGTCCACAACGTACCATTTGCGTTCGATGGTCGCGGGGCTTGCCATAAATGTTTTCATTATGAACTCCAGTCTGTCTGCCAAACGCAGACACTTCATCAAAATTTTGTCTTAACCTGTCCGGATGTCCGGTCCGGATGTTTAAGGCACACAAAAAGGTCTAACAAATTTGTCATGCTTGAACATTATATTACACGCGCCCTAGTGTGTCAAGCAGTTTTTCAAGTTTTTTTGCTAATTTGCCCATTTAATAAGCCGGATAAATATTTATGAGGATAATGGTCATTTGCCGAATAATAGAAAGGCAGTCTTTTGGCGCCGATCCGGACTGTTGCCCCGACATGCCGGTAGCCCATGAAAGGGAATGGTATTTTAGTGATAAGGTCATTGCCGTTTTCCACCCGCACTGTCTTGTCAACCCGCTTATTATATGATTTGACGAAAGCTTCATTGCCAACCCGCGGGCAGCCAAATAAGACCGCTTCGATATCGCGGTCCGGATAATTGTACTGAATGTCAACGGCACACAAAACCGCAAGCGCCGCCCCGCGTGAATGGCCGGTTATTTTGATATAATGAGTATCACCGGTGATTGCTTCAAGAATCTTTCCGCGGACAGTCTTCATTTTATAGGTATTAATAAAACCGGTATGGACTCTTATATCTGAAGTAATATTGTCATAGGGAATCGTCTTTTTCCAAAAGGTAAGGTTTGAGAACCATTCCCGCAGTGAATCCGTACCCCGGAAGGTTATCAGCAAGGTATCTTTGTCTCTTCGTAAATAGCATTGAACCCCGGAAGCAGGGTCATCTATTATCTTGGTACATGGGTAACTGGTATAGGGCTGGATATCGCGGTAGGCGCAACTTGAAAGATGCAAAGATTTGATTATTGCGGTTTGATTCATTTTTTTTGCTCCATTTTTATCATCTATTTCAGGTTATGTGATAAAAATGGGAAATGATACAGCTTATTTAAAGATACTCATACTTCACCAAAGTCAATCCATTAGCGGGCGCGGTGGGACCGGCTTTACTGCGCTCTTTTGCTGCCAGGATTTCGGGGAGTTGCTCCGGTACGCATCTTCCGGTCCCGACTTCGATTAGGGTGCCGGCGATGATGCGGACCATGTTATAAAGGAAACCATTTCCGGTAACTGTGATGGTGACTTCGGCGGGGTGAATACGGGGGTTTGGAGTTAGTGACTGACTAAGATTTTGGTGAGTAAAGCTTGAGGGGCAAAAATTTTCCCGGTTATGTTGACCGACTCGGTCAGTCAATCGCGCTATATCTTCAATTATGTCTAGCTTGTAAATAGTACGGACGGTAGATTTAGGAAAATCACTATCCGTCCCTTTCTTTTTGGGGGCAGCGGTGCAAAAACTGGCAAAATCATGTTCCCCGACCAGGTATTCAGCAGCTTTTTGCATTTGCCCCACGTTGAGGTACTGGTAGGTATAATGATGATATAAGCGTTTAGTCGGCAGGGGAAAATCGGCATTCCAAATGCGGTATTGATAGGTTTTGCGGCTTTCGGTGCGGCGGGGGTGAAAATCTAAAGCAACGGTTTCGGCATGTTGAATGCGGATATCTTCCGGTAAGCGTTGATTTATTGCATAAGGTAGTTTTTTTGCGGGAATCGGGGTTACTGTATCAAAAACAGCGATATTGCACAGGGCATGGACACCGGTATCAGTCCGGCTTGCGCTAACCAAGGTAATTTCTTCATCTAATAATTCGGTGAGGGCCCGTTTTAATTCACCTTCTACGGTCGGGACTGTGGGCTGAAATTGATAACCGTTGTAAGCGGTGCCATCGTAAGCAACCGTTAACTTGATGCGCTTTGGTTCATTATTTATTTCATTCATAGCGGAAATATCCTATCTATTACAATCGTACCTATCATAAAAGCAAAGATACATAAATAAGCAATCCGGTCGCGGGTTTTGTAAATAAGCGGTTTCATCTTGGTGCGGTGGCCGCCGCCCCGGTAACAGCGGGCTTCCATCGCCATTGCAAGGTCGTTGGCACGGCGAAAGGCGGAAATAAATAAGGGGACGAGCAGCGGGACAAGGCTTTTTGCTTTTTTAATCAGGTTTCCGCTTTCAAAATCAGCACCACGGGCAATTTGCGCTTTCATTATTTTATCAGTTTCCTTAAATAGAATCGGGATAAAACGCAGGGCGATCGACATCATCATCACCACTTCATGAACCGGTACTTTGATATATTTAAGCGGCTTCAGTAGTTTTTCCATTCCGTCGGTAAGGTTGTTCGGAGTTGTGGTCAGGGTCATCACTGATGAGCCCATTATTAGCATTACCAAGCGGGTTGTCAGGGTTGCCGCAAGGCGGATACCTTCCCAGGTGATGGTGATTTTCCAAAAGGTGGCTGCCGGTTCGCCGGGGGTAAGAAAGAGGTTAAAAACCACCGCAAAAAGAAGCAGAAAAATAATTGCTTTCATACCGCGTACCATGAATTTGAATGGTACTTTTGATAATTTGACGACTAAAAACAAAAATAAGCCAGCCAGAATAAAACCGGTAAATCCGTTAACCACAAACAAAGATATGATAAAAAATACCGTAGCTACGAGTTTGACACGGGGGTCAAGGCGGTGAATGATTGAATCGGTTTGATAATATTGTCCGAGGGTGATGTCTCTTATCATATGTTTATCCTAATAATGCCGTTAAAATGCTGTCTCTTGCGGCATTAACGTTCAGGGCGGCAGTATCAACATTTAAGCCTTTTTCTTTTAATGCATGCATTATATATGTCATCGGCGGGGCGGCAAGGCCGATTTCCTCAAGCTTTTTGAAGTTGGTGAAAACCTTAGCCGGGCTGTCGTCGTAGGCAACTTTGTTCTTATTCATGACAATAATCCGCTCAACATACTTTGCGACTTCTTCCATACTGTGGGAAACGAGGATAACTGTGATACCGGTCTCCGCCTTAAGAAGCGCGATTTGGCCAAGGATTTCGTCGCGCCCGCGAGGGTCAAGGCCGGCCGTAGGTTCATCAAGAATAAGTATTTCAGGGCGCATTGCCAGGACACCGGCAATAGCTACCCGCCTTTTCTGCCCGCCGGATAATTCAAAAGGTGACTGGTAAAAATATTCATCGGTGATTCCAACTTGCTTTAGGGCGGAATAAGCACGAAGTTCAGTTTCTTTTTTATCCAACCCTAAGTTCTTCGGGCCGAAACAAACATCGCTGAAAACATCAATTTCAAATAATTGATGTTCGGGGTATTGGAAAACAAGGCCGACTTTGCTGCGAAGATTTTTTTTGTTATAACCATCATCGTGGATATCGGCACCATTAAAATATACATTGCCGGACGTAGGTTTAAGCAGGCCGTTAAGGTGCTGGACGAGGGTCGATTTGCCGGAGCCGGTATGCCCGATCAGGCCAATAAACTGACCCTTGGGGATAACAAGATTGATGTCATCAAGGGCAGTAGAAGCCATAGCGGTACCTTCATCGTATATGTGGTATAGGTGGTCTAATATTAGCATAGTTGTTCCTATATTCTTAACGCTTCGAGCAGTTCCCCGGTGGTTAAAACAGCAGGGGGCAGGCCCTTAAGGCCGCTTTTTTTAAGCTCGTAGGCTAACAAAGTTACTTGGGGGACGTCAAGACGAAGGTTTTTAAGTTCGTCAACGCGGCTAAAAATTTCCCGGGGCGTGCCGGTCATCGCGATTTTACCCTCATCCATAACGAAAACCCGGTCAGCGTGGATTATTTCTTCCATATAGTGGGTAATCAAGATGATGGTAATCTTCTCAACATCATTCAGGGCACGGACGGCACGGATAACTTCCTTGCGGCCGGAGGGGTCAAGCATCGCCGTCGGTTCGTCAAGCACAATACATTTGGGGTGCATTGCCAGGACACCGGCGATGGAGACACGCTGTTTCTGGCCGCCGGAGAGGCGGTCAGGCGACTTTTTCCGGTGTTCGTACATGCCAACGGCACGAAGGCTTTCCTCAACACGTTCCCAGATTTCCGCAGTGGGGACACCCATATTTTCCGGGCCGAAACCAACATCTTCTTCAACAACCTGGCCAATGATTTGATTATCGGGGTTTTGAAAGACCATTCCGGCAATCTGGCGGATTTCCCAGATATGTTCCTCGTCACTTGTATCTTTTCCGTCAATAAAAACACTACCTTCGGTAGGATAAAGAATCGCATTAAGGTGTTTGGCGAGGGTTGATTTGCCGGAACCGTTGTGTCCGAGGATAGCAATAAATTCACCGGCTTTGACATCAATATCAACTTCATCAACAGCCCTGGTGATACCCTCGATGTTGCCTTCATCATCACGGCGGATATATTCAAATGTAAGTTTTTTGGTTTTAATAATGTTCATGTTTTTTCATTTTACAAGAAGATGAGGTTAAAAACAAGTCTTGCTTGTTTTATTCCCGGTTTTAATTTATTATGTAAATGATGAAAGACTTACTCAAACAACTAATTAAACCACTTTTTATCATCATTTCGATTATTATTTTTTGTACGCTTCTTACCAGGGTTGTGCTTAGCGGGGATACCCTTTCTGATTATGCGGAGAAAAATCCCGAGATTGCTTTCGCAACACCTACGCCGGTGGTTGATGAGGATAAAGAAGACGGGGAAGAAACCGGGAACCTGCCGGAGGCCGGTGTACTTGATGAAGGGATAGATGATAATCCCGGTGAGGGGGCTGAAGGGGCCGGTGAGGTTTTGTTGGTTTCGTTTTGGTCGGTCTTCGAAAACCGAAGTGAATTTCGGCCGGGGTTTTCGAAAGAGCCGCTTAGTGACGAGCTTTTTGCTTATATGAAAGGGATTTCTTTTCCGATTACATTAGATGAAGCTATTACTATTATATACGGTGATGATTTCGAAACTGATCATCGTCTTTCGGAATTTGAGTTTGAAGAATTGTATGCGTTATTACCTAATATCGTTGAAAATGCCGATGAAATCGCTATTTCACGTGAGGAATTAACTTTCCTTTCGCTTCTTTATAATGATTTCGACGGTGCCGTACAAGTGGGTGAAATGATTTGCAATATCACTATTGCCGATGATTTGTTAGCGATTTTTTATGAATTATATCTTAATGGATATCAGCTTGAAAGAATCAGTTTGATTGAAGAATATGGCGGAAGTGATACTTTTTCGATGATATACAATAATACACATAGTTTTAATTACCGCGAATCCAGCCCCGGCCGGTTATCGCTGCATGCTTTCGGTCTGGCGGTCGATATCAATCCTTTTAACAATCCTTATGTCGCATATAATAATAACGGAACTATCCGGAGGATTTCACCGGTTGGAAGTGAATCTTTTGCTGACCGGAGCCTTGATTTCCCTCACAAAATTGATGAAGATGACCTTGCGTTTAAATTATTTGATGAGCGGGGGTTTTTCTGGGGTGGTAATTGGAATTTTCAGAAAGATTATCATCATTTTCAGAAAGATTTGCGGTGAGGAACAACATGTGTTATTTTAATTATTATTTGTTTTTTTATTTTAAATTCTTTTTATTTCTTAAGTTTTAAGCTATCAGATATTTCCTCAATTAATAAATATAAATTTATTGATATTTATCTTATTTTGATATTGACATTTAGTTATATCATAATATATTATTATATTGTCTTTTAATTTTATATAATTGAATTATTTCACGATAACATTATTTCAATGATAATATTATAACTAACATATTTAGAAAGGGGTGATTCCATTGTACTAGATACTAGATATTTGAAGCTTGATAGTAGGTTATTTAAACGATAGCAAATTTAAAATTAATTCATTGAACAAAAAGGAGAACGGAAATGAAAATGAGAAAAACTGTGTTGGCATATTTATTAACTATAGCTCTTATTGCGCTTATGTTACCCATCGCTCCATTAAAAGCATTCGCAAATGAAAAAAACCATATAACTAGCGAAGAAATTTCATCTATGATATTGGCATTATATGATAAACATGGAATAGAAGGGGAAATAATTTCATATAATGAAAGTGTGCAATATACAAGGGATGAGGTTGAACTTGAACTGGTAATATTAGAAAGCAATCTTATTCATCAAAAAAATAACAGTACCAGCCTCCTGATGATTGATACTCATTCCGACCCCAGAATGAGGGTAATGGAAATGACTACGAATATAAAAGTTGGTCGAACCGTTACTAATGTTACAGGTGCTGCTGATCTTGAAATATCATGTACGGTTAAAACTAACTTAGGGTCAGTTAGTATTATGAGTATAACAAATATAAGCTCTAGGCAATTAGGTGGTACAGTTAACTTCATAAGTTGGACACAAAATAGCGGGACTTGGAGCAGTACGGACGGTAATAAAACAGCAACTGTGACAGTCAGAGGAACATTAAGAACCGAAGCGACAATCCTGGGACAAAAAGTAGGAACAACATCAGACCACACCATAAATGTAGGCATAAGAGCTACCTAAAGGAATTTTATGATTGCGATTCTAACAATAATACTAGCAATAATAGATTTAAGCGTTAAAATTATTTTTGTTTATGCGGCAATAATGATTATTAAATCATGCATAATTTACATAAGTAATAATAAATCTAAAAAGTAAATATTACCAAATATTAAATGCAATAAAGTGGAATGTGCCCAAAATAAAGTATGTAATTAGCCTTTGCTAATTTGCATACTTTATTTATTATAAGTTATTTTTATTGTTATTTCATCGCAAGTAATATTACATAAAAAGCCAAACTAAGCTGACCAACAAAGTATATCACCCGGTTTAAAGCAAGGAACACAAATCTTCTTTGGGAATATGCCCAAATACCTAAAAATAAATCCGAGATGAAAAAGAATAACCCGCCTAATGATACGGCTAAGGTAACATTGCCAGGATAGATGATATATAGTGAAAATGCCTTGGCGGCCATAATAGTTACCAGCACCGTATAAATAGTAAGTTGAATTTTTTCTTTACCTATCTTCCATTTGCCGATTTTTTGAAAATATAAAAGAACAGCGATAAATATTGCTAAAATGGCAAATTCAAAAAATGTTACCCGGTATTTTAGATAAAACGAAATAATCAAACATACATGCATCGCCCCAAAACAATAAATGCCAACCCGATATTTTTTGAGGTCTTTTTTGATATATTGCAGGAAAAAATCTGCCGGTACGGCGCAGATTAAACCAAAGGCAAAAATATAATATATGTAATCATTCAACTGAATTGCAGCATAAAGACAAGCAAGTGAAGCATAGGCCGATAATATTACTTTCATGGTTGTCGCCGGCCGAAACTTTTTTTGCTTTTCCAGCAAGACATAAAATGTGAGCAGGGCGAGATATGGAATAATAATGATAAGATATGTCACCGGGTATCCCTTTCATCAAAGTTTACCAATACATCTTATCCTTAATTATACATAAAAATGTGTAAGTTGTCAAAAAGGAGCATTATCACCTATTATTTAATTAAATACCACACTCTTATCCATTGCCTTTGTCTTAATTACCACCAGCGGATATGACGGGCTGTTCTTTTTCGTCAGGTCAACACTGCCCGGCTCCGGGCCGATTAAAAGCGTACTGACATAGATAGCATTTGCGGTTTCATAAAGTTCTTTAACTTGAATTGAAAAACCACCGGTTGACATCTTTCCATAACCGATACAAATATATAAAAAGCCGCTGTCTTGATAAGTCAGCTTAAATTCTTGCATTTTCTTTTCTTCAATCAATTTTTTCAACTCGCCAGGGATTGCTTCTTCCGCTAGAACGGTGAAATCCAAATCCTTTAATTTTTTTGTTTTATCATTTGCCGACCCGCAACCTACCAAACACAAAACTGCTAAAACGATTAATATCTTTAGCAGGATATTTGCTTTTTTCAACATAAAAATCCCATCACTTTTTCATTTTAATTCATTTTATGAGAAAGTGACGGGATTTATGCCGATACCTTAGATTAACTCTTTATACTTTTTATTCCGTGCGCCTGCCCAGAATTAAATTTATTTTCATTTCTTCATATCCATTAAATGCATCGCCGCGAATTAAGGTTATTTCTATTTCCATATCCGCACTGTAAAAGGCTATGCGCTTCAGCAGTTCATCCCAGCTTCCGATTTCAACTCCGTCAAAGTGGGTAATAATATCACCTTCCCGAATATCGTGCTTCTCAGCCGGAGTCCCTTCGTGAACTCTGGTAACAAAAACGCCTTTGGGCAGACCATACAATTCAGATATTTCATCACCGGCGGTTATCCCGCTTATCCCGATAAAACCTTGATTTTCCGAAGAGACCCTGACTCTGGTTTCTTGAATCATCAATTCGGCAATAATCGGTTTCGCTGCTGAAATCGGAATTGCATAACCCATTCCTTCGATAATCGAACCGCCGATTTTGCTGGAGTTGATACCGATAACCTCGCCTTTGATATTTAAAAGGGCACCACCGGAATTGCCGGGATTGATTGCGGCATCAGTTTGGATAAAATTGCCTTCTATCTGGTATCCGCCAGCCCCAAAACCGCCGGTAAAGTAGGATGTTTCGCGGTCTATCGCACTGATAATACCGGTAGTTACTGATTGTCCGTAACCCATTGCATTGCCGATGGCAATCGCCGGTTCACCAACCTTCAAAATATCGGAATCGCCTAAAGTTGCGATTGCAATACTATTCAAGGTATCAGCACTCAAATCCGCAAGGTTCACCGCAACAACGGCCAAATCCATGTTCGGTTTACTTCCTTTAACCAGCGCTTCCGCTACACTTCCGTCAACAAACTGAATATTTAAGGTGCTGGCCGATTGGACAACATGATAGTTCGTCACAATCAGTATTTCCGTTTCGTTTTCACCAACAATGATACCGGAGCCGCTTGACTCACCTTCATCAGTAAATTGGCGGCCAAAATAGCTATACGTTTCCAGATAAATATTACTTACTGAAACGACCGACGGCATTACCTCTTCGACAACATTAGTTATGTCGGTGACAACGGCGGCGGTTATTTGGGTACTTTCAATCAATCCGGTCGTCCGCAGACTTGGAGAAAGTTCTTCCGTACGCTCGCCGGCAGCCCCCCCCATTGTTTCCACGGCATCTTCGGTTGTTCTTTCATTTTGGGTAAATACTTCCTGCGCGATATTTCCGAAGATAAAACCGGAAGCCATATTTACCGCCTGAAAGCCTAACGCACCAAAAATACCGAAAAATAAACCGAGCGTAACCGCAAGTAAAATTTTCTTACCGAAGCCAAGATTGGTTTTGGCCGGTTTTGGGATTTGCGGGGTATGAGCGATTGATGACTGGATTATATTAGGTTGTTGTGTTGTTGGAAAGTGGTCTTGACTTGTGATTGGTTTTGCTTGATTTTCGTGCTCGAACATATTTGTTCCTCCTGAATTGTTAGCTAAAATATTAGATGATACCTTACGGATTTCAATGTCATGTTTTCATGCAAACATGAAACACTTGACCTTTCAACCCTAGGTATCATCTTACAGGAGAATTGTGTTCAAAATGTGATTTAATTTTGATAAAAATTTGAACTCTTTTGCTAGTACCTGGCTTTAAAAAGGCTTTCTTATTGGCATGGGCAATTAACCCATGCCGTCATATGCTCATAATCATATTTACCACAATTAGTCCTCGTACAATAGCGCAATCTTCGGAAGTTAGCAAAACATTGAGTTTCTCTTGGATGATGGATTCTTGAGTTTACTTCTTTCCAAGCTTGCCACTGACTCCAACTATGTCCCAAAACATTAGAGCATTCTGTCCATGGCCAATTTGAGGGGCTAATAGGTATATAAGCTTCAGCAGCTTCGCTAATAGAGTTTGAGATTATATTAACAGGTTTGATGGTACCGGCATTCAATAATGCCAATAATTCATCTATATCATATGTATTAAGACATGAATCGTCATGAAAATGTATTTCGGTTTCTGCGAAAATGGTCATTGGATGAATAAGGACTAAACACACGATAAGTAAAATAATTTGCAGTAGTTTTTTGTTTTTCATTAAATTTCTCCTTTTTATATAAAAAATTTATGAGACAGAATACATTAACCCAATATACTCCTTATCAAGATTATCAAGATATTCTGATATAAACCGGGTCATATCATCTATCTCTGATTCGCTAATTACCTCGCTGGTCTCAAGATATACAGTTACAAAGCTTATTTCTCCATCTGAGGCTGTTATACTTACCATAACGTACTCAACCTTATTAAATCTATGCAAATGTTTTGTCAGTTCGCCTTCTTTGAAGTGTATTAATTTTTCTTCCGGAGTTCCGGTGCCTCTAACCCTTATAACACCATCTTCTATAGCATCATCAGACGTAACTAAAAATATCGCACCGCAGATAATAAAACCAGCCAAAAAACCTAACAAAAAAATCATTTGCTTTGAAAATTTCTTATTTTTCATTATTACTCCTCTTTATTTTTTACTGGTATATCATCACAATAAATGTCAGGAAGGTATTAATTCATTAGCAAGGGCAATTAACCAAGACCCTCATCTGCTCATAAACTTTTTCGCTGCAATTAGCTCTTTGGCATTTACCTTCCCTTTGGAGGGTAGCTATACATTGAGACAACTTCCATAGACAAAACCAATCTGGGGGTAACATATTACAACGCTTATCGCCAGTATATCAGATTGTTCGTATACTTTAAAACCTGCTTTTTTTTAAGGCCATGGAAGCGTAACCCAAGCCGGAAACCGCGGTATTTCGCCAAACTTTGGCAGAAAAGTTTAACAATAAGCCATGGTTTTCCTTTTTTCAATAGATGAAGAATGGCTGATTTTATCATTTTTAGACCTTCTGATTCAGCGGCAAGGCCGTAAAAAACTTCAGGATATTCGGCGTGGGAAACGCCAAGGTCAAAATTCCTTTTAAGCTGCTGCCGGTATGTATAATTGTGTGCATGATAAACTATTGCTTCCGGTTCGTAGCGAATCACATAACCGGTATCAAGCGCTTTTTTCGCATATATCATGTCTTCATTGAAAATTGTCTTGTCAACAAAACCGCCGAGCTGCCTGAATATATTCATATTATATATCGCACAGACATTTGAACAAAAATAAGCCTTGATACCCAATTGCTCTATATCGGTTTTTGTTTTATCAATTGGTACCGGCCCGTAGTTAAAACCGCGGATAAAGTTTTCCAGTTCATCGTTTTCACCGGTCGGGAGTTGGCGGGCGTATGAAACAGCGATATTTTTTTCATCTTTGATTGCATTAATAAGGTTTTCAATCAGATAATTATCCGCCGGTACCGCATCTTGAGTCATCATAATAAAGCTATCGGAGTTTACATGGGAAACGGCAAAGTTGCGGGTTTTCCCATGGTCAAATTCATTTGTTCCAATATGAAAAATGACACCGGTGTCATTTTTATCCAAAAATTCATCTTCCGGTATCAATTCTTCAAAATATTGTTTTTCGGTATTTATAATTATTATTTTGCCGGGTTTAACTGTCTGGCTTTTTAGTGCTTCGATAGCTTTAAGGAACTTGTTATCCGGCTTATAGGTGAGGATAATCACATCTACGGTCATTTTATCTCCTGTTTAAATCATAAGACCTACGGGTTACTCCGTGCAAACTCAGCATAGCTGAGTTTATGCACTCTCGTAACCCTAAAAACATTCGAAATCCGCCCTAACCGGGCTACTTTCTCATGTTTTGGCGGGTCTCAAAGCCATGTTCTTTCATGCAAGCATGAAATACATGGCATTTGGGCCCTGGTCTTATCGCAAGTATTGCGATGTATCACTTCTAATTTTTTCGCTATATGATTTCAAATCTGCTGAAGGTGTATATTGCTCAAAGGCAAACAAAAATTCATGGAGCCAAATGGCATTTTTTTCCAAATCAAGCGGGACAACACAGCTTCCGGCCCGGCCGATTGTTCCGGTCGTCCGCATTGATGCTTCCGGAAAACCACCATCGTCAACAATCCGGTATTTCGTAATATCAGCAAGAATGCTAACAATATCAGCCAAGTCAAAGGATGTATAAATCGAACCGAAAACTTCATTAGCAATCTTGTTAATCGTTGCCGGAGAGGCTTTCTTTGCTTCATCCAAGATTTGCTTTAATACTTCACGGTTCCGCTCTGCCCGCCGGAAATCATCACCGGCCGTAAAACGCACCCGGCAATAAGCAGTTGCTTGCATACCATCCAATTTTTGTAAACCGGTATTTTGAACCGGGACAAAGTCACGCCGTAAATCTTTGGCCATCGTCTGTTGATAATTGTTGATGTGGACTAATTCGGCATCAGTTACTTCAATCATAATACCGCCAAGGGCATCAATTGTTTCAACCAAACCTTTAAAACCAACAGTAACAAAATCCTTGATATTCAAGTCAAGATTCATATTCAGCATATTTATTGCCTGTTCAGGCCCGCCTTGCGCATATGCGGCGTTGGCTTTATTGTATCTGTCATTGCCAAGATTAAGATAAGTATCACGGTATACCGAAACTAAGCGGACTTCGCCGTTATCAAGGTTGATTGATGCAATCATAATCGTATCGGTACGGGTATTCTTGTCCAAACGCCCGTCGGTTGAGTCAACTCCGAATAGCGCTACATTCCGGAAACCTTTCATCGCAACTTCGGCATGTTCCTTGACGGCTTCATTGATAACTATCGAACCTTCAGCAATATTAACTTTGCCGACCCGTTCGACTTTTAAGGCACTATATAAAAACATCGTGACCAAAATCAAAGCAACTATCTCAATAGTAAATAGAATTATTTTTCCTACTTTGCTCTTCTTTTTCTTGCGCCGTCTGTTCATTTCATTCGGGCGCCGGTTTGGGCTGTTATTCGGGTTGGGTCTTCTTGTAGCCATTACTTTTCTCCTTAGTATAGATATAAATTAATATTTACTTTTTTCAGTTATAAATACCTAATAAGCATTTTTGCTGATAAACCCTTTGAAAATGGTCATCAGGATAATTTTGACATCAAAGAAAAAGGTCCAGTTTTCAATATAAAATATATCATATTCGATTCTTTTCCTGATTGATGTATCACCGCGCAAACCGTTTATTTGCGCCCAGCCGGTTAGTCCCGGCCGGACTTGGTGCTTAATCATGTAACGGGGAATTTCTTCTTTGAATTGTTCAACAAACATTGATTGTTCCGGCCGCGGGCCGACAAGGCTCATTTCACCAATCAAAATATTAAAAAATTGCGGGACCTCGTCAATGCTGGTGCTGCGCAGTATTTTTCCAATTTTTGTCACCCGGGGGTCGTCTTTTATCGTCCATGAACGGGTATTGTCCTTTTTCATTTCCATCGTGCGGAATTTATAAATATGGAATGGTTTGTTTTGCAATCCAACCCGCTCTTGCTTAAATATAATCGGCCCGCGGCTGGTCAGGCGGATACCAATTACGGCAGCAAGCATAAAAGGCGAAAAAACGATAAGCCCGACAATCGCCCCGATAACATCAACAAAACGTTTAATCAGCCAGTTAAGTTTGTTGGTTAACGGTACATAACGGATATTGATGACCGGAAGCCCCATCAAATCTTCAGTATAAGGGCGGCTAGGTACCAAAGCATTATAATCAGGGATAAATTTCGTATGGACACCGGACTTTTCGCATAAATCAATAATCCGCTCTAATTGGTCATAATCGGATAATGACAGGGTGATTGCTATTTCATCAAGTTTGTTTTCGGGTAAAATATAAAGAAGATTTTCAATCCGGCCAACTACTTTAACCCCCTTGTACATCGTACCCCTAGGTACACTGTCATCCAAAATCGCCCGGGCAACATAACCCCACTGGGGATTTTGATTGATGCGGGTGATGTATTCTTCCGCAGCACGTGAATAACCAACCAGCAGGATATAGCGCAGATTGTAACGGCGGCGGCGGAAAAATTGCAGCGTACTGCGCAAAAATGAGCGGACAAGGGTTGACAATGTGGTATTAAGGATATAAAAGATGAAAATCATCTGCCGGGAAAAGTCCTCTTGTTTCAGAATGAACAAGACCACCATAAAGAATAAAATCCCAATTGTATTCGTCTGAATAATACTGATTATTTCGTATTTGCGCCGGGTCGCCCGTTTCGGGGTATACATATTAAAGAAATTGTAAAGGAAGACATAACCAGGCACCAAAAGATAAAGGGCGCTCATATAAGTAGATGTCGGAAGCACCCCGGCATCATCATCAATAAAAAACGGCAGATTAAATTTGACCAGCCATGCCAAATAATAAGAACATGCCACGATAATAGCATCTAACAGGATATGAATCCGGTTAAAAACTTTTTGATTATCCTTAATCATAAGGTTTAGGTTTTCCTCCTTAGTGGGTTTATATGCTTACCGCTAAGGTTTACTAAATATGTACATCTTTTATGGTATTTTACTATATATGGTAGATTTCGGCAACTTAAATTTTTATTAAGAAGCCATGCACGGTTTAGATTTCATATGCAGAAGGAAGCTTGCTTACTTATGCATATGAAGTTTAAATCGTATGTGGCGCCTGCGCCAAAGCGAAATTTTGCGAAGCAAAATTGAGCTTCATGGCTTCATTTCATAGCTCAATGACCTCTCTACTACCTAAACATCCTAAACACATTCAAATAAAGTTCCCATTGAACCACAAGATAATATTTAAGATTTTTCCAGCGGAAGCGGATTTTCCGGCGGCGGGCATGAGCAGAAAAAGACAGTTTTAAACCTTTTACTAAACCGGCTAGATAAGTAAAACCCAACCCCTTAAAAGAGAAAAAGACAAGTTTGATTAAAAAGCCGGTTAATAAGAAGGGTAAATTGAGGATTATTTGTAAACCCGGCATATTTTTATAGATGAGATAAATGCTATTGCTGGAAGCAAGGCCGGTTTTCCATTTATTATAGCGGGAGCCGCTTGAGGCACTTCCGGCATGGTCAACTAATGCGGTTGGACAAAAACGGTTTTTGTATCCCGCGAGGCGGGCGGCATAACCGATATCAACATCTTCAAAATAAGCAAAATGGGCTTCATCAAAATAACCAAGCTCTTCGATAATTTTACGGCGATATATCGCCGCACCGGCACAGGCGGAAAAAACAGCCGTTTCATTCCCATAGTTAAGGGCGCCCTTTCCTTTACCGCGGGCATATGCCCAACCAAAAACGTTGTAAAAATCGCCAGCATTGTCGATTATTTGGGGATTTCCCATCACTAACATTTTTGCCGCGGCCGAAAAAATGAGCTTATCTTTTTCAATCACTTTTATCAGCTTCCCGACAAAACCGGGCACAATAGCCGTATCATTATTTAATAAGATAACATACTCGGTAGTTGCTTTCTTGATTCCGGTATTTACAGCATGGGAAAAACCAGTATTTTCCTTAAGCCTGATGATATCAATTTCCGGATAAGTTTTAAGATATTCAACGCTGCCGTCAGTGGAACCATTATCAACAATAATAACATGTGTTATTTTATTGTCTTCCCAATTTTTTATCGAAAATATTGACTTAAGGCATCCATCTAAGTAATGGAGGCCATTGTAATTGGGGATGATGATTGTGACTTGCTTATCCTTCATAGTAACTCCATGGGTTAAAAATAGAGCTTGCTACGCAAACTCTCGCGCCGAGCGCGGTCGCTTTTCCCAAACGAAGCATTAGATTTTTTTAGCCGGTATTTTATGGCTTAGAAAATCTCTTTATTTTTACACTTCCTCAATCATCTGCGGGTCCCAGACAATCGTAAAACCGGCTTTTTTTACTTTTTTACAAAAAGCGAGACTTATTTCCTTAAAATCAGCATCTTCCGTTACCCCATTACGCCAGTCAAACCGGCCAGTATCCAGGTTTTCTATATAGGGGAACCCGGCGGCGGTTTCAAAAATAGCGACGGCCAAAGGTGATATTTTCATCGCGCGGATATCAATCGCATCAGCTTCCTGCCATAGAGTTGCCCGGTGCATATAACCACTGTATTCTTTATGGAGGCCGTTATAAAGCGGGGTCCCGTCAGCCAAATAAATACCGCCTGTTATTTTATTTCGTTTATTAAGCAGTTTTCCCCCGATTATGCCAACTTCCGGGCGCATACCAAACACATCCGGCAAATACTCGACCTGGTAAAAACCAAGGTGTTTTGTATGATGAACTATGCCATTATAACCACGGTTGCGGATAAAATCCTCAACTGCGCGTTTGCCCGCATCATAAGCATATTGCTTACTCTGGGGGTTTTCCGCAGTCGAATCTGCATGGCTGCGCCAATGATACAGCACTTTATCAACGTGTAAAACAATCGCTTTTGTTTCAATCGCCCTTAAGATTAAATCATAATCCTGGGCACCATCATAATCCGGCCTGAAACCTAGAGTTTGAATCATCTCACGGCGCATAACGAGGAAGTGGCAGATATAATTGTTGGACAAGATTAAATCAAGATTTAATTTTGTTTTGCGATGGCAGTCATAATATATTCGTCCGTCACTGCTTAATTTGTCTTCATCAGAATATAAAAAACCAGGTGTTATTTTATTGCTGTTTGCTATTTCGATTGCGCTTGCCATTTCATACAAGGCATCAGGTGTCAGTAAGTCATCATGGTCTAGTAACCCGACATAATCACCTATGGCATAGGCTAATGCGATGTTGGAATTTCCGGAGATGCCTTTGTTTTCAGCAAGACGATGATATTTTATCCGCTTGTCTATAGATTGATAGTTAGCGGCATGTTTCATTATATCTTCATTTTTCCCGGCATCAGCAAGGATTAATTCAAAATGGGGATAACTTTGGCTGATAACCGAATCAACCATGGCACAAAAATACTCGGGACATGGGTCATAAACCGGGACAATAATACTAAATATGCAGTTTTTCCCCGCACTTAACTCACGCTGACGGGATAGCATCTCCGCAGTCGGGGCAGCATAAGTATAATTTTCCTGTTTTGCTTGGCTAATACGCTCTTTAACCGCATAATAGGTGTCTTTTATGCCATTTTTCTTTAAGTAATTTATCGTTTTCTTGATATTGCCCATCCTATAAATGTTCCTTAACCGCATCGGTTAAACGTTCGACCCGCACTTCGGCATCAGCAAGGCTTGAACCTTTTACCCCCATATAAAATTTGATTTTCGGTTCTGTACCGGAAGGCCTTGCACAACACCATGAATCATTAGTAAGGTCAAAGTAAAGCACATTCGATTTCGGTAAACCGGAGGGTGCCGTCTCACCGGTTGTCATATCGGTGATAGTATCATTTTCATAGTCGCGCAGTCTTAGGACTTTCAAATCACCAAATTCCTTGGGCGGGTCCTGGCGCAATTTATCCATAATTTTCTGAATTTCATGCGAGCCATCGATTCCCTTTAAGGTAATCGCATACTGGGTTTCTTTGTAGTAGCCGTATTTTTCATAAAGCTCAAGCATTTGATCCCAGGCCGTTTTGTCATTCGCCATACAGTAAGCCGCCATTTCACATAAACACATTACGGCAACGATGGCATCTTTGTCCCGGGCATGGGTACCGGCAAGGCAGCCATAGCTTTCTTCAAGGCCAAAGACGTAATTATACGAATTATTTTGCTCGAAGAGCTTGATTTGCTCGCCGATATATTTGAAACCGGTCAAAACTTCAATGAATTTGACCTCATAGTCTTTTGCAATCTGCGCGGCCATATTGGTAGTAACAATCGTCGAGACCAAAGCCGGATTGGGGGGCATTGTTCCGTTCCCCCGGCGTTCCCGGAGAATATATTCAGCAATTAACATACCCGACATATTGCCGGTAAAGGGGATAAAATCGTCACTTTTTTTATCATAGGCATAAATCCCTAAACGGTCGGCATCAGGGTCGGTCGCAAGAATAATATCGGCTTTTACCTCTTTTGCCAGTTTCAGCGCAAGGGTAAAGGCTTTCGGGTCCTCGGGATTCGGATAAGCAGGGGTGCCAAGGGTCGTAAAATCGGGGTCGGGGTGTTCCTGTTCCGGCACAACATAAACATTTTTGAAACCAAGTTCGGATAAAATCCGGCGGACAGGGATATTTCCGGCACCGTTAAACGGGGTATAGACAATTTTCAGTTGTTCCGCCGTTTTCGCGATTACATCATGATTGATAATCTGTTTTTTCAATTCAATCATATAAGCATTATCTATTTCACAACCAATAATCCGATAAAGCCCGGCCTGAATTGCCCTATCTAATGACATCGTCTTTACGTCATTGTAATCGGTGACTTTGCGCACTTCGGCGATTACTTCTTCGTCACGCGGGTAAGCCATCTGGGCGCCGTCTTCCCAATATGCTTTGTAACCGTTGTATTCAGGGGGGTTATGGCTTGCGGTAATAACGATTCCGGCGATACAGCCAAGTTTCCTAAGGGCAAAAGATAATTCCGGAGTCGGGCGCAGGGCATCAAAAACGTAGGCTTTAATACCATTTGCCGCAAGGCAAAGGGCGGCTTCATCAGCAAACTGGGGCGACATCCGGCGGGAGTCATAAGCGATTGCGACACCTTTAGCCTTGATTTTTTGGACATCGTCACCGCCCTGGCTAATGATATAGTTAGCAAGGCCCTGGGTGGCTTTGCGGACGGTGTAAGCGTTCATCCGGTTAGTCCCGGCACCGATTACACCGCGCAAACCACCAGTGCCAAATTCAAGTTCTTTATAGAAGCGATCTTCGATTTCTTTTTCGTCGTTTGCGATAGCTGTGAGTTCATCGCGGGTAGCTTGGTCAAAGTAGGGGTCGGTAAGCCAGTAGGTGTATTGGGAGTGGTATGACATAGGGTACCTCCGTTGTTTGTTTTAATTTACTTAGTATACCACAGCTTCTATAATATCGCAATTTTTAGGTTACTGTTCACACGTCACTCTCTACTTCAATTTTTTCGATTTGCGACGAGCCCGGATTTCCCGATATCCCGTAATTACCGTCACTGCCTTCTTTTGGCTGAGCGGTCCCGGCATAATATTTGCCATTTCTTCCCGGCCTTCCGCCTAAGCCCCCTCTGCCGCCGCTCGATGCGGCACACTCAACTGAAGGCTCAAAATTGTTTTTTGAGGCATACCTGACTGTAACCATCTGCGCGGCATTTCCGCCTCTTCCGCCGGCACCGCCATTACCGCCATTGCCGCCGATACCGCCAGGTTTCGTCGATGATTCGCCATCGTAACCATTTGCCCCGTCACCACCATTACCGCCATCGCCGCCGTCGCCGCCGACACTTAATACCGTAACATCAAATTTCAATTCTTTAACCGTCAGAGTAAAATTTGCGGGGGCATTTCCGCCGCTTTTTCCATCAATCCCTCTGCCGCCGTGTTCCCCCCAATCCGTGCCGTTATTACCTTTTGCCCCATTTCCGCCAAGGCTTCCGGTAAGAATAATGTGATGGTTCCGCTCTGCCAAAATTTCATTTTCCGCAAGCGAAGGATAAGAAGCACTTACCGGAAGATTCGCCGAGTTGTTATAATAGGCAAGCTTTTCAATTTGGAATCTTGCCCCGGCCCTAATTTCTATATATGCCCCGATATCCATTAAAATAGTTCCATAATGCATAACTGAATATGGGTCCTTAATTATTAACGGTGCATCTCTGGTAATAATTATATTAGGTAAATCATTTTTAACCATAAAACCACATCCTCCTTAAAATTTTGGTTAAAGCGAAATATTAAACCGTTCTTTGTAAAGCTGTTTCAGTTCTTCAATAACCTCTTTTGCTTCAGGTGAAAATTCTATCTCATTTTCTACCTCGGCAGGCACTATTGCACCGTAATCGCCAAAGACTTTGTTGTTCTGAATTACTGACAAATCGTTTTGAGTATTAAATTCGCCCGCAAGGAAGCCATCGGCAAAAATCAGCCCGCCGTCAACTTCAAGATTGTAAACTTGCTGCGCTTTATCGTAATCAATCTCATAAACTTCAGATATCTTTGAAAACTTTCCGTCAGCTAACCTAAGCTCATCGTCCGGCTTTAAGTTTGATGCGCGGATAACGCCGCGTTTTGTCAAAACCGGATGGTCTTTTGACACTCGCGTTTTATTACCGCTATCTGTTTGGATATAAATAAGAGATTCTTCGATTCCTGAATAAATCTCCAAAACCGGTTTGCTGCCGTCAGGTGTCGAGACTATATCGCCAATTTTTATATCGCATATTTTCTTCTTAGTACCATCGGCCATTACAATAAGTGTATCGGCGGCAAAGCAGCCCCATCTGATTTTGATTGGCGGAATTAATATTGTCGAACCTTCAGCTTCATAGTACTTCTCTCCTGTTCCAAGTTGAGACTGGCTTTTTATCGTTATTGGTATGTCAAAAAACAATTCGTCACCGTCTTCATCCACCAGTTTAACTTTGTAATAAAAACTAAATAACAAATTCACGATTACATTGTTTGCCCCGTTTTCGTAGACATTTTTGTTTAAACGGCAGTTCCAATCATCAGGAAAATCGAACTTAACCGTAAGATTGTCAGCAGTGCTTTGCTTCTGTTCGGTATAAACAGGGTCAAAGTACTTTGCAATATCTTCCGGCACGTAGTTAAACTCGGCCGCACCTGTCCCATCAACCAAAAGTTTACGGTTAGTTGTATCTGATTTTATCGCAAACCCGCACAGAGATTTTACACCCGCATTTTTATTAAACTCAATCGTACCGCTGATTCCCAACAATGTATTGACTGTATTATTGAGCCTGCTATAATCCACTTGCGCCGATGAATATGATTTATCACTTGTTTCCCCTGATTCAGGCGAACGGTTATAAAGGTATATTAACGGATTGTTATTATTGTTTGATTTTGGCATGTTGATCGTAATTTTTTTGATAATACTATTAAACCCGTTAACCAAAATACTTTGTGATACAGCGGCCTGGGCTGCTAAATATGCTTTTGTACTTATAGAAGTGCGCATCGAAGATTCCTGAAATTCTTTTCCGTTAGCCCCTAAATAATCCATCACGCTTGAACGAAACGCATAACTAATATTGTCATAAGTAGTAAATGCAAAACTGCCAACATCAATATTTTCGGTTAAATTTGTCATTTGGCCGCTTACCGCATTAAATTTCTTCTGCGCATCATGAATACAAGTATAATTGCCGATATTGAAAAGCAGGTTATTTTTTTCACTTTGTGATGCTTTGACGGCTTTCCCTGAAGTAATTGCGGTGACTCCAAAATTCGGCGTTACCGTACCGTCCGGAAGAGTCGATTTCAATTCGCCGGCTTTTGCTGCTTCAATAGTTTTGAGAAAGGCATTATAAAGTTTTGGGTATTTAGTTGAAATAAACTCTTTGCCGCCTAAATGTTCAATAAAAGCATTCGCATGTTCAGGAATAGCAAAGTTCAATTCCAAATTGTGTGTATCATTGATATTAAGAGCGGCATTTAAGCTTTTAAGCGGGTGGTTTCCGCCCGCAAATAGGTTTAATTTAGTCCAAGTCCCCGCTTTACCATCTTTTCCGTCAAAACCATTTTTTCCGTCAGAAGGTTTTTTGTCTTGATCATAGTAATTGCCGCTTATCCCCGGCTTACCGCCGTTACCGCCTTTGCCGCCCGCAACTTTTTTGCATTCTGCTTCAAGCTCAAATCCATCAGGGGACTGCCAATATACAAATAAGGTTTTTACTGCATCGCTGGAATCGCCGCCATTGCCGCCGTCACCGCCATTACCGCCGATTGTGCCGGGAATATCTTCATAATTGCCGTTCCATCCGGCTCCGCCTTTACCGCCGTTACCGCCTTTGCCGCCTTCGCCGCCGATGCTTAAGACTTTTACATTTCTTCTTAAATTATTTATCGAAAGGGTAAAATTTTCGCGTTTTTCCGGGACGGCGGATGTTCCGCGGGTTGCACGCTGCCCTACACCGCCCCCGATTCCGCCATCGTCCCCTCTTTCACCGTCTTTTCCTGATTCCGATGTGACAATGATGTCATATCCGGTCCAGTCGCGGATTTTTTCACCCGCTTTGATAGTCGGATATTTTGCGCATAAGGCGCGTTCCTCAACGGAAAGGTTAATCATTGCACGAAGGTTTTCAATTGTAAACGTTTCCCCGGCCCGAATTTCAATATACGCCCCTTCTTCAAGATAAACTTTACCGTAGTGTTTCTCCGATGATTCGCGTACTATCAACGGTGCATCCTTTGTAACAATGATATTAGGGTAATTCTGTTCGTTCATACTTCTCCTCCATTTTATTTTTTATAATGCGCACTCACGCGAATTGTATTATGTTGCTACGCAGCCGCGCCCGGCGCGAGGGTTTGCCAAGGCAAACCTTTTCTTACGATTGTAAGGCTCCGGCAAGAAATGCCCAAAGTTTTAATGTGTTCGGCGAACGCACCCAAAGCGGCTGGCATATTCCCGCATCAGCCGAAGCACGGACAACATAACCGGTACAATTGTTAAATACCTTGTTGTATGTCCCATTTTGCCTAATTAACTGACCATCAGGGCCCGCCATCGCCCCATGGGCGCGGTTATAAACGTCATCAGTTACGTTAAGCCATTTAGCTCTATTTGGATTTAGGTCACAACTTCTAATTTCTGACCCCAATACATTAGCTTTTTTGCCCCCTGCAATCACCAGATGGCTTCCGGCAGTCGAGTCACCCGCATTCCCTGGACGCACCCCTATCCGGGAATGTCCCCCGCCTGAACCGCCCGGGGAATTTTGATAACCCATCTGGCGGCCATTAGGCCCACTCTTCCTTACCATGCTTCTTGCGTTTCTCACTCCGGTACTTATTCCGGTAACAGCCCCGAAAATACCGCCGACAACCGCCCCGGTAACCGCGTTGGTAATTACATTTTCAAAGAAATCTTGTCCATTGCTGATATTAAGTAACCCGTTTGTGACAATACCGTCAGTTGCCCCGATAAGCACCCCGCAGGTCATATCAATTGCCAGCGACCCGGCAACCCCTATTGTCGTGGGCATTGCCGCCCCGATACCGGCGAAAACTACACCTGTCACAAAACCGGAACCCATATGAATACCCCAGGCCGCCCATGAGAAATCATCGTTTATCGCAGAGGTAATACAGTAGATAGTGCTTGCTATCCCCGCCCCAATCAATCCGGCCCCAACCAATCCAAGGGTAACTCCAAGGGCACCGCCCATACCCGCCGTCATTATCGTCACCGCCGCACCTACCGCTACTAATGCCAACCCGACAACAAGTGAAGCAATAAAGCCGCCGATATTAAACGCCCCATCCGGGTCAAAATAATTAATCCAGTCACAGGTGCCGTAAATATACGGATTAGGGTACTGCGCCTCCGGGTCAATGCTTAAAAATCTGCCCGTTAACGGGTCATAAAAACGCATTTTGAAACGGTATAAACCGGTAGATTCATATCTCGCCCCGGCAAACTTAAGCGGAATCAAAGCCGTTGGAATATTTTCATGTTCAAATTTGTCAATAATATTGCCAAAAAGGTCGTAATTATATGCTGCTAATAGGGTATTTGCATCGGCAATCCCGCAGACTGACGACCGGTAGTCTTTGATAAGGTAGTAAACTTTTCCCTTTAAAATCTGGGCGAACACACCATTTGCACCGTGGACAAGAATAACGGCATCACCATCGGGATTTCTTTCAAAAAAGAGTTTTCCGTCTTCAGACTGTACTTCCAGCGTTAACCCTTTGCCGGAATCAAAACCGCATATTCCGTTCCCGATAATATACTCAATATTGTTTACGCCATAAGCAAGCTGTGTGACCGCATCATACCGGAAGTCATATTTCCCGGCAACTGATTTAACTGCGCCGAAAGTCTCGTATGAAACATTATTTCCATCAAGTAAAGTGAGTTTATCCGTACCGGGGTGATATTTTATCCCTTCCCGTTGTTGGTTGCCGTTTGCATCATAATTATATTTAAGCGGGTTTGAATTATCGGCTAAAACCGAGGTTATTCTGCCGAGGGCATCGTATTTTGCCATGAAACTGCTGTCTTTTTTGAAACTATTACCATCACAGTTAATTGCATGATTATCAAGCCCAAAATGGGTCTGAACCTTCGATATTTGCCCGCTCTTTTTTGAACCTTCTTCAAAATAGGTTAACTTTTGTTCAAAGAACGGCCCTTTGATTCCGGTCAAATAATTTGCGGTATTATAACTGTAACCGCGCCGGTTATTACCAAGCATTTCATAAGCAAGGCCGCCGCCGGATGTATAACCACAGCGGTATATCTCCTTGCCGTTATAGCTCACACCGGAAAGGGCACCGTTTACATCATATGAATATCCAAGGGAACCGTCTAAAGGATTACCCGTCCGCCTTGCAGTTACATTTCCGGCGGTATTATATTCCGTGATACTTTCTTCAGTTTTACCGTTTGCCCTAAGAATATATTTAATTTGCCGCCCGTACTTATCATATTCATAACCTTCATCGACGGTTTTGCCATTTACCGTTGTTGTTAATTTTATAAGTTGCCCGATATCGTCATAAAACATTTGCCTTACCGGGTTCCCGCCTTGAGGGCGGATATTGGGTTGATCTGCTTCGCCGCGAAGCGCCGCATCGTTCCAAACTTTAGTTATTTGTCCAATTTCTGCCGCCCTGCCAAATTCATCATACAGATGGTAGATATATAGTCCGCTTGATTCGTTTTGCTTCATAAAACGCAAATTTCCGAACCGGTCATATACCGTAAGGACTTTATCTGTATTCGGGTCTTTCCTGCTTTTTATATTATTGAGGGAATCATACTCAATAACGCTGATAAATTCCTCTGCGTTATTAATTTCAGAAAAATGATTAGGATAATAAATTTTGGTCATATTATCATACACATCATATTCATACGCGGTTATTTCGCTTACTGCCCCGTCGGCGGAAACTCGTGCGCTCATGACTTTCTGTTCATTATTCCCGTTTATATTAACCGTCACCATTCCGTCAGGGTCAGTTATGGTATTACCCTGGCAATAACCGTCACTGACAAATTCTGAAAAACCGCCAAGCGAACAAGACTGGTGTTTAACAGTTAATCCGCTGCCGAACTTAAATTCGCTGCCCGGCTGTGCCAGCTCTTTCAATTCGGGTTCGGAACTGTGGGTGGTTTTAAATGATGTGCATGGATAGGCACCCGCTTCCGGAAATAAAGAATTTATCTCGCCGGTTGTTTCCCCGGTATTATCATTATAAGCCGTCACGAAATTTTTTCTGTAACCCCAAAACGCATCATTAATTTCCACTTGATTAGTCCGCGCCGCTTGAACTCCGAGTTTATTATAAAGAGTATGGACAATCCGAAGCGAATCACCGGTTACAATTTGGTCTTGGATGACCCGGCCCGAATAGTCGGCACAGCTTAATACTATATCCGGATTCGGGACATAACCAATATATTGCAAATCAGAACTATTTGTCAGTTTCAATGAGGCATTTTTGCTGTCATTCGTAAAAGTAAATAAAATAACGCCATCGCCGTAAAAACGGCATCGTTTTCCCATTTTTATTAATACATAAACCGTACCGCAAGGAGCAGCCGCCGTCTGTTTTTCCGCACCGTTGTTTAACGTCCAGACTCCGTCTGAACATGTCAAACTTGCATTTCCGAACGAAATCGACGGTATATTTTTTCCGGACGAAAACATAAGGGCAAAATTGTCTGACCATGAGAAATCCCAACCGCCCTGGGACGGGGTAAACAAAGGGTTCTTTGAATATCCCTGCCGCAAATCGCATACAACCCCTTCGGCTGAAGGTTTAATCGTATACATTTCGTTCACTATTCCGCCCAAATTGTATATCGTATTACTGAAAGATATAAAATTCCCCTCATCACTTACGTAAAGGCATGGCGTTTCGTATCGGTCGAAATAGGTTCTGATACCCGCACCATAACTACTATGTGAAGCTGTTTGCAGTTTCCGCCCCCCGGTATAGACATATGCCTCCCCTTTTGCGTTTATCGGGGTAACATAAAGTGCATCAATATATGAATCTGCTTCCGGGCTTTGAAAGGTTATAACGGCTGATGTCCCGGCCTTTTTTGCTGAAAAAAGCGCCGTATTGCTGACCCAGTTATCTTGCTTGCCGAATGATTTCTCGATGATATCACCATTCCCAAAATCTGCCGAGGCGTAGATTTTTCCTGATGATTTCGCGCTAAACCGAAGCCGCAGCCCCCCGTCCCTTAGCTTAATTTGAACAACTAATTTTTTCCCTTTTTGAAGTTTTAAAGCCCTTGCCCCGCTGAAACATTCATCTTCAGTGATATAACTTTCGATAATTTTTCCATCAATTGTAAGCCGGCCGGTTGTTTCATAGGGTTCAAACCCGCAATATAAAGTTTCATCGGGGCAGGAATATGTTGTTGTTGCGATCGGGTATAAACCGGCTTTATCATATAATACCGAAGTTGGATGGCCGCGCTCATCGCTTGTACATAAAGCTTTACAGTGAGTGTCTACGTCGATAACAGAATTGACCTTAAGCCATTCCCCATCCGCCCGGCCTTTTTTGTATTCGGCTTTTTGATAATAATATCCGGCGGAATTTTTGCCATATTCATATTTATACGAAGAGGTAATTATGTTTTTCGTTTCATTTTTCCCGGTAAGCAAAGATATATCGTTAATGACATTAGCCGGCTGCATTTCCGGATAATCTTCAAAAGCATATCTAATTACCTGTGAGATGATGACTTCTTTTCCCTTTTTGTCAAAACTCTTTTTGAGCATTTTCCGCCGGCGGTAATATTTCGGTTCATATTCATATTCAATTTCTGATTTGATTTCATCCGTAACTTGTATTGCTTTATTGTCCAAATTAAAACGTCTGACAAAATCAGAATCAGTAACTTTGGTCTGCCGGATGCAAAAGCCCCGCGTATCGAATGCCTTCATGAAACTATGATTTTCGGCGGTTTTTTTGCCTTCCCCGTCATATGAAACGGTGGTATAAACTTGTCCCGCGAAATGAGTATAAAAGTCAGCCGCATTGCAATATTTATCGGTCACGGGGTATTTAAACCTTGCCGGTGATGAGCCGTTAAAATATGAATAAACCGTCTTGCCGAAGCTGCCGTTTCTTGCTGCGGGCAGAACGCTGACAGTCCCGGCGGCAAACAGGCCATTCTCAATTCTTGCGCTTTTCATATCATATTCGAGAAAAACCGTTTGTTTTTCAAGGCCTGAATCCAGGATAACATTGCTAAGTAGTGTCATTTTCGGAGCTTCTTTGCAATAAAGCTGCCGGTGAAGATTATAAAAATTAAATCCTGACATTTGGCCGGAAGCAAGAAAGAATGATGCGGACCCGGCTTCATAATAAGATTCCCCGCTTATTTTTCCACCGGAAATATCAATACTTCTGCCGAAACCAGTAGGGGAAAGGGGTACAAAACGTACTAGATTTGCTTGCGGGACAGCGTATAACAAATACCGGCCGCCCGGGTCAAGCCGTATTGTTGTCAAATCAACCCCGTCAGGTATGCCCCCGATATCTTTCCATTTTTCGTTAGTATCTCTAACAAAGACAGACCGGCCAAGAACTGCATAATTGGCCGTTGCAAGCGGGCGGCAAATTTCTTTTGAACTTGAAAGGGCATTCGAAAAAGGGACACCCTCTTCTGTCCATGCACCGCGGGCGGCATCAAAGCGGATTGCCTTAAATCTTTGTGTCCCGTTTGCCTGCTTCTCCGCGCCTAAAAATAAATCACCGGAATATGAATAAGCATATTCACAATCCGCCGAAGGGTTAAACAGAATATTTCTGACAAATCCGGACGGCGTATAACGCAGCGCAGTATTTGCAAATCCAATCATTGTATCAGTCGTTACGCTGAAGAAAATGGGGTTCCCTGCTGTTTTAAGTTGTGAAACTTTCTGTATTTCATTTTTTATTATTTTGAAATTTTCATTCCATGAAACCGCAACCATCGTTGCTTCGATAGAGCTACCTTTATCGGCAACAAAACATGCACTTGCAATGCTTCCGTTTATCGACCATACCGGAAGGGAGTTTGCATAATTCCATGTCACCGGTGCGGAAATACTGACCGCATCCCCAACCCGCCATTGATGGTTTTCATCACTATAAAATGTCACCAGCCGGATATTTTGACTATTATCGTTCCCATATGCGCCGAAAACACAACCGTTACCGGCCCCGATAATTTGGCGCCCCATCGCATCAACCGGTAATTCAAATTCGTGCCATTTATTATCAGTGTAATTAAATTGATATATTTTTATCCCGTTTTTGTTTGGGTACTGCACCGCAACAAAATCATTACCGCAAGCTACACTAGGACAGACCGCGCTTTGCAGATTCAGGTCAAACCCTTCCCAGTCATATCGTTTAACGGGATTGCGTTTCATAATCCTAAGCGTATAATTTCTGTCGTTTGCAAGATATCTTACCGCAACAATCCCATTCCCGGTAAAGAGGGTTGCATTTTGTACCCCGCGCTTATTTATCTGCTCATCTTCGAATACTTGCCATGAAACATCCCAGCCTAAAATCTTTAACCTTGCCGCATTGTTTCTGGTAAATAAAGCGGCAGTAAAGTCAGTGCCGTTTACGATTGATTTATTCCAGTCGGCGGCACATTCAAGGAAAGTGTCTGATTTGTGCCCGGCAACTTCTTGTTTGGAATATGTAAACTCAACGCCGCCGTCACGCGGGTAGGTAATTTTGGAAAGATGGCCGGCTAAATCACCGCTTAAATTCCATTTAAGCTGAAGGCCCGGGAGAATCTCGCCGTTTTTCATAACTTGTTTCACACATACAAGCAGCCTTTTCACCTCTGTTTTAGCTGCCGGGACAAGCTCATAAAATAATTTCTGTGAATGAAGTAATGCCCCCTCCGGCGAAAAGATGTCTAACGAATCCAAATAATTCCGCTCACACAGAAACTGATGGACACCGGTATCGGCATTGTGTTCCAATGTATATTCATTTTTTTCTTTTGGTTTATAATTTAATACTGCCGTTTCGCCAAAAGTTGACCGGATTGTTTTTAAACGTATTTCCGATGTATATTTACAGCCGCCAAGCGGCCGTTTAATATTTTCATAAGTAAATGTAATCGAGTTTCCGTACCGGCTTGTTACTTTCGACAGATACCATGCCACCGGAAATTCCTTTCCGTTCGGGCTGTTGCACGCCCCCGTCCAATTACCCCAGCTTACATTGATTTCCAGACTGTCAGTTGAGTCTCCATAAGTCCAAATTGAGCCGTCGTCTTTTATGATTTCCCATTTGTTTTCGTATTTTTTAAAAATATGAAAAGGGTACTCAACCGAAAGAAATTCAACATAACTGCCCTTCTTTCCGGTACGATATAAGGGAAATTCACCTCCGGTACCGGTAATGAAAAAATCCGACTGGAAAGTTTCTTTTGCCGCCCGGCTCTTTGTAAATATAGAAGCAAGGGGCATCGTAAAGCCTGTCCCTAAAATACTGTTCCGGCAAGTCCGGTTATTGTCAAAAAAAGTTTCATCTTCAGGGGAATAGTTCGCCGTAATTCCAACATCCAGCTCATCCAGCCCATTGAGATTGACCAGAGTAACATTTGATGTTGCCGCGCCGCGATAAAGATTTATATTTTGCATAACGCTTTCTTTGGATGTGGATGCTTTTTGTCCATTGTATGAGGCGGCAGATACGCTGCCCGATTCGAAATATGGCATATAATACACTCTTTTCCGCGAAAGACAATGAAGTTGTCTAACGCTCACTCTTAGACATATGCGACTTTATTTTGTATTATAACATATTTCTGTACATATTCAATTGTTTTTTGAAAAAATTAAATAATTATGTCGAAAAAATATTTTTCGACGGCCAGATGCTTTAGATTTATAACATTACCCTAAGATTGAATTTTTAATGCGAAGTCGCTTCGGTCGAGGGAGAAATTCGGGTTATAGTAGGGGTCGCCGGCAGCGAGAACAGCCGCCCATTTTTCGCGGAAGCGAGCCGATTCTTCATCGTAACGAAGGGCTTTTTCACCTTGGTCGTCGAGGCCGCGGGATTTGGATTCATAATGAAAAAGTTCGGCAAAAGGGGTGAAAACGTTAAGATAACCTCTTTCGCGTAATTTGAGACAGAAATCAACATCATTTAAAGAGATGGCAAAGCTTTCATCAAGGCCGCCAACTTCATGAAAAAGGCTTTTTTTCACCATCAGGCAAGCGCCGGTGACAGCCGAAACATTCTGCGTATAACAAAGGCGCCCCATATAACCTAAGTTTTCACGGTGTTGTTTATAATGAGAATGGCCGGCGGTGCGGTGGGCACCCAAGCCTAATACCACCCCGGCATGTTGAATCGTCCGGTCAGCATAATAAAGTTTGCCGCCAACGGCACCAACATCGCTGCGCTGAGCATGCATCAATAGTTCCTCAAGCCAATTAATCCGGATAACTTCCATATCATTGTTAAGTAACAGGATAAAGTCGCCGTCAGCCTGGGAAACGCCGAAGTTGTTGATTGCGGAATAATTGAAAGCCGCATTTTTTTGCGGATAAAAACAAACACGGATTTTCGGGTTCGCTTTTAATTCCTCGTAATAGGCCATTATTTCGCTGGTTTCACTATTATTTTCGACGATAATGATTTCATAATTATTGAAAGTTGATTTTTCGATAATCGAATCAATCAGGCGGCGCAGGTCATTTGTATGGTCTTTATTCGAGATAATAACCGATATTTTCGGCGTTCCGATGATTTGATACGCGATTTTGAAGATAATTTCATAAGCGCGGGTACTGGAAATGCGGAAATTTTCAAATCCCAACGCCCGAAGATGGTCAGCAACCGCCCCTTTTGCCGCCGCGATAGCATAGGGTTTAACACTGATATCCGAAGCGGCACTTCCGCGATGGGAACGCCAGTAATACAATATTTTGGGTATGTGAACGATATTTTTCGCCTTGGCGGTCAGGCGCAGAATCATATCATGGTCTTGGCTTCCGTCAAATTTTGAACGGAAAAGCTCGTTACCCTCAATAAGGGTACGGGAAAAAACACTGAAATGGCAGATATAATTATTAGCCCGGAGATTGTCAATCGCAAAGTCCGGTTTAAAATGAAGCGTAATCATTTTATCCACTTTTCCCCGATGGAAAGTTGCTTCATCGCAGTAGATGTAGTCGGCATTTTGCTCATTGATGGCGGTGACATATTCAAATAAGGCCGCCGGGTGCAGGATATCATCATGGTCAAATAAAGCAATATAATCACCGGTTGCCATCGCAAGACATTGATTGGTATTTCCGGCAATACCTTCATTTTGCTTAAGTTTCTTATAAATAATACGGTCATCCTGCGCCATTAACTGCCGGCAGATTTTTTCAACCCCGGGATTTTTTTCATCCGAGCCATCGGCTAAGCAAAGTTCCCAATTCGCATAAGTCTGATTACGCACGGAAGTCAGCATTTCGTTAAGATAGCGCGTTGGGGTATTGTATAAGGGTACTAAAATACTGATTTTGACCATGCGGGGAAACTTATGTTCAATCTGGTGCTTTCTTTCTTTTAAGTCAGGGAAGCTTAAAGTACCGTAATACTTCATTGCTCTTTTTTCGTGCTGCTTATAACGGATTTTGGCAATCAAACCGCGGAAGTTTCCGGTGTTTTTAATCCGGGTGATTTGACGGATAAATAAATGGATTATCTTGCGGAAGGGTGCGGATAGTTTCCAAAAAGGGCTATTCTTAATCCGTTCAAGTTTGAATGTTAAGTCATCATTTAATGCCTCTAAATCAGCAACTTTATCCGCTAATTCCGTGCATTTATTGCATGGTTCAATCATACTAGTATCCTTTTATCAATTAAATAACATGTGTTATTTATCTATTTTTTATAACAAACGCATCCAGCTCATCAGCCGGTATCGGCCTTGAGTAATAGTATCCCTGTAAATAATCACATCCATGCGATTCTAGCAGGGTCAAATGCCCGTCAGTCTCCACACCTTCGGCAGTAATTGATAAGTTAAGGTTCCGCGCCAGGGTGATAATCGATTTTAAGATTGCTTCCGATGCGGGGTCATGGATTACATCATACAAGAAACTCCGGTCTATTTTCAAGTTATCCAGCGGTATTTTTTTAAGATAGCTCATCGATGAGTATCCTGTGCCGAAATCGTCCAGTGATATCCGCACCCCGATCCCGCGTAACCTGTTTAGCATATCAATAATATTCTGGACATCGGCAATAAAAATACTCTCCGTTATCTCAACTATGAGATTGGCCGGCGGGATTGAATTTTCCTCAAGCAGGCCTTCTATCCTTTCCACCAGGCCGGAAGCCATAAACTGGGTCACGGATACGTTGATAGAAATATAGAAGTCCTGGTCAGTTTCTAAGCGTTTTTTCAACTCTTTTAAGGCCGCCGTCAAAACAAAATCCCCAATTTGGCAGATCAATCCGGTTTGCTCCGCAAGCGGGATAAACGTCATCGGGCCTACAATACCGCGCTGCGGGTGCTCCCATCTTATTAAAGCCTCGGCACCGGATATTTTCTGTGATTCCCGGCAAATGATTGGTTGAAAATGTAGGATAAATTCGTTATTCTCGACCGCTTTTCTAAGTTCATAAAGCAGTTTGATGTGGTCGTCTGTGCTTCTCCGGATATCTTCGTTCATTATACAAATATGGTTAATCTCATTGTTTTGAACATGATTGACCGCAAGCTCCGCATCTTTCATCAGCGATAAAAAATCACAATTCCCATCTGCCGCGAGGGTAATCCCGATCTTGAAATTCACATATATCGGCTGCTTGTCTATTTCCAGCGGTATTTCAAATGCTTCCTTAATCATTTGGGCGGTTGTTTCCATTTCCCGCGTATCTGAAACTTCATTAAAAATAATGATAAACCGATCGGCATCCATTTTGGCAATCAGGTTGTCCGTCAGGGTCAGAAGCCGCTTTGCCGTATGCAGCAATACTGCATCGCCGCGCTCATGCCCAAAAACAGCATTGATGTCCCGGAACCGGTTAATATTGAGCATCATTAACCCGATATTTGATAAACTGACCGATTCGACATGACCGGCAAGGGCATCAGATATGTACTCACGGCGATATAACCCGGTGAGTGAATCGATATAGGCTAATTGTGCAAGCCGATTTTCTAAGATTTTCCGTTCGGTGATATTAACCGAGACACCATAGATTTTTTCACGTTTTTCATTAATGAACCGGCCGCGGATATGAAACCAATGCTTCTTGCCTTTGCTGTCAATAATAGAAACTTCAACCGAAATAATATCAGCTTGCCCCGCCAAATATTTATTAATCGCTTCAGTTATTTGACTTTTTTCACGATAAAGGTGAAGATTGATAAAAGTCTCGAAATCATAATCGTAGTCAGCCTGCCGGATGCCCAGCATCGCTTCAAACTCATCGCCGAAAATAAGTTTTTTGAAATCCGGCGATAGCTCCCAGTTCAAAGCTTCAGCGCAGTCAAGCGCGAAACCCAGCTTAAACTCTTGCTCTTTGTTTCGCATAAAACAGTTCTCCTAATCCGTCTGAAAAGTAGATGTTAACTGCTTTATATTTTATCATGAAATATCATTTTTTGCTATATGTATCTCTTCCCGGATGATGAAAGTAGGGCAACAATTATTAAGTCGATATTATTCATATTATTTTGATTTTTATTGACTTAATAGTATTGATGTGTTATATTTTCATTAAAAATATCAAAGAGGCTGATTATGAAACGAAAAATTACAGAACAATTTGTCCAATGGAAGAATAAAAGTACCGGTCGTATGCCACTTTTGCTTTATGGTGCAAGACAAGTTGGCAAAACCCATATAATTAGGGAGTTCGGCGAGAAGTATTACAAAAATGTAGCTTATTTCAATCTTGAAACCAATCAGTCTGTTAGTTCCTATTTTGTTGAAAATATAGAACCGGAACGAATTCTTCGTTTTTTGGAAATGGCTTCTTTGAATCGAATTGTCCCCAATGATACCCTAATAATACTTGATGAGATTCAATCCTGCGAACGAGCACTTACTTCATTGAAATATTTCAATGAAATCATGCCGGAATATCATATTGCTTGCGCAGGAAGTTTATTAGGGGTTGCAATCAATCGTGAAAATTACTCTTTTCCGGTTGGCAATGTTGATTCAATGACATTGTTTCCGATGGATTTTGAAGAATATCTTTGGGCATTAAATGAAGAACGGCTTTGTAATGAAATCAAGAAATGTTTTGGGGAAAGTGAAGCTTTACCTACTGCTTTACATGAAAAAGCCCTTGATTATTTCAAGCAATATTTGATTATTGGCGGAATGCCAAGAGCAATTTTGGAGTACCTCGAAACTAAAAGCCTTATAACTATTCCGGATATACAGAATAAAATCATGAATGACTACATCGCTGACATGACAAAATATGCTTCTAATAAAGAAAGCGTTAAAATACGCGCCGCATACAATTCCATACCTGTTCAGCTTGCAAAAGATAATAAAAAATTTCAATACAAGCTGGCACAAAGGGGCGGCACAGCCACCATTTTTGGAGTAGCACTCGAATGGCTGAATTTTGCCGGAATCGTACTTAAATGCGAAAGAATAACTCATGGTTTAATGCCAATTTCTGTCCATCGCGATTTGTCCGCTTTTAAATTATATATGAGTGATGTAGGGTTACTGACAATGATAAGCGGAATGTCACAGCAAACGATTTTGTCAGCCGGTGAAGTACAACATAATTTTATTGGTTCCATTATTGAAAACTATGTTGCGCAGACATTTGCAAGCAAACATTATAGTTTGCATTATTGGACTAATGAAGGTATTTCGGAACTTGATTTTGTTTTGCAGAAAGATAATGATATTATAGCTGTTGAAGTGAAAACCGGAATCAGGACAAAATCTAAAAGCCTTAATATTTTTGTAACGAAATATAATCCGGCTTATTCAATTCGAATTTCATCAAAGAATTTCGGATATCAGAACAACATAAAATCCGTTCCGTTATATGCGGTTTTTTGTATTTAAAAATTTGGAAGCAGAGATTATCTCATTTCGTTAAGCAGAATACAATGTACTGTTGTGATGTTTTCTTATCTGCATTTCACTTTAATATCGTCATAATCATAAATATTATTTCATGCTAAGTCAGAAGCAAGCAGAAAATCGCAAATATTTTTATGCTTAATTCCTTCGCGGCTCATATCAAACTCGTCCAAAGAAACAACGTATTTGGGGAAATTGTCTTTTATACCATCGTATACATTAAACTCACGCCGGATTGTGTCTTCTGATGCAAGAAGATAGGAAACCTGAACATAAAGCTTCTCCTTTCTTTTTTCACAAACAAAATCAATTTCTTTCGTACCCGCTTTTCCCACAGTAATTTTGTAACCTCTGCGAAGCAATTCCATATAAACAATATTTTCAAGTACGAGATTGATATCTTTCATATTTCCGCCAAAAACTGCCTCGCGGATGCCATGATCGGCAATATAGTATTTTTCATTGATTGTTAATAGTTTTTTACCCTGCAAATCCTGTCTGCGGACTTGATAGAAAAGAAAAGCATCCATGCAATAGTTAATGTAATTCATAATCGTTTCAGGTGCTGCCATACGGCTTTCATTTTTGAAGTATTTTGATATTGAAGCTGCTGAAAACGTTGTCCCGACATTTCCAAATATATAAGCAATAATACGTTCCAATAAATCAACATCACGAACTTTGTTACGTTTTACAATATCTTTGAAGACCACCGAATTGTATAAATCCACAAGATAAAGCTGTGATGGAATATCTTTGTATCGAAGATTGCCAAGATACGGCATACCGCCGAAAGTAAGATATGTTGTAAACGCTTCCTGTCTTTTTATATTGGGAAAAATAGTTGCATATAGCTCGGTAAACTCCTTAAAAGAAAAAGGATAAATGACAAATTCTACATATCTTCCAGCAAGATAGGTCGCAAGCTCTCCGGAAAGTAACTTGGCGTTTGAGCCGGTGATATAGATATCACAATCGAACTCAACACGGAATGAATTGATGCATTTTTCCCAATCAATAACCTCTTGTATCTCATCAAAAAAAAGATAAATTTTTCCCGCGATACCCGAAATCCTCTTTGTAACTTCCTCATGCAAAGAATCAGCTTTACATAAATGGATATTCTTCATATCTTCAAAATTGAACTTAATAAACTGTGAGTTTGAAACACCTTGCGAAATTAAGTCATTTTGGATTAACTCCAACATGACCGATTTTCCACTACGCCTGATACCGGTTAAAACTTTGATAAGTTCTGTACCAATAAATGGACGGATAAGACTCATATATGCTTCTCTTTTTATCATGGAAAACACTCCTTTCACTCAATTAAGCTGATTTTAGCACAGATATAACTTAATTTCAAGAGCATTTTTTAATTTCATTAAGATATATCTTAATGAAATTGCGAAAACATGGCAACATTCATTTGTATCTCCAAGTGATTATTTTCTTGTTTGTTTAAACCTTTAAGAGACAAATAAAAATTCGGATCGGCAGTTTTAAATAAATAACAGTTGTTATTTATCTTCTTTCCGTTAGATTTAAGATACTTTCTTCCAATTTGCCTTTCTTCCCCGTTCCATTTAAGACTATGAACTGAAACAACACAAGCCATATCAGCCGGGTCAAGGCGGAGCCGGCGGGTGCCTTTCGGTATAGTTATGTCAACCAGGACATTGCTTTCATCAAGATAGGCATTTGATAAATGAATAGACTCTGCTTCCGAAAACCCCCTGCCGGAATCTATAAAAACCTGAACATGACGGGCTGGTGCCTTTTTAATATATGGTTCAATTAATGTTTTCGGGTCAACCGACATAACCCCAAAAGCCGCCCGCATTTCTAAAACTGATTTCCGGTTTCCGGCAACCATATCCTGAAATTTACGTTCATTTATACGGAAAGTTTCGATATCTTCAGGGGTAATCCCCCACTTTTCATAATATACATCAGGGTTAATTACTTTACGGGAACCCTCCTCTAACAAATAACAATACAGGGCACGATAAGCTGTTTCGTTTGGAGTAATCTCCGTATCCAGCATCCATTCATAGTCCATTAATGTCCAATTTTTCAAATTTGACAAATTTTTGCCTTGATTATTATTATCAAGCATCAGATTTGTAAATATTAAATCATGATTTAACAAATGTGGAGCGGCTACCCGTTCAGAATCGGAGCGTAACTCTTCGTCTTTAAGTAAAGTACTATTTATTTCTGTTAGAGCGGTGAACCTATCTATCAGTTCATTAAATAACACTTTATCCTCTTTTTTAATGCACTCATCAAGTTGTTCCGCCAAAGTTTTACCTTCAATATATTCGAACTCGGCACTCTTCCCATCATCTGCCAGCCAACACTTATTTACTGCTATACCTGTTTCTTTGTATTGATTTAATAACAAGTGATATGATTCAATAATTTGCATAATATGAGCTTCTGCTTCACGGGTTAATGGTGTTTTAAAGACCTTTTTATCTTTGGTTATTCCGGTGCGGATACGATAAGAAGGGGCGCGGTCATTCGAATAACGCAGGTAAGCCGTATCAGTATCTTTACCGGTATAAATAAAATATGAATTACTAAATAAGGGGAACAAATCATCAGCGATAATACTGTCAAAAACCTTTTTTTCATTAAATAATTCCATCCGGGGGCGGTCAAAATTGCGGGTATTGTCGTATAACTCACCCTTAAGCGGGAGCCGGGTATCGGAAAACAAAGTGGTCATAAACTTGTAATCAGGATAAGGGTAATAAAAATTATAATCGGTGATTCCGGCGGAAGTCAGCATTTTTTCAAAGTGCGGGCGGGTAAATGTACGGGCGCGATTATTATCAGCGCCAAATCGCTCTTCTTGCGATTTGTGTGCAATATTATTGCTATGAGCAGCTTCATCTGCGAATAGTAATCGGGCGCGGTTATTATCAGTATGATAATCCTCAAGGCCGCTGAAAAATGTACCTAGATGGTCTTCAGTGCAACCGGCCCAGTATTTTAAGCCGAAACGGTTTTCAATCGCAATCGCCAAGTGGCCGTCAGCGCTAAGGTGATGCCGGACAATCTTAAGCATTTCGATATAAGGGTCAAAATTAGAATTATTCACATCCGGGGGGGTAATATAAAGACAGCAGTATTCAAAAACGCCAATGAATAGGATAAAGTCAAAATCATTGGGTAAATCGGGTTCAATATCGGCAAAATTACCGATATGAATAATGATATTATCATGTTCCTGATGACGGTAAGCATTAATTTTGCTGCGGGTTTCCGACAAGTCAATACAGACGACTTCACCGGCCTTTTCCGCAAGGATACCGGTGATTGCCCCGCAGCCGGAACCGATTTCGAGGACTTTGTGCGTTTTGTCAATCGGCAGCCATTCGACAATATTGTGGCGGAGGTAGGAAAGGTGATAAAGGAAAGACCAGTCATTTGATTTTTCGATAATTTCCGGGAAATCGGCAGGGGGGTGGTTCATAACCACGTTAAGGATATCCTGTTCGACCGCACCGTCAGTGTAGAGGTCGGAACCGGAATAATGCGTATAATCAAGATTTACTTTGCCGATTTGGGTTATTTTACTCATTTTATCTCACAGTTCTGCTTAGGGTCTGCTTATGAAGTCAGAAATGTACTCATGACCAAGTCACTCTATATTAATTACCGACCCCGGGTCAAAGTAACCAACAGTGTTTTTATCCGAAATAGCGGTAATCGTCAAAACATCATAGAGGCGGTGGTACACCTTAAAATCGTCGCGCTCAAAACCGGTGACACCAAGCGAAAGCAGATAATCGCCGCCTTGGAGGTTCATTTTTTGGGTAAAAGTGACCTTTTTTACCAGCCCGGCACTGACAATATCAAAAAAAGCTTTTTCGACCATCGTATTAGTACCGGTGATTTCCGTCCCTTTACTGTCTTTAACCGTAAAAGCAAAAATCGGTGCTTTTATTTCCGTATTAAAGCGGACCCGCATATGAATTGAATAATCCCTGCCCTTAATAATCGCATTTACTTTGCTGCCATCTTCTTCGGTGATATAGTATTCTTCAATTACGGCTTCTTTGGTACCATATTCTTGTAAGTCAGGGTTAAGCATTTCGTATTGGCCGACAAGGACTCGTTTATAAGCATCAATCATCTCTTTCGGGCTGCCTTCGCTTAGCTTTTCACCTTGATTCATCAGGACAACACGGTCACAGTATTTCGCAATACTGCTTAAATCATGGCTGACAAAGATAATTGTCTTACCCATTTGCCTAAATTCTTCAAACTTCTGGTAGCATTTGGTTTGGAAAAAAACGTCACCGACGGAAAGAGCTTCATCAACGATTAAGATTTCCGGTTCGATATTGATTGCAACAGCAAACGCTAAGCGGATAAACATTCCGCTACTATAGGTTTTAACCGGCTGATTGACATAGTCGCCGATATCGGCAAAAGATAGGATTGCATCAAGTTTGGCGGCAATCTCTTTTTCTGAAAAGCCCATCATGGTGCCGTTTAGGTAGATATTTTCAATACCGTTGTATTCCATATTAAAACCGGCCCCTAGTTCAAGCAGGGCAGAAATACGGCCATTTACGCGGGCTTCGCCTTTAGTAGGGCTTAATACACCGGTGATAATCTTCAAAATGGTGGATTTCCCGGCACCGTTAGCGCCGATGATGCCGATGGTTTCGCCTTGACGAATCACCAAATCAACCCCTTTTAAAGCATAATGCTCTTTAAAACCCCGGCGTTTCAAACCAATCGCATCAAGAAGGCGGTCGGAGGGGCGGTCGTAAAGTTTATAGATTTTTTCAAGGCCTTTTAGTTCAATGGCAATCGGGGTTTCCGGCATAAGAACCTTTCTAAATTTCCTAACACAGCTTTGTACATCTGTACATCAAAGCACATCAGCAAAATGCGGGCGCAACCGTTTAAATATCAATGAACCGAAACAGAACATCATCACGGTTGCTATCCAAAAATAAGTTGAGGAATAAAAATGCTGAAAGAACCACATCTCACCATACATTGAGTTGCGGAACCCTTCAACAATATAAACCATCGGGTTGAGTTTGAATATCGGTTTCAAGGTATCCGACACCATCGAAATATCCCAAAGAATCGGGGTCGCCCACATTCCTACCTGCAAAACGATGGCAATAATTTGGGTTAAATCTTTGAAAAAAACCACAATTGCACAAGTAAGATAGCTGGTTGCCAGCACAAAAACAAAAGTACAGATACTATAATAAATAAGCTGCAAAGTATATACCGTCGGATAATATCCATAACCTGAAGATAAAAAAATCAGAATAACCATAAAAAAGATATGGATAAAGGTCGCCGCAATCAACTTAATAATTGGCAGGATGCTGATGTTAAAAACTACCTTTTTGACGAGATAATTGTATTCGACCAATGATTGTGTCCCATTTACCAGCATTTCTTGAAAATAAAACCACGGAACCAACCCACTAGTGAGAAAAAGGACATAAGGTACTTCAATACCGCTGGCAAGCAGTTGGCTGCGGGTATTAAATACTTTGTCAAAAACAATCCAGTACATTACCACTGTAACAACCGGCTGAACCATCGCCCAGACAAAACCAAGATATGAACCGGCATAACGTTTCTTAAAATCATTTCGGGCCAGCTTCCAAATCATCTTGCGGCTTTGCCATAATTCTTTGGGCAGAACCGTAAGGCGGTCATAATAAATACCAAATATAACCGCCGAAAAACCTAGTAAAATACAGGCACAGATTTTTTTAAGCCTTTCAGTTACCGGATCGGCAAGCGGATTATTATGAAATAAAATAACACCTGCTATTATTGCGCAGACAAAGACGAAAACGAATATTTGAAGCCATTTTTGCTTGTTAATTTGTCTTTTCATAAACTAAATGAAGCTCTTCCATATCTTATCACGCTCGGACAAAACCGGCTCCGTCCCGGCCGCAACCGGCCATTCTATCCCAATCGCCGGGTCATTATACAAAAGCCCGCCTTCATCATTCGGGTGATAAAAATCACTGCATTTATAGGCAAATTCAGCATATTCGGAAAGAACCAGAAAACCATGGGCAAAACCTTTCGGTACGAAAAATTGCTTTTTATTTTCCGCCGAAAGAATCAGGCCGTACCATTTTCCATAAGTCGCCGAACCTTTACGAATATCAACGGCAACATCAAAAACTTCACCGCTTAAGACACGGACAAGCTTGTCTTGCGGGTGTTCAACTTGAAAATGCAGGCCACGCAGGACGTTTTTGGCCGAAGAAGATTGGTTGTCCTGTACGAAAGTACAATCTATGCCCGCTTCTTTAAAGTCATTTTCATTGTAAGTTTCCATAAAATAACCGCGCGAATCGCCAAATACACGGGGGGTAATGATTTTCAAGCCTTCGATATGGCATGTTTCAATGGTAAATTTGCTCATTTTTAACCTCTATAATGCTGTTAATGAAACCTACGGGGTTAGCTACGCGCTGCGCACTCCCGCAACCCTAAAAACACTCGAAATCCGCCCTAACGGGCTACTTTCTCGTGTTTTGGCGGGTCATAAATTCATGCTTTTTCATACAAGCATGAAACGCATGACTTTTGACCCTGGATTTCATTATACTAAACTTTCACCAGTGTGCCAATAAAAATCGGAAGATTAGTTACATCATCAATTATTGCATAAACGAAAGGCCGGTCAAAGCGGAGGGTTGCCGGCATACTTTGTGCTTCAATCGAAACCGAGGTAACCGCGCCCGCCCGGGTCCCGCTCTCATTCACCGATATAAAAGTCTTATGCACTACTTCACCAATATACAAAGGCCCGGCCGGTGATGAACCCATACGCCGGAAATCAGCAGTCATCTCATTAAAAGCATCCGGCATACCAAGCCCGGCTAAGGTATCATTCATTATTAATTGGTATTCATATTCAAATTTGGGTAAAAATGTTTCGATGTCGCCGAAGCCCGCCCGCGCTTTCCGTAAATTTTCAATAAAACCGGCCCCGGACATCGATTCAATATATGATTCAATGGATACCCCTTCGTTAGGTAATAAAGCGACAAAGCTGTACCCGCCGAGATACGGTTTCACAAAACCTTTCGCCATTCCATCATCAATAAAAGTATTTTCCCGGGAGCGCATAAAGCTTGCACTCTGTGTATTTCCGTCAATATTGGTAAATTCGCCGTCTCTTACGTCCCATTCACTGTCATATTTTTTCACCCATTCAGCATCGAACATCACGGCATTTATCAGATAAAGCATTTTTTCATCATCAATTTGGTCAAGCAATTTGTCAATCATTCCGTCTGTATTCTGACTTACCCATTCATTAATATCAATAACCGTTTGGTCATCGAAAGCGGCTTTAAACAGGGCCGCATTGTAATAATCGGCATTTGTTTGTAAAAAATCGGGTTCAACAGTAAGACGTCCTTCATCATCGCGGAACCAAATTGAGTTGGCAATTAATAACTGTGAATTTTCAGCGCTTGGAAGTCCCTTAACATAACTATAAAGGTATTCATTTAAATCATTAAGCGATATTCCACCGCCTAATAATGTTTCCATTTGCGCCAAAGTTTCGCCGTCCGCGCCATTGGCGGTCATCGCAAGAGCCAGCATGACCGAAAGCGGTGAAACAAGTGAATTTTCTTTGTCGGTTATACTCTTTTTAAATAGCTCAAATGAAAAGTCAGCCATACTATAAACAAAGGCCTCGTCCTGGGTTTTGCCGGTGACGGTATTTTTAATCACATCATCGGTAATTAAATCTGTTTCTGATGGGTTTTCAGATGTTATAACTTCTTGTTGTTCAGGGGGGGCTGAATTATCTGCCGGTGTTGATGCGGTGCAACCGGAAGCAATAATTGTTATCATTAGTAAGGTTGAAATTAGTTTTTTCATATTTAACCCCTTTCGTTGTTTTATAAATAGTATACGGATTGTGGGGAGGATAATTATGGAGATACCAGGGTCAAAAAGTCATGTATTTCATGCTTGCATGAAAAAACATGATTTTGAGACCCGCCAAAACACGAGGAAGTAGCCCTAATGGGCGGATTTCGAGTGTTTTTAGGATTGAGAGAGTACGAAGTACGGAGCAATCCGTAGGTATCTGATACTAATGAAGATAGCTCAAATTCAAATCTACATTACCCTCAATTCCGTCAATCCGGCCGCGTGAAGTGTACTGCCACATTTGATAATATCCGGAGTATTGCGGGATATCACGGTATTCGGCAAGCCAAACGATGTATTCCGATAGTCTGCTCATATCGAGTTGATTATAAAGCCAACTGCGGGCAGCATAAAGTCCGGCATGATAACCGGCATTTCTTACCGTTTCCATAAAAGCACGGCAAACTTCGGTACGCGTATTCCGGTCTAAATTGTCAGCCCGGCCCCGGCCGCCGGTACCGGTTGCTTCGGTATCAATAAAAATCGGATAATCAAGTTGAAACCCCTCAACCAGGGCAATCGCCATACTTGCTTCCTCAACAGCTTCAAGAACGTTAACCGCCTGGGTAAAAAAGTATATTCCGACCGGGATTCCGGCATTTGCTGCACCGCGGATATTGGCGGCGAAATAGGGGTCTTCAACCAAAGAGCCGCTTGTCCAGCCCCGGTACCCGACACGGATAATCGCAAACTCAACCCCGGCTTCTTTTACTTTAACCCAATCAATCTCCCGCTGCCATTTTGAAACATCAATCCCGAATTTGGCACCGCTCCAGGAGCCAAGCGCTTCCGTACGTTCGCTTGCATCAAAATCTTCATCGGCCATCGTATGAATCGCATCCTCAATACTTGCATCAATTTGACCTTCGGTAAATATCTTCAAATCAAGCTCATTCATTGCTATATACTCGATTGTTTGTTTAATATTTATTACCGATGGTTCGGACGGAGTCCGGAAACCAAGCTGAGGGTGGAGGGTGACAACACTTTCGCCGGCACTCATCGGTGTAATATAAATAATCCCGTCTTTATTCGTATTGCGGTATTCAACACCATCAACACTTACGCTAAACTCGACCCCGGTAATATTTCGCCCGAGGACATCAACAATATGAATCCGTAAATCTTTTTCAATTGAGCTTAAAACCAGATTGGCCGTCCGGCCATAAGTCACCTGAATACTGCCCGGTTCGTATGGGTCAGGGTCAAAAAAGTCTTTGTCCCGCATAAAAGCAGAAGGGTCGGAGCCAACAAAAAAGCCAAACGAACCATTTTCCGGCGGTAAAAATTCGGTTTGAACCGGTGCCGGGGTTTTGTCCGCCCCAAAACCATAACGGGCGCTTAACTGCTGCCAATTAAGCGCCGCGACTGCCGCAAGAATAACGCCAATCATAAAAAATGCCGTCAAAATAGCATATTTGATTAAACGGCGACTAGAGTCCATTCGCAACCTCTGTTAAATACATACCATACTCGGTTTTGAGTAATGGTTCAGCTAGTTCTAAAAGCTGTTCTCTATTAATAAAACCACGCTTGAAAGCAATTTCCTCAATACAAGAGATATAAAGGCCTTGTCGTTTTTGGAAAGCAGCAACGAAGTTGGCCGCTTCAAGTAAAGAATCATGATTGCCGGTATCAAGCCAGGCAAAGCCACGGCCAAGGGTTTCAACATGAAGCTGGCCGCGATCAAGATATTCGTTATTTACACTAGTAATTTCGATTTCACCGCGGGCGGAGGGTTTGATATCCGCGGCAATTTTCACTACTTCATTATCATAAAAATAAAGGCCGGGGACAGCATAATTGCTGCGCGGGTGTTCCGGTTTTTCTTCGATTGAAAGAGCCTTTCCGTTTTCGTCAAATTCTACTACCCCGTACTCACGAGGGTCGCGGACATAATAACCGAAGATGGTTGCACCAGTTTCACGGGAAGCTGCTTCGCGAAGAATCCGCGAAAAACTTTGGCCATAGAAAATATTGTCGCCAAGAATCAGGGCAACACTATCAGTCCCGATAAAATCAGCACCGATAATAAAAGCATCGGCAAGGCCGCGGGGGTGCTCCTGGACGGCATAAGACAACTTCATGCCAAGCTGGCTTCCATCCCCTAACAATTCTTCAAAAACGGTGATATCACGGGGTGTTGAAATAATGAGGATTTCTTTGATATCAGCAAGCATAAGGATTGATAGGGGGTAATAAATCATAGGTTTGTCAAAAACCGGCATAATTTGTTTGCTGATTGCTTTGGTGAGGGGATATAATCTAGTTCCGGCACCTCCGGCGAGAATGATACCTTTCATGGGGAATCTCCTTAATTTAATAACGCTTGTTATTTATACATCTTTTCATAATAACTTTGGTATTCGCCGCTCGTTACCCGGGCCATCCAGCCAGAATTTTCAAAATACCAGGCGATGGTGCGGCGGATTCCTTCGGCAAACATAGTTTCCGGTTCCCAGCCTAAATCGGCCTTGATTTTGTCAGGGGCGATGGCATAACGGCGGTCGTGCCCTTTGCGGTCTTCTACATAAGTTATTAAATCATGATTTATATGCTTTTTCCGGATATCGCTATCGGGCAGCATCTCTATTAGGGTATCCAAAATAATCTTTACAATTTCAATATTTTGTTTTTCGTTATGGCCGCCGATATTGTAAGTCTCGAATAGAGCGGCTTTTTCCGTAACAAGGTCAATTGCTTTTGCATGGTCTTCGACATATAACCAATCCCGGACGTTTTTCCCATCGCCATAGACAGGAAGTTTTTTACCCTGTAAGGCATTGTTGATAATCAACGGGATTAGTTTTTCAGGAAATTGGTACGGGCCGTAATTGTTGGAGCAATTGGTTATATTCGCCGGAAATTTATAGGTTTCCATATATGACCTAACCAGCATGTCAGAACCGGCTTTACTCGCAGAATAAGGGCTGCGGGGGTCATATGGGGTCGTCTCATAAAAGTAGGTGTCCTCCCCGGTGAGGGAACCATATACTTCATCGGTTGAAACGTGGATAAATTTCTTTCCGGCCGGATAAGTCCCGTCTTCTTTTTCCCAGGCTTTTCTGGCACAATTAATCATGACTAAGGTACCAAGGACATTGGTACGGACGAAAACTTCGGGTGAGGCGATACTGCGGTCGACATGGCTTTCCGCCGCAAAGTGGACAACTATATCGATGTCATTTTCGGCAAAAATTGCCGTGATCTTTTCTTTATCACAAATATCAGCTTTAACAAATGAATAACCCGGATGTTCGGCAACCGCTTCCAGATTTTCCGGATTTCCGGCATATGTCAGGGCATCAACGTTGATGATTTTAATCGCATCGCGGTATTTTTCCAGCATAAAATGGATATAATTTGAGCCGATAAAACCGGCACCCCCTGTAACTAAGTATGTTTTCATGTGTTACTCCTTTCCTTAAAGGGATACTTACGGACTGCTCCGCCTAGCAGAGTGAAAATTCATTCTGCATAATTTGCACACGGACATAGAATACGGTGCACTAGTATCCCAAATAACTCAAATTCAAATCTACATTTCCGCTAATCCCGTTCACCCTGCCCCGGTCAGTATACTGCCACAGGTCATATCTGGTGAAATTGTAGTTAGTTTGCGCGGTATAATGGGCAAGCCATATCTTGTAACGGGTAAGTTCCCGTGTATTTATATGATTTTCAAACCAGTATTTATTGGAATAAACACCGGCAGTATAGCCGGAATTTTCAATTGTTTTGGCAAAAGCATGGGCTACTGCCGTGCGGGTTGCCCGGTTTATCCTATCCCCGCGCCCGCCGGAAGCCTCAATATCGATAAAGACCGGGTACGTAATGCGGAAATCTTTAATCAAGCTTAAGGTCATTGATGCTTCTTCGATTGCTTCTACTTCATTGATAGCCTGGCTATAGAAATATACACCTACTTTTAAACCGGCCGCTATCGCCCCTCTGGCATTTGCCTTGAAGGTCGGGTCTTCAATCATTGCACCTGTTGATGAACCGCGATAACCGCAACGGATAATGACATAAGAAACACCGGCATCTCTGACCGCATTCCAGTTAATTGCACCATTCCACTTTGACACATCAATCCCAAATTGCCCGGACCCTTGGCTTAGGGCCCCATCACTGGCAAAGAAGTATTTTGCCCCGAGGATTATCTGTTCACCGGTGACTTTTACCCCGTTTCGGTCAAAAAAGTAGGTTTGCCCGCCAATCTGCTGCCAGCCGGTATAGCGGTATGTAGGATTATTAATTGTCCGGCGGAGGAAAAACCGCGTTGCGGTAAAATAGTCGGCAAAAACGGCTTCAGCATAATCACCATTACTTCTTCTGATAAAAACTCTGTTTCCCGAATTGTCAACCAGCCTGCTTGTTGTATCATTTCGGGCGTTATTCGGCGTTGGTGACGGCGAAAATGACGGCGTTGGCGAAACAGAAGGGCTAGGGCTTACACTGGGGCTTGGTGATGGTGAAATTGTCGGCGACGGCGATACCGATGGTGACGGCGACACTGACGGCGAAGGTGACGGTAAAGCCGAAGGGGCCGGGCTTGGTGAGGGCATCGCTGACGGGGTTGGCGTAGCTTCAGGCGTAGGCATTGCCGACGGGGTTGGGGAGGGTTCAGGCGTAGGCACCGCCGACGGGGTTGGGGAAGGTTCGTCTGTCGGTTCCGGCGAGGGGGCAAGTTCATCTGCCCTTGCAACTATCGCTGTATTACTGAAAAAATTCACCAGCGTATCAATAAAACTTAACCGTGAAGAATTGCTTGGGTCAGGAATCCTGCTTTGAGGAATTTCATCATACTCAAAAGTAGTATTGTCGCTAATCAATGTCCGCGTTGATTCAACCCAGGCAACCGTATCGGCATTTGCTGATTCAAATCCACTTCCTTCCCGTGTATCTTCAGCGGCGACATCTACCTGCGATTCCTTTTTTATTTCATTTGCGACATCAATTTTTTGAAATTCAAGTGTATCTTTTACCGTAACTGAAAAAGACCTTGTATCGAAAATAAAATCCTTAAGTTCATCATCCTGAATCATAGAGACTTCATATTTTCCGGGAATAATATCTTTTAAATGGATAACCCCGTTTTTTTCATTATTTTTATGAATCGTTGTCCGATTATTAGGGTCAACCACATTGACAGAAAAAGCGGCATTAGGAACTAATCTTTCCGTTTTTTCACTGACAAATTTTATTTTAAGGTCCCGGTAAACCGAGGTCAAATCCATATATACCCGAATAATATCATCTTCATCTATTTCTTCATCGTCCTCAAAGTTGTCCGATATTAGCTGTTTTGCCAGCCGGGCATCGCGCATTGCAAGCAGGCCTTCGCCGCCGATAATAGATATATGTTCAGTTTGGCGGCCCATATTGGCAAAAGTTTCTAATTGCCGTTCTTTTCCTTGGGCATTAAAATAGAATGAGGCGGCAAAAATGGCTACTACCACAACAATAACGCCTGTTATTCCAATTGCATAATCAACAGTGCTAAGATTTTTTAGATAAAATAGAATCCGGGCGAAAATGCCGTATCCATCTTCATAGTAAGAGTCATCCTCATTTTCATGGTAAGCGCTTTCATCACCATAATAAGCGCTTTCATCTTCATCATCGTAATAAGCGTTTTCATCTTCATCATCTTCGTAGTAATCGCTATCGTCTTCATAATAAAGATTGTCATCTTCGTAGTATTCCCCTTCGCTTTTGTCATCTTCATAATAATCGCTGTCGTCTTCGTTATCTTCGCAATATTCCCCCGCATCATATTCATCATGAGTAATTTCTGCCCCGAAATCATCTTCATCAATATATTCAATTTCTGTATTATAGAAATGGTCGTCATCTTCTATTTCTTCAATGTCAATATCAATATCGTATTCATCATCGATATCTTCAAGATTGTCGCCATCATTTTCTATTACTTCATTATAATGATATTTTTTTCTCATATACACCCATATCCGTCTTCAGCGGACTTCAAATCAAAACCGAACTATGTTCAGGCGTTAAAGTATTTTCATTCACACTTAGCCACTGCCTTGCTTTATTGAGGATTTCATATCGTAAATGAGTGTAGCATAATTTTGTTGCAAATGCAAATTTTACGGTAATTAAGCGCGCAAATCGACAAATATAGACACGATTTGACAAGGAAAAAGCGTAAGTTGTATTTTTACGCGACAACTTAAACATCATTTTGTTGACTTTTTTGCCATATACTGCCACAATGTAATTGAAACAATAACAACCGTTCTTTTTCCTTTAAGTCCTTAAGAAAGGGGTTAATTTTATGATGTATATGCATTACTGCCCACACTGTAAACGGATGTATATGTTAAATGGACATCATCTTTCGTGTCCTAGATGTTCACTATCCATTTCCGAGTTGAAAATTTCATTTATTGATTATGTGAAATTAGACATCGAAGAGCGTATCCAGTTTAAAATAAGCTGCGATAGTGAATATCATCTTAATACACTTCGTACTACATATCGAATGCATAAATACAGCAAATGGTATCGGGAAATGAGCAAAGAGCAGGAACTCATTCCTCTAGGATGACTCTTGCTACACGTTCAGCGAGCATAAGGCGGCCGGCATCATTGTAATGCATGTGGTCAATCATATAATCATGATAGTTTTCTTCATGAATGGTGCCAAAAAAATTATCAATGAAAGTAAAACCGGTAGAAATAGCTACATCATAACCCATAATGAGGTAATGGGTGACTGTGCCATTACCCAAATCGGTCATGATGCCGTTATGAAGTTCGCCATTTTCATCCAAATATTGAGCATATGAATGGGACATGAAGATAATCCGGATATGCGGGAAAAACTTCTTGATATGTTCCATCGAGACTCTAAGGGCACCGGTAAAAGCGTTCAAATCGTGATCATTATTAGGATTGTGGGCGGGTGAAAGTTCATTATAATCGGTTGTGTCATACATGATAACCAGAACATCAATTTTTTGCATATCAATACTTGCCAAAGTATCCACTGCATCCGCAAAGCGCCGGTCTGATATCTTTGATGCCGCGTTCTGTAGATGGGAAAAATTTTTGTTTACTAATGCCATCGTTACATAATAAAGGCTAAATGAATCTTCTAAATCAACCGCGTTGGGGTTACAAACAATTTTTGAGTTGGGAAAAGCGCCGTTGTAGGTGATCCCGCCGGTTTCCCTGGCTATTAAAGCAGCAAGCCCATTTTCGCCAAGTTCATCTGTAAATGGGTTATTCCCAAGGCACAGGATCTGGAGTTCGCCGTCATCTTCCCGCCCCTGGGTTAAAGCAGGGTTCATAAACATAATAAGGTCAAGTGCTTCCACATCAAATTCCGTAGTGAAAAAATCAGGGTCAAAATTTGAGTCAACACCTCTGTTCCACCGAAGCAGGATAAATATGCCAAGGGCAAAAATCGCCGCAATGACAGCAAGGATAAGCAGGTGATAATTTATTTTTACTTTTTCTTTCATAATCATTAGTTTACTATTTTCCTGAAAAAAAATCCATACTTATTTGCCGTTTGGGAAACGGTATGCTATAATGACGTTACTATTCACGGCCACCTTGTTTAGTCGTGAGTACATTCTGACTTTGCAAGAAAACCGTTGGAAAACGTCGTTACTAGGTTTCGCATTTAAGAAACCGTATGTAACGCGACGTTTTACTTCGAGCGAAAGCGCGTTTTTTGGCAAAGTGCAGAAATGTCACACGCGGAAATAACTGACCGTGAAGCAGACATTTGTTTTACCTTTGTCAACAACAGGCTGTAAGTCTGGAATTGTAAGAATAGGAATCATGATACAATGACATTAAATCAACCAACAAAATACAAAACCAGACTTAAGGACATTCTTATTCTTCAGGCTGTATTTATTATTTTCAGCATGTCCCATATTGCTTCAAAAATAGCCTCGCAGGCACTTGAATCATTTGATTCAATTTTTGAGGCCCTTTTTTCCATACGTTTTCTTATACCATTATTTATGGTAGTTTTTATTTTGGGGATTTATGCGTTGATATGGCAGCAAATCATCAAGCGTTTCGAACTTTCGATTGCTTATGCCAACAAAGCCACAACATTACTTTGGAGTTTGGTATGGGGGTTCTTTATTTTTAATGAAGAAATTACCATTGCTAAAATTATCGGGGCATTAATTGTATGCGCCGGGGTTATTGTCATGAATAGTGAGGCCGTTAAATGAATATTTATGTGTTGATTTCCTTAACCGGGGTCACAATTGCTTCTTTTTCACAGGTGATTTTAAAGAAAAGTTCAGGCAAGCAGTATCCGAACAAAATCCGGGAATACCTTAATCCGCTGGTAATTGTCGGATATGGAATGATGTTCATTGCTTTGGGATTTTCATTAGTCGCATTTACCGGTTTAGAATTTACAAATATTCCTTTACTTGAATCGGCCGGTTATATTATTATCATGTTTCTTGGGTATTTCTTTTTCAAGGAAAAAATAACGATGCGAAAGTTATTAGGGATGGCTTTAATTTTCGCGGGTTATCTTGTGTATTTTTTATGATTTGGGAAAATATTGCCCAATTGTTTCACGAATTTCTATCGCTACTATTTCATCACGGTAAATCAAAAGCCCATCAACTTGATCAAGCAAAATCAAACCATAGTTTTCCGGATTATCACATGTCGCCCTAGTCCAGTGAATGACAATATAATTAATCAGTTTCGGGCGGGTGATTTCTAATAAAGAAGCAATATCAATAATTTCATGGTTTTCCATAATATCATGAATCGGGTTAAAGAACCCCCACCGGTCAACAAGGACATCACGGCCGTATGCCAGCCTTATCTTGCTGGAATATTGGCGGACAAAATGAACGTGTTCTTTAGGGAAAACCGCATAAATAAAATCAAATTCAGCATCATTTAAAATATATTCACTAACGTTAACCGTCGCTCCCGGAAGGTTGTATAGATTCTCGGCCTTGCTGATATTAGGGCTGCTATAAACATAGGTCCCGGCAAGAATAATTACGATAGCTAAAGCACAAAGGCCAACCCGGCGGTAGCTGTCTTTTTTTAACCCCGTAAGAAATTTGGCGCCGGAATAAGCAATGGTGATGCCAAGCGGAAGCAGCCAGAGCATACGGTAATAGGTTTCTTCATCTAAAGCAGCAGAATAAAGCCGGTGAGTTACCGGGAGCAGAAAAATCAAAAGAAGCGTTAAGGGGGTATAAATAATCAAAGCGCGGAGGTGTTTTTCTTTTTCGGTAAAAAGAAGGTAGGCTACGGATGTGAGGTAGAGGGTAAAGAGGTAGCCGGTGCCGGTGTAGTTTTTTAGGATAGTAATTGTTTCAGGCATTGGATTCCTTTCAAATCAAGTCAGGCAATAAATACTCTCCGTTGCTACGGTCTAAATGGTTCTAATTCACATTTTCTTTCTGGAAGAAGGCGACCTAATGCAACTTCGAGTTATTTTTGCCTTCTTTAATTAAATCTAACATCATATTAAAATCAAATATAGTATCACATAAGCAGCACCGGGAATGCAGGCGGCGGCAGTTTTGAGCAGGAACCGGAAGCTGCGGTGGTAAATGGCTAAGTAAAAACCGAAAACTGTTACAAGTATTAACACTAGGAAAACAGCTAATGAACTGGATATTCCGGCCGCCCATATTAAGATGCCAAGTAAAAACCAGTAGACAGCCGCGGAAGAAAATTCACTAATAAGTAAAAATAGCCACAAAACCGCCGGGATAATAAAGCCGGCAGCAAAGGCTTTTCCCTGCCATGTCCGAGTCATCAAGAAGGTTTCGTTGGTGAAAATCGATACATTTCCGAATATTTGGATTAAGGAAATAAAAACCATAAAAATAGGCAGTGATTCTAATTTATTTTTCAGCAGGCTTTTACCAATCTGAAAATACAATAAATAAGTCATTGGTAATAGAAAGAGGGGTAGGATGCTGTGGGCTACTATCGTTGGATGAATCCGTGCTTTTTCTGCCAGCATCGTAATCCACAAGGGAAAAACCGCAAGGGCATTACGCATGTTTAGGACAGTACTATCTCCGGTATATGGCTCAACCCGATAAAGAAACCCCCGCTCTTTTGCTATTAAAGATTGGACGATGTAGTATGCATCATCACCGTCAAAAGAAGCACGGGTCAGAGCCATAAAAAGCTGAAAGCCAAGAAGGATAAAGAAAAGCAGCCAGACTAATTTTGTTTCCCATGATAAATTTTTGCCGAAAATTTTCTCTGGAATTTGAGTGATTGTTTTCAGGAAACCCGGGGATGATGCCCGGCGTTGCCATATAGGCGGGAAATTATTATTAAAAGTTAATGTTCCGCGGGATGTTTTGCGCTCTGTGAATAATACGGACGGAACTACGATTTCTGTCCCTAATCCCAGAGCAGCCAAGGCTATCGCTACCGGCGTAAACCACCTTAATAAAATTGCCATCCCCCCATGGACAGCATTTAGAACTACGATAATACTTATCAATTCAAAAACAGCTAGAAAAATAATAAAACCGGCTAGAAAAATGACCCCCGGGGTACGCCGCTCCTTTGGTATAAAGCGGGCCGGAAGCAAACCGGTTAAGAACGGGATGATAAAAAGCCAGGCTGTAAGGCTTAAAAATTGCAAAAGAAGTTGTAAAATCAACATAAATTGATACTACACTATGGTTGTTTGGCTTGTCAACACTAAGGCTTAATTCAAGACAATATTAATTAAAACTAATCAATAGTAACAGTCGATTATTACACATTTCATAGTTTACTTAGAAATTCCATAGAAAATACATATAATTCACTTTATTTCTATGTATTTTCTAAGTATTATTGTTAATAACCTATCTATTTCTTACCAGCCGGAGCCCCATATCATTAAACCGGTAGTGACCTTCAAGGAAGTTTCGATAATTAACCGCGCAAACATCCTCTTGCCCCAACCAGCCGCCGCCCCGGATAACACGGCCTTCCCCGCCTGCCGGACTCACCCCTTCGCCGTGCCAGTCCCAGCACCATTCCCGGACATTGCCGGACATATCATAGAGGCCAAGTTCATTCGGCAGTTTTTGCCCCACCGGCCGGGTGCGGCAATTATTAGCCAGGATAATACTGTAATACCAAAATTCAGTTAAATATGCATCGCCCGAATTTCTAAAATGCCATGCTACTTCATCAGGGTCGTCACTGCCGCTGAATAAGTAATTTTCGCTCAATTGGCCGCCGCTTGCAGCATATTCCCATTCAATTTCCGTAGGCAAACGATAGCCATTTGCACCGGGATTGATCGTAACAGTCCAGCGTATATCGTCTTCCTGGCCGAAATTGTTGGGGTCGGCATTTTCTTTGTCAATAGCATAAAACGGCTCAAGATTCTCAAGCTCGCTTTTCCGGTTCAAAAATTCTATAGCATCATACCAGTTAATCATTTCTACCGGCCTATTGTCATCACCGATAAACTCCGAAGGGTTGCTGCCCATAACCTCGGCCCACTCCCTCTGCGTTACCAAATGGGTGCCGATATAGAAATCCTCCACCTTTTCATCTTTACCATAGAGATTGGAGTTAACGTTAGTAAAATATCCGCCCTTAACCAAAACAAAACCTTCCGGGACATCACCCGAATCAACCTGTTTGCTTTCCTGTACACATGCACTTAAGATAATAATTGCGGTAAGGAAAGCAAGTAAGGCGATTAATTTTGTCTTCATCTTTTATTTATCCTCCATTTTTTGCAAATATGATGCGCCATCCGCCAGATGCCCTTATCTCATCCGCAGGCTTAACCGCCCGCGGATGAGAGGGAAATTAATTTAGTTACCCCACATGGTCACATTTGCATTACCCGAACTCTGAAAGCCTTCGATAATAATTGTTTGATAGTCATGTTGACTTAGATTCCTGAAATCAGGATTTGATACTTGTCTCCATCTGTTAACATGAGTCTGGAAAGTGACTGTATTGTTTTGTCCGATTGGTCTTTGTGCATTTCTTACGCTCTTAATCTTCAGGAACGGGCCATTACCGGTGATATTAGCTCCGGTCATACGCTCGGAAATAACGTTGTATGTACCGCCGTCAACTGAAACAGTACCATGGTTAGTTCCGGTAGTATTTCCATAGTTGGCCCATCTGTCAACAACATACCATTCAGTTAACGGGCTGCGGAACCAGCCGTAAGCTGTAAGGTAAGTGCATCCGGTGCTGCCGCTGGTGTGATTAAACGAACCGGCATTGTAGCCCATTACGCGATTATCTCTACCAGTTCTCCAACCAACGCCTTGCAGGTTGTTGAAACCGCGGCCCTGAATTTTAGTTTGCCAAGTAACGCTGAAATTACCTGTATTAAGATTCGAACTCATTTGTACTCTTCCGACGGAGCAATCATGGGTGCCGTTGGCGGTAATGTTACCACAGCAGCTAACCCAACTCTGGACATAGTCACGGGCAAAAACGGGGGTGCTTGAAAGACCAAAAACCATTGCCATTGCTGCTAATAAAGCTATAACTCTTTTAAATTTCATTTTTAACTCTTCCTTTCTTTATACATAAGTTTACAGTTACAAAATTCGAGGACATCTGGCGTCAGGGCCTCATTATGTCTTTTATTCATATGTTATATGTAATTATATTGCATTTTTCTTTTTTTGTAAACATATTGGTAGCTATTATGGCAATTTTTTCACAAATTTTAGCAACTTTTATAACAATATAAAGTATATTGTCACATTAAGGGACAATAATGTAGTTTTATAGTATATTTAGGAGAATTTTAGTGACATATTTCTAACATTTCGCGAATGCGATGGCGATAAGTATGGCGGCTACTCACTTTATCATAGCCGTTTTTCGCTATTTGACAGCGCTCGCTTTCATTTGCGAGATAATATTCTACTTTATCCTGTAAATCATCCAAACTTTCATAATACACAAAATCTTCGCCGGGAATAAAATGCTCAAGGAAATCAGCTTGATAATTCGAAAGAAGAAAACCGCCGCAACCCATGATATCAAAGGCACGTAAAGGGATGCCGCTATGGATGCTCTTTAAACTGATGTTTAAATTGATTTTGCTGTTACGGAAAACCAAAGGCGATTGACTGTAGTAGTCAATGTATCCGCCGTTATTTACTCCCGGTAAAGCGGATGTATCCTCGCCGGTAAAAAGCCGGAAGTTTTTATCCTGGTTTGCCAGGCGCCTAACTATTTCCGTCCGCTCAAGTGACGTTACCTTTTTCGCCAGGTAATAATTCGCGTAAAGCCAGGCAATCGTCTCCATACTATGAACTCGTTGGGGCATCAGGCATATTTGCTGCATTTTCAAAATAATTTCGGGGGAAAGGGCGCTTTCAAGAAAATTTGCGCCATAAATACCAAGTTGCGCTTTTACCAGCCCGTCAAGATAACCCTTTAAATAACCGTTGTCGTTTTCAAGGGGGGCAAATTGGGGTTTAGTTTCTGTATAAAGGGAACCGACAAAGGAGATATCGGCGGCGGAAGCATCGGCGGCCGATTCTATTACTTCATTATAGAAGGTAACATCTGCTGCCATCGGCAGATAGAAAACCGTTTTGATACCTTTTTTCATTAAATCAAAGCAGGTCTGGCGGTCAAATATAAAGACATAATTCGTATCATAAGCAACTGTTTCCGAATAAACCTCAACGCAGGGGCTGTCATAAACCCAGGCAAGGTATTTAATCCGGCAGGCTTTGCAGGCAATCGCAACCACCGGCAGGAAGTTGACGGTAAAAACAAACTCATAATCACCGGCCAGAATTTGCTTAACCAGTTCTTCGGCGAGGTTGCCTCTTTTTTTCTGGTCTGGTTCGGATTGAGGGATCGGGTATAAGTCAACTTGGAAGCCTTCTTCTTTAAATGCTCTGATGACGAAGTCCTGGCCAAGACTTTCCCATTCGGGGAAGAAAATTTTGCGCATATGGTTGTCCCTTTAAGGTAACTGGTGTATGATGGTATTAATTATAGGCATTCCGTAGGTTTCATCAAATATAGTATACTATTCACAGCTATAAATGTAAACCTAACCGCCGTTACCCGTCCCGCCGCAAATAAAGGAGTATTTGCCGATGGCCCCAATTTCCGTTTGTATGATTGCTAATAACGAAGAAAGATATCTTGCGAGGTGCCTTAGCTTGTTACGTCCGCATTTCGCCGAAATCATTGTCGCCGATACCGGTTCAAGCGATGAAACGACTGCAATTGCTGAAAAGTATGCCGACAAAGTCTGTCATTTCGGCTGGGTTAATGATTTTTCGGCGGCTCGCAATTTTTCCGTCAGTCAAGCAAATAATGATTGGGTTCTTGTGGTTGACTGTGATGAGTTTCTTGAGGAAATCGACCTTGCAGGTATTGAAAAAGCGATGGAAGGAAACCCGCAGGATATCGGGATGATTATCCGAAATAATCCACACGGGAACGATGACGGGCCAAAATCAATCATGACCGAGCGGGTTGCCCGCCTCTTTGATCGCCGGATACATCATTACCAGGGGATAATTCACGAACAGGTCATTCCGATTGACGGAAGCGGGGCAAAATATTTTCCTATTCCGCTAAGTTTTTATCATGAAGGATATGTAAATCCGGAAACGGCCGGTGAAAAAGCCCGGCGTAATCTCAATCTGCTATTTATTGATTTAGAAAAAAACGGGGCCGACCCTTATACTTATTTTCAAATCGGCCAGTCATATACTGCGCTTAATGAAACTGAAGAGGCCTGTCATTTCTATGGCCTTAGCCTTGAGTTTGACTTAAACCCTCAACATGAATATGTCCGGACAATGGTTGAGGCCTATGGTTATGCCTTGCTTAAGCTTAAACGGTATGCCGAAGCCCTCCGGTTCGAAAATATTTATGATGAGTTTGCCACAAGAGCCGACTTCCCCTTTCTAATGGGGCTGATATATATGAATAATGCACTTTTTGACCAGGCAATTGCCGAGTTCAAAAAAGCGACAGCAATGAAAGAATTTGCTGTCGCCGGGGTTAATAGTTATAGTGCTTATTATAATATCGGGGTCATTTATGAGTGTACCGGGAACCTTGAAGCGGCACGTGAGTATTATCGGAAATGCGGGGATTATGCTCCGGCGTTGGCACGGTTAGGTACGTGAGGTATTTATACCGTCAAATGACTTTCTTCTATATATAAGTAAACTCATTTCGGCATTATCAGTTTCCCCAAACAGTAAAATTTGCATTACCGCTACTATTATAACTTTCAATAATTACCGCTTGAGGGCCATGCTGGCTCAAGTTTCTTAAGTCAGGGTTCGTTATCTGCCGCCATCTATTTACGTGGTTTTGAAATGTGATACTATTATTCTGCCCAATAGCCCTTTGAGCCGTCCGGATACTCTTAACTCTGGTAAACGGGCCGTTGCCGGTTATATTGGGCCCGGTCATATTTTCAGTTATGATACGATAAGTACCGCCATCAGCATTAACAGTCCCGTGATTAATTCCGGTGGTATTTCCATAGTTGACCCACCGGTCGACAATATACCATTCAGCTATCGGGCTGCGGAACCAGCCGTAAGCCGTAAGGTAGGTACATCCAGTGCCGCCGCCGGTCTGGTTAAATGCGCCGGCATTGTAGTTCATTACCCGGTTATCCCGGCCGATACTCCAGCCAATGCCATGCTGGTTGTTTACGCCTGCGCTTTTCGACTGCCAACTAACACTAATATTACCCGTATTAAGATTTGAATTTATTTGCATACTAAAACGCGGGCAGTTATGGGAACCGTTTGTCGGCATAGCACCACAGCAGCTTGCCCAACTGTGGACAAATGTACTGGGCGCGGAGACAAGGCTGCTGCAGCAACATGCCAGATTCTGAACTTGGCCGGATACAGGGATGCCGCTGGAAATCCCAACTATCATTGTCATTGCGATAATTAAGGCTGCTAATCTTTTAAGTTTCATGTTTACCTCTTTCTTTCCCGGGATTTAGCATGTCCAAACAGCAAAAGTTGCATTTTCACTGCATGTTAACACTAGTATTACCCGTGCTAATGTTTTAACACACTTGCGCCCACATTGATAAACGTTGTGAATGCTGCGTGTTAATCAATTTATGTGTTTGATTACATTGTAATGCAAATTGCGATTTTTGTAAACATATTATTATATGTTTTTGCTTTCCTATACAGTAAAAAACAACGCAGCATCGCGCTGCGTTATTTAAAATTCATTAGATTAGTAAAAACAGTCAATCTTTATTTCGGTATTCCGGCAAAACCTTTCGCTAAATCATCATCGGTTGGGATATAATCGGTCATCAGGCCGTCATTATATTTTTCATAGGCTCCCATATCAAAGTAACCGGTGCCGGAAAGGCCAAAGAGAATTGTTTTTTCTTCCCCGGTTTCTTTGCATTTTAATGCTTCGTCAATTGCACCTTTTATCGCATGGGAACTCTCCGGCGCGGGAAGGATACCTTCACTGCGGGCGAACTGTTGGGCGGCGGCAAAAATTTCAGTTTGCCCCACCGCTCTTGCTTCCATCAACCCGTCATCATAAAGCTGCGACAAAGTCGAACTCATTCCGTGGAAACGTAAACCACCGGCATGTTCGGGCGCGGGCATAAAACCGGAGCCAAGGGTGTACATCTTCGCCAGCGGGCAAATCATGCCGGTATCGCAGAAGTCATAAGCATATGTTCCGCGGGTGAAAGTCGGGCATGATGCCGGTTCAACGGCGATAAAATGATAATCAGCTTCACCGCGTAATTTTTCACCAATAAATGGGGCAATCAAACCGCCAAGATTTGAACCGCCTCCGGCACAGCCAATGATAATATCCGGCTTGATGCCATATTTATCCATTGCCGCTTTGGCTTCAAGGCCGATAATTGACTGATGCAAAAGTACTTGGGCCAGAACCGAACCAAGGACATAACGATAACCTTCTGTTGTCACCGCTACCTCAACTGCTTCCGAAATAGCGCAGCCTAAACTGCCGCTGGTACCGGGGAAATCAGACAAAATCTTTTTTCCGACTTCAGTATCTGAAGACGGGGACGGGGTGACACTGGCACCATAAGTCCGCATAACTTCACGGCGGTATGGTTTTTGCTCATATGATGATTTAACCATAAATACTTTTAAATCAAGGCCAAGGTATGCACAAGCCATCGAGAGGGCTGTCCCCCATTGGCCGGCGCCGGTTTCGGTAGTAACACCTTTTAAGCCTTGTTGTTTGGCATAATAGGCCTGGGCAATTGCCGAATTAAGCTTGTGGCTTCCACTGGTATTATTACCCTCGAATTTGTAATAAATTTTCGCGGGGGTCTGTAATTTTTCTTCCAAACAGTAGGCCCTGACTAAAGGGGCCGGGCGGTACATTTTGTAAAAACTCAAAATTTCAGCCGGTATATCAAAGTAAGCAGTGGTATCATCAAGTTCCTGCTTGACCAGTTCGGCACAAAAAACACCTTCAAGTTCGGCGGCTGTCATCGGCGCTTTGGTACCGGGATGAATCAATGGTGCCGGTTTATTTTTCATGTCGGCGCGGACATTGTACCATTTCGTTGGCATCTCATGTTCTTCTAAATATATTTTGTAAGGGACAGTTTTTTCACTCATGGTTATAATCCTTTCTGAAATTATGTTTAATTGTGATTCTTATTATATATCTTTATTTTTGTAATTGCAAAAGTTCTTTTAACGCGTTTTGTAAAACATTTGAAAAATTGACATTTGCTTGCTCGGCGCGCTCATTTAACCACATCGGTATTGTAAGAGTTTTTTTAACCGATTTGTTCTCATAAAACCGCCGGTATATTTCGGTATTTACTTTTTTATCCCAAATAAAAATCTGACTCCGGGAATACGGCGGCAAATTTCGTAAACCGCATAGGTAAGTATCAAGGTTATTAATATAATCAAAATCATTTGGACCGGAATATTATCAGCAAATGATAAGACATAAAAGCCAACTGCTATCAGGACAGTCTGGTGGAATAAATAAACCGGGAAAGATGAGGCGGCTAAATAGCCGGTGACTTTATTTCTGATATTGAAGTATCTGCTGCCAAGCCCGATAACCGTAAGAATTAGGATCCAGGCATAAAAACGTTTGTAAATATCATAAACAATATCCGGTAGTCTAAAAATATCATGTGTCCAAAGAAGCCATAAAGAGACAAATATTGATATTAGGATTATTGAAACCGCAAGTAAACCAAGGCAGTTCTTGTTAAGTTTTTCAACGACAATATCATTTGCCAATAGTAAATATCCCAGCATAAACCAGGCGAAAAACTCGCCAAAACTTTTTCCGCCGATATCCAATACCGGTGACATGATTAAGGGAAAAAGAAAAAACAAAGGTAGGGTTAACAGCGATACTTTTTCAGAAAATAGCTTTCTTTTTGAGTTTTTGTAAAGACTCATCAGCGGCAGGGCAAGCAGGGAAATCAGGAATAAATAAAGGATAAACCATAAATGCCCGGGGGTAAAACCGCCGGTATATCCCGATAAATCAGTTTCTTTTGTGAAAAATAATATGTACTGATAAAAATATCCGCCGCTATAGTTATTATGGAATCTTTCAGCATAGTAGGTTTGGGTGGGGATGATGATAAGCAAGCCGCTTATGAAAGGTATTAATAATTTGTACACCCGTTCTTTGATGTATTCTGCGGATTTTCTTTTTTGCAAGGCATAAGCGGAGCTGACACCTGCAACAGCAAATAGAAGCGGCATAAACCAATCGTTTGTTGCAATTATAAAGGCGGTAGTCGCAACTATGTCCTGCCCTTTGACATAAAAATTTTCGCCAAAAGAATTATAAATCATAAATGTATGATAGGGGAACAGCATTAAAATGCAAAGCCAGCGAATATTGTCAATATAGTTTTTCCGCATTTTTAACCTTCGTTTTATTTTTTTTATGTTATACAATACTAACGCGGGCAAATCAAAATGTCAAGAGTCTGCAACTCTTCCAAAGTGATTTTTGCCTAATTTTATTGATTTTTCATTAATTACATGGTATGCTTTGAAGGCTGGATAAGCACACTTAAATAACAGGTGTTATTAAATTTGACTTTATAAGGAGCATAGTTACAAAAATGAAAAAAACATTTGACGAATTAATTGCCAGGCTAAAGGACATCCCAATGAAAAAAGTTGCCGTTGCCTGCGCCCAGGATTCAGCGGTACTTGAAGCTGTCAAAGGGGCAAAAGACCGTGGTATTGCCGATGCAATTTTAGTTGGTGACGAAGAAAAAATTAAAGAGGTCGCCGCTTCACTTAACATGAATATCGATGATTTTGAATTAATCCATGTCGCCGATGATTATGAAGCTGCGCTTGCCGCCGTAAAGCTGGTTCATGACGGGGCGGCTGATATGTATATGAAAGGGCTTATTGATACCCGTGCTTTTTTGAAAAGTGTACTCGACCGCGAAGTCGGCTTGCGTACCGGGGCGGCCCTCTCCCACGTATGTGTCTTCGAGGTTGAAGGTGTTAATCAATTGCTTTTCTTAACCGATGTTGCTTTTATTCCTTATCCGACACTGGAGGATAAGGTTAATATCATTAACAATACTCTTGTTATCACCGAAGCCTGCGGGATTGAAAACCCAAAAGTTGCCCCTTTGGCCGCTGTCGAAGTAGTTAATCCGAAGATGCCGGTTACCATGGAAGCCGCCGAACTGACCCGGATGTACAAAGATGGTGAAATCACCGGTTGTATCATTGACGGCCCGCTTTCCCTTGACCTTGCTATCGACCCCGAAGCCGCAATTCATAAAGGGGCGACTGACCGTGATATCCAAGGTGATGCCGATATTTTGCTTTTCCCTGACCTCCATGCCGGCAATCTTGTATATAAAGCTTTAGTCCATACCGCGAAAGTCAAAAACGGCAATATCCTGACCGGTACTAAAGCCCCCGTTATCCTCACTTCCCGTTCTGATGAATGTGAATGCAAAATTAATTCAATTGCCCTCGGCGCTGTTGTTGCTGATGCGATGAAAAAAGCGTATAGAAAGGATTAAACTTATGCCTATTAAAAGCCTTGTAATCAATCCCGGTTCTACCTCGACGAAGATTGGCGTTTTCGAAGACGATACTTTACTTTTTCAAGAAACTTTGCGCCATACCACTGAAGAAATCGCCGCTTTTGCTACGGTCGCCGACCAAAAAGATTTCCGCAGAGATATTATTTTGAAATTCTTTGAGGAAAAAAATATCGATATCAATTCCTTAAATATGATTGTCGGCTGCGGCGGCTTATTAAGGCCGATTGTCGGCGGTACTTATATTGTTGACGACAATCTCATTGCTGATTTGGAAAAAGGCGAGCGCGGCCAGCATGCTTCCAATTTCGGCGGCCTGATTGCCAAAGAAATCGCTGACAAAATTTCGGTCCCGGCTTATATTGTTGACCCGGTGGTTGTTGATGAATTAATGCCGGCGGCGCGGCTTTCCGGCCTTCCCGAATTACCCCGTGTCAGCATTTTCCACGCCTTAAACCAAAAAGCAATCGCAAAGCGTTATGCCCGCGAAACCGGCCGCGCTTATACTGACTTGAACTTAATCGTCGTCCATCTTGGCGGCGGCGTTTCGGTTGGTGCGCATGAAAACGGCCGGGTTATTGATGTCTTTAATGCCCTTGACGGTGATGGTGCTTTCTCACCCGAACGGGCCGGCGGTGTACCTACCGGTGCGTTGATTAGAATGTGTTATTCCGGCGAATTTACCGAGAAAGAGATGTTCAAAAAAATCATCGGCGGCGGCGGCCTTAATGCTTATCTTAACTGTAATAGTATGCAGGAAGTTGAAAAGCAAGTCGCGGAAGGTAATGCCGAATGGGCATTGGTCCGCGAAGCATTTATCCTCCAAATCAGCAAAGATATCGGCTCGATGGCCTGTGTTTTAAAGGGCAAGGTTGACCAAATCCTAATCACCGGCGGTATTGCATATAATAAAACAGTAACTGATTCCCTAAACGAACGGGCCAGCTTTATTGCCCCGATTACGGTTTATCCCGGCGAAGATGAGCTGCTTGCTTTAGTTCAGGGTGCCCTCCGGGTCATGAATGGGGAAGAAGAAGCATTGGTTTATTAAAGAGGGTCAAAAAGTCAGTCATAATATCTAAATAATAAGGGAGGTAGGCAATACATGCCGAGTGACGAAACCAAACAAGTTTGGTTTTTCACCCCACCATAATTTGATTACCTCCCGCATCTTGTGCACGGGATAATTCTTTGTTTGCTTCTTCCAGCAGGATGAGGGCTTCCTCCCCGGCCGTTGGGGTTTTCGTTGCAATACCGATGCTGACTGTAATTTGGGTGGTCAGGGTACCCATGCTGGGTATTTCCATTATTTCTACCGCATGATGAATTTCGCGGGCCAGGTCTGTTGCTGTTTTTAAATCAGTGTCGGGCAGGATAAAGGCAAATTCTTCGCCGCCGGTTCTGGCAACAAGGTCATCTTCGCTACGTAAAAAACGATAAAATTCTTTGGCGATGGTTTGTAGTAAAACATCTCCCTGCAGATAACCATAGGTTTGGTTGTACTGCTGCATCATATCAATGTCAATACTTAATAGGCTAAGTGATTTTTGATTCCGGAGAGCTTCATCCCATTCACAAGCTAAACGTTCATCAAATTGGCGGCGGTTCGCAATCTCTGTCAAAACATCGGCCGTACCGAAATTTTCGATTGCCCGCGCTTGTTCTAAGGCCTTAATATGTATTCTTATCCGTGCTTTTAAAACCGAGTTATTGAACGGTTTGACAATATAATCAACCGCACCTAGCAGAAAACCTCTTTCTTCATCAGCGGAACTATTTAATGCAGTGATAAAAATAATCGGTATTGATTTTGTAGTTTCATCTTCTTTCAAAACTTTAAGGACATCGTAACCGCTCATATCCGGCATAATAATGTCCAGCAAAATCAAATCCGGTTGATCCGAAACTGCGCGTTTAACTGCCATTTCGCCGCTTTTGGCAACATAAACAGTGTAATCATTTTTCAAAATGTGATTAAGTACGTCAAGATTAGCCTTATCATCGTCAACAATAAGAATTTTGTTCTTTTGCACTCTGCCCGACCCCCTCTGGTTCTTTAGCAATACTATAATTATAGTTTCAAATTCGCAAACAAGCTTCCCAATGATGTTGTTAGTTCTCCTTCTGACTTATAATTAAAATCTTGAATTTTCTCAACCGGCGCTTCTTCTTCTAAAGCTTTGATACTTAACGAAATCTTGCCGTCATTTACTTTGAGTACTTTTGTTTTGACTTGGTCGCCGACTTTCAGCACTTCGGCGGCTGTTTTTATCCGCTGGACGGAAATCTGTGAAATATGCACCAGGCCGCTGATTCCGTCGCCAAGATTGATAAATGCGCCAAAATCGGTCAGCTTTTCAACTTTGCCCTCTAAAACACTTCCGGGGATTATCATTGAAATTTTCCGTTCGCGGTCAACTTTTGCTTCTTCCTGCAAAATCACTTTTGCCGATAAAACTAATTTTTCTTTGGCCCGGTCAACTGTAATGACTCGTGCTTTTATCGTCTTGTGAAGCCAAGGGTTAAAGTCTTCGATATAATCCAGTGAAAGTTGGGAAGCAGGGATAAAGCCCCGTATATCTTCAAGGAAACAAGTCGCCCCGCCTTTAGTGATTCCGGAAATTTTCACTTCAAAATCACGCCCTTCCGTGCGGTACTCTTCTAATTTGTCCCAGGCAAGTACCTGATTCGCCAGAATACGGGATAATAGGATGTTTCCCTGTCCATCATCGGTTTTAATCACGGTTGCGGAAATTGTATCACCGGTTTTTACTTCCTGCATAATCAAAAAATCAGGGGCTTTGCTCATATCGGCGGCTTTGATAATACCTTGGGCATAATAATTCAGGTCAAGAATTACTTCTTCTTCGCTTAGGGCAATAACCGTGCCGGAGATAATATCACCTTCGCCGATTTTGCGGAAAGATGCTTCCAGTTCCTTTGCGTAATCGTTCATTGTTTCGGGGGCTTCGGCAGGGGTTTCAACTGCTGCTTCTGCCACGATAACTTTCTCTGTTTCCATCAAATCTAAACCTCACTTGTTTATTTATATTTTGCGGTATGTTTGAAGTATACAAAAAACTATTGGTTTAGTCAATGATTTTGATAAGCTTTCTTTATCTGATATAATGAAAAAATAGCTTTATTCTAATGTTTTGGAGGGTATGTTGTATGTTTAGCGATTTTTGGATTGGGGTATAGTCCAAATCCAAAAACGTTTCATTGCTTTTTTTGTCATAAAATACTTGACCTTGATTAATTTAGAAGTTACGATATAAAAGTGGTTACATGCTTAGATTGCATAACTTATAGGAGAACAAAATGAAAAATAACATGATAAAAAATATGATTCTCGCGGCAATGTTTCTTGCCGCCGGCCTTTTACTTCCATTCTTAACCGGGCAGATTCCGCAGTTTGGAAATATGATGTTGCCAATGCACATTCCGGTTCTTTTATGCGGTTTGATTTGCGGATGGAAATATGGGTTGATTATCGGCTTGATTCTGCCGGGGTTCCGCTTTTTCCTCTTCGGAAGCCCGCCTTTCCTCGCGCCGTTTCCGATTGGCCTTGCGATGACCTTTGAGCTTGCCGCTTATGGTTTCTTCGCCGGTTTCTTGTATCAGCGTTCACGCTGGCAATGTGTTATTGCGCTTTATCGTTCGATGATTATTGCGATGGTTGCCGGCCGTCTGGTCTGGGGCGCAGTGATGGCTTTGTTTGTCCCGCTTGGGTTAAGTGCAGGTTTTTCTCTTGCTGCTTTTATGGCCGGGGCACTTCTTAATGCAATTCCGGGAATCATCATTCAGCTTACGTTGATACCGGTAATTATGGTTACCTTGAACCGGGCGGGGTTGGTGAAATTTCGCAAGGAGAAAGCAGCGAAGGCGGAAAGTCAATAATAAAAGGAAATTAATAAAGGTTGTTGTAGAACTTACCGTTTGAAAGCCTTTTCTCGGAAAACCACTTAATATTAACGATTAATGATTTAATGCGAATTTCGGGCGAATCGGAATCGGATGGCAAAGCATTTTTTAATTAAGGCCATACCTAGTAAAGCCATTTTTCAAAATTTCGCTTTCCTTTTGATTAAGTTGTTCAAGCGAAAGCTCAATCATTTGGTTCAGCAAATCAGTGACAGGTTCGCCGTAAACGATAGCGCCCATACCTTTTTCCATCAGCGCATCGCCAGCTTCCGTAATTGCTTCAATACTGCGGGGGAATTTGGCAAGCCATTTATTAAGGCATTCCATATCAAGGAATAGACCTTTTATCAGGGCCATATAGGCAAAAGTCTGTGGGGCCGGCATACTGTCGGTGACACGGATTTCAATATATTGGCGCAAACGGACATCAGGGAAAACTAAGGATAAATATAATAAATAATCGTCATCCCAAACCGGCTTTACGCTTAAAACTTCATCAACTTTCCGTTCACTTTTAATTGACTCAAACTTGTTTGATTTGCTTTCTACTATTTCAAAAATTGCCGCCTGGCCAATTATGTATTCAGCATACTTACGAAAAGAAAAATCGGGGGCAAAAGTGGCCGGGGGGATGCCGCAGCGCGCGGGGTCAACGCCGCGCCAGATTTCAGTGCGGATGAGGGGGTTTTCGTTTGGTTTGGCTTCAAAGATAGGTGAATTACTGCTAATCAGGGCAAATAATGGGGTCAGAATACAAGCACTTTGGTATTTACTGATAAAATCTTTCTCATTAAAATAATCCAAAACGACTTGACAGGAAGCAGTCCCGCGCATCATATTAATACCGCGGTTTCCGGTACTGCGGAAATGCCCGTTCATAAAAGTATATCTCTTTTTCGGCAGTAATTCGATATCATTAACAAGGGTTGCCGGTTGATAACCTTCGGATAATAATTCTTGATTCCGGGAGGCCAGGATAGAGGTAATAATACAATGGTACTTATGATAAATCGCGGCGATTTCTGCGATATCAGATGAAGCGGTAATGCTGATTTCAAGCTGGCTTCCCGGTTCGAGGGAAAGTTCTGCTTCATCATTAATAAGGCCAAAAAGATAACCATCGGTCCAGTATTCGCTGATAAAATGGGGTTTTAGCTCATTAAGCAACTGTAAAACACCATTTTCGCCAAAATATGTAACCGCTTTTCTTGTGTCTTTATCAATAATAAAGTGTTCTGCTTCAAGGCCGTATTTTAGGTCGTTGGGATGTTTGGAGCCAGCGGCGAAAAAATCGGTGTAGTTTTTTATGATTGTTTCTGTGGTTGACATAGGGTCTGCTTTCTGAATGCTAAACAATTAATTCCGCACTCGCGAATTATATTTAGTGCTCTCTATTATACCGCGTGTGACCTCTCTGTACTTCGGCCGCAGTTGGCGCTCTCGCTCGATGTAAAACGTAGTGGATACTACGGTTTCAAAATACGAAACCTAGTACCAACGTTTTCCAACGCACTGCTTGCGAAGTCAGAAGGTCACTTACGACCAAGTGAGTACTAAATATAATTCGCGGGTACTTAGTTGTATCGTAATTGGATTTTTTATCTTCAATTCTTATTACACGCGTTCAACCGCCATCTTGACCATCTCACCATTAATATTCCATTCGCGCCCAAAAGCGCCGGGGCTTAAGGGGTTTGAGTCAATGGTATCGGCAAGGACTTTTTCGGCGATAGCAATGTGGTTTCTTGATGCGATTTCCATGATATAGGTATTTTCGGTTATTTGAACGCGGATACGGTCAGTCACTTCGAAGCCGGCTTCTTTGCGCATTGTCTGAATTTTGGAAATTAGTTCATAAACAAAACCTTCTTCGATGAGTTCATCAGTTAACTCAGTTTTAATAACAACTGTTATTTTATTATCCCCTTCTGATACATAACCTTCTTTTTGGGTCATTTCGATTAAAAGGTCTTCTTCAGTGAGGTTTATTTCTTCATCGTTTACCATGAATTTGATAAACCCGCCGGTTTTTAGTTCAGCCATTGCTTTGTTCCCGTCGAGGTTAGCCAGAGTTTTCTGGATACCGCCTAAGTGCTTGCCATATTTCGGGCCGACAGTCCGAAGCTGGGGTTTAAAGGTATAACTGACATATTCGTCCAATTCATGTTTTTCGATTTGCTCGATATTTTTGACATTTAATTCATCTTTAATTATTGCTTCATAATAATTCGCACCTAAGTGTACGCCAACTTTATCCTCGTTTTCAAATAAATTAGTCGGGACATACAATGTTTCAAGGGGCTGGCGGTTCTTGAGATTAGCTTTGTTCCGGCACGCCCGGCCTTTAACTACCACATCAAGAACCATATCCATCGATTTTTCCAGGTCTTTGTCAATCATACTAAGGTCAGCGGCCGGGAAATCACAAAGGTGGATGCTCTCGGGGGCGGATTTGTCAAGCGAAAGAACGAGGTTCCGGTAAATATCGTCGGTCATAAAAGGAATCATCGGGGCGGCGCATTTGCACAAGGCAACAAGGGTAGTGTAAAGGGTCATATAAGCATTGATTTTGTCCTGCTCCATTCCCTTTGCCCAAAAGCGTTCACGGCTCCGGCGGACGTACCAGTTAGACATTTCGTCAACAAATTTTTCGAGGGCGCGGGCAGTTTCGGTAATCCGGTAATTTTCGAGATTGTCATCAACCGTTTTAATCAAGGTATTAAGCTTTGAAAGAAGCCATTTGTCCATCACTGTTAAGGTATTAAGGTCAAGTTCAAATTTTGTGGCATCAAAATTGTCAATATTGGCATAAAGGACAAAGAACGCGTAGGTATTCCAAAGCGTACCCATAAAACGGCGCTGGCCTTCAACAACGGCGCGGCCATGATAGCGGTTGGGCAGCCACGGGGCGGAGTTGACACAAAAATACCAGCGGATAGCATCGGCGCCAAACTCTAAAAGAGCATCAAAAGGGTCAACCACATTTCCTTTTGATTTAGACATTTTTTGGCCTTTCTCGTCGGAAACATGGCCTAAAACAATACAGTTTTCATAGGATGATTTATTAAATAAAAGGGTTGAAATAGCAAGAAGCGAATAAAACCAACCCCGGGTCTGGTCAATACCTTCGGAAATAAATTGCGCCGGGAATTGCGCTTCAAATAATTCCTGATTCTCAAAAGGATAATGATGCTGGGCGAAAGGCATTGCCCCGGAATCAAACCAGCAATCAATTACTTCCGGGACCCGGTGCATCGTTTGGCCGCATTTTGCGCAATTACCGGTGATTTCATCAATATAAGGGCGGTGCAACTCAACCGTTTGCGCCAGCGGGTTTTTGCTTAATTTGTAAAGTTCATCACGGCTGCCGATTGATTCAAAGTGGCCGCAAACGCATTCCCAAATATTCAGGGGGGTACCCCAATAGCGGTTGCGGGAAATAGCCCAGTCCTGGATATTTTCGAGCCAGTCGCCAAAACGGCCTTTGCCAATCGATTCCGGAATCCAATTGATAGTATTATTATTACGGATTAAATCTTCTTGAACCGCCGTCATTTTGATGTACCAGGACTCGCGGGCATAATAAATCAGCGGCGTTTTACAACGCCAGCAATGAGGATAGTTATGTTCATATTCGGGTGCGGAAAAAAGTTTCCCGGATTTTTCCAAATCAGCAATTATCAACGGGTCGGCATTTTTTACAAAAATTCCCGGCCAGTCAGTTTCGCCGGTCATCTCGCCTTTGGTATCAACAAACTGAATAAAAGGCATATCGTAACGGAGACAAACTTTTTGGTCATCTTCACCGAAAGCCGGGGCAACGTGGACAACACCGGTCCCGTCAGTCAGGGTGACAAATTCATCACAGACGATGTACCAGGCTTTTTTGCCTTGTTTAGCTACACTTTCCCGGCCAAAATCAAAGAGCGGTTCATATTCTTTGTACTCAAGTTCTTTGCCTTTGAAAGTGGCAATAGTTTCATAACGGGTGTTATCTTTATCGATACTGCCTAATACTGATTCGACAAGTGCTTCGGCGAGATAATAAATATATCCGTCAGCGGCCTTAACTTTGGCATAAGTTTCATTCGGGTTGATACATAAACCGAGGTTCGAAGGCAAAGTCCACGGGGTAGTGGTCCAGGCAAGGACATAAGCATCTTCGTCTTTTAGTTTAAAACGGACAATTGCGGAACGTTCTTTTAAATCCTGATAACCCTGGGCGACTTCGTGAGACGAAAGCGGGGTACCGCAACGCGGGCAATAGGGGACGATTTTGAAACCTTTGTAAAGTAGGTCTTTATCCCAAATCTGCTTGAGCGCCCACCAGACTGATTCAATATAGTTGTCATGATAAGTCACGTAAGGGGCATCCATGTCAGCCCAAAAGCCAACCGTTCCGGAAAAATCCTCCCACATTTCTTTGTAACGCCAGACACTTTCCTTACATTTGCCGATAAAGGGGTCAAGGCCAAAAGCTTCAATCTGCTCTTTGCCGTCAAGATTAAGTTCTTTTTCCACTTCCAGCTCAACCGGGAGGCCATGAGTATCCCAACCGGCCTTGCGGGGTACGAAATAACCCTTCATCGTACGGTAACGGGGAATTGTATCTTTGATAACGCGGGTAAGAATGTGCCCGAAATGGGGCTTGCCGTTTGCTGTCGGCGGGCCGTCATAAAAGGTATATGTCGGGCAGCCGCTGCGAATTGCCATGCTTTTTTCAAAAATATTGTTTTCGTTCCAGTTTTGCAGGGTTGCTTTTTCGCGTTCGATGAAGTTTAGGTCTGTTGGTACTTTGGTATACATAGCGGCTTCCTCCCGGTTATAATTTATGATACCTACGAGTTGCTACGTGCAACGGAATTAATTCCGTTTACGCACTCCCGCAACTCTAAAAACATTCGAAATCCGCTCTGTTTGGGCTACTTTCTCATGTTTTACGGGTCTCAAAATCATATTTTTTCATGCAAGCATGAAACACATGACTTTTTGACCCTAGTATCAAGTTACACAATAATGGGGATTTTGTCAACTGGGAGGATTTTGGGGGGTGTAGTCTTGAGAATTTTGGTGGATATTATAATTTTTATCGTAATATCATTTATTTTTACGTTTCTTCCTTTTGAAGTTGTTCGGCGAGCCATTCTTTGAAGTCCATTTCGTTGCCGGATAAATCATATGCACCTTCCATATTTTCAAAAACTAATTTTGTTTTTGGGTGTTCCGTTCCTAATATATTTAGGAGTATTTTATACGATAACAGATACCATTCCAAGGCTTTAGAATAATCTCCCTGACCATCATATACCCCCGCAATGTTGTTATAGGTTGTGGCGGTTGAGGGATGCTCTTTACCAAGAACCTTTTCACGGATTGCCAAAGCCTTATAATTCCATTCCATCGCCTTGGGGTAATCCCCTTGATTATCATACACAACCGCAATGTTGTTATAGGTTATGGCGGTATCAGGGTGGTCGTTACCCAGAACCTTTTCACAGATTGCCAAAGCCTTATGATACCATTCCATCGCCTTATGATAATCCCCTTGCTTATCATACACAACGGCAATGTTGTCATAGGTGATGGCGGTTGAGGGATGTTCTTCGCCCAGAACCTTTTCACGGATTGCCAAAGCTTTATGATACCATTCCATCGCCTTGGGGTAATCCCCTTGATTATTATACACACCAGCAATGTTGTTATAGTCCAGCGGTGATATGTCAAGTATTAAATGAATAAATTTATATATTTTTTTATCATATATCGCCGGAGACAAAAACACCCTCCTAAGCCCTAGCATTTCACGTTTTTTACACTAGGGCACAG
>WRAQ01000010.1 GCA_009780115.1 Lachnospiraceae bacterium
CACTTGTTTTACACAATAAATTAAAAAAGAGCTCCTTCGTTTATGTTGAAGAAGCTCTTTGGAAGTTGTTTGGGTGAAAAGTTGGACTTTGTCAACAGCTCCAAAATGACCCTTTTCACTCCGATTAATATTATTCGAAATACTTGGTATATTATCCCCGTTGATTTATATAAAGAAAAATTTTCACCGAAAAAATTTTATTCGTATGACTAATATCCACACAACCATTATATTTTTCCGCGGCTTTTTTGATATTCTTTAAACCATAGCCATGTCCGGCACCGTTTTTCGAGGTGGTTATTTGCTTTTCCTCACCAATTTTACCTTCGGAATATTTTACAAAACCATCAAAAGAATTATCGGCCCTTATGAACAAACTATCTTTATTGAACTCAATATAAAGGTTTAAAATTTTTTCATCAACTTTTGCGATAGCATCTAAGGCATTATCCAAAAGATTAGCTAGTATCGTTACAACATCGGTCACCTCAATACTGATGACTTGGGGGATAAATAAACTGACGTCAAGCTGAATGTTATCTTGTCTGGCATTTCTAAGTTTGTAATTGATAATGCTGTCAAAAGCGATGTTTCCGGTTTCGCTGTAGACTTCACTTACTTCAATTTCCCCAAGCAGCCTATCAAAATACATCGTTGCATCCGCAGGATTGCTTTTTAAGAAATATTCCTTTAAGGCGGTTAAGTGGCTTCTTATATCATGTTTAAAGGCTTTCATTCTCTCAACTGATTCCTGCATCAAAAGAGATTGGGATAAGTAATAATCTTTTTCCTGGGATTGTAATGCTGAATTGAGCTTCTCCTCATACATTCCCGAAATAGAATCATAAAGATACAAGATAAATAAGTTAGTTGTTAAAAAAATAGTGGTAATTAAAAGATTATTGCCCATTATCACATTTTCCGGATTGTTGGAGAAATAACCAATTAGCGTAAGAATTTGCACAAAAAGGATAGAACCCCAAAGTTTAGGCAAAGCAAGTTGATTTTTCCTAATATATTTTAAACGTCTAAGCAAAGAAGCCGTTAAATAAGAAAGCAAACTGCCGCACGAATAAATTATAACCGATGCAATTTGAAGATTATCAAGTAAAGACTCATAAAATATACTAATCAAACCATACGGTATTGCAACAAGCATTGTAAATAGTACATAATTACAAGCTACGGCAACCAGCTTTTTTATCATCGGTGCCCCGTAATTCAGCGAAATTACAAAAAGCACCGGGATTACAGTTAAATGAGAAAAAGAAAAATCAGTAAATAATAATAAACGCTCGGCTGATGCTAAAACAAAATAAAGTAAATATGATAATGCCATGACTTTAAAAGATGTTTTTCTCTTTTCAAAGAAAACCCCCATAAATCTTTCAATGGCAAGCAGATAAAAAACATTGGCAATAAGAAAGCCTATTGTGACGAAAATGTTCATGTTAACTCCCGTCTACCTGCCTTAGCAGGTCTTAAAAATCAAGATTGTGAAAGATTTATCTTTCATGTTATCATCCGTCTCCGATCCATTATTGCGCAACAGGCCGCTTTTATTTCTTTTCGTTTTGGCTGGCTGATAGGTAAAGTACGGTTATCATGAGTTAAAATCAGTTCATTATATTTAATCACCGCTACATAGTCATAGTTAACCACATATTTAGCATGGATAAAGAGGAAATCGAACCGCTTGAGCTGTTCTTGATAAATTTTATTTAAAGACCCATAAAATTCTTCTTTTTTGCCGTTTGAAAGATGAAGGATAAGTTTCCGGTCATTGCTTTCCAGATAAATAATATCTTTTATGTGCACCTTAAAAATATCGTAACCTATTTTGTACGTAAACTCACTTGACCAAAGTTCGGCTACTTTCAAGTATGTCAAAACCGCATTTTCGATTCGTGGATAATCAAGTGGTTTAATCAGGAAATTCAAAGGGCGGATATCGAATAACTGCATAGAGTATTTCATATACCAAGAGATATATATAATCGAAACCATATTATTATTGTGGGCTTCCCTGATTTGCCTGCCAATATCGACACCGCTTGATTCATTCTTTCCAAACTCGATATCCAGAAAAATCAAATCATAATACGAACCGGTTTTCATTTTTTCGCATAATTCTTTCCCGGTAAAATAAACGTCAATTTCGCATTTTAAATTTAACTTGCCAAATATCTTTAGTAAATCTCTTTCTAATTCCGCCGCAATTTTATTTTCATCATCACAAATAGCAATAAATATGCCATAACGGTACCCCGCGTGCTGTTTTAAAGCAATCCTGATTTTATACTTTATCATATATTTATTGGATAAACAACTTAAATTACTGCAAATATTACCTAGTTTACTACAATTCGCCGCACAGCCGCAGATTTTTGCTAAAATAGTGACTTAGTATAGCTTATTAAGATGGGAGAGTATTTACGATGAATACAAGTGATTCGAAAAACAAAAAAGATATATTTAAATGGGGGCTTAGCCTTACGTTAGGTACGATGGTGGTTTTATGGCGGGTAGTATTTACGACAAGAATGGAAATTACAATTAATACCGTCATATTAGTAATGACACTGGACTTGCTGCTTACATTAACTTTAATTTTCATAAACAGACATGAATTGAAAGAAGCATTTTCCCGCAAAATCGTAAAAAAAGATTTTCTTATTTTGGGGTTATGGTTCATAATTTATCTTGCGGTAAGTGTTTTGGCGGAATTAATTAATGGATTTCTTTCATTGCCATATGCCCCGGCGGCTTGGGTAAGCGGCGAATTTAATACGATTTTCCCGTTAGGAATGGTGGTGTGCGGCGTGCTAACTGCCCCGGTATGGGAAGAAATTGCGTTCAGGATGGCAGGAAGAAATTTATTCAAAAATAAGTTCTTATTCGTATTTATAACTACATTTCTATTCACATTTATCCACACCGGCCTGGCTTTAAAAACTGGTTTGGGATATGTCGCCGTTGGGGTTGTATTAGCAGTTATGTATTTAAAAACCAAAGATATAAGGATGGTTATTGCCATACATTTTGTGACTAATTGTATTGGAATTTTGCCGAACTTTTTTTATAGTTTGTTTAATGGGTGATGAAAGATATGAGCTTGTTGCTTTGGTATTTCGGCTGGCAGAACAGCAGATACCGGATGAGCTTTTAGATTCTTTTGCTCCAATGATAGCTTTTTCCGGAAGTTCTCATCATGCCAATAGTTATATTTGCAATTGCTGCGTTTTTAACAGCAATTTGTGCGGTTCTGATAAGAAGACGGAGAAAACGCCGCCGGCTTACCCCTTCACAGCCCCGGCGGTGACACCTTTCGTAATCTGATTACGGAAAATCATATAGAATATCAAAATCGGAATCAGCGAAATGGATAGGGCGGCGAAAAGTCTGCCATAATCTGTGCCTAGCGAACCGGCAAAACGGCCGACTGCTGCCGGTATTGATTTAAGCCTGTCACCGGAGGTAAGAAGATTCATCAAAATAAACTCGTTCCATGTGCCGGTAAAGGTAATAATTGCCAAAGTAACTGAAACCGGGGCGCACATCGGGAATACGATACTAATAAATGTCCGTAAATATCCGGCTCCGTCAATCCGTGCCGATTCAAGCAATTCATCGGGAATATGCTTAACAAAGTCGGTACATAGGTAAACTGCCATCGGAAGCCCAAGGCCAATATAAGGAATCAGGATTCCCAGACGGGTATTAAGCAGGCCAACCGAATTAACCATAAGAAAGAGGGGAATCAAAATCGATTGGATAGTTAGCAGGATACCGATAATAAATAATCCATGTAACCATTTGGATATTTTGAAGTTAATTTTAGCAAAACCAAATCCGGCCATATTAGCAAGCAATACCACAAAAAATACGGTAATTAAAGTGTATATCACACTATTAACAATGAAAACACTAAATCCGCCGTGGGTCCAAACGAAAGGGTAATTATCGAAGAACCACTCGACCGGTAAAGCCAATTTGTTGGTCGTCAAGTAAGATTGGGTGGACTTAAATGATTGGATAAACAGCCATATAATCGGATAAATCGCCAACACCGTAAAAATAATTAATATTGTATAAAGGATGACTTTGCTAAAAATACTAAGTGCTTTTTCCATCATGGCTTATACCTCCTTATCATTAAATATGTTGCCAACCGCACGGGTGATAATAATCAACGCAATACTAATCAACACCATGACTGTTGAGATGGCATTTGCCATCGGATAATTTGCCGAGCCCTGGAAAGCTTGCTCATACATATAAATTGAAAGTACCCGCGTTTGGCCGGCCGGCCCGCCGCTGGTCATTACATATATCAAGTCAAAGGTCCTAAGTGACCCGGAGATAGCAAGAATTGATGAGGTGACGATAACATTGGTCATTGCCGGCAGGATAATATGCCACAGGACTCTGGATTCGGAAGCGCCGTCAATCCGGGCTGCTTCGATAATCGAAGGGTCGATTCGCTGCATATTAGCAAGGAAAATAATCATATAAAAACCCGTAAACATCCATAAGATAACAACTAATACTGGAATCATCGGGGTATTATTCAAAGTAAATTCGGCGCTTGGGTCAAAAAACCGGACGATTTCCATATATACTGAATCGCGGTTATAGACAAAATTCTTGAAAAGGACACCGATAATAACCGGTGAAATAACATTGGGCAGGAAAATCATCGTTTGGAAAAATCCCCCGCCCCGTTTAATCAGCTTGCGGGTTAAGATATAAGCGAGGATAAAACCAAGCGGAATCTGGCCAAAAACGGAAACGGCCACGATATACATATTGTTGCGGAGGGCGGTGTAAAAAGCTTTGGACGGGTCATTAAACAGCATCCATTCATAACTTCGGAACCCGACAAAGTGTAAATTGTCGGCACCGAATATCTTGCCGCCGTTGTAATCGGTCAGGCTTAGCATTATTGAAAATATGGTAGGAAAGGCCACAACCACCAGGTAGATTAGCACCGCCGGTAAAACCAGCACCGCATAAGAAAACTTTTTTTCACCCTTTATAGTCATAGACCTTTCCTCCATCAAGTTAAATACTTATTTTAATTGTGTTTATTGTGCTGCTTTCCAAGCTTCAAACTGATTTTGAACATTTTGAGCAACTTCCATTGGGGTAATTGTTCCTAAACCAAGTGCTTGCAGGCCGTCATTAAGCGGGGTATAAACCTGACCGTCAAAAGCGGCATCGATAACAACGTTTGAACGGTTGTAATGTTGGCCGAGATTGGCAACAGCTACTTGCATCGGTTCTAAATCTAAAGAAGCAAGGTCGATATCAGTTCTTGAAGGGACAGGAAGGCCGCCGGAGTCAACACGGAAAGTGAGGACTTCTTTGCCAACCAGCCATTTAAGTAATGTCCAGGCTGCTTCTAATTTATCAGAGCCATCTTCAAGATTTGCATTGAGTCCCCAGCCGGTACCAAGAACTACAGAGTTGTTGGCATTGTATTTTACACCGGGAAGGTCAATTTCAGGGAACACAGTGATTAAGATTTTTTCTTGTCTAACCGGATCAATCAAAACTTGGCCGGTAGCAGCATCGGTGATGAAATCGCCGACACGCCAGTCGCCGTCGATCATATAGGCCGCTCTGTTGGTCGCAAAGAGACCGGGAGAGGAACCATAGTCAACAGCTACGGTTGAGCGGTCAAGGACACCGTCAACATACATTCTTTCAATAAATTCAATAGCTGCAACGAAATCGGGGTCGGTAAATTTCGCTGTTCCGGCATGGATTGCTTTTTCCCAGCCTTCACCGGCAAAACGGCCGGCAATAGCTGACATAAGGCATGACTGCATAACCCATGTAGCTTCATTTGCCATTAGGATGGTTTCATAACCGGCTTCACGAAGAATCGGGACTTGCGCTACTAATTCTGAATAAGTTTTGGCAGGTTCAAGCCCAACGGATTCAAGGACTTCCAGATTCACATAGAAAGCGTGGGTTGCGGTTACGCCATTGGGAATCATTGCAAGATACCCGCCGCCCATTGCATCGGGATTTAATACCGTACTGTTAAAGTTCGCGCCGAAATTGTCGCGGGCAACAAGAGGGGCCAAATCTTTCAGCAGACGGTTGGTATGTAAGGCGGAAGAACGTCCGGACGGCCAGCAATAGATAACATCAGGCAGTGTACCGGCAGCGGCATGAGCTTCAGTTGCGAAATGGAAGGGCTCTTCAAATTCATCTTCTCTAATGAGTTTGATGTTCGGATGAGCGGCTTCAAAAGCATCCCAAACTCTTTCTACTTCTTCAAGCGCGCCAGGGTTGGCGATGGAAAAATAATTCAATACACGAAGCTCAATAACATTGGAACTTCCTGCATTTCCACAGCCGGCTAAGCTGAGCGCAAGTACCAGTACCAGCATGATACTGATCAGAGATTTAATACTTCTTTTCATAAATACCTCCTAAGATAAGTTGTATATAACATCTCTGTATTTATATCATATTTATGAGCTTTTTGTCAAGTTAATATTAAGAGTTACATAATTTTCTCTTAATCATATATTAAAATTATATAAAGAAATATGAGAAAATGGAGGAAACATATTGCAATTGTACAACTCTGCCGCGGTGCCGATTGGTGCGCATACATTACCGCCCCTTCTTTATCCTTATCATGCCCTTGAACCGGTAATTGATGAGGAAACTCTAAGGATTCATCACGATAAACTTCATAAAGGAATTGTCGAGGCTTTGAATAAAACCGAATTAAAGCTCGCCGAAGTTAGGAAACAGGGAAATTATGAGTATATTGAGTATTATGAAAAGCAACTTGCGTTTTTAGGTTCCGGGCATATTCTGCATAGTATTTATTGGATGAATATGACATATCCCGGCGCCGGCGGGACTCCATCCGAATATCTGATTCGTTTCATTAATTTAAGTTTTGGCAGTTTAACCGCATTTAAGGACCAATTTCTTGCAGCAACGAAAAATGTTGAAGCCTCCGGTTTTGGTATCTTAGGTTACAACCCGGCTTTCAAACGCCTTGAAATCTTACAGTGCGGAAATTTTCAGAATCTGACCCAATGGGGCATTATCCCGATTCTGGTCTGCGATGTGTGGGAGCATTCCTTTTTTATTAAGTATCATGAAAATTTAAGCGGTTATGTTGATGCATGGTGGAACTTGATTAACTGGCAAGATGTAAAAGAGCGCCTTGTTTATGCAGTTGAAGCCAATTTACCTTTACAAACTTAAATATAGTTACAAACTTAAATTTTTATGCTACACTAAACGCGGAGGTGTAGCAAAATGGAAAGAAAAAACTTATTTGAACAAGTCGGCAGTGAAGAGGCCTTAAAACTGCTGAAAGAAGGAAACAAACGTTATCTTAATAACCAGCCGTCCGGCAATCATGACCCTGCCGGAGTAAGGGCTGGCTTAGCTTCAAAAGGACAAGTCCCTTTTGCGGTTATCCTTGGCTGTGCGGATTCCCGGGTCCCGCCCGAAATCATTTTTGATGCCGGGGCCGGCCAGCTTTTTGTTGTCCGTACCGCCGGAAATGTCGCGGACAAAGTTGCCGTTGGCAGTATCGAGTTTGCCGTTGAGCAATTAAAGGCACGGTTAATAGTCGTTCTTGGACATGATAAATGCGGGGCGGTAGCAGCCGCAATCAGCGGCGGTGATTTCGGGCCGAACCTTACCGCGATTATTTCTGAAATAAAACCGTCAGTCGATAAGCTTAGAGAATTTGAAAAAGATGAAAATTTTCTTGCCAAGTGCGAGGATGAAAATATTTCAAATACCGTAGAAAAGCTTAAAAAAAGCGATATTTTAGGTAAATATCTTGCCGATGGCTCACTTGAAATTACCGGGGCAAAATACGACTTGGAATCGGGTGTGGTTACATATATAGAATCGTTATGAAGAATATCGCTTTACACTTGACACAAAAATAAAAATACTATAAATTTAGGTTGTTAGATTGTATATGCCCATTTATTTTATTTTTACACACGAACCTTATGGAGGAGAGAATTAATGACAGCTTTTCTTAACAAATTCTTCAAACTAGAAGAGAAGGGTACCACGATAAAAACCGAGGTACTCGCAGGAATTACCACCTTTGCCACCATGGCATATATATTAGCGGTTAACGCCAATATTTTATCTGCCGCCGGCCTCGACCAAGGTGCCGTATTTGTCGCGACCGCAATCGCTTCAGTGGTTGGTACCGTTGCGATGGCTTTATTGGCGAACTTGCCGTTCGCGGTAGCACCGGGAATGGGGCTTAATGCTTTCTTTGCTTATACGGTTGTTATCGGGATGGGGTTCAGCCCTCAGCTTGCACTTGCAGCTATTTTTACAGAAGGTATCCTCTTTATTATCTTGAGTAAATCAGGAATCCGGACCGCTTTGTTTAATTCAATCCCGATGACCCTTAAATATGCGGTTGGTGCCGGGATTGGTTTATTTATCCTTTTCATCGGGTTAAAGAATGCCGGTGTTGTTATTGCTGACGGCGCGACTTTCGTTACGATGGGCAGCCTGAAAAATGCCGCCCCCGCTTTATGCCTGATTGGTGTCGTATTTACGATTATCCTGATGCTGAAAAAAGTCAAAGGTGCATTACTTATCGGTATCGTTGCCACTTGGCTGCTTGGTATTATGGCTCAATTATTTGGCTGGTATCAAGTTGACGTTACTTCCGGTGCATATGATTTAGTCCCGAACAGCTTTATTGACCTTCCGCCAAGCCTTGCCCCGACATGGCTGCTCTTTATTGAAGGTTTCAAAGAAGTCTTCAATACGGCAAACGGCTTCTTTACATTCTTGTCAGTGACCCTTACATTCTTATTTATTGATATTTTTGATACTGTTGGTACGCTGGCCGGGCTTGCTTCCAAAGCAAAAATGCTTGATGCGCAAGGCAGGTTGGAAAAATCTGACGAAGCCCTTCTTGCTGATGCCCTTAGCACCAGCTTAGGCGCTGCCCTTGGTACTTCAACGACTACGACTTATATCGAGTCAGCCTCCGGTGTTCAGGAAGGCGGCCGGACAGGCCTTACCGCGATGGTAGTAGCCGGGTTCTTTGCAATCAGCTTGTTCTTTGCCCCGATTTTCTTAACGATTCCGGCATTTGCGACCGCAACCGCTTTAGTTGTTGTTGGTGTCTTAATGCTTGAGCCGATTGGAAACCTGAAGCTTGATAGTCTTGAAGATTTGATTCCGCTGGGTATCACAATTGTTACAATGCCGTTATTCTTCTCGATTTCACACGGCCTTGCGTTTGGTTTTATCAGCTATGTTGTTGTTAAAGCTGCCGCCGGCAAGTTTAAAGATATTAGTATCTTGATGTGGATATTAGCCATCTTGTTCTTATTGCAGATGGTATTAGCTGGATAATATAATATTAGTATGACATAAAAAATCGCGCCGCTTTCGACGGCGCGATTTTTGCGTATAAAATTTTTATACTGGTTTTCCTTCACTATTTAACAACGGTAAGTACTCAAGGAAGATGATGTCATCACGATATTTCGCATCCCCTTCGGCGAGAATCGCCATTTTCCCGACAATATCCCCCCCGGCTTCTTTAACCAGTTTTTCAACTGCCCTTAGCGATTCACCGGTACTGATTACATCATCAACGATTAAAACCCTTTTACCCTTCATTAACTCGGCTTCGGCGGTATCAATATAAAGATGCTGCTTTTTCTGGGTGGTAATTGATTGAAGTGAGACGGAGAAAACTTCTTTCATATATAATTTGACAACTTTGCGGGCGATAATATAACGGCTTTCATTATTTTGTTTTGCCATTTCATGAACCAGCGGAATCCCTTTTGCTTCGGCGGTAATCAGAATATCATGTTCCGGTGCGGCTTTTAATAAATGGGCAGCCCCCGCTACCGTCATTTCGACGTCACCAAACAAGACGAAAGCAGCGATACTTAAATCATCAGTTATTTTGCAGACCGGCAAATCTCTTTCAAGGCCGGCTACTTTGATATGGTAGAATTGTTCCATAGTAAATTATTATCCTCCCTTTATGGTTTAACGACATTATATCATATATTTCAAAAAAAGAATATTGACAATTTCATCGGTTTATGATAATATGAACACATGAGCAAATGAACATATATAAAATATCAAGGAGAAATTTAATGAAACAAACCGAAACTTGTAATTGCCGGCACCTTAACCCGGAAACAGCAGCACATATCCGCGCCGTAATGCCTGCGGAGGATGCCTTATATGACCTTGCTGATTTTTTCAAAATATTTGCCGACTCAACGAGAATAAAGATGCTCTACACCCTTTCTTATTCGGAAATGTGTGTTTGTGACCTTGCGGAAATGCTCTCTATGAATCAGTCGGCAATTTCTCATCAGCTTAGAACACTTAAACAAATGAATCTAGTCCGGAACCGCCGGGAAGGCAAGACGATTTTTTATTCGCTTGCTGATGACCATATTAAAGCGATTTTGAATCAAGGAATGGAACATATTGAAGAATAATCCAAGCTTTTGGCAGAATGGAGAAACAGATGAAAAAAACACATAATAAAGAAGCCGGGTGCGCTTGCACCGGGGGCGGCGATGGGTATGGAATCAAAAAAAATTTGATAAGAGTAATTACCGGAGCAATCGTATATACCCTTGCGATTCTGGTTAATGCTTATCTTGCAGTTCCGACAGCATATATATTGATAATATATTTGACAGCTTATTTTGTTATTGGCGGCTTAGTAGTAAAAACGGCAGTTATGAATATCTTCCGGGGCCGGATTTTTGATGAGAACTTTTTGATGACTGTTGCGACAACCGGGGCATTTTTTATCGGCGATTATTCGGAAGCGGTTGCGGTAATGCTCTTTTTCCAGGTTGGCGAATTGTTCCAGTCTTATGCCGTAGGGAAATCACGGCGCTCAATAGCCGGTTTGATGGATCTTAGACCTGACTTTGCTTTTGTCCGCCGGGAAATTGATTTCGTAAGGGTAGCACCGGAAGAGGTAAAAAAAGGAGAAATAATTCAAATAAAACCCGGTGAAAAAATTCCTCTTGACGGCTTAATAACAGCCGGAACAAGTTATATTGATACCAAAGCTTTGACCGGGGAAAGTGTACCCCGCGAAATGCTGACAGGTACGCAGGTAATCAGCGGTTGTATTAATTTAACCGGTGTACTTGAAGTTAAAACGGAAAAAGAATATAGCGAGTCTACAGTAGCGAAAATTTTGGAATTAGTCGAAAATGCCGGGAGTCGTAAAGCAACAGCCGAAAATTTCATCACCAAATTTGCCCGTATATATACCCCATTAGTTGTTGGGGCAGCGATTTTGCTTGCCCTGCTTCCTCCGCTTATCACCGGAGATGATTTCCAGACTTGGCTTTACCGGGCTTTGACTTTCCTGGTGATTTCCTGCCCTTGTGCTTTGGTCATCAGCATTCCCCTAGGCTTTTTCGGTGGAATTGGCGGGGCGAGCCGAGCCGGTATTCTTATCAAAGGAAGCAACTATTTGGAAGCTCTTCGTTATGTTGACACGGTTGTAATGGATAAAACCGGAACATTAACAAAGGGTAACTTCAAAGTATGTCATGTTAACCCGGTGTTCCCGGTTAATGCGGAAGAACTTTTGGAAATTGCTGCTTATTCCGAGAGTTTTTCCTTACATCCGATTGCAAAATCAATTTTATCCGCCTATGACAAAGAAATTGACAAATCCCGGCTGACAAATATCGAAGAAATCGCCGGCCTTGGCGTTAAAGCGGTTTTAGATAAACGTAAAATCTATGTTGGTAATGAAAAAATGATGAAACTGGCGGGGCTTGATGCTGGCATAGGGGTTGATTTTAACGTTTTGACCGACCCGGTCGGACAAAAATCACCTGGATACCAATCGCAACCAGCCGGAACTATCGTTCATATTGCATATGAAAACCAATATCTTGGGAACATACTTATTGCTGATGAAATAAAAGAAGATGCCGCGCAAGCGGTCGGGTTATTAAAAGCCGCCGGAATAAAAACGATAATGCTGACCGGTGACAATAATTCGGTTGCCCTGTATGTTGCGGCAAAGCTGGGGATTGATGAATATTATAGTGAACTTTTACCGGCGGCAAAAGTCGAAAAAGTGGAAGCGCTTCTTGCGGCAGAAAAACCCGGTTCACGGGGTAAATTAGCTTTTGTTGGTGATGGAATCAATGATGCGCCGGTTCTTAGCCGGGCTGATATCGGCATTGCGATGGGTGGGCTTGGTTCTGATGCCGCAATTGAAGCCGCTGATGTTGTTATCATGAATGACAAACCGTCACAGATTTTTACGGCGATACAAATTTCAAAGCGCACCGTAAAAATCGTAAGAGAAAATATTATCTTTTCATTAGTCGTAAAAGCGGCCGTTTTGCTTCTTGCCGCCTTAGGATATGCGACAATGTGGGCGGCAGTATTTGCTGATGTTGGAGTTGCTTTTCTTGCAATTCTAAATGCAATGCGGGTAATGAAAGTAAAATAAAAGTTAAATGTAAAATAAAGCCAAGCTTAACGGTCAAATTAAAGTTTACTTTGACATTTAAGTAAAATATTGATAATATTATTATATCATGTGATGTGTTTTACGATGAGGCTTAAATGAGAAAAGTACCCCTTAATCTGATTACCCCGGAAATGAAATTAGGAAAATCCATTTATCATGAAAACTTCTTGTTATTAAGGCAGGGTACTGCAAACCTGCAAAGATATACTAACAAATTGAAGGAACTTGATATTGGCAGTATTTATGTCGACGACAGTTTAAGTGATGATATTGATGTTCATGATGCTATATCCGAAGAAACCAGACAACAATGCAAAGAGGCTTTATCTGATACTTTTAACCATCTTCTGGCAAACAACCGGATTGAAATGTCGAAGGTCAATGATGTTGTCAGTAAAATGATGGATGAGATTATGAGTCAGCCTAATATCATCGTCAGCCTTCAAGATATAGGAAGTTCGAAAGATGAAACCCTCCTGCACTCCGTAAATACCACGGTATATGGATTGGTTCTTGCTAACCGGATGGGTATTAGTGCGGTATCGCAGCGCGATCTTGCCCAAGGCCTGTTATTGCATGATATTGGAAAAATGATGTTGGATCAAGAAATTCTGTATAAAAGTTCAGCCCTTACCCGTGAGGAATTTGAACATATTAAGCAGCACACATCTTTAGGTTACGAAATACTTAAGAAAGACCCGTTGTTAACTGAAGTATCAAGGCGGGTGGCATTAGAGCACCATGAGCGGCTTGACGGCTCCGGTTACAGCCATGTTCAGGGATGTGAAATTAGTACTTCAGTAAGAATCGCTGCTATCGTTGATGTATATGAAGCATTAACAGTTGACCGTTGTTACCGGAAAGGTTTTACGCCAAGTAAGGCCGCCGACATTCTGATTAAAGCGGCGGTTAGTGAGTTGGATGCTGATTTGTGCGCGAACTTTTTCCAGTGTATCGCAATTTATCCCAACGGTGCGATGCTTAAGCTTTCAAATGGTAAACTTGCAATAGTTAAAGAGCAAAATATTGGCGTGCCTTTCCGTCCGATTATCCGTTTAATTGAGAAAAAAGACGGAAGACATACTCCCGGCGAAGTAATTGATTTGTCGAAAACTTTGAATATTACGGTGATTGAGGATGATCCGGAAATCCTTGCAGAGTTGATGAAATAAGGAGGAGATTATGAACCCGAATACTTTTAGGCATTTATCTTATGGCGTTTATGTAATCAGCACCTGGGACGGCAACCGCCCCACCGGCTGCGCGGCGAACAGTGCAATGCAAATCACTTCCGAACCGGCAACGATTGCAATTAGTATCAATCACAATAATTATACTAATGGGTTAATTGATTCGAATGGGAAATTTGCGATTTCTATTTTAAATGAAGAATCTGATTCTGCTTTGATTGGACGGTTTGGTTTTCAATCGGGGAAAGATACGGACAAGTTCGCCGGTATCGAATATGAAACAGTCGGCGGGTTGCCGGTTTTGACCGATACCTGCGGTTATATCATCTGCAAAGTGGTTAACAAGATGGAAACAGCGACCCACACGGTTTTCCTCGGTGAAGTAATTGATGCGGAGGTTAGTAAGGGCGGCGAAGCGATGACATATGCTTATTATCATAAAGTTGTTAAAGGAAAAAGCCCGAAAAATGCCCCGACTTATCTGTCGCCGGAAACCGAAGTAAAAACGGCACAAGTGAAATATATATGCAAGGTTTGCGCATATGTCCATGAGGGTGAGATGCCTGATGATTTCAAATGCCCGATTTGCGGGGTGGGCAAAGAGCGGTTTGAGATATGAATCTTTCATAATCCTGATTTGTCTGCCTGTTAATGCAGACAGACGGGAGTTGGTGTGAAGAATTTAACTGACCTGATTTACCACCGTCCCCTTTATATCATCCTCAATTAAATTCAATTTGCTGATTATTTTTTTGGCTTCTGCTTGAATGTTGATATCTTTATCTAATGTAAGTATATTTTGGGTTATTTCACTGATATAATACGAGTTATCTTCTTTGCTTTCTTTTATTTTTTCAATAAATTCCCGTTGCTTTTTCTGTTTTTCGGCTACTTCACCGGCCTGCTTTTCTTGTTTTTCAGATTCATCCTTAATATGAGTTATGCTATCTTTGGAAATCATTCCGATTATTTCGCCGCTTGCTGCTTTCAAGATATCTTCAGCGCTTTCGGTGGCATCAAGCATATGGCGAAGCTGGTTCCGCGCCAGTTTAGTTGCTGTGATGATTGCATTTTCCATCTTGATTTTGCTTTCAAGTTGCTTGATATCTAACGAAGATTGCTGTCTTTCATCTAACTTTCTAATCCGTTCTTGATATTCAAGTAAACGCCCGTCCTCAAATATATAATCAAGACGTTCCAATTCATCTTTTGTAAAATTTTCGCGATTAGGGTCTTTTTGATATCGTTCCAATATTTTTAAATTTTCTTGGGTATTCTCATCATCTAAACCATAGATTTTTTTTAGGCTCTCTCTTTCCTCATTAACAATGGTTAGTTCATTTTTAGCTTCAATTATGCTTGCTTCGATATCTTTCACCCGTTGCTTGCGATCTGCCAAGCCATTATCAATTTCTTTATCAATAGCAAAAGCATTCATGATAAGCTTTAATGCTTGTTCATGTGCTTGTTTTTGCTTCTCTGAAACTTTGTCCGCGGGTAAATTAAGGTCACCGGCAAAAACAGACTTTCCGTCTCCATTTTTGCTGTCGTTTATTTTCTGGCTTTCTCCGGCCCGATTGCTATCGCCGGGATAAATAGTCGGGTTATTTTGAATTTTCATGTTTTGCCCCGTAATCCTAAAAGTATGGTTTTCTACTAATTATATCGGGTCATTATTATATAAATATTATGCGAAATCGTAAAAATTTATTTGTTGCGCCTGTTAATGGACAAATTAATATCACTTAAATTCATCACACTCAAATTCGAATTACGATACTTCATATCCATTGTAATTTCTTCGCCAAACCAATCCGGGGGTATGAAGCTGTTTGCGGTTTCTAAATCGGGAAATTCGACTTCGGCAATGATTAGGGGGGCAAAGGGCGGGTCAAAAATATCAAGTTCGGCGACAAGTGGAGATTCATTGTTTGTTGACGAATCGCTGGGCGGTTGACCGGATGAGTCGGAGATATCCAACGGGATGAGATATCTTTTCTTAGAAATGACATTGCCGTCAGCTTTAGATTTCATATGAAAATAGGATGATTCATCAAGCGGGAGATTGTATTCTTCACGGATTAGTAAGCCTTTTTTCTTGTAAGTCAGAAAATGCTCCTCATTTTCTTTTCTGACACGTATGACCGGGTCGGTATTCAAATATGCCTGCTCAATAATCTTGCATTCATATTGTGATAGGTTATCCGGTATGGTTTTTACTTTAAACTTTTTTTCGATTTCCATATTATCCATCGTATCAGCTCCTACAATATGATATACTAACAATTATAACCCAAATTATCAATAACGTCCATAAACGGAAAGGAGCAGATTATGAGTAAAGTTGCAGTATTTTTTGCCGCCGGTTTTGAAGAGGTTGAAGCAATTACCACCGTTAATATATTACGGCGTGCAGAAATTGAAGCATTGATGGTTTCGGTAAGCGGTGAACTTCTGGTAAAAGGCGCCCGGGGAATCGCAATTCAAACAGAAGCACTTATCGCTGATCTTGATTTTGGTACCATTGATATGATTGTTTTACCCGGCGGATATCCCGGTTATGAAAATCTTGAAGCCTGTGAAGAATTAATGGAACAGGTTTTACTTTTCCATAAGCAAAAGAAACCGATTGCCGCTATCTGCGGTGCTCCCGGCATCCTTGGCCGGCGCGGCATTTTGTCAGGAAGCATTGCTTGTGTTTATCCCGGCCATGAAGCTGAACTCGCCGGAGCAACACTGGTGACAGAACCGGCAGTTTGGGACGGAAACTTAATTACCGGCCGGGCGATGGGTTGTTCGGTTGATTTTGCCCTTGCGATTGTGGCTTATTTTAAAGGATTTGATGCTGCGGATAAAATTGCGGCAACTATCGTTTATAGCAAGTAAAATAAACTATTTATACGTTGCTATGAACAACGTTAGCTGTGATTAGTAATGATGGAATAACTTTCCATCATATTTTTCACCTCTCCGTTTCATACTATTCATTAGATAGCCAATGGCTTATCTAGCGGGCATTTTGCCCAAATGGAAAATGTATAATGAAAAATTACGGAGGTAAAATAAAGTGGCAACGAGTAAAACTACAAAAACCAAAGCTACCAGCAAAACCGGCAGCAAGGCGACAAGTAAGTCAAGCACTCCTTCGGCCAAGTCATCGACAAAGTCATCAGCTAAGTCGGGGACATCATCGGCCAAGTCACGTGTTTCTCAGTCAAAATCAGCAATGGAACGTTTCAAAACGGAAGTTGCTTCTGAACTTGGTGTAAATCTGAAAGCCGGCGGCGATTTGACAGCCAGACAAGCAGGAAAAATCGGCGGTGAAATGGTTCGGAGAATGATTAAGCAACAATCAGATCAGATGAAATAAAGTGAAAGGGATACCGGAAGGTATCCCTTTCACTTTATTTATATATTAGATACCTACGAGTTGCTTAGCGTTTAGCGCTTTCGCAACTCTAAAAAATTCGAAATCCGCCCTAATCGGGCTTCTTTCTCATTTTTTGCGGGTCTCAAAGTCATGTATTATCATGCTAGCATGAAATACATGACCTTTTGACCCTGGTATCGAAAATTTTTACTAGTATTTACCTCATCATTATGATATAATCATTAATTGATTGCAATACGCGGCAATTTGTTTAGTGTGCGAAGAACGTTGGAAGGAACAGGAATAAGAGAATGAATTTACAAGTAGAAAAATTAGAAAAAAGCATGGCGAAACTGACCATCGAAGTTCCGGCAAGTGAGCTGGAAAAAGCAATTGAAAAAGCTTATCAGAAAAATAAGGGAAAAATCAGTATTCCCGGCTTTCGTAAAGGCAAAGTCCCGCGCCCGATGATAGAAAAAATGTATGGTAAAGAGATTTTTTATGATGATGCCGCCAATGAACTGATTCCCGGCGCATATGAAAAAGCCCTTGATGAATGCACCGAAGAGGTTGTTTCTTCACCGAAGATTGAAGTAGTTCGGATTGAAGCCGGCGAACCCTTTGTTTTTACCGCCGAAGTTGCTTTGAAGCCGGAAATAAAACTTGGCAAGTATAAAGGTGTCAAAGTAGCTAAATCAGATAATAAAGTTACTGATGAAGAAATTACCGCTGCAATTGATAAAGAAAGAGAACGGAATGCCCGCAACATCGTTGTAGAAAACCGCGCGGTTAAAGACGGCGATATGACGATTCTTGATTTTGAAGGTTTTGTTGACGATGTCCCTTTTCCCGGCGGAAAAGGTGACGATTATGCCTTGACGATTGGTTCCGGCTCTTTTATCCCCGGTTTTGAAGACCAATTAATCGGTGCCGAAATTGGTAAAGAGTTGGCGGTAAACGTTACTTTCCCGGAAGATTATAATGCGGTAGAGCTTGCCGGAAAAGATGCGGTATTTAAATGTACAATCAAAGAAATAAAAGAAAAAGAGTTACCCGAGCTTGATGATGAGTTTGCCGCAGAAGTGTCCGAGTTTGAGACTTTGACTGAATACAAAGATGATGTCAAGGCAAAACTTATGAAGGATAAAGAAAAGGCTGCCCTTGAAGCCAAAGAAGATGCTGTAATTGAAGCAATTATCAACGACAGTGATATCGAAATCCCTGCGCCGATGCTTGAGACCCAGAAACGTCAAATCGTTGATGAATTTGCCCAAAATATCCGGATGCAAGGTTTAGATATGGAACAATATCTTCAGTATACCGGGTTGACTGTTCAGACAATGGCCGACCAGATGGCACCGCAGGCGGAAAAAAGAATCCGGACCCGCCTTGTTTTAGAAGCGGTTGTTGCTGCAGAAAATATTGAAGCAACCGAAGAAGATTTTGAAGAAGAAATCACGAAAATGGCGGAAAATTACCGCATGGAAGTAGATAAAGTTAAAGAAATGATGAGTGAAAACGGCAAAGTACAGATAATGAAAGACATTGCCGTAAAGAAAGCTGTTGATTTTGTAGTTGCAAGTGCGAAAGCGTGAAGAGTTTATCTAAGGCATCGGACAGAGGTCCGACACCAAAGAAAAACTAGACTTCACGCGGCAAATTTGCGCCTTTCGGCTCAAAGTTTGCAGACTTAGAAAGGTATAGGTTTAATAGAATGAGTTTAGTCCCTATCGTAGTAGAACAAACCAGCCGCGGAGAACGTTCTTATGATATTTTCTCCCGTTTACTTAAAGAAAGAATTGTTTTCCTTGGTGAAGACGTTAATGATGTTACCGCTAGTTTAATCGTGGCGCAAATGCTTTTTCTTGAAGCTGACGACCCGGAAAAAGATATTGAATTTTATATCAATAGCCCCGGTGGTTCGGTTACGGCCGGAATGGCGATTTTTGATACAATGAATTTCATTAAATGTGATGTTTCGACTATCTGTACCGGAATGGCAGCAAGTATGGGCGCGTTTTTACTTGCCGGCGGTACCAAAGGCAAACGGATGGCCCTGCCTAACGCCGAAATTATGATTCATCAGCCGCTGGGCGGCGCCCGCGGCCAGGCGACCGAAATTGAAATTGCTGCGCGTCATATCTTGAAAACAAAAGAAAAAATCAATCGTATTCTTGCGGAACGAACCGGCAAAGACGTTGCAGTTATTGCCGCTGATACCGACCGTGATAATTGGAAAACGGCAGAAGAAGCGCTTGAATATGGCTTAATTGACAAAATTGTAGTAAGCCGCAAGGAAGGTTAATATGAAAAATAACGAAAACGTCAGATGCTCATTTTGCAATAAAAGCGGTGAGCAGGTGCGGAAAATGATATCCGGGCCGGCCGGAGTATTTATTTGCGATGAGTGTGTGGAAATATGCTCGGATATTGTTGAAGAAGAATGCGAAGAGGCCGTGGCGCCTGAAAGCACCGAGCTGAATATCAATCTCTTGACCCCGATGGAAATCAAGGGTTTTCTTGATGAGTACGTGATTGGCCAGGAAGAGGCAAAAAAAGTTCTTTCGGTTGCAGTTTATAATCACTATAAACGAATTTTGGCTCCGGCGGATGAAGATGATATTGAATTGCAAAAAAGCAATATCATTTTAATCGGCCCGACCGGGTCAGGTAAGACCTATCTTGCGCAAACATTAGCGAAGATTATTAATGTCCCTTTTGCGATTGCCGATGCGACGACATTAACCGAAGCCGGATATGTCGGTGAGGACGTGGAAAACATTTTGCTGAAACTGGTGCAAAATGCGGATTATGATGTTGAAAATACCTGCCTTGGGATTATTTATATTGATGAAATTGACAAAATAACCAAAAAAAGCGAAAATGTATCGATTACCCGCGATGTTTCCGGTGAAGGTGTGCAGCAGGCCCTGCTTAAAATTATCGAAGGGACCGTTGCCAGCGTGCCTCCCCAGGGCGGCCGGAAGCACCCCCACCAGGAATTAATTCAAATTGATACAACCAATATTCTCTTTATTTGCGGCGGGGCATTTGACGGGTTGGAAAAAATCATTGAAAAACGCCTTAACAAAAACTCAATCGGTTTTAATGCAACGGTTGCTACCAAAAGCAGTATGGAATTAGGCGATTTATTAAGCGATGTCACTCCGCAGGATTTGGTCAAATTTGGCTTGATACCGGAGTTTGTCGGCCGGATGCCGATTAATGTCGGCCTTCATGGCCTTGACGAAGAAGCCCTTGTCCGGATTCTTAAGGAGCCAAAAAACGCTTTAATTAAGCAATACAAGAAGCTTTTTGATTTGGATGAAGTAAAATTGAGCTTTGAGAATGATGCGATTCTTGCGATTGCCGAAAAAGCCGCTGAGCGGAAAACCGGCGCAAGGGGGCTCCGCTCGATTATGGAAAAAGTACTTATGGATGCAATGTACCGGATTCCTTCTGACGATACGATTTCCGAATGTGTTATCACAAAAGGCGCCATCGACGGCACTAGTGAACCGTTGATTATCCACCGGGAAAAAATAGCAAAGACTTATACCTCGGCTTAAATTATGATTTGCAGCACTAGTCAGGCAAAAAACTCTCCGCCTCTACGGCCTAATTGAATGTAAGATACAAGTTTCAGCTCGGGAAGAAGGCGGCCTAAGGTGGCTGCGAGTTGTTTTTGCCTGCCCTGTGAAGGAATACCAATGTTTAACAAAATAAAAGAACAAATGATGCCGGCGGTTGCCCTTAAAGGGATAACTGTCCTGCCCGGGACTATCATTCACTTTGATATCAACCGGCCTAAATCCGTGCTGGCAATCGAAAAGGCTATGACCTTAGAACAGCGCATTTTTCTTGTTGTCCAAAAAGATGACGAATCAGCATACCCCGGATTTGCGATGTTGAATAATATCGGGACAATTGCGATTATCAGGCAGGTAACGAAATTGCCGGGTAAAGTAATTAGGATTTTGGTCGAAGGGATTAACCGTGCCTTTCTTATGGCGGTTGATGAAGGGAACCCGGACTATCTTTCTGCTGAAATTCAAAAAATTGAAGATATAAAAGATATTGATGAAATAACTGAAGAAGCGATGCTGCGCCATACCCGTGAACTATTGGAACAGTACGGTTCTTTTACCCCCCGTTTCGGCGGGGGCAATACCATTGACCGCTATAATCATATCAACCGGCTTGGCGAATATATTGACCGCACCGGAATGAATATACCGATTGGCAATGAAAACAAACAAAAGCTTCTCGAAGCAATTCGCATAAGAGAGCGTTATGAAATATTTTCCGATATTTTGATTAATGAGATTGAAGTCCTGCAAGTTAAGGGTGAGCTTGCGACAAAAATCAAAGCTAAAGTTGATAAAAATCAACGTGATTATCTATTGCGTGAGCAAATGCACGTCATTCGTGAAGAACTTGGTGACAATGATTCATTCTCTGAAGCGGACCAGTTTACTAAAGCGATGGAAGAACTTGATGCTGACCAGGAAGTAAAGGACAAGCTGAAAAAAGAAATCAAGCGCTTCAAAAGCCTTAACGCTTCAAGCTCGGAAAGCGCGGTTGAACGGGCTTATATCGAAACAATTTTGGAGCTGCCATGGAATAAAGTTTCGCTTGACAGTATTGATTTGGCTAATGCCGAAGAAGTTTTGAACCGCGACCATTATGGCCTAAAACAAGTTAAAGAGCGGATTTTGGAATTTCTGGCCGTCCGGCTCCTTTCGGCTCAAAGCGGCAATGCTGAAAGTCCGGTTATCTGCCTGGTTGGCCCCCCCGGGACCGGCAAAACTTCAATTGCAAGAAGTATCGCGGAAGCCCTTGGCCGCAAATATGTCCGGATTTCTCTTGGTGGTGTCCGTGATGAGGCGGAAATCCGCGGCCACCGTAAGACCTATGTCGGGGCAATGCCCGGCCGGATTGCGGCCGGCCTTAAGCAAGCCGGTGTTGCGAATCCCCTGCTGCTGCTCGATGAAATAGACAAAGTCAGCAATGATTATAAGGGTGATACTTTTTCGGCTCTTTTAGAAGTGCTTGACAGTGAGCAAAATATCCGTTTCCGTGACCATTATATTGAGATTCCCATCAACCTTGCCCCGGTGATGTTTATTTGCACCGCCAATACCACCACAACTATTCCCCGGCCGCTTCTTGACCGGATGGAAATCATCGAAGTAAATAGCTATACCGCAAATGAAAAATATCATATCGCCAAAGAACATTTACTTAAAAAGCAGTTTGCCAAAAATGGAATAACACCTGTTATGTTATCGATTGAGGATGAAGCGCTTAAGAAAATCATCTCGGGTTATACTAAAGAAGCGGGCGTTCGTGAGTTGGAGCGGAAAATCCGCCAGATTTGCCGGAAAGCTGCCCGCGAAATTATGGCACGCCAGCAGGAAAACAAGCGACTGCAAAGCAGTCATTTGTGTTCACCTGACGTGACAGCGATAGAGCAAAGCTCTAAAGATAAGTGTAGCGAATCACATCACAATTGCATAATTATATCTTGTGAAAAACTTGAAGAATATCTAAAAAAACCAAAGTATACCCAGGAAAAAGCCCGCGACCTAAATGAAGTTGGGGTGGTAAGGGGCCTTGCCTGGACTAGTGTCGGCGGTGATACCTTGGAAATTGAGGTCAACGTTATGCCCGGTAAAGGCGAAGTTGACTTAACCGGTCAGATGGGTGATATCATGAAAGAATCAGCCCGGGCGGCCTTAAGTTATGTCCGTTCAGTTTCCGGGCGTTACAAACTGTCTGATGAATTATTTCAAAAGCATGACTTCCATATTCATATTCCGGAAGGGGCAGTCCCCAAAGACGGCCCTTCGGCCGGCATCACTATGGCTTGCGCTCTGCTTTCGGCGGTCACCTTGATCCCGGTCCGGTCTGATGTAGCAATGACCGGTGAAGTCACTCTAAGAGGCCGTGTCCTGCCAATTGGCGGGCTTAAGGAAAAACTTTTGGCCGCGAAGATGGCCGATATATTGACTGTGCTGGTACCATTAGAAAATAAAAAAGACATCCGCGAAATCGACGACGAGATTAAAGAAGGTTTAGATATCAAATATGTTGAAGCGATGGAAGAGGTGTTAAAATATGCGCTGGCAGAAGTATGAAGAGTTTATCTAAGGTGTCGGGCATTGGCCCGAAACCAAAGATGAACTAAAACTTCATACGGCAAATTTGGCCTATGGCCAAAGTTTGCAGGATATTTGCAGAAATAGAGGTTATCATGATAATTAAAACCGCCGCCCTTGAAACGGTTTGCGGCATTACCAGCAAACTACCGGATAATGAACTTGTAGAATTTGCTTTTGCGGGAAAGAGTAACGTTGGCAAATCCACCCTGATTAACGGCTTGATGAACCGCAAATCCTTAGCCCGGACCAGTGCAAGCCCCGGTAAAACCCAGACCATCAATTATTATAATATTAATGACCAACTATATTTCGTTGACCTGCCCGGCTACGGATATACAAAAGCAAATGTTGAAACCAAAGCTAAATGGGGCAAAATGGTCGATAACTACCTTAATAATTCGCAGAAACTAAACGCCGTCTTCTTATTAGTAGATATCCGCCATAAACCATCAGAAAATGATATACAGATGTGTGAATGGATAACTTTAAGCGGCAACCCCCCAATTATTATTGCCACAAAAGCGGATAAAGTAAAACGAAGCCAAATAAGCAAACACCTTAATATCATCCGCACCGCCTTAAACCTTGAACGGGAAATCCCCATCATCCCTTACTCCGCCCATACCAAACAAGGCCGCGAGGAAATCTACGAGATACTGGGAAGTTATATAGATGTTGATAGTTAGCTTTGTCGCGAATGAGAACGCAAGGAGGGCAAAAACATTTCGCAGCCGCCTTAGGTCGCCTTCTTCCCGAGAGAAAGAGTTCATTAGAACCAATTAGACCATAGCGGCGGAGAAAGTTTATTGTCCGACTTGCTTATATACACTTTAGTAGTAGCAACGAAGAGTGTTTATTGACTGACTTGCTCATAAATATTTAGTAATAGCAATGAAGAAAGTTTATTGTCCGACTTGCTTATATACACTTTAGTAGTAGCAACGAAGAGTGTTTATTGACTGACTTGCTCATAGATATTTAGTAATAGCAACGGAAAGGAGCAACCCATGTCCCAAATCTGGAAAACCCTTGAAATTTATGTAAAAGCTATCCTTAATTTAATCGTTTTCGGCATCGTAACCCTGGCAATAATGTTTCTCCTTCCCCGCTTGTTTATCTACTTTATGCCCTTTGTTATTGGTGCAATTATCGCTTGGGTAGCAAGCCCGATTATCCGTTTTCTTGAACGAAAACTAAAAGTCCGCCGCAAATTCAGCAGCGCGATAGTTATTATTCTGGTTATAGCCTTGATTTTAGCCTTAACCTACCTAATTGGGGTTTGGATATTCAACTACATCATTGATTTTCTCGGTGAATGGCCGCTGATGTGGGTTGGAATCCAAAATGAAGTTGCGGCAATGGGCGACAAATTTGCTTTGGTGATTAACCAGCTTCCTGATGAAGTACGTATTACGATTCTGAATATACCGGCCAACCTAGGCAACTATTTTGCTGATATGGTGACTGCTGTCAGTGTCCCGACTTTTGAAGCAGTCGGACGTTTTGCCTCGAATTTGCCGTTAATTATAGTAAATGTTGTCATGTGTCTGCTCTCATCGTACTTTTTTATCGCTGAACGTGATTATTTTGCTAATATGGGTAAATATGTCCCGCGTACCATCTCATCGAAGTTTGTAGTGATAAAGGATAGTATTAAACAATCAGTCGGCGGTTACATTATTGCCCAGTTAAAGATTGAAGTCTGGATTTATCCTATTATCGCAATCGGATTTTTGATTTTAAAAGTTGAGTATGCCCTCCTGATTGCGGTAGGGATTGCTTTCTTAGATTTTTTACCCATTATCGGGACCGGCCTTGTCCTAATCCCCTGGGCAATTGTTAAACTATTTAACGGTGACTATTTTAGCTTTGCCGGCTTATTAATAATTCAAATCGGCAGTCAGATAATCCGTCAAATTATCCAGCCCAAAATCATGGGTGATACCATTGGCGTACCCCCGATTCCGACCCTCTTTTTGCTTTACTTAGGTTTTCGGCTTGCCGGGATTTTCGGGATGATTATTGCCCTTCCGGTTGGCATTATTATCATTAACCTTTACCAGGCCGGCGTTTTCGAAAGCACAAAGCGTAGTTTACGAATTATTATTGGCGGTTTAAACCGTTTCAGGAAGATACCATAAAATCTATCGTGAGGACAATTATATGTTCTCAAATGCAACCCTGGAAAAACGTTGTTACTTAGCCTGCGTTTTTTGCAGATTTATGTAACGTAACGTTTTTCTCGGAGCAAAAGCGCGTTGCAGTGAGAATATATAGATTGTCCACGCGGATATATAAATATAAGGAGTCCCACCTATGCAAAAAACCTATAACCCCAAAGAAATGGAAGACAAGCTATATCAAAAATGGGTTGAAAAAAACTACTTCCATGCGGAAGTTGACCATACCCGCATCCCTTATACAATTGTGATTCCCCCGCCCAACATCACCGGCCAGCTCCACATGGGACATGCCCTTGACAATACTATTCAAGATATCTTGATCCGTTTCAAACGAATGCAGGGTTTTAATGCCCTGTGGCAGCCCGGCACCGACCATGCAAGTATCGCAACCGAGCTGAAGATAATGGAAAAATTAGCCGGAGAGGGGACAAGTAAAGAAGAGCTGGGCCGGGAAAAATTCCTTGAGCGGGCTTGGAAATGGAAAGAAGAATACGGCGGACAGATTGTTAACCAGTTGAAAAAATTAGGTTCTTCCTGTGATTGGGAACGCGAACGTTTTACTATGGATGATGGCTGTAATAAAGCCGTAATTAATGTCTTTTGCAAAATGTATGAAGAAGGTTTAATATACAAGGGTAACCGGATGATTAACTGGTGCCCGGTTTGTAATACTTCAATATCTGATGCCGAAGTTGAACATGAGGAAAAAAATGCCCATTTATGGCATATGAAATATCCGTTAATAGAAAATGACGGAACTGTCAGTTCTGAAACATTCCTGACTTTCGTTACCAGCCGGCCGGAAACAATCCTTGGTGATACGGCTGTCGCGGTTAATCCAAATGATGACCGTTACCGTCATCTTGTTGGCCGGAAAGTTTTGATTCCGCTGCTTGGCCGGGCTATTCCCGTTGTCGCTGATGATTACGTAGACATAGAGTTCGGCACCGGGGTGGTAAAAATCACCCCCGCCCATGACCCCAACGATTTTGAAGTAGCAAAACGTAATAATCTTCCGGAAATTAATGTCCTTAATGATGATGCGACGATTAATGAAAACGGCGGCCCTTTTGCCGGAATGACCCGTGAGGCTGCCCGCAAAGCAATCGTCAAAGATTTTGATGAACGGGGTTTATTAGTAAAAGTTGAGGATTATACTCACAATGTCGGCACCCATGACCGTTGTGATACAATCATCGAGCCGATGGTCAAATCACAATGGTTTGTCCGGATGGATAAATTAATCAAACCGGCTATAAATGCGGTAAAAACCGGGGAAATCAGGCTCATACCCGAACGGATGGACAAACTTTACTATAACTGGACCGACAATATACGTGATTGGTGTATCAGCCGTCAACTGTGGTGGGGGCACCGGATTCCGGCTTATTATTGTTTAGATTGCGGGGAAATCACTATCAGCAAAACCGCTGTAAGAAGCTGCCCGAAATGTCAAAGTGAGAAAATAGAACAAGACCCCGATACCCTTGATACCTGGTTTTCTTCAGCATTATGGCCGTTTTCCACCCTTGGCTGGCCGGAAAAAACGGACGACCTTAAATATTTTTACCCAACTAATGTTTTAGTTACAAGTTACGATATTATTTTCTTCTGGGTTATCCGGATGATATTTTCCGGTTATGCCCATATGGGCGAAAAACCTTTTAATACCGTCTTCCTTCATGGTTTAATTCGCGATTCCCAAGGTAAGAAAATGAGCAAGTCATCAGGGAACGGGATTGACCCGCTGGAAATCATTGAGCAATACGGGGCTGATGCCCTCCGTTTTGCCCTGTTGTCTGGCAGCTCACCCGACCATGATATGCGCTTTCACATTGAAAAAGTGGAAGCAAGCCGTAATTTTGCCAACAAAATTTGGAATGCGGCCCGGTTTATATTGATGAAATTGGAAAACGAAGCCGGGACAGACGGCAAATTGACTGAATCAGTCAACGCATCAGCCGGCCAAACCGCCACCGAACCAATCAACGCACCTCTCGAACCCGTTGATAAGTGGATTTTGCACAAAATGAACCAGTTAGTTAAGGAAGTAACCGACCACCTGGAAAACTTTGATTTGGGTATTGCTGTTCAAAAAATATATGACTTTGTCTGGGACGAATACTGTGACTGGTATATTGAAATGGTGAAACCCGGCGGCGAAAACTTCCGCCCCGGTGCCCGTTTTACCCTGATTCATGTTTTTACCACGGCTTTAAAGCTTTTACATCCTTTTATGCCTTTTATTACCGAGGAAATTTTCTTGAGTTTAAATAGTGCAACATGCGAAAGTGCGCTAAACTTGGACGAAGAATCAATTATGATTTCCAAGTGGCCGGAATATAATCAAGACTTTGATTTTGCCAAAGAAGAAAAAGAAGTTGAAATTATAAAAGAAGCAGTTCGCGGCATTCGTAATATCCGGGCCGAAATGCAGGTACCGCCGGGAAAACCGCTGGAAATTTATGTTGTTTGCGAAAAAACGGAAAATGCGGAGACGTTTATCCGTGGTTTAGAATTTTTTGCTGCCCTGGCAAGGGCCGGAAAAGTAAATATTCAAGCGGATAAAGAAGGGATTCCTGCCGATGCTGTTTCACAGGTGACATCCGGTGCGGTTATTTATATTGCACTAACCGAACTTGTCAATATTGACAACGAAATAGAGCGGCTTAATAAAGAAGCAAAACGGCTTGATGATGAAATAAATCGTGTCGAAACGATGCTTAAAAACCCTCGCTTTATGGAAAAAGCCCCGGCGGAAAAAATCGCAGCGGAGCGCGAAAAGCAAGAGAAATTTATCCAAATGAAAGAACAGGTTAAGATACGCTTGCAACAACTGGTTGATTTGAGGTAATATATTAATAGTATAAATAGTACATATTTAACCCATATTTGATGTAAGGGTACTATAAATGGTGCAATGGACAGAAGTTGACATTACTCAAAATAATGATGCCGGAGATTTATTATCCCGCCTTGCGACGAATCAATCTTATGTTCGCATTGAATCGGACAATATGAAGGCATGGTTATTTTTGATGCCGGTAAAACCGGATGAAAAGCCATACACAATCGAAGAAGTTGAAGAATTTTTGATTAGTCACGGTATTGTATTTGGTTATCATACATCAAATTTGAGTGCGATGTGTAAAAAGGGTATTTATCAGCGTGAAGTCATTATCGCAAATGGCGAAGAGCCGAAGAACGGTATCGAAGGGTATTATGAACTTCATTTTGCCCCCCAGAGAAAAGCACCTGAGGTAAAAGATGATGGGACTGTTGATTACGCATCGGTTAATAAACTGATCAATGTCCGGGTTGGGGACAAATTGGCAACCTATCATCCGGCGGTTCAGGGTACCGATGGCTCTGATGTGCAGGGGAACCCCATCAAAGCGACAATAGCCAAAGAATTGCTGCCGCTCCGGGGGACCCATATCAGCCGCCGCGATGATTTGTATTTTGCCGAACGTGAAGGAAAGATTCAAATCCAGGATGGAAAAATTGATATCCAGAATGTCCATGAGGTTTATGGCGATGTGGATTTAACGATTGGCAAAATTGAGTTTTTCGGTGATGTGATTATTAATGGCAATGTCGAAACCGGTGTGACCATCCGTGCCGGCCGCAATATCGAAGTACGAGGTTCAGTCGAAGCCGCCTCTTTATTTGCCGGTGGTGATATCATTCTTCAGCGTGGTATCCAGGGTCAGCAAAAAGGCCGGGTTTCTGCCCGCGGCCAAATTTTTGCCAAATTTATTGAACAAACAATTATAACTGCCGGCGGTGATATATTTGCTGACAGTATTATGAACTCACGGATTAATACCGACGGAAAGGTTATCCTTTCCGGAAAACGCGGAATGTTAATTGGCGGTTATACCCATGCTTTACTTGGGGTTTCGACAACATCAATCGGCAATGATGTTGAAACGCGGACGGTAGTTCATGTCGGTTGTGAAGCGGAAGTGATTGAAAAAGGGATTTCCTTAAAGAAACGGGAAGTCCAAGTCCGCAATATGCTTGAAGAAATTGAAGAAGAATTGGACGATTTGAAAAAGAAGTCGTCAATTTATGGTGATAAACAGCAAAAAATGCTGGAAGTTACTGCCTCAAAGGTATTACCCCAGGAAAAGGCACTGAAAGAGGAACTGGCGGTTTTACTTGATGACCAAAAAGAAATTCAAGGGATGATATTGCGAGGAAAAGGGGCCAGCATCCGGATTGACGGCAATATCTACCGCGGTACCGTTGTATGTATATCGCAGTTACAAATGCCGATTGAAAAAAATACAATGTTTATGGAATATACGATTCAAGGTGGCTTAATTGTTGGAAATGTCATTATCAGGTAAAAAAGTGCCGCCCGGCAGCGACATTTCTGCGAGAACGCTGCAATCCTTGCAAAGCACGGATTTGTTCTCCTTAAATGATTCGCATAATGGCGATGAAACGTTTTCATATCTCGAATGTGAACAATATATTTTGAAAATTCCCCGCTTTACAACAGAAAAGCATTCGCTAACCGACCTGCGCCGCTTTCTTTCCGGCCTTGGTGACCCCCATCGCGGAAAGAAGATTATTCATGTTGCAGGCACAAATGGAAAAGGCAGTGTTTGTGCTTACTTGCAAGCAATTTTTTCCGCTTCCGGAATTTCGGCCGGTTTATTTACTTCGCCCCACTTAAGTTCTATGCGTGAGCGGATCAAAATAAACGGCTGCATTTGTACCGAAGAGGAATTTGTCGCCGCGTTTTTAACCGTAAAAGAAAAAATCACCGATTTTCACCCGACTTTTTTTGAATTTTTGTTCCTGATGGCGATGGTGATATTCGATAAAACGGATATTGAGTGCCTTATCCTGGAAACCGGCTTAGGCGGGCGCCTTGATGCGACGAATGTTATCGAGGATAAAGACCTTACAATTATCACCCCCATTAGCTATGACCACATGGAATATTTGGGGACAACCCTTAAAGAAATTGCGGGCGAAAAAGCCGGAATCATGCGCCCCGGGACTCCTTTAGTGACATCCGGCCAGGAGGCGGAGGTTATAGATTTATTGCGGGACAGAGCCGCTGAATATGATTCGCCGATTGCGGAAATAAATAGTAATGCGATAAAAATTAATAAAATAGCATCAAAAACCATTGATTTTTCTTATCAATATCGTTATGATATAATAGTTAGGATTATGCTGACGACAAAAGCATTGTATCAGATCGAAAATGCATCTTTAGCGATTCATTCGGCTCTGATTTTTAATGATGAACGGATATCAATAGATTCAATCAAACTTGGGCTTGGACAAACAGTCTGGCCGGGGCGGATGGAAGAAATTGAAACCGGGATTGTCATTGACGGTGCCCACAATGAAGCCGGAATTTCGGCATTCGTTACCTCGGTTAAAGCTATCCCTTGTACCGGCCGGAAATTCCTGTTATTTGGCGGTGTCCGGGAAAAGCGGAGCCGGGAGATGATAACCAGCCTTAAAAAGGACGGGGTTTTTACAGAAATAATTACCTGCCCTTTGAATAACCCCCGCTCGCTTACGCCGGAAGATTTTCTTGCATTATTTCCGCCGGGGCAGATTTTTACAAATGTCGAAAGCGGTTTAGCTTATTTGCTTAAGAAGAAGCAAGCCGGCGACTTGATATTTATCACTGGCTCACTATATTTATATGATGAAATTAAAACACTTTTAATTCGTTAAAGTATTTTTAAAGGGGTGTACCGATGATTAATTTTGAAGAAGAACTAAAAAAATTCCATCCAAGTCTCGAAGTTGAGGATGCTGAGGAAGCAATATACAATCAAGACCTTACCGACATGACCGATATTTTGCTGAAGCTGTTAGGAAAAGGCGGCATGTTTGAGGGGGAAGCGAGAGACTAAGGAGAACGTCATGGTATGTTATCAATGCGGAGTACGTTTATCCGAACATGATTTTTGTACCGGCTGCGGAGCGGATGTTGCCCTTTACAAAAAGCTTTTATCCGCTTCAAACCGATTATATAATGAAGCACTTGAGAAAGCCGGGGTCAGAGATTTGGCCGGTGCTGTTAGTGTGCTGAAACAAAGCCTTAAGTACAACAAAAACAATATCAAAGCGCGAAATCTTTTAGGACTTTGTTATTTTGAAACAGGTGAGGCGGTTTCCGCTTTAAGCGAATGGGTCATCAGCAAAAATATCCGCCCGGCGAAAAACATCGCCGATGATTATATCTCGATGATTCAAACGAACCAAACCAGGCTTGACACTATTAACTCAACGATTAAAAAGTACAATCAGGCGTTAGCTTACTGTTATCAGGACAGCCGCGATTTAGCCATTATTCAGTTGAAAAAAGTTCTTTCTTACAATCCGAAATACGTCCGGGCACATCAATTGCTTGCCTTGCTTTATATCGGTGAAGAAGAATGGAACCTGGCAAAAAACGAGCTGCTGAAATGTAATGAAATAGATGCCAACAATACAATTACCCTTAGATATTTACAAGAAGTCAACCGGATGATGATGCCGGAAGATATGGTCAAGGGTAGTGGAAAAAATAAAGCCGCCGATGATATTGTCCGTTACCAAAGCGGCAATGAAACGATTATTCAACCCGGCCGGTCACGAGATTTCCGTATTTTTTCGACCCTCTTTAATATTGGGATCGGAATTGCCATCGGGGTTGCAATTGCGGTTAGCCTGGTCCTTCCGGGGCGGCTTAAGCAAGCCCAATCCAACCATGCGGATCAAATCCGGATTATCAGCGAAGAAATGGATATAAAAACCGCAGCAATAAATGCGTTGGAGCAGCGGGAAAAAAGATTGCTCGATGAAAATGAAAATTTGACCGCCGAGCTTAATGAAATCCGTAGTGTCCCGCTTAGCAGCGAAACCAGTGACAATTTACTTCAGGTAGCAGCTTTATATATTTTGGGGCCGCCCGAAGACGATGACGATGAAATTTCCCAAATCGAGCGGATTGCTGCATATATGGATGGCGTATCTTTGGACGAGCTTACCTATGGGGACCCGGCTTTCAAGATACTTTACGATAGTATTATCGCTGTTATCGGCAAAGAACTCGGCGATTTATGCTATGAAACCGGGTACGGTTTCTATCGGATTGAAGAATTTGCCAGTGCGATTCCCCACCTTCTCCGGGCCTTTCAATATGATCCTGAAAACGGTGAAGCCCTGTGGAACCTCGCAAATGCTTACGAGCAAAATAACGAAATAGACAAAGCAAAAGAAGCATATGCACAAGTCATCGAATTTTTCCCTGACACCGACAAAGCCCGCCGCGCCGATGCCCGCCTGGTCGAGATTAATATTACCGGTGCATGAAGTGGCGGTGAGTAAGGCGGATAAAGATGTCTCGCAGTCACCTTAGGCCGCCTTCTTCCCGAAAAAATACTTTTATTTTACACCAGTTAGGCCGCAGAGACGGAGAGACATACTTTTTCTGACTTACGTGCGGTATTAAACTTACAAAAGAAGAACATAGCAAACAGCTATGTTCTTTTCGTTATGTACACACTCGCGAAGACACCCGATAGAACAAAACCCTGGAAAGGAGACTTATATGGATGATTTCAAAGTAATCGACAATTACCTTATGATAAAAATGCCCGAAGAAATCGATCATCACAAGTCAACTTACATCAGCAAAACCGCCGATGACTTTATCCTTCGTGAAAAAATCGGCAACATCGTTTTTGATTTTGAGGATACCCGTTTTATGGATAGCTCCGGTATTGGCATCATCATGGGACGTTACAAAAAAATCACCTATTTTGGCGGAAAAGTATATACCATCAATACCGATACCCGCATCCGCCGGACCCTGATGATATCAGGCCTTCACAAAATTATCGAAATAATGGAGTAATATAGCATCGCCCGGCGGCGATGCATTAAGAGAATGCTGCGCATTCTCCTTGAAATGATTTACACTGTTTCAATGTATAGTAATAGCAAAAAATGTCAAAACTAAGAAAAAAAGCTAATATCAAGGAGGACGATATGAATAAATTAAAAGCAAGTTTTGTAACAGCTAATACAATCACTGAAGAACAATTTCTACTGAATCGGATGAAAGAGAAAGAAATTGGCCGGCGGGTTGAAAATCATATTCATAACGAAATGAAACTCGATTTTGATGCCCTGTCAGTTAATGAGTCTTTTGCCCGTACCGCGGTTGCTGCTTTTATATCCCCGCTGAACCCGACACTCGAAGAATTATCGGACGTCAAAACGGCTATTTCGGAAGCGGTGACGAATGCGGTAATTCATGCCTATGATGAAGAGTATTATTTGAAACACCATAAACCAGACCCCGAAAATGATGAAAAAATGAAAGTCTACATACATTGTGAACTGGATAAAGACACACTCCATGTGGAAATTTGGGATAAAGGAAAAGGAATTGCCAATATCGACCTGGCAATGGAACCGCTATATACCGAAAAACCGGAGCAGGACCGGTCGGGAATGGGTTTTGCTTTTATGGAAGCATTTATGGATGACCTTGAAGTTATTTCCGAGCCTGGTTTCGGGACAACGGTTTTAATGAAAAAAAATCTGCGAAACAATAGGGGTTAGTATGGAAGAGCTCACAGTTCTGATTGAACGTTCACAGGCTGGAGAAAAGGAAGCGCGAGAAGTACTAATTGAAAAAAACATGGGTCTTGTTCATCATATTGCCAGGCGCTTTATCGGCCGTGGTTGTGAAGTTGATGACCTTTTACAGATTGGCACAATTGGTTTGATGAAAGCGATTGACAAATTCGACATGAGTTTTGAAGTCAAATTTTCCACTTATGCAGTGCCGATGATTAGCGGCGAAATAAAACGCTTTCTCCGCGATGACGGTTTAATCAAAGTAAGCCGTTCGCTCAAAGAAAATAGCTACAAAATCAAACGCGCCGCCGAACGGTTAACACAAATTCATGGCCGTGACCCGACTTTGAATGAAATTGCCGGTGAAACCGGAATTATGACGGAAGATATAGTTCTTGCTTTGGAAGCGGGGGCGGAAGTTGAGTCGATTTATAAAACGGTTTATCAATCTGACGGCAATGAAGTTTTTTTGATGGACAAACTGGCCGACCCGGACAAAGTAGACAAAGTCGTCAACAAAATGTTACTTAAGCAACTCCTTTCCGAGCTTGATGAATCCGAACGGGAACTGATTATGCTTAGATATTTTCATGATAAAACCCAAACCGAAGTTGCCGGAAGGCTTGGTATTTCACAAGTGCAAGTCAGCCGAATGGAGAAAAAAATATTACTGACGATGAGGAGGAAAATAGGGTGAGGTACAAAAACATCTCGCAGGCTGATTTGCTTTCCTTATACAATCATGCTAAAATATCAGCATGGGCAAAATAATTCTACCGCCGGAATATCCGTATCTTTTTGAAACTCATTTGCATACAAACCGTGGTAGTTCTTGTGCTTCGTGCGACCCGGTTGAGGCCGCCAAAGCATACAAACAAGCAGGCTACAGTGGAATTATTGTCACCGAACACAACTGGGGCGGCAATACTGCAATCAGCCGTTATTTGGCCTGGGAAGATTGGGTGCGGAAATTTATCCGCAGTTATCAGGAAGCCGAAGCCTGGGGGCGCAAAAATGGTTTGACGGTTTTGTGGGGATATGAGGCCGGATTTAACGGCACTGAATTTTTGATTTATGGACTGACCCCCGATTTTTTAATAAAGTACCCGGAGATAAGGTATGCGGGAGTAGAAGAGCAATACCGAATCGTTCATGAGGCCGGAGGTATCGTCGTCCATGCCCACCCTTTCCGCGAAGCTTATCATATTCCGGAAATCAGGCTTTACCCGGATTACGTTGATGCTATTGAAGGGTTCAACTGTGCGCATTTTAACCGGTTATCCAAAAATGATTTTGGTCTTTATGGTTACAAAGAAATGTATAACCGCAAAGCGATAGAATATGCCAACGAAAATGATTTTCCGATTACGGCCGGTTCCGATACCCATAGTACCAACTTGAGAGGCGGCGGGATGGCTTTTAAAACCTTACCAAGAGACGGGCGGCATTTCATTGCAAGACTGCTTTCCCGCGAAGAATACCTCCTAACCGATGGCATAAATTGGTACGACCCCTACGGCAACCCGGTCGCGGAAGTAGAGGTTAGGTGATGGGACGGTATAATGGAAGTGAAAGTGCGGGGGTAAATTACTTGAATTATACGAAGATTAAGGCAGATAAAAACATCTCGCAGTTGCCTTAGGCCGCCTTCTTCCCCAGAGAAAACTTATATTTTACACCTATTAGGCCGTAGCAACGAAGAGAGTTTATTATCTGCCTTACTTTCTAAAAGTACTTCAAGTAAACATCAAAAAAATCTTTCGTCTGCACTTCACTATTATTTATAAAAGTAACCTGCTCCCACAAAACCTGATTAATATTCCTGGTTAAGGTACTAAGAAAAGCATTATATTCCTGGCTAAAAACATCTTCACGCCGCTTTTCAACGATTTTAATTTTGTTATTGTCTGTTTCTTCGCGGTTAAAAGTATTAACACATTTGATAATATGATAACCAAAACTAGTTTCAACGATTTCGCTTACTTCGCCGGTCCCTAATAAAAATGCCGCTTCTTCAAAGGGGGCCTCCATACCACCTTTGCCAAAAGAATACGCCGTTTGCTCATCTTCGCTGTAAAGCATCATCAGCCGCTCAAAATCCTCCCCGTTAAGGACTTGGTCATAGATTTTCTTAATCCGGTTGAAAGCATCAGCCCGGGCGGTTTCAGTATACTCAATTTTTTTGCCGGTCCCGTCAAGGGCATAAGTCTTTATCAAAATATGCCAAACAGTAATTGTCCGCGCCTCATCATCACTAATTTCCGGATTCACATCTTTAATGATATAATGATAAATCTTGTCAGCGAGGGCATATTCACTATAAAGTGTTTCAATCGTCGCAAGTGTTACGCCCATCACTTCTTTTTCAATCCCGCTAAGTGAATTATAATATTCGGCGGCAGCAGCCTTAGCCAACTCAATTTCTTCTTCATCTAAGGAAATATCGTGTTTGGCCGCGAGCAAATTCATTGTTTTAATCTGGGCAATTTGTGCCAAAGCAATATCTTTGATACTATCTTCAAGTGTCTCACCGCCAAAGTCAACTGACCAAATCTGGCGGCCGAAAACATTTTCATATTGGTTTTGGGCATTAGTCAGATAAACGCGGATTTCCGGAAGCAAGCATGACATTGTTTCAATCCGGAATACCTCATCACGCTGAAAGCCGGTCGTAAGAACGACCCTCATATCCGGGTCGTCTATTTCCCGGCAGGCACCTGCCGGGAGCAAAAATAAAATTAGTAAAAAAAATAAAACCTTTTTCATAATATATATCTTTCTATAAGAATGTCAGTTTATGGACATTCTTCACGTTCTATACTTCGTGCAAGGCTAATCCCGTTTGCCGATGCTTGCTGCAGCCCCCGGGTAATCCCGGCCCCATCCCCAATCGCATAAAGCCCTTTGATACTTGTTTCAAAATTCTTGTCAACAACGACCTTATTGGAATAAAACTTAACCTCAACGCCATAAAGTAAGGTTTCGTCACCGGCAATACCGGGCGTTATTTTGTCAAGGGCGACAATCATTTCCTCGATTGCAATCATAATCCGGTGCGGGAAAACTAATGATAAATCACCGGGAACCGCATCTTTTAATGTTGGCATCAAATTGTTGCGGCATAACCGCTCCTCGGTCGTCCGCCGGCCCCGGCGCAAATCACCGAAAGTCTGGACGAGAATCCGGCCGCCGCAAAGCATATTGGAAAGCTGGGCTATCTGCTTACCATATTCTATGGGTGTTTTAAACGGTTTAGTAAAGTTTTTGCTGACCAGAATAGCAAAGTTGGTATTATTCGTCTTAAATTCGCCGGATTTGTAAGCATGGCCGTTTACGACCGCAAGGCCGCCTTCGTAGTACTCGGTTGCCACTTCACCGGAAGGGTTTGTACAAAAAGTACGGACTTTGTCGTCAAAGGTCGGAGTATGATAAATCAGCTTTGCCTCATAAAGATTCTCATTAAGAAACTGCATGATTTCATCGCGGACTTCAACCCGGACACCGATATCAACCGTACCGGGTTTCGTTTCAATCCCGATTTCATCACATTTGTTTTTGAACCAGTCCGCCCCTTCACGGCCGACGGCACACACGATATGCTTAGCCCGGAAGATATCCCCTTTGTCGGTTTCAATCCCGGCCGCCCGGCCATTTTCAAGCAAAATCTCCCGCGCCATCACTCCAAACATAAGCTCGATGCCGGCATCAATTAAATGTTGCTGCAATTTGCCGTAAATTTTGTAACCTTCTTCAGTACCAAGGTGACGAATCGGACATTCGACAAGCTTGAGATTAGCAACGATAGCTTTTTTGCGGATTTCACGGATTTCTTCATCTTTGTCCAAACCATAGACATTTTCATCAGCCCCGAATTTGAGATAAATTTGGTCGGATTCATTTATCAATTTCAATGTTTCGTCATAGCCTAAAATATTCGGCAGATTGCCGCCGACATCAGGGGAGAGTGAAAGTTTTCCGTCTGAAAAAGCCCCGGCCCCGGCGAAGCCGGTGGTGATGGAACAGGGGTTGCAGCCAATACATTGCTTTGTCTTTCGTTTCGGGCAAAGCCGCTTCTCAATTGAGCGCCCCTTTTCAACAATGAGGATTTTTAAGTTTTCATTTTTTTCGATTAGTTCATAGGCACAGAATATTCCGCTTGGTCCTGCACCGATGATAATTACATCATATGTCATATAATCATTATAGCAATAATTGGGTTTACTTTTCAAGTGTTTTTTAGTATAATAAACGCGTAAACTGATTTAGCAGTTTATACACCTACAGTTTGCTTTTGCATAAATACATAAAAAGGAGAGATTTACAATGGCAACAAAACAAGGCAACCTATCCATTAACAGTGAGAATATTTTCCCGATTATCAAAAAGTGGCTCTATTCCGACCACGATATCTTTTTCCGGGAACTTATCTCCAATGGCTGTGATGCCATCACTAAACTGAAAAAGTTAGAAATGATGGGCGAATGTGAACTACCCGCCGAATTTAAACCACGGATGTCTGTAGTGGTTAGTCCGGAAGCAAAAACGATTACCTTTTCCGACAATGGTTTAGGTATGACCGCATCAGAAGTCGAGGAGTATATCAATCAGATTGCTTTCTCCGGCGCGACCGATTTTATTGACAAATACAAGGACAAAACGAACGAAGACCAGATTATTGGCCATTTCGGCTTAGGTTTTTATTCTTCATTTATGGTCGCAGATGAAGTACATATCGATTCCTTGTCCTATCAAGATGGGGCACAAGCTGTCCATTGGGAATGTGACGGCGGAACGGAATTTTCCTTAACCGAAGGGGCGCGTACCGAAGTTGGTACGACCGTGACCCTGTTCCTCAACGAAGACTGCGTTGAGTTTTGTAATGAATACCGTGCCCGCGAAGTTATTAAAAAATATTGTTCATTTATGCCGACCGAGATTTATCTTTCCAAAGCCGATACTACCGATACCCAGACTATCGAGGTTGACGAAAAGCTTGACTCGGATACCGTTATTGAAGAAATCAAACCGGAAAAAGAAGAGGACAAGCCAAAGCTTAAAATCAAAAAACGGCCGGAACTTTTAAATGAAACTAACCCGCTGTGGATGCGCCATCCCAATGAATGTGAAAAAGAAGATTACCTCACTTTCTACCGGACTGTTTTCCAGGATTACAAAGAGCCCCTATTCTGGATTCACCTGAATATGGATTACCCCTTTAATTTGAAAGGTATCCTTTACTTCCCGAAAATTAATACCGAGTACGAATCAATCGAGGGTGTAATCAAGCTTTACAACAATCAGGTTTTTATCGCGGACAATATCAAAGAAGTTATTCCCGAATTTTTGTTGTTACTAAAAGGGGTCATCGACTGCCCTGACCTGCCTTTGAATGTATCCCGTTCAGCCTTGCAAAATGACGGTTTTGTGAAGAAAATCGCCGACTATATTTCCAAAAAAGTGGCCGACAAACTTTCCGGAATGTGCAAAACCGAAAAAGATGAGTATGAGAAATACTGGGATGATATCAGCCCTTTCATCAAGTTCGGCTGCTTGCGTGATGACAAATTCTGCGTAAAAATGACCGATTATATCCTGTTCAAAAATCTTGACGGCAAGTATATGACTCTGCCTGAATGTTTGGAAGTAGCAAAGATTGACCCGGATGAAGTTGGGGAAGGTGAAGATACCGATACAAACGACGAAAAAGAAACCGGCGAAGATACTGATGCCGCCGCGGGGGATGCCAATGTTGTTGAAGCAGAAATCGTTGACGATGAAGGTAATCCCATTGACACTGATGACGAAGAAGATGCCGACGGAGACAAAAAAGACGACAAAGTCATTTATTACGTAACCGATGAACTTCAGCAAAGCCAGTATATCAAGATGTTCAAGGCAGCGAAAAAAAGTGCGGTTATTTTGACCCACCATATTGACCAGCCTTTCGTTACCCAGCTTGAATCAAAAAATGAAAACGTCAAGTTCCAGCGGATTGACGGCGATTTAACCGACGATTTCAAAGCGAAAACTTCGAAAAAAGTTGAAAAAGAACTTGAAGAACAAGCTGAAAAAATCGGTGACATCATGAAAAAAGTTCTTAAAAAAGACAAAATCACGATAAAGGTTGAAAAGCTCAAAAATAAAAAGATTTCCGCAATGATTACTATTTCCGAAGATAGCCGCCGGATGCAGGATATGATGAAGATGTACTCAATGCCGGGAATGGATACTGGTATGTTCGGCAAAGAAGGCGAAACCCTCGTCTTAAATGCCAATCACCCCCTCGTCCAATATGTCCTAAATAATAAAAATGACAGCAATGTCAGTTTGATATGCGAACAGCTCTATGATCTTGCCCTGCTCCAGCACTCACCCCTTGATGCTGATGCAATGACGAAGTTCGTCACCCGCTCGAATGATATTATGATGTTGCTTGCGAAGTAAGAAAGTTTAATGAAGTAAGACATTTCGGGCGGTCGCAAGGCCGCCCGATAGAATGATAAAGGGTATTTCACAATGAAAAGCATCATCACCCGCATTTTGGAAGGCGACCTTCACCCTAATGCCGGCATCCTCGATTTTTCTTGCGCGAAAATCGATTTAGAACTTTGCCCCGGCGAGGATTACGAAGGTACCTTTCAAATCTATGGCCCATCTGGAAAACCCACTGAAGGCTTTGTCTATACCGACGACTTGGACATGGAGTTGTACACCCGCGAGTTCGCCGGAAGAGAATCAGAGATAGCCTTCTGTTTTCATTCGGGCAAAACTATCCCCGGTGATACCCGTAATGGTGAATTTGTCATTATCTCCAATCACGGTGAATTTGCTATCCCTTACCATATTACTATTATCGCAAAAGAAATCGAATCAAGCCTGGGGCCGGTAAAAAATCTTTTCCATTTTACAAACCTGGCAAAAACTAACTGGGGTGAAGCGCTTAACCTCTTTAATAGTTCTTCGTTTCTTGAACTATTAAAAGGGGCGGACAAACAGTACATAACTATCTACCGCGGCCTCTCCGGCGGGAATAAGAACGATCAAAACATGGAAGAATTTTTGCTTGCCATCAAGAAAAAGCAAAAAATTGAGTTTTTTGCCGGAGAATCAAATATAAATTTAAAGGTTACTAATGAGCCAATCGAATACTTGCTCCCAGTCACCCGCAATGGCTGGGGTTTTTCAAATCTCTACTGCCAGTTGGAAGGGGACTTTCTGACTTGTGATAAAGAAGTCATTCGCGAAGAAGATTATTTAGCCAATACCTATAAGCTACCTTATTATATAAATTTTGATAAGCTTTATTCCGGAAAAAACTTCGGCCGGATTAGACTTTTTAATGCCGATACGGAAATTAACATCCCGGTAACAGTTTCAAAAACTGACACCGGTGTCAGAAAAAAAACCCGCCGTTTGCATGAACATAAAAGTGACATTTTTAAGTTGATGAACCTTTATATTGATTTTCGCGCTAAACAACTAAGTCAGGCGGCCTGGCGAAAAGAAACAGAACAACTAATCGATAGGATGATAAGCGCTTCCGACAAAGACCTTTTGCCAAAGCTCTACCGCATCCAATTACTTATCACTGAAAACCGGATTAATGAAGCAAGCAGGTTGCTAAATCATGCTGATAGTTTGCTGGCGGGGCGGGAAAGGGAAATGCCGGAGTTATGGTGCTATTATCTATACCTAACGACTTTGGAAAACCGTGATGTCGCAATTACCAGCCGGGTTGCTTATGAAGTGGAGCGGTTTTATCTTAAGGACAGAGGTAATTGGCGGATTGGCTGGTTGCTTTGTTATCTAAAAGAGGAATATGTAGCAAATCCGGCCAAAAAGTGGGCGTTTTTGCGGGAATTGATTAAACAGGGTAATAACAGCCCGGTAATTCTTGTAGAAGCCTGGCAATTACTTAAACAAAAGCCGGAATATTTAACCAGGCTGGATGAATTTGAAATCCGCTTACTTTTATTTGCCGCCCGCCGCGGTTTAATCCCTAAAAGTTTAATCCCGCAGATTGTTTATTTAGCTGGAAAAAGTAAAAGCTTTTCCAACTTTTTGTACCAGATTTTGACAGCTTGTTATGAGATTTCAAATTCTGACGAAGTGGTGCAGGCGATATGTGAACTTTTGATAAAGGGCGAAAAAACCGGGCCAGATTACTTTTCTTGGTATTTAGGAGGTGTCGGCCGTGATATTAATGTGACTAAACTTTATGAATATTTCATCTTTTCCCTTGACCAGGAAAACGAGGCGGAAATCCCTAAACAGGTATTATTGTATTTTGCTTATAATAGTGAGATTGATTACCGCTATCAAGCGTATGTTTACGCATTTGTACACAAAAACCGTGATATTTATCCCGAAATATATGCAAATTATTCCGGCAAAATAGAGCGTTTTGTGGCTAACCAGCTTTCCCGGGCCCGCACCGGAAAATGGCTTGCTTATCTTTACAAAAATTATATTACCCAAGCGATGATAAATGACGATAATGTGAACGGCCTTGCTGATATCTTGTTTACGGTCAAAATCGAGATATTAAAGGAAAATATCCGCGAAATTATTGTTTTATATGACAAAGTGAATTTGGAAATCACAAACCGGGCCGGCGGAAAAGTAAACTATATTATTTTGTACGGCATGGAATATCAAATAATTTTGGTTGATTCCGAAGGAAACCGTTATGCCGGCCCGGAAAATTACCGGATTGAAAGATGGTTAAATCCGGATAAAATTGGCCGGATGATTGCGCCGATGGTAAAAGAGCGGATCGGGTTTGATATTTGGGTTTGTGAGCAGGGCGACGAAATTGCAGTCGTGACACGAAGTAATCTTTCTGCTTATGAGCGGATTTGTTTAACCGATTATTTGGTGTCACCGTACCGTGAAACGTTATGCTTAAATCTGATTCGCTTTTATCATGATTTTGAAGAAAATGAATCCTTGGATAAAATCCTTAAAACGCTGAAATTAGCTGACATTGACTGCCGTTATCATGAGGAAATTCTGAAGATATTGACCGTCCGTCAATTATACTTCGAAGCTTATGAATGGTTAAGCAAAATTAGTACGCAGATACTTGATACAAAACTGATTTTGCGGATTTTACGTTATATAATACCCGATGAGGGTGCGGCGGCTGACCGGATGATTTTAAACCTTGCTTTTCAGTCATTTAAAGCGGCGAAATACGATGAAAAAATTCTCAATTATTTAATCAATTTTTATACCGGCTCAATTCGCAAGCAACGTGATATTTGGCTGGCGGGAAAAAGTTTTGGGCTTGATACCTTTAACCTTTCGGAAAGGTTATTAACGCAAATTCTTTATACCGGCACTTTTGTCGGCGAGCAGATGGAAATCTTCCGCGATTATGTCACGGGCGGCGGAAAAGGCGATATTATTAAGGCTTTTATTATCCAAAATGCGTATGAATATTTTGCAAATGACAAGGTGATAGATGCGGCAATAATCAGACAGATGGAGAAATTTGTTGAAAATAATGAAGTTTTGGATTTTATTTGCCAATTAGCCTTTATAAAATATTTTGCCGAAAATAAAGAAGAAATTAATGATAACAATTATCATAATTTAATTTACTTTGTACAAAATCTACTTGACCAAAATATTTACTTTGCCTTTTTCAAAGAATATATCGGTATTTTACCGATGATGGATCAATTCATCGACAAAACAATTATTGAATACCGGACCGGCCCCGGCCGGCGAATTATGATTCATTATTTAATTGAAGGCAAGCAAGATTATATAATCGAACCGATGATAGAAATGTACGATGGTATATTTGTAAAACAATTCCTGTTATTCTATGGTGAAAGCATTAGTTATTATATTGCCGAGGAAAAAGAGGGACAGGAAGCCGAAGATTCCGGTACGGCAGAGGATGCTCCAAATAAAACGCAATTGACAGAAAGCGGGAATATTAGTGTTCAGGAAGTTTCCGATACCTTTGCCGGTTCTCGCTTTAACCGGATTAACGACATCGGAATCGCCCGGCAGATGCAAGATACTGAAACATTAAATGCCTTGCTTGCCGAATATAAACAGCTTGAATTTTTGGTAGATGAAATTTTCGTAGGAGTAAAGTATGAAGAATAATTCTAAAGCATGGAAATACCATGCCAAGAATTATTAAAATTTCATACGGGAAGAATGCTCATAAAGACGGCATTCTTCTGGATTATTTAAATTGCGCAAAGGAGTATAATGAGCAAAAAAAACACCGGGACAACTATCATCGGTTATGACCTGAATGATAAATATGCGCAAATCAGCTTTCTGAAAGCAGGCGCCGCGGAGCCGGAAACCGCTTCCATGGTTCTTGGTGCCGAACAGTTTAATATTCCGGTGGCCTTGCGTAAAAAGCCGGACAGCAATTTGTGGCTCTATGGCAAAGAAGCCCTGCAGGAAGAGGGGGCCTTTACCCATCTTCTTAGCCTGGCTATTGCCGGTACCGAGGTCGTGGCAGCGAATGAACATGTTGCCCCCGGGCAGGTTGACAAGGAGCTAAATATTAAGGAGCAATTTGCTCCGGAACAAATAGACCCGGTTGCTTTACTTGCTTTATTTATTAAGCGCAGCTTATCCATATTGACTATTCAAGTCAATAAAAATGACATCGCCGCTTTTATGTTTACTACTAAATCGATTACCCCCCGGATTGTCGAAATAATCGAAGAAGTTGCCTTAAGCCTTGATTTGCCGCCGGAGCGGGTATACTTGCAAAGTTATCGTGAAAGTATTTATCAATATGTAGTTCATCAACCTAAAGAGCTGTGGAACCATCAGGTATTGCTTTTTGACTATAGCAGTCATATGAAAGTTTTCCGGATGGAGGGAAATAAGAAAACGACTCCGATAGTCGTTTTCATCGAGAACGAAAGTTTTCCGGCTCTGCGATATTCGCAAGCGCCATCCGAAAGAGTGAAAAAAGAATGGGATGAACAATTTCTTGCTATTAGTGAAGATATAATTAAGGGGCAAATGATTTCAAGCATTTATTTGGTTGGCGAAGGCTTCAAAGATGAATGGATGAGTGAATCATTAAAATACCTTTGTCAGGGGCGGCGTGTTTTTCGCGGTAACAACCTTTACAGTAAAGGGGCATGTTATGGCGCGATGGAAAAATTCAGCCCGTCCGAAATCAGCGAAACGATGATTTTTCTTGGCGAAGACAAATTGAAAGCAAACGTTGGGCTTCGCTTATTACGGAATGGCCTTGAATCTTATTATGCTATCCTGGATGCCGGTGCGAACTGGCATGAATGTGAAACCGATTTTGAATTGATTCTTGATGAAGAACCGGAGCTAAGCTTAATTATTACTTCCCTGACCGGCGGACACATATCGGAGTGCCTTATCCCCCTGGACGGCTTGCCCGAACGCCCCCCCCGCACTACCCGCCTTAACTTTGCTATCCACCTAGAGTCCCCCGGCACCGCCCTTGTCACCATCACCGACCTAGGTTTCGGCGACCTCTTCCATACCACCGGGAGAGAGTGGGTGCGGGAGATAGCTTTGTGATACAGAGTAAGACAGATAAAAACATCTCGCAGGAGCCTTAGGCCGCCTTCTATCCCTACGATGGGGAAGGAGTGGGGCCATGAGATTTTGTTGTAGAAAAGAAAGGCAAAAATAACTCGCAGTTGCCTTAGGTCGCCTTCTTCCCGAGATAAAGTGTGCATTGGAGCCAATTAGACCGTAGCAACGGAGAGTATTTATTGCCTTACATATATAAGGAGAACCCATGCCCCCCCTACTTACCGTGGGCCATCGCGCCCCAACCCCCTATATCTTCAACCGCCTTCTTGTTTCGGTTTATAGCATCGAGGAACTTTGCTACCTTTTTAAAACAAACCCCTTTATCCTCGACTCCGGGGTTCTCGACCGCCGCTTAACCGCCTGGCTTGCTGAAGCGTGCGGCCTTCCTGACCTGGCAAAGAGCCTTGAAATAATTTTAAAGAAAAGCAAAAGCCCGGAAGAATTTATAATGACTATCCTTGAATATGCCGGTTATTTAAGTCCCGGTGAAATAAACCGCATTGCGGATATCTTTAATGGAAATATTGGTTTGAATGATTATGAAAAGGAAATAAACCGCGCCGATTTTTTACTTAATAGCGGTAAATATCAGCGCGCGCGGCACGAATATGACCGAATCCTGATGAACATACCGGCCGGGGAAAGACTATTAAGCGGCCGCCTTTATCATAACCGTGGTGTCACGATGGCGCGGTTATTTCTGTTTGAACAGGCGGCGGAAAGCTTCTTGAAAGCTTATGAACTAAGCAACAGCCCGGAATCAGGGCGGGCTTACCTAGCAAGTATCCGTTTGAATATGGATGAGGTTGACTATATCCGCTTTATATCTGAACATCCATCCTTTCATGATTTTTCTCTGGAAGTTGAGCATATTTACAATCAGGCAATGAGCGTATATAATGAAACAGATGCCAAGATAGAGTTAGATGAACTGATTTTGGATAAAGCAATGGGAAACGGCAACTCTTATAATACCGGCATTGAGTTTATGATTAAGGAAGCCAAGAAAAAATACTGCAATGCCGTTGATTAACGTGAAGAGATTTCTAAGGTGACGGACAACGGTCCGCCACTAAAGAAAATCTAAAACTTCACAAAACGAAGAGATTTTCAAAGTCAGTAAAGAACACTAACTAAGAAAATCTAATGCTTCGTTTAGGAAGAACGCAAATCGCGTTCTTCATGAGTTTTTGAGTCGAACCAGAGGTTCGGCATGGATGTTAGTATGAAAATTTTCCGCAAAATTTTAAAACGTTTTCGTAAAGAACATAATTATCCTGATAAGTTTGACGTTTGGGATGATGTAGTTTTTAACCGTGGAAATATCGATTTTCATGATCGTGAGCAGCGCTTTGATTATATTAAAAATTGCCTTAATCAAATCAAAGATGCTACAATGGAAATTGATAACCTGAATGCGGAATACAATGTTGTCACCTCACAATTAAAGGATATGGAAGAAATAGAATCACTTCCGGCCGAAGATGCACTTTTACTTAAAGATGCGGCAACTAAGCTGATTAATATCAACAAAACCAGAAGCGGATATGAACAAAAACCGGTTCCGATTGAAGAAGCTGCCTATCACAAAATAGATGCCCTGCATGACCAAGTGGAAGAGGGGCTTTTCAAATTGGAAGAGGCGGAAGTATATCAGGTCAAAATAAAACAGGATATGAAACATCTTGCCGGCGAAAAAGAAGCTTATACCTATCGTAAATATGATTTACAGCGCTTAATTGAAGATTTGCGGGCGATAATGGTGGTCTGCCTAACCGCGGTTGCCCTTTGTATAGTTTTATTATTAATATTACAGTTCGGTTTTGCAATGAATACCCAAATCGGTTATCTGCTTGCCGCCGGGGCGACAGCGATAGCGATAACCCTTATTTTTATGAAACACAACAATGGAATGCGTGAATTAAAGCGGGTTGAAAAAAGTATCAATAAAATAATTTTGTTACACAATAGCGTAAAAATACGTTATATCAACAATACCAATCTGCTTGAATATCTGCATATCAAATATGGTGTTCGCAATTCATCAGAGCTTAAAAAGGTCTATGGGCTTTATCTTGAAGAAAAGAAACGGCGGGAAGATTTTAAACAGATGGAAAAGGATTTGGATCTTGCGGAACGGGGGATTTTACGGATTTTACGAAGCATGAGACTAAGTGACCCGATGATTTGGCTTCATCAACCGGCCGCAATCCTCGACCGGAAAGAAATGGTTGAAGTAAGGCACAATTTGATTATTCGCCGTCAGTCACTTAGAAAGCGGATGGATTACAATAGAGAAATAGTTGCCAAAAAAGCCCAGGATGAAATAAAGGACATGGTTGATATGTATCCAAGTTATGCCGCCGGAATCCTTGACTTGGTGGCGGATTATGAAAAGAGGTTTAAATAAAAATGAGTGGATTTTTTGGAATTGCATCAAAAGAAGATTGCGTATTTAATTTATTTTTCGGGACTGATTATCACTCCCATTTAGGCGCAAGGCGGGCCGGGATGGCAGTTTATTCCCGGGGTAAAGGTTTTGACCGGGCGATTCACAATATCGAAAACGCCCCCTTCCGGACGAAATTCGAAAAAGATGCAAACAATATGAAAGGCCGGTTTGGGATTGGCTGTATTTCCGATTACGAACCTCAACCCTTGATTATCCGCTCACATCATGGTACATATGCGATAATGACGGTGGGTAAAATAAATAATACTCAATCAATTGTCAAGAAAATATTCAAAAACGGCCATTCCCATTTTCTGGAAATGAGTGGCGGCGATATCAATGCGACTGAACTTTGTGCGGCAATCATCAATCAAAAAGACCATTTCGTTGAAGGGATCCGTTATGCCCAGGAGATTATCGAAGGTTCAATGACGATAGCGATAATGACCCCAAAGGGGATTTATGTTGCCCGCGACCGGATGGGGCGCACCCCGGTATCAATTGGTTACAAAAAAGATGCTTATTGCATTTCATTTGAAAGTTTTGCATATCTTAACCTTGGTTTTATTACCGAACGGGAATTGGGCCCCGGTGAGATTGTTGTTGTTACACCGGAAAGTGCGGAAACTCTACACGCCCCAGGCAAGGAAATGAAAATCTGCACTTTTATGTGGATTTATTATGGTTATTCATCATCTTCATATGAGGGGATCGGGGTTGAAGAAGTGCGTTACCGCTGCGGCAAATCGCTGGCGAAACAGGATAATATCGTTGCTGACAATGTTGTTGGTGTCCCGGATTCCGGTGTTGCCCATGCGATTGGCTATTCAAATGCATCGGGAATCCCTTTTTCCCGGCCATTAATTAAATATACTCCGACCTGGCCCCGTTCATTTCTTTCAACAATGCAAAAACAGCGCGAATTAATCGCCAGGATGAAAATGATTCCGGTTCGTGAGTTAATCCGTGACAAAACTTTGTTGATTATTGATGATTCAATTGTGCGGGGGACACAGTTACGCGAAACAACGGAATTTTTGAAGCAAATGGGGGCAAAAGCAATTCATGTCCGCCCGGCTTGCCCGCCGCTTTTATTTAGTTGCAAGTATCTCAATTTTTCCCGTTCAAGTTCCGAACTTGAATTAATAACCAGACGGGTTATCAGTGAGATTGAAAAAGAAAATAAATATGTTGACCTTGCGGTTTATACAAATCCCGACCGCGAAGAATATCAACAAATGGTGAATCTTATCAGTCAAAAATTGCAATTTGATTCATTAAAATATCATCGCCTTGATGATATGCTTGCTGCGGTTGGCTTAGAAGAAGAGAAACTTTGTACTTATTGTTGGTCGGGCAAAGAATAAAACGAAGAGATATTCTAAGCCATGTATAAAACCATGACTAATAATATCTAAATGTGTTTGGGAGATTTGTGCTACGCACAAAGTCTCCGGACTTTGAAGGAGTATGGTTATGAAAGATTTTGGGAAAAGTTTCGGCTGGTTTTTGATGAGTACCTTACCGCTTGTCGCTAGTATCCTGATGCAAATAATTGTCGGCGGGATAGCGATGGCAATCCATGCTGTTATTGTGACTTTAAGAACAGGCATTGTTTATGGAGATTCAGAATCTTTTATGGCAGCCTATATGGATAATGTGATGACCGTTGCAAGTACCGGCATCTTTGGTTATCATGCTGCTGCGACAGCGGCTTTTTTCTTATGGTATTATCTGCTTTGTATCCGGCCAAACCGTGATATCCCAAGAACCGGCAAAATCCTGACCGCCCCAATGGTTGGCTGGTCGGTTGTAATTGGTATCACCCTTTGTGTTTTCAGTACCCAGATGGTTTATCTTGGCGAATATGTTGTACCTGACCGGATTGAACAGTTTTATGAGATGATTGAAAGTGCCGGGTTCGGAGTTAATGGGCTGGCGATTATCGCAGCGGTTATTTTGGCCCCGATTGGCGAAGAATTATTATGCCGTGGTATTATCCAGCATTATGCCTTAAAAGCCTCCCGCCGTTTCTGGATTGCGAATGTGATTCAGGCGCTGATGTTTGGCCTGATGCATCTTAACTGGGTCCAAGGGACATATGCTTTCTTTATCGGCTTGGTTTTAGGCTGGCTCCGTCATCGTTACAAAACATTGTGGGTGCCGATTATTATCCATTTTGTGGTCAATTTTTCGACTTCATCCTGGTTGGGTTATCTATTGGAAGAAATTCCCCGCAGCCTGACAGTTGACCTGGGCCTCTTTGGCCTTTCGATTGCGGCAACCGCCGGGGTTTTGGTAGTTATCGGCAAGGGAAAAGAATGAAACCGGCAGAAACATTGACTATGAACAATAAAATAAAAACGCTTCTTTTGCATAGTTGCTGTGCCCCTTGCAGCAGTTACGTTTTGGAATATTTAGAAAATGATTTTTGTGTCACGGTCTTTTTTTATAACCCCAATATAACCAGCCGGCCGGAATATGAGCTTCGCCGTGATGAACAAAAACGGTTACCGGCATTACTATTTACAGAACCTCGCGGAACAGTGACTGTAGATAGTAACTGGTTTGCTCCTTTTTTCATCGAAGGCGATTATAAACCTGAAAGTTTTTATGATATAACCAAGGGTCTTGAAGCTTGCCCCGAAGGCGGAGAGCGGTGCTTTTGCTGCTTTGAGCTGCGGCTTAAAGAAACAGCACGAGTCGCATATGAGCGCGGGTTTGACTACTTTGCCACCACCCTCACCGTAAGCCCGCACAAGAACGCCGAAAAAATCAATGAAATCGGCAAGCAGGTTGCTGTTGAATACAACGGGCTATTATATTTACCCTCTGACTTCAAAAAGAAGGGCGGTTATCAGCGCTCTATCGAATTATCGAAAAAGTACGGCCTTTACCGGCAAAATTATTGTGGCTGCGAATTTTCCAGGTATAGAAAGGAAGGCAAAAACATCTTGAAGTCACCTTAGGTCGCCTTCTTCCCGAGATAATATGTAAATTAGAACCAATTAGACCGTAGCAACGAAGAGTATTTATTGCCTGACTTACTAATATTAAGGAGCATACATGAAAAAATTTATTGACCAAATCAGCAGCGAAATCAAACAAGCCTTTTCTGTTTTAGGTTACAATCCTGACCTCGGCAAGGTAACGGTTTCTAACCGCCCGGATTTGTGCGAATATCAATGTAATGGTGCGATGGCCGGGGCTAAGGAGTACCGGAAAGCACCATTAGTGATTGCCAATGAAGTAGCGGAAAAATTAAAAGACAGCCGGGTTTTCAGTGAAATAAAAGTCGCCCCGCCCGGCTTTTTAAATCTTAAAGTAAAACCTTCCTTTGTTTGCGCTTATCTTAAGCAAATGATAAAATCGCCGAAATTTGGCTTGGAAGAACCCAAACAACCGCTAACTATCATCGTTGACTATGGCGGTCCCAATGTCGCAAAACCGCTTCATATCGGCCACCTTCGTTCAGCGATTATCGGCGAAAGCATAAAGCGGATTATTCGCTATGCAGGCCATACTGCAATCGGTGATGTTCACTTAGGTGACTGGGGGCTGCAAATGGGTTTGATTATCGTGGAATTAAACGAACGCAAACCGGAACTAGTGTATTTTGACCCGGGATATGACGGTGAGTACCCGGCCGAACCCCCCTTTTCAATTGCTGAATTGGGAGAGATATACCCATTTGCTTCGGCGCGTTCAAAAGTTGATGAAAGTTACCGCGAAAAAGCTTTACAAGCTACTTTTGAGCTGCAAAACGGGCGGATTGGATATCGTGCTTTATGGCAGCACATTATGCGTATTTCACTTGTTGATTTAAAGGAAAACTATCGCAATCTTGATGTTGATTTTGATTTGTGGAAAGGTGAATCCGATGTTCAAGACTTAATTCCGGCGATGATTGACAAATTTAAGGAAGATGGTTTTGCTTACCTTAGTAATGGTGCCTTTGTTATTGATATTAAAGAAGAAACCGATACCAAAGAAATGCCGCCGGGATTAATTGTCAAATCTGACGGCGCTTATCTATATCTAACCACTGACCTTGCGACAATTTTAGAACGGATGAAAAATTATTCGCCGGAGATGATGATTTATACAACTGACAAAAGACAAAGTATGCACTTTGAGCAACTTTTCCGCTGTGCCCGCAAGACCGGAATCGTACCACCCGAAATGAATCTTCGGTTCCTTGGTTTTGGTACGATGAACGGGGCTGACGGGAAACCATTTAAAACCAGAGACGGCGGAGTTATGCGCCTTGAAGATTTGGTATCATTAATCAATGAAGAAATGTACAAAAAAATCATAGCTAACCGGGATGTTTGTGAAGATGAAGCCCGCAAAACAGCTCAAATTGTCGGCCTTGCCGCATTGAAATATGGTGATTTATCGAATCAGGCAGCGAAAGATTATATCTTCGATATTGACCGCTTTACCTCTTTTGAAGGTGATACCGGCCCCTACATTTTGTATACCATTGTCAGGATAAAATCAATTTTGCAAAAGTATACCGAAGCTGGCGGGGTTATCAATAAAGAAGCCTTACTTGCGCCGGAAGAAATTTGCGCAAACGAAACCGGAGCGAGTGAGAAATCCTTTGCAAGCGATTTTGGGGATAAAGCCCTGATGCTTACTATCGCTGGTTTTAATGCCATGATTGAAACGGCTTACGAGGAAATTGCCCCTCACCGTATCGCCGCTTATATCTATGAATTAGCTAATGCTTTGAATACTTTTTATCATCAAACCAAGATATTGACCGAGCCAGTCAATGAAAAACAAAATTATTATATTGCTTTACTTGATTTAACGAGAGATATTTTGGAAACCTGTATTGACTTGTTAGGTTTTTCGGCTCCGGAACGGATGTGAGAAAATTGAAGAGTTTATCTAAAATGTAGTGCAATGGCACGACATCAAAGATAAACTAAACTTCAATTGGCAAATTTGCGCAAAATGGAACTCCTGTTTTGGCACAAAAGTTTGTAGTTTTTGAAAGGGATAACTATGATACCGGAAAATATTATCCAACATAGCTGTTTGAATGAAGGTAACAAAACCCGGCTTGCGGAAAAATTAAGAAAAGCCGCGCAGGGAAATGACATTACTGTCACTTTCATTGGCGGGTCAATTACCCAACGGTTTGATGCAGAAGCTCATGAATGTTACTGCCGTTTGACTGCGGATTGGTTTTGCCGCTCATTTCCTGACATAAATGTCACATATATCAATGCCGGAATCGGGGCAACCGGTTCTTATATCGGTGTTCACCGGGTTGATGATGATATCCTCAAATTTAACCCCGATTTAGTTTTCGTTGAGTTTTCCGTTAATGATACAGAGGATGGCCTCGCCCGGAATATTGAAGCTTATGATAATCTGCTTCGTAAAATTTGGTTTCATGAAAACAGCCCCGCAATTATCACAGTCGCAATGACAATGGAAGATGGCTGGAGTTTTCAAGATGAGCATTTGAAAGTAGTAATGTATTATGATATTCCGATGATTTCTTATCGAAATGCAATTCTTACCGGCATTAATTCAGGAGTGATAAAATGGCCGGATATATCCGATGATGATATTCACCCGAATACAAATGGCCATCGGGTTTTATCCGAACTAATTATTGCTTATCTAAAAGACGTGAAGCAGAAAAGCATCAGCGGGATTCAAAATAAAGAAAATGACTTCATCATCCCTTATACCACGGAAAAGTATATTCAGGCAACTTTAATCCGCTCCGGCACATATAACAGTAATAATGAGTGTTGTTGCAGAGGTCAAAACAAGGTTTTTGGAAAATTAATTTCTGCCGGGGGTTTTGAAACCAGTGATGAAGATTTTGGTAATCTGATTGGTTACTGGCAATTAGAAAGCAGAATGACTTTTGCCGTAAAGTGCCGGAATATCGGTTTACTTTATGCGAAACTAAGTGAGGGCGGCGGTGATTTTACAGTTTTTGTCGATGGTATCAAAGTTGCAGATTTAAGCGCCGACTTTTCTGATGGCTGGGGCGATTATGTAGAGGCCGAAGAAATTTTTGCCGCTGAAGAAACGGCAGAGCATATTATTGAGATAGTGAAAACGCAAGATAGCTTAGCGCAGAAAGAAAATAATGCAGGGCAAAACAGCACCGGAAAGAACGGAATGGTACTAGTATCAGCCTTAGCGGTGAGTTGAAAAATTCAAGGAGTAAGAAATGAAATATTGATAACTAACGGCAGCGTAATCAGGATTACGCCGCCGGAAAGTTAATCATAAAATAAGCGGTTAAGCCGCTTTATTTGTTAATTGGCTTTTTGTAGCCGGACCGACCAAACCGTCAACGGCCAGCCTATGATTACGCTGGAAAGTCAAAACTGCATCCTGTGTCCGCGGGCCCCAGATACCATCAACCACCAATGGATAACCAAGGTCATTGAGCTGCCATTGCAGCCACTGCACATGAACCTTGGGGCTGCCCTGCCTGATGGTTGGCGCCGGCGTGGGAAAGGGATTGTTTTTGCCGTGGAGAGCTGAACTCACTGACCCGGCTTGCGTAAGAAAGAGCACCCTTTCTGCTTCGCGGCGGCGGACAAGGCCGGCAAGAACCTGGCCGGCGGATTTATTATATAGAGGCATCGCCGCCGCAATCTGTGCTTTCGTCCGTTTGCCGTTTTGCGTAAGCTGGTTTATTGAGCCGACATTATAAGCAAAGCTAACCAACGCATCAAATTCGTTTTGGTTCCACTTATATGTAGGGTTAAATTTCATAACATTATTAATAAATCGCCGAATATCATTTTCTTTCCATTCCCTTGCTTGATTTTCGGTACATTTATCACCTTTTTTAACCGCTGTGCCATTTGGATATCTAGTTGTGCCATAACCAATCGTCCAAACCCCGCCCGGGCATAGATATGCTTCACTGCGGTAACCCTCGAATTGCTTTATCAAGTTCCATCCCGTTTGACTTAGTTTCATTTATTTTTCCTCCATATACCGCTCAAATAATTTCATCGCGGCTTCTTCCTCATATACCCGGTTTTTTTCTTCACAATACTTGCCAAACCGGGCTTGGCCAAAGTAGCAAATCAGAGCGGCCAGCGTTGTTCTAATTAAATCTTGTGCCAGTTCCAAATACTCTAGTTTTATGCATATGGTTATCCATACGATGCACGAAAGGCTGAAAAGGGACATAAATATTTTGCTGGTTTCTGTCTTTTTCATTAAATAACCTCACTAACATCAATCTTTTTAATAGTTGCCTCTTTGATTAAGCAAGCTTTTATATTATTGGAAGCGGCCTTTAATTCGCCTTTGTGATTTCCCTCCGCAAGGTGCCCGAGAATGACTTGTTGTGCTTCTAACATGATTGTCATAATGCGTTGCTGCGATTCTACTGCATCCGCCATTGATTTGATGCGCTTATTATCATTATCAAGCTTTTTACCCATAAGAGTGGATTGACAATTATTGTGATTTTCCTCCAAGGAATTAAGCTGCCTTTGGATAGCCGTCTGGCTGCCTTCAATTTCTTCTAATCTAACTTTTGTCTCTTCCTTAAAAATCTCGTTCGGTGAATTTTTCTTAGCAATACGGCCCTGGTTGATAAGGTTTATACCAAGTAACAGATACCCCCCGGCGGCTGCAGCTATTGTTATCCATTCCGGCATTTGAAATCCCTCTTTTCTTTTTAATTGTCGATGGTTGGATATTCATCATCAACCGGGATACGGTTGACAAATTATTTTGGTATTTCTGATTCCGATTGTCTTACAAATTCAATCAATGAAACATCAACCAATTCGTCAACATCGGTTAAAGCATAAAGCTCTTCTACGGTATATTCAGATTTATTAATATCGTCATCAATAAATCGTGTTGTAATGCAATGCGATAATATCATATGTTCTGTGTTTGTTTCGACATTCCTCACAATGTCACCATTATCATATTTAGTTTTTATCATGTTTTCTCCTTAAGCTATAAGAATTAATCTCCATTGAATGCCGATAAAATTTACCCAAACTTCATTTGCCATACTGCCGCTTGCAGATGTGCCGGAAACTGATACTTCTCCTGTCGTTTGGTTGTAAGTACGCGATGGATTTATTGTTCTGCTTCCATGTCCAGAACCATTATTCGGATTTCTAGCAGTAGTAGCGTTAGCACTTGTCACATGTATAAAAAAGTTCTGGGCAGTTATTTTATCTTTATCTATTCCCAGACTTGCAACATTATAAGTGCTGATATTTGCACCCAAATCTCTTATTATCTTTGACAAGTCAACTACATTGTTAGCATTCGTTCTTCCTCTCATATCAAATCACCCTTATCCTTATCGTTGCAGTTACCGTACCGCTTGGAGTGTTTTTAGCCGTTAGCTCTATCCTTCCGGTATATGTTTCTACTGATACTTCTGCGGCGGAGGCTATGGTTATAGTTGCAGCAGTAAAGTACACGTCTGCAAGGCTGTTGGCTGTGATTCGGCTATCGCTGATGATTGCCGTCAAGTTAGTGAATGTGAGATTCTGCTGATTAGTTAAGATAAAATCGTTAGCTATTTTGTTCTTTTCCGCCGCGCTAATAAACTGATTATTCGAATCAGTTAAAATTTGGCTTGCTGTTGTTTTGGGATACAAAGTATCATATCCGCTTGCTGTTCTGATTTTTTGAGTATAATTACGATTTGCCATATATGTCTCCTTTCGAGTATTAATTGTTTTCATCGTACCAAATATCACCGACTTTGGGGCCGGCCGGCGTTGTTCTTCCAACGGTAATTACGGGTACGTTTAAGTCGCCTGCACCATGAGAATGGGTACTTGGTGCGGCACCGACATTTGCTGCCGTGTGCGTATGGTTGGCTGCTGCCGCGCCGACATTTGCTGCTGTGTGCGTATGGTTAGATGCCGCTGCCCCGACATTTTCCGCCGTATGTGTGTGATTAGATGTAGCCGCTCCGACTTCGGCTGCTGTATAAGTCGGCTTATTAGCCGCTTTTGCCCATGCCGGTACATCAGATGACGGCAGACTTGCCGGGAAATCAGTTATCTGACTTCTGGTATGGTTATGTGTGGACGGTGCCGCCCCCTTTGCGATAGCTTCAACCTCATTGATTTTGGGGCTTAACCCTTCGACCTGCCCCATACTGGTTTTTGGGTGAAGCGTGTCCCACCCCGCCCCATTGTTTGCCTTCATTGTAAAATTTTTGGCCATTATAAGATTCCTTTCAAAATAGTTTTTAATAAAAAAGTCCAGTCATTATCTTGGCAACTGGACTTTTTTCATTTTCAAATCAGAATATATTTAGGTGATGATACTACGGATTTTTTTAACCCTCTTTTATCATGAAACTAATTAATTCTTATTAATCAATTTGTTTAGATATTGCGGCATTATGCTCTTCAAGCTCTTTCTTTGAACGAATGCGCACTTTTCCACGGTGATATCTATAAAGTGGTACACCATTATCGTCAAATAGTTTCGGGTTTTCTTCTCCATCAGGGAATAACCTGAATTGGTAACTACCATTTTCACTTATAAGCACATCATTTTCGATGGGCTGTTCGAATGCATCACTAAAACCAAAAACTATAAAGCAACCATATACTTCATTTTCTTCATCTGCTTTACGGATATAATGCTTATGAAATGATTCATAAACAAATTGTGGTTCTTCATTTGATGATTGTATTAAATCTTTATATAATTCTTCATGACTTTCATTTAAATAATCCATATAACTTTCCTTTCTTATAAATTAGTGTCAATAATTGTTCTTTCATATAGAGTAAAAGTTGCATCTGTTAGCCCATGAGATGCCTTATTAGCTATTATTGTTAATAATCCATTAGATACTACATAGGTAAAATTAAAACCATCTTGAATAGTACCTACCCCAAATACTCTTAAATCAGGATTGCCTATTATTATTGGGTTTATTCTAAGTGATGTTTCAAGTGGTAATGCAAACTGAAATGAACTTGAATTTCTAAAACTAGCTCTTAATCGCACATGATTATTTAATACAATTTGATACCTCCGGCACACTGCTAATTCTTTGCCATAATCTACCGGCGGGTCATTAACAAGTGTAGAAATGGAACCTAACTCTAATTTTGCCCGGGAAATATTAAATGTAGTACCAATTGGTGCGGTATTACCTATAGCGGCGTGAACTTTTAACTCCCCGCTGGTTGCAGAAAGTTCTATTTGAGAATATCTTATGCGCTCTGCATCAAGCCACTTTGTCGAACGGAATACACTTGCTGGGGTTGACGATGGTAATGTGGTAGTATTAGTATATATTATCCCATCTGATTCTATAGATAAAGTAATTGTTTTTCCGAAATACTGGGCAGGGAAATCTATTAGTTGAGTTAACGTCCGATATCCCATTGCTAAATTAGATAAAGATATGCCGGAACTTATGATATTTAATTTTGAATCTTGGTTCATAAACCATCTATCAATGGTATATCCAGAGATAGCATACTCCATCAACTCCCTCTGATTAACCGGATTGCAGAAATCCCAATTATGTAAAATATTAGGGTTTGATATCCCGGCTACTCTGGCTTTTTCTGCTTCGCTGACAAATTGGCGGTCTGTATTTGTTACAACCTGAGCGGCAGTGGTTCTTGGGTAAAGTGTGTCCCACCCCGCCCCATTATTTGCCATCATTGTAAAATTTTTAGCCATTACTAACTTCCTTTCTGAAATTTAAGATTAATTGTGACTAATTTTAATTACCTTGAGTATGCAGCCAAAAATCAGGATTGCTATGCGGTTCTGTTTCGCTGATTACAGCATTCCCAATCATAATCCCGTTCTCATTTATTAAAGATAAGCCGTCGGATGTATCAAGCCATAAGCTACCCTCCGGTTGATTGTCTGGCTGATTATCTGATACCGCAACGATGTGGTTAACATGCTCTTGAATATCAGCTATTGTGACAATATTGTCAGTCTTAACCGAATTTATCCAGGCAATGAAAGCTTCCGCTTTTTGTTCAGCACCGATTTTCAGATTGCTAAACCAGCACTGCCAGGCATCATCTAATGCTTGAGTCGGGATGCCGGTTACGCCATCACTCATCAGACCGCAATAAGCCTCGTTTAGCCGCAAATCTGTAATATCAGACATCAGTATTTCTGTAGCCCCGGCCCTGACCCGGATTGCAGCGACATAGATTTCATCATAGTCAAGACTGTTCTGTATAGGCAGGGGCAGGGAGTTTAAATCAGGGTTTGTGCCGTATGGCCCGTATTTTACTATGGCCTTCCCCTCATTTAAATTCTTATTCAGTTGCAGGCAGATAGCGGCATATCGTGTAAGCGCCCCATCCGCAGTATCAATGCTAAGCAGGGTAGTGTTTTTTTCAAAAATATTAACCCCCCAAAACTCATCCATTTTGAGCCAGGCAAGGCCGGGGCCTAAATTGATGGTCATATTCCCGTTAGCAGATACACTAAAATGGTTATCATCAGAAAATACACCGCGTACCCTGGTGCCGCACCATGCGCCGAGTGCCTCGGCTTCATATTCCATGTTGTCAAGTGGAAAACATATCATTATAATCCCTCCAATTCAAATTCATCTAAAATAGCTATAATCCGGTTGCCTTCCCGCTCATAGGCCATCGTCACAGAGGAGATTCTTGCAGTGGCAAAAATCCCGTACTCTGGTATTTTTACGGGAATACGGTCGCCCAGATTATAGTCAATACCATATAAAATATTGTTTTGTGTAACTTCGCAGGTAACAAAGAAGGCCCTAAGATGTTCCGCGAGCTTTTCAACCCCCCGCGCATCTAGTAGGGCGTGATACTCTTCATCCGTATAAGTATGGGTTTCATTAGTAAAAATTGGGTTTTCATCTTCATCGGTATCACCTGTCTCAATAGAAACTTGATACTGCCTTTTTAAATCATTTGCATTAACATATAGCTCCCGGCGGTTTTCGCCGTAAGCATCACCAATTGAAACAATCCGGATAGTGCGGGCTAAACCTTCACCGTCCCCGGCAATAACGGCCGTATTTTTGTAATCGGTGGTGTCTGATGTCACGGTAACACTTTCGATGCCATCAACATCCGTACCAAAGTAACCAATATAACCATCTGATTTGTCATCAGAACGGTCAACCCCTTTATAGACTTTAAATATTTCCCCCCCCGTTTCCGGGTCAAAGGTCACTCTAAAACCCAGGCCCGATACTTCTGCAAGCCTTATTTGTGCATCAAGGACAGAGCCCCATCTTATTTCCATTCCGGCGGTTTCGCTATAACCCTTTGCCATACCGATTTGAATAGGCAGAAAGCGCTGATTTTTGCGATAAATATTGTACATGCCTTCTTCAATATTGGTAACATTCACCGCTTCCATAACAACCCGGTTATTTAAAAGCTGCGCGGTTAAGTCGGCACGGGCAATAATAATTTCTTCAGTTTCGGTATGACCGATTTCAACGTGGCTGATAATGGCAACAGTATCAGTGTCCGGATTATAAATCCGGTTACCATTAATTAACATTGCAAGGTTATTAGGAGTAATTTGCGCAATGATTTTGACTTCCCCCGGGGCCTGATAGTATTCAAGCCACTGAACAGATTCAACTTGCTGTAACAAATCAACCCGTTGCCGGCCGCTATCATAAATAACAAACTTAGACACCTGATTTCACCCCCTTTGGTGCTTCAATCCTTACCCTTAACCCTTCCCGGTTATACCCGGCATCACAGCGCAGAAGATTGGGTCCGGGAAGTAATGCCATCGAAAGGTCACTATCGATAGATAAATACCGGAAGCCGTTTGTTACCTCACCGGAAGCGCTGATTAAGACAGCGCCTTTTTGTCCATAAACGGTAGAAATAATAATCCGTTCCCCGGCGGTCATGACTTTGCGGATAAGAATCCTTTTCCGGGTATCAACATGATAAAGTTCCGGGTTTTCGATTTCGCTGCGGGCAATAAAGATAAGCTTAAAATCCATCGGCGTATTACCATTATTGACTACCGTGCTAAAATAGCTGTCGCTGTATTTGGATAACCACCACTTCCCCCCAGTGCAGAAGGGAAACCTAAAAAGGGCGATTAAACCTGAAAGCTGCATTGCATACGATGAAGTGGTACGCCAGTAGGGGTATGCGGCATGTAAACGAAGTTGGAAAAACTGCACCCCGTTCCCCGGTGTAACTTCTGGTGTCTTTTCCGGCACAACATCCAGAAACCACGACTCACCGTTTTGCTCAACCGTTAGCGTGGCCGGTACTTGCGGGGCAATAATATCAAGCAGCCGTTCCCGGAGGCCCCCTATTGGTTCAAATATTGCCCCGTCAATAGTAAAAAAGCGGGGTTTAACACTTTGGGCAGTAATGCTTGAGCCGGTTTGCATTGAACTTCGGCTTTCTGAAATATCGACTTCAACGCTGCTTATTCCGCCAACATCCGTAATCCATAACCGGGAGTTGTAGCGAAATTCAAGCCGCCCAATCCGGCTTTCGTAGATAAATACTGTTTTTTCGTTCATTGTCCCTCCTTAAGGCAGCTTCCACTTAGCCCGGCGCATCATATCCTGGCCTTCGCGGGTCATTTCCGATGGCGAAAGTGGTTTTGGGGTAGTGATATTTTGGGTAAGGTTAGTAACATAAGTAACGCCGCCATCCGCACCGGCCAGGGCGGCTTGCGGAAGAAGAGCGGAGCCGAACGCTATATTGGCACCTGACACTGATTTTAGTTCTTTATAAAGACAATCAAAAACATCCGGCGTTACTGCCAGATGTTTTGCGATGCCATCGGAGATTTCATCAGCTTTGCGGTAAAGCATCCCGCTCATCCCGTCCATCCCTTCCCAAATACCCAACATAACAAACTCAAAAAGATTAATCATCACGCGGGAAGGGGAGCGGACGTCTAAAGCACTCGCCATTGTCTTGGCAATGGTATTGGCAATTTCGGCAGCTTTTTTGAAGAGTTCCCAAGCTTTCCGGTTCATAGCTTCGCGGATGCCGTCCATCATCCTGTTGGTAACGGTTATTGCTCCGGAAATCATAGGAATCAAGCTATCTACAATGCCATGCGATACTTCGTCAGCAGAAGAGTTTAGGGTTGGTATTCCCGATATTAAGGCATCATCCATATCTGTTACCATTTGTGTTGTATGGGTTTCAGCCATGGGTGGTAACTCGCTTATGATTAAATCGACATCGTTAGCTAAGCAATTCACCGCATTTTGAACGGAATCGTTTTGAGCAATTTTGTCTCCTTGTGTATCAAAACCATTAGCAGGAGCGTTAATGAAAGCCGGGTCATTATATTCTTGAATGACATATTTAGTAGATTCTTCTACGGCAGCATTAATTTCATCATTAAACTGAGCCAGCTTTTTACCGCCATTTTCGCGCATTGCATTAATGGCACTCAATGCCCCCGGACCGAGCTTTTCAAGTTCAGCAAGTGTCTCTGCCGATACTTGGCCGCTGATTTCCGTCATGGCCTCTTTCCACTCGGCATAACGTTGGCGATTAATTGCAAGGATATTAATCATATCATCGGCAGACATTTCATATTCTTCGGGTATTTCTTTAAATGAATTGATTATGTTACCCGTATGGGCAGAGATGGCGTTTTGGTAATCTTGCCATGCTGCTTGCTGGTTGTCACTCCACTGCTGCATGGAAAGCCCCATATTATCCATTTCGGTCTCGACTTGCTGCGCAGTCATACCCCAGCGTTCTGCCAATTGCTCAAGGTTTAGCCCCTCTTTGGTATGAGACTTCTCCATATCAGCAACGAACTCGTCAAGATTCATACCCCATTCGTCCATATAAGCTTTAACTTCAACCGAAGTCATACCCCATTGATTAGCAACCCCCTCTAAACTTTGCCCGTTTTTGGTAAACCCTTCGGCCATTTTGTCTGACCATTCTTCTAAGGAAAGTTCTTGCCTTTCCATGTCATTTAGAATTTCATCGGTGGTTAAATTGTGAAGCTTAGCAAGCTGTTTAAGGTTTTTGCCGTTTTTGTCGCGTGCTCTATTAATTGCTTCATGGGCATTGGTTTCGGCAATAGCTTTTTTCTTTGCCTCATTGCAGATGATATTGCCAGCTATTTTTGCTTCAATGCCAAGCCTTGTATGGGTTTCAGTATAACCATCAAGAAGCTTGTTGCTCTCTTTAAGTAGCTTATTATATTCTTTTCCTGAAATTATGCCAGCATCTTTAAGCTTTTCTAGTTCTGCCTGGCGGGCTTTTTCATAATTGATTTTTGCTAAGATTGATTGCTCTTCACTAAGAAGACGGTTATATTCATCCTCTTGCGCCCTAATGACAACTAATTGGTCTTGAGCTCTAATATAAGCACTAAGCTGATTAATATTTTCGCTAAGGCTTCTTGAATTTTCATCATAGGAAAGCCCTAACCCCTCTACGGAATTATTAAGCTTATCTACCGTGCTTGCAATTTCTTCATTTTTCGTTCCACATTTGTAGTTTTCGATAATTAGTTGACGAAGACTATCAACTAAGTCACTATTAGCCGTGGCTTGTGCTTTTGACATCGCAATAGCATTTTCAGCAGCGGCTTTGTCATCAGCTAATTGGTTTTCGTATTCTTTGTGGGCTTTCGTTAGTTCTTTTATTTCTTTGTTTTGGGCTTTTGCTTCGTCAGAGCCGCTACGGAGAAACTTGACAAGTGCGCAACCGATAGCTACGAGGGCAACAACTGCGGCAATTAATAAACCGATTGGGCTAACTGCTATTGCAGCATTCCATAATAATTGCGCGGCAGCAGCGAGTTTCATATTGCCGGTTACACGACCGACAATAGCATTCTTTGCCATTAATGCACCACTAAGTAATAATATCTTTGCCGTCTGTAATGTGGTAGCAACAATACCAGCTTTCGTAAGTAAAAGTCCATCAGCATCAACAATCAAGCCGGCTTTTTTTGCTGTAGTACTTATTATTTTTTGAGCGGTTTGATTCATAATAACTTTAGTGTAAGCTATTCCTGCTATAGTTGCAGCTCCGGTTGCTGCAATATCTTTTAGTTTCAGTAATGTGTTTGCTAAAATGATTGCCCCGTATTTTTGTTTTAGCAATGTGACTATACCAATTACCGCCTCGAATGCTTCAAAAGCTGAATGTGCATTTGCTATAACACCCAGCAAAGGGTCTAAGGTGTTTGTCGCAAAATCAAATGCTTTAGCCATTCCTTTCAATTCTTTGTTTACTGTACTTCCAGTACTAACAATAAGCTTTTCCATGCTATTAATAGATTTTGAAAACCCTTTGTCGATAGAGTTTATAACTTCATTAATATTATGTATCATCGAAGTTTGCATGCTTGTCCATGCAGTATCGGCCTCATTGCTTGTGGTTTTGGCGGTTCCCGCAAGGTCTCTTAAGATATCATTAAGCTTTCGAATCTCTTGAACGCCAGAGGAGTCTATGGAAATATTAAAATTTATAGTGCCGTTGTATGCCATTTATTTATCCTTTCTTTGATTTTTTGTATGAAAAAACCACCGACAATTATTTGTCGCTGGTTAAACCTATTACTCTTTATATTATTCATTTTTCAAAAAGCCAATAAAATTTGCAGTCTAAAAGTATTACTTTCTAAATATATTATATCTCTCTAAAGCTATTTTAACAAGCAGAACTAACGCTACTACATTTTATATCGTACCATAATTATTCAGGACATATGGGACAAATTATCCGCTATCCCCCCAACATCGCTTGCGCCTCGGCAAACCGCCTCGCCACCCTGTCCTTTGTATCCTGATTTATTTCTTCAACTGACATCGGTATTTTATCCGGCTCTTTTAAGGCAAATATTTTACACATTTTTTGAATGTGCTTGCGTTCCGGTTTTGGTAAATCAGAAAGGTTTGCCGTACGCCAGTACATAACCCGCTGAATTAACGTAGTTTCGGGCAAGCCCTCAAACAGCGCAAGAAACTCCCACCAGTGCAAAAAATCAACCGTTGATAAACTGATGTTATAAGTGGCGTAAAACGCCGCATAAATTAAATCGGCATCCTGCTCAAATGAAAATGCGCGCACGGATGCTTTTTTTGTGTTATTATCATTTTTTTTATCATTACTTTCAATTTTACCCCGCGAAAAAAACCAGGTAAGCCCCTCGACAGCTTTTGCGATATCAGCCGGTATCTGCGGATAAAGTTGATGTAGGGCGGCGATAGTCCTTTCAGTTTCATTGCCCTCATCCCCATGCAAAATGAGGTCGACATTGATCATGTTGCGATAGTCGGCGGAGATAGGGATTCCTTCATAATCCTCCGGCAGCCCGTTAAGAAGTAAAATATTCATTACTTGCCTCGCCGTGCCGCCCGGTTAGGCTGATATTTTTGCAGCCTGATACCGAAATCTTTGCTTTGGGTCTCCATAGCCGCACCAAGTGCTTCATTAACTTCTGCTACTTTATTAAGGCTGGGATTATTCCCTAATAACCTTTCGGCAATACCGTCGCCGAAAACTTCATCAACAAAGTTGCCGAAAAGGCGCAGTTCGCAGTTAAGCATTTCCACATAAGCATCCAAAAAGGCCGGGTCGTCAGGGGATACTTCCGGCAGGGAAATCGCTTCCCCATCTTTTTCCATCTTTTCCCCTGCTTGCTTGTAACGTAATACGTCAGCAGGAGAGGTTATATCAAAATCCAGTTCAATATTTTTTACTGTAATCATAGTTGGCTCCTTGATAATATCAAAATAATTGGTATCAATATCATTCAGCGGGCGCCCACAGGATAACCCATGAGCGCCCGGCTGTGATTTTTTATTTAATTTTAGGCGGTATAGGTATATTCTGCCGGTTTTACGGTTGATGTTAACGTTGCGCTGAAACTGGCATTTTCACCGGCCGCACCGGATAAATCATCTTCGATAACGATAGAGATGCTGCCTTTTTCACCTTTACCGGTAAGTAAGTTAAAGTACACGTAAGGTTTGATAACGGTCTGCCCGGTCCCGTATTTCATTTCATGGTCTAATAATGAATCTTGAAAAGCATCCTTATAATAACGGTCACCGGCAACGCTAAAGCTGCGGGATGTCCCTGTTTTCGTGCTGACTTCCCCGGTACGAAGATAATTGGCACTACTGGTTTGGGCTTCCAATGCCCCTGATTGTTCAGTGATACCGTTTTGAGCAACGATATATTCTTTTGGGTCAGTGGCATTGCCGGTAAAGTCAATTGCCAATACCATATCATCGGCAGTTGAGAAACCTTCGAATGCCGGGTCGGGTGTTTTTCCTTGCATTAGTTCACTTAATTTCATAAATTAATATTCTCCTTTTTTATAGTATTCCAGTTCACATTGAATCTGGTGTTTTACGGTATCAACATCCGGACGTTGAAGATAACCGGCGCCAAGCACACGGATACTCCGGGGTGTTAATCCGTTGGGTAAATCCGGTAGATTCTTTGAGCGTGTTTGTTTATGCAGCCAGTCAGCTAATTTTTCCGCAAATCCAGTATCTGCAATATTTTGTGTAGTGTCTGTGCTGTAATCATTAACGCTGCTAATAATAAAAGGGTAGCGGCGGTATTCCCCCCCATTGGTGTAACGCTTAATTACATCATCCGGGGGTAATGCCGTAAATGTGTATTCCAACTCTAATGGGCATTTGTCGAAATAAGCAAACAGCGCTTCTATTATTGTTTTCAATATCCACCTCCTGTAATTTTACTGCTCGGCCTAAACTTCTACATTTACACAATATCATATCAATCCGGGACATGTGGGACATGTTTATCAAGAAGATTTGTCTAAGTGCCGGTAGCATCTTTTCTTAACACTTTGATCTGTATTACCCCCGCCGATATGGTCAGCAACTTTATCCCATGAAAGGCCATCAATGAACCGTAAGCTAAATATCATCCGAGTGTAACTATCATCAATATCATTTATATATTGCTCAAGCCGGGCGCGCTCATCGATACAACGCTGTTGTTTTTTGAAAATGATATTTGCAAGGTCTACTTTTTCTACAATATATTTTTCCAGCTTACTTTCAAAATTTGGGGCTTTTGATAATTCAGAAAGAAAGCCGGAAGACGTACCTTCCGCTTTTGCTTGTAATTCCTCAAGACGAAGCTGATCAATTTTTATTTCTTTGATTAAATAATAAAGCTGTGATAATTCCTTAAGTGTCATATGAAATTTTCTCCTTTTCTGTAAACTCTCTTATAGCCCTAGTGACTAAAAATTAAAAAAGTTTTACAGAAAGATTGAGAAAATTAAAAAAATTATGGGATAACCAACCTTCCGCTGGCAACATTGCAAATCCAATTCGAGAAAACAAGAATTTTTATTGCAATTGCCAATTCTATATGCTATAATTATTTTTGAGGGCCGATATTTGCGCCCAAGATTTTTGAAATGAGGAATTTGATTTGAGGAAAATCAGCTATAAAAAACTTTGGAAACTTCTAATTGACAAAGAAATGAACAAACAGGAGTTATCACAAGTGGCAAGCATAAGTGCTTCTACACTTACAAAAATGTCAAAAGGCGAGTGTGTGAATGTAGAAATGCTTGTTAGGATATGCAATGCGCTTGATTGTGAATTGTATGATGTTATGGAATTGGTTGATAATGAAATTCATGAGGTGAGCGACAATGGGCAATGAAGCGCAGATTGAAAATACGTTTATAGGCATATTGACCGAGCGTGAAAAGCAATGGGCATATCGAAACGATATTAAAACAGAAGTTACCCTTTGGGAAAATCTTAGAGGGCATATTAACCGTATAAATGTTGCACAGCTCGACGGTACCGTTTTAACTGACAACGAATTTACCCAGCTTAAAAACGAATTTAGGCGTTTAACCCAAACGCCCTTTTTGGCATCGCAATGGTTGCGTGGCGAAAATGGAATTGCAAAGATTGAAATTGAGCGTGACGATAATTCTAAAGGCAAGATCGAACTCACTTTATTTAGCAACAAAGATATTGCAGGGGGAATTTCCAGTTATGAGGTTGTCAATCAAATTGTTCCCGAAACCTTCGGGCGAATTAAGCGCGGCGATGTTACCTTGCTTATAAATGGTCTGCCTGTCATACATATAGAGCTGAAAAGCGAATATGCCAAAGACGGGTATTACCAAGCCTTTGACCAAATGGAGCGTTACGCACAGGCGGGATTTTTTGATGGCATTTTTGCGACTGTGCAAATTATGGTTATAAGCAATAAAGTTGCGACCAAATATTTTGCACGACCAAGCTCCAACCAAGATTTCAAGCCCGCAAAAAAAATTCTATTTAGTTGGCGTGAGGAAAATAATGACAATGTTAATGATTTATTTGAATTTACTCGCTCTGTTTTAAGTATACCGATGGCGCATAAGTTAATTAGCAATTACACAATTTTGTTGGACGACAAAAAAGATAAAAAGCTATTGATGGTGCTTCGCCCATATCAAATTCATGCGATAGACAAAATCCGCGATCAAGCATCAAAACATGAAGGCGGTTTTATTTGGCACGCAACTGGCTCGGGCAAAACCATAACGAGTTTCATCGCTACAAAATTATTGGCACAAAATCACACAGGGATTGCTCGCACAGTTATGATTGTTGACCGCAAAGACCTAGATAGCCAAACAAAAGACGAGTTTAGTAAATTTGCTTCGGAATACAACACAGGGCAAACAACGCAAACCGAAAAGGCAAAAGGGAAGCGTGATAAGGTTGTAAGCAATTCTCTGATTGTTGGAGTGAGCAACAAGCAAGAACTTGTGAGAAGTTTGATTAGAGAAAAAAACAACAACACAATTATAGTCACAACAATTCAAAAGCTAAGTAGCGCAATAAGAGAGTGCATTAAAACCGATAAAAATAGCTTTGAAAAATTAAAGGGTGAGCATATTGTTTTCGTTGTAGATGAGTGCCATCGTGCCGTTTCCGATAAGGAAATGAAGAAAATTAAAAAATTCTTTCCTAAGTCTACTTGGTTTGGATTTACAGGCACACCCATTTTTGATGAAAACAAAAAACAAGAAAACGGAGAGAACGCAAGAACGACCCACGAACAATACGGCGCAACTGGACAAAAAGACCAAGACGGAAAGCCTATATTGCTACCAAATGGCGGACTTCTCCATGCCTATACGACAAAAAACGCTATGGACGATAAATCCGTTCTTGATTTTCAAGTGGAATACCATTCTTTATTAAGCGAGGACGAGGAAAAGCGACTTTTCATGTCAAAATTGGACAACGATTATGACGAATACGAGCGTTTAACACCACTACATCGAGAAGCCCTGTTGAGCAATGCCGATTACGAAGGAAATGACTATATCGAGAAGATGCTTAAAAAAATATTTAGGCATCAATCTGTATTGGAAAAGTTTAAGGTCGTAAATGGAATACCAACCATGAGCGGTATATTAACCACTCACTCCATAGCACAAGCTAAACGCATTTACCACAAGTTGATGGAACTTAAAAAAGAGGGGGAACTTGTAACAGGCAATCCGCTAGATGAGCGCAGACGGCTAAACGACCCCGACTTCCCTCGTGTTGCGATAACGTACTCACTATCTGAAAAAGAAGGCGAGAAAAACAAATCAGCAGAAGAACTGCTAGAAATTATGCGTGAATACGATTCTGTTTTTGGAACTGGCTATGCAAAGGCGGCAGAGGAAGGTAGAAAAAAGGTCAAAAGTGCAAGCGATGATGAAGAATACGAAATAGACGACAGCAACTACAACCAAAACATAAACAACCGCCTTGCCCGAAAAAGTGCGCATTATCAAAAAGACGGTAAATGGCTTGATTTTGTAATTGTTGTCGATAGGCTCTTGACTGGTTTTGATGCACCAACAATCCAAGCCCTCTATGTAGATAGAGAGCTTAGGTGGCATGGGCTTTTACAGGCATTTTCACGCACAAATAGGGTTATGAGTGGCAAAAACATTGGCATGATTGTCACTTTTCGCAAGCCACATACAATGGCAGAAAACGTAGAAGCCGCCATTAAACTGTTTTCAAATGAGGACCGTGACTGGGAAAGTCTTATACCCAAGCCCTATGCAAAGGTTAAGCAAGATTTGACCGATGCTTATGAAACTTATAATCAGGCTACCCTAGAGCTTGAAAAAGACCCAACAGATATTAAATTCAAATTAGATGCAGTAAAGGCATTTCAAGCAATAAAACGGCTATGCGAAGCTATAGAAAGCTATGAAGATTTTGAGGACGATTATAACGACCTTATGTCAATAATCGAAACCGTGAAAAATGATTTTGGGTATATTGAAAATATAAAGGCAGAGTTGCGAGAAGAACTTAACCCTGATTACATTATCGACTTCCCCGATATTTTCGAGGTTGAGTTTTCTGCCGACCAAAGGGCAACAAGAGAAGATATAGTAGATAGTTTCTATATCAGTAAACTACTTGGCGAAATCAAAACAAATGCAGAAAGTAAGCGTAAATTTGACGAAATATTAAAAGGTAAACCCGAAATTGTGCAAGAAGTTTACAAAGATATTATGTCCGACATAGAAAACGATGACGAAGCCGCATTAAGGGCTGCACAATATTTCCAAATTGCTATTGATGCGGAAATTGCAGAAGCTGCGGCTACTTTGCGTGTTGAAAGAGCGGATTTGCTAACAAGCCTTAATGAGTATAATCCGCAGAAAAGTGATGTGCCGTATCTAAAGACTTTGGTTGAAAGCTCGGAACATACTCCCGAAACTTTCGAGCAATATTTTACTGGGCAAATGTTTCGGCGGAGAACGATAGTTTTTGAAGATTATTGGAAACGCACAATAAACGAGAAGTTGTTACCACTAAAAATAGAAATGGCAACGCATGAAGGGAGAAACTAAAAATGGCTGAACTAAATACAAAATTATGGGCAAGTGCAGATATTCTCCGTGGGAAGATGGATGCAAGCGAATATAAAAACTATCTGCTTGGGCTTGTTTTTTATAAATACCTTTCCGACCAACAACTACGCGCTGTTTATGAAGAAGAAAAAGGTAAGGTGTTTGAATATCCTGACAGAGAAACACAGCTTACTGGATTGTTAGAATGGCACATCGAAGATGCTGATGATGTTCGCCAGATAATATTTAAAAAGCTAGGCTATTTTATTGAGCCTAGCTATTTATTCTACGCCTTGCAGAAAAAGGCAAATAATTATGAATTTCAAATTTCCGACTTGCAAAATGCCTTTATTGACCTTGGACGGCAAGGTGAGCAATTTACAGGCTTATTTGATGATGTGGATTTGTCCTCTACTAAGCTAGGGTCTAATGCCCAACAACGCAATGTAACTATCACTGAAGTAATTAAAACCCTTGATGAGATTGACTTGTTTGGCCATGACGGTGATGTGATTGGCGATGCTTACGAGTATCTTATCGGACAATTTGCCGCAGGGGCAGGCAAGAAGGCGGGCGAGTTTTATACGCCCCAAGCCGTGAGTAAAATAATTTCCGAAATTGTGTCGATAAGACAAGAGGATATTGCCCCTTTCCATGTCTATGACCCCGCTATGGGTTCTGGTTCGCTGATGCTTAATATCCGCCAGTTTGTCAATAATCCTAATAAGGTGCATTATCACGGACAGGAGCTAAACACTACGACATATAACCTTGCCCGAATGAACATGATATTGCACAATGTAGAACAAAATCAAATGCGCTTGCAAAATGGAGATACGCTAGACGAGGACTGGCCGACAGATGAACCATATCTTTTTAATGCCGTGGTAATGAATCCCCCATATTCAGCAGTATGGAGTGCAGACCCTAAGTTTTTAGGCGATGCACGGTTTGAGCCTTACGGAAAACTTGCCCCAAAGTCAAAAGCCGACTTTGCATTTTTGCTACATGGCTTTTACCATCTAAACGACAAGGGAACAATGGGGATAGTGCTTCCGCATGGTGTATTATTTAGAGGTTCTGCCGAGGGCGCAATCCGAAGAACATTGCTTGAAAAAGGCGCGATATACGCCGTAATCGGTCTGCCACCGAATATTTTTTACGGCACAAGCATACCAACTGTTGTGCTTATCTTGAAAAAGGGCAGAGAGGGTAATGGGCGTGATGTGATATTTATTGATGCTTCTAATAGCTATGAGAAGCAGAAAAATCAAAATATCTTGCGACCCAAAGAAGATATTCAGCCGATTATTGATGCCTACAAAGCCCGCAAGAACATTTCAAAATATGCCCATCTTGCGAGTTATGATGAAATAGTAAGTAATGACTACAACCTCAACATTCCACGATATGTAGATACATTTGAGGAAGAAGAGCAGATTGATATTGTGGAACTAAGCAAGGAAATGACTGACCTCAACGCAGAGATTACGAAAAGTGAAGCTGAATTTTTAGATTTGCTTGACCAGCTTGCTGTTACTGATGACACAAAAAATATTATCGAAGCTACCAAGCAAATTTTTATACAGGAGGGGCAGAGATGAGCCAAGAAAGATTAAATAGATTGTCAAAGGTAGTAATTCGTGGCTACAAATCTATCAAGCATTGTGAGCTTGATTTACACTCTATTAACGTTCTTATCGGCGCAAATGGTGTAGGAAAGAGCAACTTTCTTTCTGCATTAGAGCTTTTACAAAGTGTATTGGCTCGTGGATTGTCACGTTATGGTATCGTAAAAGGTATAGACAACCTTTTCTATAATGGCAGAGAAACTACAGATAGTATCATTGCCGAGTTTTATTTCGGGGATGATATATATATGTTTGACATAGGTCATAGCGAGAACAATAACCTGTTTATTTCTATGGAAAGCCTTTATCTTGACGGTAAACATCTTTTGGGCGAAGGCGAGCATAGTGAATCAATGGCACTTAACACATTAAGATTGAGAGGTGCGGAAGACAATGCCGATGTATCCGCAATGATGTTGAATCCTAGTTGGATTGTTTATAGGTTTCAAGATACAACTGCATCATCGCGCAAGAAAAGTGAGCAGGAGGTTTCTAATGATGTGGCTCTTATGTCTGATGGTCGCAATTTAGCAGCGTTTTTGTATCGCTTAAAAAGGTATTATACAAAAGATTATATATCAATCCTTCGTTCTGTACAGATGGTCGCTCCTTTTTTCGGGGATTTCATATTATCTCCCAAAGAGCTTAATGATGAGCAAATAGAGTTGCGTTGGCAACATAAAGAAAGCAAAGTAATCTACGGTGCATCCCAGCTTTCTGATGGAACACTTCGTTTTATTTGCCTTGCGACCTTATTATTACAACCTGAAGAACTACAACCCTCCGTTCTTATAATAGATGAGCCTGAACTGGGGCTTCATCCCTTTGCTATTTCTATTTTCGCTGAAATGGTGCATAAAGTAGCGGTTGACAAGCAACTTATTATTGCTACCCAGTCAACAGACCTCCTTAACTGCTTTACTGCCAACGACATTATTGTTGTTGACTACGACAAAGACAGTTCAAGATTTGAACGCAAAAGCAACGAACAGTTATCATACTGGTTAGAAAATGATTATTCATTAGGTGAGCTATGGAAAAATAATGTTCTTGGGGGGAGGTTTGCCAGATGAGAAACTTGATAATTTGTTGCGAGGGTGAAACAGAAGAACTTTTTGTCGAAAAAATTTTAACCCCATATCTTGCACAGCTAGGGGTTGAGGTGACCTCGAAAGGCATGAAAGGCGTGTCCAGCTATAAGCAAATCAAGGGCTACCTCTATGGATATTGTCAATCATATCCATCAGCACTTGTAACAACCATGATTGATTATTACAAAACAAGCAAGTTGATTGTTAATTATTTCAAAGCGGATAAAACAATCACTGCTTCTATTAACGCTGAAACTGATATATATAAAAGAGCCGTAGCTATTGAAAAAATCGTTGAGGCTGATATGCACCCTCTTGAAAATCTGATGTTTAATATGGAACTTCATGAGTTTGAGGGATATTTGTTCTCACACACGGCTGCGTTTGCTGATATTGCAAGCAAAAGCCAACTCGACGAACTTGCGAATATTCGACACAGACATGAAACGCCCGAACATATTAACGAAAAGTATGAAACCTCACCATCAAGGCGAATTATTGGCATATTGCCAAAATATCAAAAATTACAAGATGGCATACCCATTGCAGAAAGTATAACAATAGATAAAATCGCCGCAGAGTGCCGACATTTCGCCAACTGGTTAGCAAAACTAACCGCTTGGGCAAAGGGGGAAGAACAATGACGAATGCACCTGAAATAAGATTTAAGGGCTACACTAACGCTTGGGAGCAGCGTACTGTTGGTGAATACGGCTTTTTTTACTATGGAAAAAGTGCGCCGAAATGGTCTGTAGCGAGCGATGCTCCAACTCCTTGCGTAAGGTATGGTGAGCTTTATGCCAAGTATAACGAAAAAATTGATAAAATTTTATCACGGACGAATATACCACCAGAGCAATTAAAATTTAGTAAAGGGCATGAAGTATTGGTTCCTCGTGTTGGCGAAGAACCTCTGGACTTTGCCAACTGTAGCTGGCTTTCCATTCCCGATATTGCAATAGGCGAAATGATTTCTGTTTATAATACAGAACAGAACCCTCTATTTGTTGCACTTTATTTCAATGCCATGCTGAAACATGAATTTGCCGAAAAAGTTGAAGGTGGCAATGTTTCAAATCTTTATTATGACAGACTGATTGATATTCCTGTTAAATTTCCGAGCGTGAAGGAGCAAGAGCTTATTGCGATGCTTTTTGACAAACTAAACAACACTATCGCCATTTATAAGCGTAAGTTAGACGGCTTGCGAGAATTGAAAAAGGCGTATTTACAGCAAATGTTCCCGCAGGCGGGGGAGGCTGTGCCGAGGGTGCGGTTTGAGGGG
>WRAQ01000011.1 GCA_009780115.1 Lachnospiraceae bacterium
CGGAACCCACTTCATCCCCGGAAGCAAGCCCCACGCCGTCTCCGGACTCAAACCCGTCTCAAGAGACAGGCATCACACCATCGGAAGCGGGCGAAGAAATTACAATCCGGATTAATAGCGGTGATGATTCTTTCCGTGTCAGCAACCGCCTTGCTGAAGCCGGATTAGTATTATCAGCTTCCGAATACAATCAATACCTTATGGATAACGGCCATTCCCGCCGGCTTCGGGTTGGGAATCACCTCATTCCAACTGATGCAGACTATGAGGCAATTGCCTTGATTCTGACCGGGCGTTGATAGATGAAATAAAGAAGATAAAAATAACTAAGGAAATAATTAAGTGAAACTACAATATTTAAAAACGATAATAATTATTTTTATAGCTCTGATAATATTTTCTTTTCCCGTGCATGCAACCGAAGATACGGCACAGCAGGAAAACCAAACTAATCAGGCGGAAAACTCTGCCGCTGAACCTGCCCCCGCAGAACCTCCTGCCGCACCAATAGCTGAACCGGCAACTGAAACGAATATAGTATGGGAAGGCGAGGTTGTTTTTGGTTCGGCAAGATACAACTGGAATGAAGGGCGTTCCGCGAACTTTGGTGTTTATGCAAATAGCGAGATGCCAATTGGAAGCTATGAAATAGTTTTGGAATATGATACATCGGTTTTGGAGTATCGAAGCGGTGCAAGTGAACGTGCCGGCAATCTCCTTTATTTGCGCGGGTCAGGCAGTTCGACTTCACATCGTAACATGCTTAGCTTCACTCCGCTTAGGGGCGGGAATACAAATATCCGGGTGGTATCAGCGACATTTATAGCGGCGGCTGATGAAAATGGGCTGGGCGAACGCGCGCTGACCGTTAATACCGGGGCAAACGCACCGATTGCTGTTCAAGCTGCCCCTGAACCCGAACCGGAACCGGAGGAAGAACCCGAAGAAGAGCCGGAACCTGAACCCGAACCGGAGCCGGAACCGGAAGAAGAACCCGAAGAAGAAACTGAGCCGGAACCGGAAGAAGAACCTGAACCGGAACCCGAACCCACTCCGGTGGTATCACGGGCCGTTGAATATGTATATCCGGAAAATACGGTGTCAATGAATGCTTTTAGTGTGATTTTATTCATTATTATTTTGAGCAGTTTACTTGCCGGTGCCATCTACTGGTATAAACGAACCAAAACAAAGAAAGATTTAGAAGCAAATAAAGAATGGAAAAGCTGGGATGACTGGAACAAACTTGATAATGAAGATTTATAAGTAAAAATTCCATCCTTCGAATATCTATAAGAAATCAAGATAAACAATTCTTAGAGCAGAAAAAGTTTTGTTTAGATTTCTATACATTCGCCCTCTTCAGGCATTGTGTGTGTTAGACTGAAATTTAGTCGGCAGGCAAGGTCAGAAGAGGCGATTTTATATTTTATATGAATATTCGGAAGGAACGTTTTTTCAATATCTGGTACCATCTAATACCAATTCCAACTTACCGGCCACAAAATATAGATAATGCAAGATATGGAAATTGTAAAAAAACGTTGCAAAACAGTTTAATCAATGATAAACTAAAGGAAGCTATGGACAAATCGCAAAAATATATTGATATTCATTCCCATGTCTTACCGGGAATTGATGATGGGCCGCGGGATTTTGAAAGTGCGATGGCATTACTCAGGTTAGCCGCTGAAAATCAGATCGGGACAATCATCTGCACCCCTCATTATAAAGAAGGGATGTCCGGCCCGCAAGAGAAAAAAGATAGTTTTTCTATCAATGAAAAACTCAATGATAAAGCCGTTGAGCTGATAAATGAGCTGAATACGCGCATAGCTATTGAAAAGCTTGGGATTAAATTACATAGCGGCAATGAACTTTTCTATACCGAATCGGCCCTTTCCGCATTGGAAGAGGGACGAGCCAAAACATTGGCAGCTTCGGATTTTGTCTTGGTTGAGTTCGCTCCCTGGGCAACATGGGACGAATTACAAGATGGGCTTTTTAACTTGAAAAGTTCCGGTTATCAGCCGATTCTGGCTCATGCCGAACGTTATGAATGCCTGAATAAAGGCCGCGAAGAAAGAAACCGGGTTTTTACTCTCCGTGATTATGGCATTATGATTCAGATAAATGCCGAAGCAGTGCTAGAGAAAACAAAGTTCACGAAGTATTTATTAAAGAATGAACTAGCAGATTTCGTTGCAACGGATGCCCATAGTAATAGAAGAAGAGGCCCATATTTAAAAGTTTGCGGCTCCTACTTGAACAGAAAATACGGCGCAGATTATACCAGCCGGTTATTATACGAAAATGCGAGGAAACTTTTGTAATGGAAAACCGTAATGATGTAGTTGAAATAGATTTGTGGGAAATAATGTCGCTTTTGCTTAGCCGCTTTTGGATTATTCTTGGCGGGCTTTTTCTTGCGGCATTGGCGACTTTTCTGATAAGCCATTTTATGATTACCCCGACTTACAAATCGACAACTCAAATAGCTGTCTTAAGCCGCCAGAGTGGTGACAATGTTACTTTAAGTGACATGCAGCTTTCCGGCCAGTTGACCAGAGATTATGTGGTATTGATCAAGAGCCGTTTTGTTTTAGAGCAGGTCATCGCCGCCCTTGGCCTTGACCTTAGCTACGGTGAACTTGCGAACAATGTAAATGTAATGACTACGAATGATTCACGGATCGTATCGATAACTGTGACAGATACAATTCCGGTTAGGGCCCGTGATATTGCTGATGCCATCCGCGATACTTCCAGTGAGCATATCACGAATGTTATGAATGTTGAAGCAGTTAACGTCGCTGAATATGCGAATCTGCCTCAGTCGCCGTCAGCCCCGAATGTCACCATGTATACCCTCATCGGTGCAATGGCCGGTGCAATTCTTGCTGTCGGGGTCATCCTGATTCGCTTCTTTCTTGATGACAGCCTCAAAAACAGCGATGATGTTACCCGCTATTTAGAACTTAGCACCTTAGCAATGGTGCCGATTATGGAAAATGACAAGAAGAAGAAAAAGGGGTTAAAAGCGCATGACAAGCAGGTTACGGAGACATTCAACAAGATAATGTCGGAAGTAGATAAAGCGGAAAATGCTAATTTCGATGAAAAGAATGATGGCGATGATGATATTATCATTATCGCATAAAAGTATGAAGAGTTTATCTTAGACATAACGGAGATTGAAATGCAAGAAATAGAGCTTAAAAAAGTAGAAATGGACTTCCATGTCAGAGAAGCATACAAAACATTGCGGAGTAATGTCGAGTTTTCCGGTGAAGATATTCGCGTGGTTGCAGTTACGAGCTGCGCGGCAAATGAAGGGAAAAGCTCTACTTCTTACAACCTTGCGCGGGCTTTCGCTGAAAATGGAAGCCGGGTCCTCTTAATTGATGCCGATTTAAGAAAATCAGTAATGCGTGGTTTGCACAAAAGAGGGCGGGTCCGTTTAGGTTTGGTTCATGCCCTTGTCGGCAAAAGTACATTTGATGATATCCGCTGCAAAACCGATGTGCCGAACCTGGAGATGGTTTTCGCCGGCCCCGTACCACCGAACCCAAGTGAGCTTCTTGGTAACAAACGCTTTAAGGAAATCGTTAAAAATGCCCGCAAGGAGTATCATTATATCATTATTGATACCCCCCCGATCGGCAGTGTTATTGATGGTGCCGTTGTTGCAAAAGTTTGCGATGGTGTGATGCTTGTTATCGAATCAGGGAACGTCAGTTACCGTTTTGCCCAAAAGGTTAAGGAACAGTTGGAAAAAGCCGGATGCCGTATTCTTGGTGTCGTGCTCAACAAAGTTAATCTTGGCAAAAAAGGTTATTATGGGAAGTATTACGGCAATTATTATGGTAGTTATGGGAATTAATTGATGACAAACAATAGTAAAAAAATGATGCTTATCAGAAAAATTACTTTCACCGTGTTAGGTATCGGCGGGATTTTTGCTACATATTTCCTTGCCCGGGCCTTATCAGGCGCCCCGATTCTAAACGAACCGGTGCTTGATATTGAAACACCTGCTATTATCGAAGAGGTTGCGGAAGAAATTAATGAAGAAATCAACGAAGTCCCCGCAGCAGTTGCGGCGATGACCGAAGAAGAAATCTTCAGCGTTTTTGCCGGGGCAAGAAATGAAGCCGTCCCGAGTAATAGAGTGGAAGAAGAGCAGTATACCCCGCCGATTGATTTTGAGTCATTATGGGCGGTGAACGACCATGTTTATGCTTGGATAACAGTACCGGGAACCATTATTGATTACCCGGTTCTCCAACATCCGACTGATGATACGAGATACCTTAATTACAATATCGACGGTTCATTTGGATTACCTGGTTGTATTTATACCGAAAAAATGAATGCCAAGGATTTTAGTGACCCCCATACAGTTATCTATGGCCACAATATGAGAAACGGCACGATGTTTGCAAAGCTTCATGAGTTCAGGAAAAGTGACTTTTTCGAAAAAAACCGCGATATCATCATTTATATGCCCGATAGAGAATTACGTTACAAAATTTTTGCCGCCTATGTGTATGATGACCGGCACCTGATGTACAGCTTTAACTTTCATAATCCGGATGTTTATGCCGCTTACTTAAAAGGGATATTTGATATTCGAGATATTAGCGCAAATATAGATAAAGATATGATTATAACCAATGATGACAAAATCATCACCCTGGTGACATGTATAAGCGGAGAGGATGATAAACGCTTATTAGTCCAGGCAGTTTTAATAAATTAAGGGTACAGCAATGAATGAGGGGCAAAAAAACATAAATGAACAAACAGAACACGAAATAGACGGAGTTAATTTTCCTATCCTTACCGACCGTGATACAATGGAGGGCAAAAAAAGGAGGTTCCGTTATATTGTCATAAGCATAGGGACATTCCTGCTCTTGATTTTAGTGTTCTTCTTATTATTTAAAGGATATCAAAGTTACGGAAAATCAAGACTTAACCAATATGCTGCTTCTTATGGTGAACCCGATATAGTATTATTGCAAGAGAATATCATGGGGATGGGGCTTGGTGATGATTACGAGGAATTACCTGAAGGCCGGTTAGTTTATAAAGGCCAGGTATATGAATATAATGAGGACATTATGAATTTCCTGGTCCTCGGAGTCGATAGCCGTGATGGTATCGGAGAAATAAAGATACCTGGCGAGGGCGGCCAAGCCGATATGATTGCTCTGGTGGTTTTAGATGAAAAAGCTAAATCACTTAAAATGATAAACCTCTCCCGTGATATCATGGTACCGGTGAGAACTTACGATCAAGGCGGTTTTTATACCGGAGTTTATGAAATGCAGCTCGCTCTCCAGTATGCTTATGGCGATGGGCGCGAGGTAAGTATCCGCTTGATGGAGGAAGCAATATCAGAGTTACTATATGGCATCCCTATTCACGGATCGGGGGCATTGGATTGGTTTACTATTGAAATATTGAATGATGCCGCCGCTGGCGTACCTGTAACTGTTATTGAAGACCTGACTGCAAGAATGCCCAGGCTTAAAGCAGGAGATAGCTTGACCCTGATGGGGCGGGAAGCATTTTATTATGTTCAGTACCGCAATACAGACATTAGTGAATCAAACAATTTGCGGATGGCCAGGCAAAAGCAATACATTTTAGCATTCTTTCAAAGAATAAAGGAAAAAACGAGGGGAAATATTACTTTCCCGCTTAAACTCTTTGGGATAGTAAATGAGCATGTTGTGACCAGCATTACCGCCGACCAGGTTGCATATCTAAGTACTGCGGTATTAGGTAGTTCGTTTTCAGAGAAAGATATGGTATCGGTCGCCGGGGAAATCACACAACCGGGCATATATGAAGAATTTCGGGTCGATGAAGAAGAATTAATTGAACTAATCATTAATACATTTTATCGCGAAGTAATAAACTAAAAATTAAATTATTAAGGTATTAACACATTCCGATGTGCTAATATAGAAACCAATCATTCAAGAAAGGAGGTACAGTCCCCATGAAAAGATTTTACGCCCTGTTATTATCAGTAATTTTGATAGTAACCCTGTCGCTTTCAGCTTTTGCAAGCACAAGCCCTAAGGCACCTGCGGCACCGGAAGTCAAAACTGATGCACCTTATGTTCCTTCAACGACACCGGCACCTGTAACTGCAGTATCAATTGCTGTAGCCGATGTTTCAACAGTTGCGGCATCAAGCACTTTGGCTGATCACGCGAAGGATTTATTAGCTAATAAGGATGATTTCCTTACGACCTATGCAATTCCCGAAGCAGCAAGGCTTGCGGCAGTATTTAACATGAATTTCAGCGGCGAAATCCCGGGCGGCGGATTGCAAGTTCCGATCGTAGTGAACAATGCAGTAGCCGGCGATTATGTCATCGTTATGCACAGAAAAGCAGATGGCATTTGGGAAGTAGTTGGCCGTGGTATTCTTGGTGATGATTTAACAGTTGTTGCCACATTTACCAGTTTTTCACCGGTAATGGTCTTAGTAGTAGATGCTGCTGACGTAGCAGCAGTTGGTATTAAAGCGCCTAAAACCGGCGAATAAAAAAACTGATAAACTGATGCCCAGCGGCATCAGTTTAAAGAGAATTGCGTAACAATTCTCTTTAATGGGCTAACGCTATTCGCGTTAATGTCCCATACAAATCTCGCTTTAAGCGAGTCGAAACTAGTTTTGAAAAAAAGAAGAAGCCTCGTTTCGTCAGGCACAGTCATGAAGTGCTTGGCAAGTAGGTAATGAGTGAATTGGTTTCAAGCGGTGAAGGCGCCGGTAAGCCGGCGCCGATTCACCTTACAACTAGGGATATAAGGTAAAATTGCACACAAATCGGGTTTTGTGCAAGACACCTCGCGGAACGTAGCTTGCTAATGTTTATCAAAACAATAATTATGAAATTGAATTAAATGCATTAATTAAATAAGAGTCAATTAATGGGGGGGCAAATGATGGAAGCTATGTCAAAATCAGAAATGATTAAAACAATGGAATTACACGCCGAAGCTCCGGCTATAAAGCTTGTATATCAAGCTGAAACGATAGTAGAACATGACGTACATATCAAATCAAAAGCATATGAGGCAGTTAAACGTACTTTAGATATCCTATTATCGATAGCTGCTTTAATTCTGCTTTCGCCGGTTTTCCTAATCGTAGCGATTTTAATTAAGCTGGAAGACGGCGACCCTGTTATTTTCCGTCAGTTACGGACCGGCAAAGATGGAGAAGAATTTTTCATGTACAAATTCCGGAGCATGTGCAAAAATGCACCGGATATGCATGCGGATTTATTGGTATACAATGAAATGCAAAGCGGCCCGGCTTTCAAACTGAAAAATGACCCCCGCATAACAAAAGTAGGAAATTTTATCCGGAAAACATCAATCGATGAATTACCACAGCTTCTCAATATCATTAAAGGTGAAATGAGTATTGTCGGCCCAAGGCCGTTACCGACCTATGAAACAAAGCAATGTAACGCTTTACATAAAAGGCGTCTCCTTGTTAGACCGGGCCTAACTTGTTATTGGCAAGTAAACGGCCGGAATAATATTGAATTTGATGAATGGATGGAAATGGATTGGAAATATGTTAAAGAGCGGAGTTTGATAACGGACACGATGATTTTCTTTAAGACTATTGGGGCAGTAATCAGTGGGGATGGGGCGGCTTGAATACGAAAACTGGACAATCATTAAATATTTGGCTGGTAAGAATGGATGAAATACTTCCATGCGATGGCGAAAATCCGAGATTGCTTCGGATGGGGCTTATTGCTGAAATATTCGCTTCAAAAGGACACCAAGTCACATGGTGGTGCTCTACCTTGAATCGTTTTACAAAAGAGTTTCGATATAATGAAAATAAAGATTTACGAATTAATGAAAATCTTATTTTAAAGATGATTCATTCCTACAGATATACAAAGAATATGAGTTTCAAACGAATAAAGCATCATGCGCGTGAGAAACGTGAATTATATAATCAAATGCTTAAGGAACAGCCGCCAGACATCATATTATCTTCTATGCCATCAATTGAAGCTGCAACAACAGCAGCAAAGTACGCAAGAAAAATGAAAGTTCCGTTGTTTATTGATGTGCGTGATACCTTTCCGGATATGTACCTTGAGTTTTGCAGTAAGAAAATACGTCCGTTTCTTAAGATAGGCATTATACCTTATAAATTAATGCTGGCAAAAACACTAAAATCAGCAAAAGGAATTTTTGCTACTTCGGAAAGATTTCTTGAATGGGCGTTAAAGTATGCAAAAAGAGAACGGCAAGAATATGATAATGTTTATTTTGTTTCATATCCTGACACAAATATTAATATAGAGAATCAATGTTACGATTTTTGGAAAAGCCAAAACCTATCCCGGGAAGATTTTATTTGTTGTTTTTTTGGACAATTCGGCTTTACTGTCGATATCGAAACTGTTTTAGAAGCAGCAAGGATTTTATATAATGAAAGTGTTGAAGTAAAATTCGTTATTTGCGGCGTTGGAGAAAGATTAGCAAAATTAAAAAAGTCTGTTTCAGATTTAGATAATATTATTTTTCCGGGCTGGGTTGACCGTAATCATATTGCGGCATTAGGCAAATTATCGTCAGCAGGATTAATGGCATACCGTCCTGGAAATAATTATGAATGGTCTATGCCAAATAAATTTTGTGAATATCTTGCGTTAGGCATTACAGTTCTTTTGCAACCGACAGGGGTAATGAAAGAAATGATTGATTGTGAAAAATGCGGTATTCATTATAAAAATGCTGATGAACTTGCTAATGCAATTATTCAATTAAAAAAAGAACCGCAAAAATTACAGATGATGAAGCAAAATGCACGTAGCTTATATGATAAATCTTTCCGCGCTGATATAACATATGGCAAAATGGTTGATTTCATTGAGAAAAATTATAAGGGAGTGTAAAAATGAAATATCCTTTTGTTATCGTAGGGGCGGGCCTTGCCGGTTTAACTATTGCTGAACGTATTGCAAATGTTCTAAATCAAAAAGTTCTGATTATTGAAAAACGTCCTCATATAGCGGGAAACGTATATGATTTTTATAATGATGATGGAATATTGATTCAGAAATATGGCCCGCACACATTTCATACGAATAATAAAAAAGTGTATGATTATTTAAGCCAATTTACGAAATGGAGAGATTATCAGCACCGTGTAATGTCTTATGTGAATGGTCATTATGTACCATTTCCTATTTCTATTGAGACGATTAATCAATTATATAATAAAAACTTAACATCGGAAGAAATGTTTGAGTTTATTGAAAATCGTAAGGTTTCAATAGACGATGTTCGTACAAGTGAAGATGTCGTTCTTTCCAATGCCGGTATAGAGCTTTATGAAATATTCTTTAAGAATTTTACAATAAAGCAATGGGGGGTTTCACCGGCAGAGCTGGATAAAACAGTGATATCACGAATCCCTTTCAGAAACAACCGTGACACACGGTATTTTACAGATATATATCAAGGTCAGCCGCTCTATGGTTACACACGTATGGCAGAGGCGATGTGTGACCATCCTAATATCAACATCATGCTTAAAACGGATTATAAAGACATAATAAATCATATTGAATATGATAATTTGATTTATACCGGCCCTATTGATTATTTTTTCGATTTTTGTTACGGTGAGTTAAGATACCGAAGCGTTAGGATGCAATTTGAGACACATGATTTGGAGTCATATCAACCGGCGCCTTCGACGAGATATCCAAATGATTATGATTATACTCGTATAACCGAGTTTAAAAAATTAACCGGACAAGTTCACAGTAAAACAACGATTCTCAAAGAATTTCCATGTGATGAAGGAGAGCCTTATTATCCATTCCCAACGGAAGAATGGAAAGTTGTTGCGGGGAAATACCGCAAAAAAGCAGAAAATGAAGAAAAGAGCTTTTTCTTGGGACGGCTTGCAGAATATCGATATTATGATATGGATGATGTTGTGGAAGCGGCGTTAAATCTATTTAGTTTTTTATATTCGATAAAATGAAAAGTGAGGATAATATCTTGGAAGGAAATATAAAAGCTTGTGATTTGCGGAAGTTTCAAATAGTATTACTTGATATATTAAAAGAGTTTATAAAAATTTGTGAAACTAATAATTTAACGTATTATGCTGTCAGTGGTACTGTCTTAGGTGCGGTTAGACATCAAGGTTTTATTCCTTGGGATGATGATATTGATATATCTATGCCAAGAAGTGATTATGAAAGATTTCTCGAAATTTCATCAATGAGTTTGAAGTCTCCTTATGAACTAAGAACATATACAAACGATGAAAATCATATTTATGCTGTTTCAAAGCTTATTGATAATCGGGTTAAAATATCAGCACATACTGCAAAAGAAAAAATGAATTATTATGCAAATATAGCTATAATCCCGGCAGATGGTTTGCCTGCTAATAAATTAATAAGACGTTTTCATATTTATTTATTTCTAATTAAAAAATTTTTATTTAATATTTCTGTTTTTGATAAACTTGTAATACAAGATAAAAAAAGGCCCCCATTAGAAAGCTTTCTCGTGTGGTTTCTAAATAAGTTTAATATTTCAAGGTTTTTTAATAAGAAAAAAAGAGTTATGGCGGCAGAAAAATTACTCAAAAAATATGCAATTGAAGAATCAAAATATTGTACTACTCAAATATGGGGTCAGTATAGATTTAAAACTATTTTTCCGATAGATTGGATTGGTAATGGAGTTTTATTACCATTTGAAGATATTAAAATAAGGGTTCCTATAGAATATAGAAAATATTTAGCACAAATATATGGTGAGGATTATATGGATTATCCCCCGGTAGAAAAAAGAGTAGCAGCCCATGCATCAGAAGTAATATTTCCTGTCGATGAAACGGATAAAAATTATGAGTAAAAAAACAGTTTATTTAGTTACAAGTACCGACACTATCCATGGCGGACATATAGATATCATCCAAAAAGCGGCGGAATTAGGTGAGCTGACCATTGGTGTCCTCACTGATGAGGTCGTTGCAAGTTATAAGCGGTTTCCCCTCCTATGTTTCGAAGAGCGCGCTAAGATGTTTTCAGGTGTAAAGGGTGTAGCGAGGGTAGTTAGACAAGATTATTTAGGATATAAAGAATGCTTGCTGGAACATAAACCTGACATATTAGTGCATGGAGATGATTGGAAGGAAGGTTTTCTGAAACCACTAAGAGAAGAAGCGATTTCAGTTCTGAACTCATATGGTGGAAAACTTGTGGAATTTCCTTATACGTATAATTCTCAATATGAACATTTAGAATATATGCGCAAAAAGCAGGCATCGATTCCCGATGTCCGGCGCGGACGATTAAAAAAGTTGTTATCGCTTAAACCATTAATAACAGCAATTGAAGCCCATAACGGGATAACAGGGCTTATTGCAGAAAAAGCACAGATATTTGATTGCGGGAAGCCAAACCAATTTGATGCAATGTGGATATCTAGTTTATGTGATTCTACCGCAAAGGGTAAACCAGATATCGAGCTTGTTGACATGAGTTCGCGAATCAGAACGATAGACGATATCATGGAAGTAACGACAAAGCCTATTATATTTGATGGTGATACTGGCGGAATGACAGAGCATTTTTCCTATACTGTAAAAACACTTGAAAGATTAGGGGTGTCTGCAATTATTATTGAAGATAAAATCGGGTTGAAAAGAAATTCACTATTCGGCAATGATGTAGAGCAGACTCAGATTGATATAGTTTCATTCTGTGAGAAAATTTCAGAAGGAAAGAATTCTTTGAAAACAAAAGATTTTATGATTATCGCCCGGATAGAGAGCTTAATTTTAGGAAAGGGAATGAATGATGCGCTTAAAAGAGCATATTCTTTTGTTGAAGCTGGTGCAGATGGAATCATGATTCACTCAAGGGAAAAGACTCCCACTGAAGTATTTGAATTTTCAAGAGAATTTAGGAAAAATAATAAATCGACACCTCTTGTTGTTGTACCTTCATCGTTTTCGTCAGTCACCGAGGAAGAGTGTATGAAGCAAGGCATTAATATTGTGATTTATGCAAATCAATTAATAAGAAGTGCCTTTCCGGCAATGATGGAAACGGCGCAAACGATATTGAGGAACAAAAGAGCATTAGAAGCAGATGAAAGATGTATGTCTATCAATGAAATTATTACACTGATTCCTGAAAAATAAAGAGGAGAAAAGGATAATGAAAGCAATAATTATGGCAGCCGGTAAAGGGTGCCGGATTTCCAACGAAATAGGAGAAGTACCCAAATCAACCTTAATTATCAATGAAAAGTCAATTATTAGAAATACCGTTGAAATTTTCATTTTATTAGGCATTGAGCCGATTGTATGCACTGGTTACAAATCTGAAAATATAAAAGAAGCTTTAGCTGGCTTAAAAGTCCGGTATTATCATAATCCGTTCTATGATATAACAAACAATATTGTTAGTTTATGGTTTGCCAAAGAGGAGTTAAATGATGATGTAATAATTCTCAGTGCTGACGTCGTGTTTGAAAAGAAAATTGTTGAAATATTGATGGTTCAGGATAATCCATTGACAATGACAGTAGATAGTTCTAGAACATTAGATGGTGATTTCTTTTTTAAATTATCTGACGAAGGTCATATTTTGGAATATGGGCCTGATTTGCCGGAAAATATTAGAAGCTGTGAATCTTTAGGATTGTCTAAAGTCAGGAGTAATGCAATTGAAGTGTTTAGTGCTAGATTGAATGAAATGATAGATGAAGGAAAACATGCATTAAATTTTGAACGCATTTTTCATTCATTTAATGATGATCAGATTTATCGCAATAGGACGGTAGATGTAAACGGTTGTATTTGGCGGGAAATAGATTTTTATCATGATTATGTTAAAGCGAAAAAACAGTTTGAGGTAATTTGAAATGGATAACAGTATGAGATTATGCTCAATTTCATCAGTAAGAGATACAATTACTTATGTTCTTAAAAGATATGGGGTAAATCATGAAGACTCTGTGTTAACAGCCGAGATAATGATTGATGGTACGTTAAGGGGGCACAAAAATCATGGAATAGAGCGGATATTTCAAATAATTGACGGAATTGAATGCGGAAGTCTTAATGTAACTCCTAAAATAGATATTGTCAGTTCGGGACCTGCATTTGCAAATCTTAATGCTAATTATTATATTGGCCAACCGGTAGGCCATCAAGCAATGAATATTGCTGTAAATCTCGCAAAAGAAACAGGGATTTCTTATGTGGGGGTTATAAATGCCGGGCATCTTGGATCAATGTCATATTATTCAGAAATTGCATCTAAAAAAGGGATGCTAGGTATTGCAATGTGCACAACTTCTCCGGCAGTTTCGTTACCTGGAGGCTCAAAGGCATTACTAGGTACGAATCCAATATCATATTCTTTTCCGCTGAGAGAAGAGTTATATACAGCAGATTTTTCAACATCTTCTGTTTCAAGGGCGTTTCTTTTTGAAGCAGATAAAAAGGGAGAAAAAATTCCGGTGGGGCTGGCTGTTGATTCAAACGGAAATATGACCGAAGATCCCAAAGAAGCTCTTGCTGGAGGATTATTACCATATGGCGGCGGTATAAGAGGTGCTTTAATCAGTATATTAGTATCTATTATGGCTGGCCCTCTAATCGGAGGCGTAATTAATAGCGATGTTCTTGGCACCAGATATATGGATAAAAGTCCCAATAAAGGTGATGCTTTTATCTGTATTGATATTGAAAAATTTACTGATATTGATGTTTTTAAATTAGAGTCAGCATCTTTCGTTGATGATTTATTAAATAATTCATCAAGGTTAAGAAAATCTAATAAAGGTATTCAAAAAGATACCGACTGGGCGCTTACGAAAGTTGAGATATCTGAGGAATTTCATAAACTTTCTATATCTTTATGATTTCCACTAAAGGAAGCATTTGATTTTAGCTATCTATATTTCGGAGGATAAAATTGTTATCATTGGACATATCTGGTAAATCAAAAAAAATAATGAAAATTAATCCAATCTTGTTTTTTTGGATGCTTTTATTTTTTCCATTTGTACAACCTGTTTATTTTTCTCGAATACCATCAGTTAATAGTTTGTTTAATTATTGGTTAGTATTTTCTTTTTTTGTAATATTAATAATGCGTATTAAGTTTAAGAAAATGTCATTACCGGCAATGCTTACCATTTTTTTTGTGCTTACCATTGTTTTGAGTACTGTTATTGCTCATCCTAGCGAAATTAATAGAGCTTTTTCTTATGCTCTTACAAATATCGGTTTATATTTATTCATAGATTATATGCTGAAAAAAGATACTCGCTTAGCAATTAATGTTTTAATGACCACTTTTGAATTGCTCATCTATGCAAACCTGCTAACTGTTATTTTTTTTCCATCCGGCTTATATATAACAATACAAGAAACAGGTTGGAGTTCTAACATGTCTTGGTTACTCGGTTTACGAAACAGCATACCTTCTTGGATTATTACGGGTATTTGTATTTGCATGATTTATTATTTTTATACTAATAATAAACTAAGGTCAATTTTATTTATAAGCGGGGTATTTTTAACATTAGCATTAATTAATATAAATTTCTCATTATACTCAACATCTAAATCAACCCCTGCTGGAATTATAGTAAGTTTTGTAGTTATACTTATATATTTCTTAATACCTTCAAAAATAAAAACCTCAGGCTTTATTTCTCTGGGAAAAGCAATGTTAATGAATTTGATTATTTTTATTGGGTTAGTTTTTTTTCGTTTACAATCTCTTTTTAGTAATTTAATTGCTCAACAATTACTAAAAAATGAAACGTTAACAGGGCGTGATGCTATGTGGGAAAGAGCTTTGCATGCAATTTCGCAGCATCCGATTTTAGGGTATGGAATTGAACCGCAATTAATGATGGCTCAAAGACTTGGAAATATTGCCGCTGTAACAACAACTCATAATACATTCCTAGATATTATTTATCGCGGAGGATTATTATCAACAATTATTTTTTTTATCCTAATTATAGTTATTTGTAAAAAAGCTAACACACATAAAAAAGATAAAATTGCTTTCATGATTTCTTATATGATAGCCATATATTTTTTTACTGGGCAAACAGAAGGCTTTTCAGGTTCAAGAATGTTCATTCTTCTTGCTATAGCAGCTAATATTCCGCTACTTGTTAATTGCATTAGTGAAGCGCGTAAAAATGAGGGAATAGAAACATGATAGTAAGAAAAACTAAGATTGCATCCAAAATAGGTCAATATAAATATATTTCCTTTGATATTTTTGATACTTTAATTAAGCGTAACGTGTCAAAGCCATCGGATATATTTTTACTTGTTGAAGAAAGATATAATTGTGAGAATCCCGAGGATAAAATAAAAGGATTTCTATATACGCGTAGACAAACGGCGAAAGAAATCCGCGATATGAACCCTAACAAAGAAATAACCATAAATGAGATTTATGATAAAATACCACTCGAAAAGTCACAGAAAGCTGAATTGAAACGATTAGAAATTGATATTGAACTAAAGGCCTGTCAAAGAAATCCGGAGATATATGATTTATATCAAATGTGTTTAAGTCGCAATCAAAAGGTTATATTAACTTCAGATATGTATCTAACTCAAGACATAATTGAAATGATATTAGCTAAAAATGGAATTACTAATTATCATAAGCTTTATCTCTCTTCAGAAATCAGTCTTAAAAAGTCAACAGGAGATCTATTTGATTTTTTATTAAAAGATCTTGAAATATCTCCCAAGAACTTATTACATATTGGCGATAATAAACGTGCTGATCTTATGAAACCTTTTTTGAGAGGTATAAGAGTATCTTATATACCCAGGCGAAATATAAAAACATTATATATAACAGAAAAAGAAATATATGATTCTACATTAGAAAAAGGATTAGTTTATTCATTTATTAATAATCAATTAAACTTTTATATTAAAAAAGACAGGGCATTCCGACTTGGCTACGAAGTACTAGGACCTCTAGTTTTTGGGTTTTGCGAGTTTATTCATAATTATGCAAAAAAAGAAGATATTAATACATTGTTTTTTATGGCGCGAGATGCCTACATAATAAAAAAAGCCTATGAATATATGTTTCCGGAGAGTTCTATTCGTTATGAATATACCTATATTACAAGAGCAAGCTTACGGATATATTATTTACTTAACAGAAATGGAATAGATGATTTGCACCATACAATGTCACCTCACCGAAAATATTCAATTGAAGAACTAATTATGGCAATAAAATTAAATCCAAAAGATTATGAAACAGTTTGTCATAAAGATGGATTGTGTTTAAATTCAAAAATAAGTGCTAAAGATATTATTAATTATCAAGAATTATATAAAGCATTACAACGTGATATGAAAGAACAGACGGAATCAGTTAATGATTTAATAATATACTTGAAGCAATGCGGGTTTTATAAGAATGTTGGAATTGTTGACATAGGTTGGTATGGAACCGCTCAGCAAATGCTAAATAGGTTTACTGAAACAAATGAATTAAATACAAATACAATCGGCCTTTATTGCGGATTTATTAAAGGTAACAAAATAAAAAATGATATTAATGTTCATGCTTATTGGTATACTTGTGATGAAATTGAGTGGGAACTAAATTATAAAGATATTTTTTCACCTTTGGAAAATCTTTTATTACCAGCAGAAGGTACAACGCTTGGATATAAAAATATTAAAGGTATGGTGACAGCTTTAACAGCAGAACGAGAACAATATCCGGTTAAATGGTTAAGCGGGCTTCATGAAGGTGCTTTACAATTTGTAAAGGATTATAATAGCCTTAAATTAACAAATATTCCGATGTATTCTGACGTATCTAATAATCCTTTTAAAAACCTTGTTTCGAAACCTAAATTATGTGATGCTGTAATTATTGGTGATTTTGAATTTGAAAATAACAGAACAATGAAGAATAGAAATATTGCAAAACCTAGGAAAAGGATTTGTTATTTTATTTTTCCTTGGTTATTTATTAAGGATTTAAAATATTCATATTGGAAAGGCGGGTTTCTTAAAAGAGTATTTTTATTAAATTTAAATTATTTTACTATATATTCATTTATAAAAATGATTAGTAAGCGAGATAAAAGCAAACAGAAAGGAAATAAGTAAATGCATATTATTTATACACTTGATGATAATTTTGCTATGCAGACAGGGGTTTCTTTAACCTCTTTATTAATGAATAATAAAAATGCGATTGAGATAAATGTACATATTATAAGCCATCAGTTGAGTTTAGAAAACAAGCTGAGATTGGAAAAGTGCATTAAGGATTATAAGCGCAACGTCTTTTTTTATAATCAATCAGGTATTGAGAAATATTCAAAAAAACTTTATATAACAGATAATTGGTCGCTTGCCACATATTTGCGCCTCTTTGTTGTAGAAACGCTTCCTATACATGTGGAGCGTGCTATATATATTGATAGTGATACATTAATCATGAATTCGATTGAACCCTTTTGGGAAACAGAATTTTTAGAAAATAAAATGGTTTGCGGTGTTACAAGAGATAATTATAGAGTAGTTAATAAGAATCATTATAAGTATTTGAATTTAAATGAAGATGATGTATACATAAATGCCGGTATTCTGTTAATGGATATAAATTCATTGAGAAAAATAAATATAACTGATAGATATATTAAATTTATGGAATCTTATGATTTCATTTTTCCATGTGTAGATCAAGATGTGATTAATGGTACTTTAAAAGGAAAAATCCAAAGAATTGCACCGGAATATAATGTTGTTACCCCGCTTTTCATGAAGGGAGGTAAAGAAATTGCAAAAATGAATTTTGCCCATGATAAGGAGTATTATAATCAAATTTTAAGAAGCATGGATTTCCCCGTTATTCTCCACTTCACGGGAGGCAGAAATACGCCATATAGGCCATGGTATAAAGGGAGCCTACATCCATATACCGAACAGTGGAGAGAAATAAAATCAAAAACAGTTTGGCGAGATACAGCATTAAAACCTTTGCCAAAAGGTTTTAGAATGTTTCTTAGATGGCTCTTTCGTAAATTACCGACCAGCATTTATATAGCCTATTTCAAACTAAAATGTAATAAACGTTTTTTTAATCTGGATTTATATAAGATTAGGAAAAAAATTAATAAGTAAGCAAGTTATTAAATTCTCAAAATATATAAAGGACAAATAAATGCCAAGTCTTAAAAGGAATGTTTTTTACCAAAGCATATATCAGATAATAATTACAGTGTTACCTCTTATAACTGTACCTTATATATCAAGAGTTCTTGGCGCGGAAAATATCGGTATATATTCTTATACTTTTTCCATTACAACATATTTTATATATTTTGCAATGCTAGGTATTATTACTTATGGCAATAGAACTATAGCGATTGTACGTGACAATAAAGAAAAGCTTAATCAAACTTTCACTGATTTATTTTGCTTACACTTAGGAATATCAGTCGTTGTTTTATTTGCATACATGATATTTTGCTTTATTATAGCCGAGCAGTATAAATCCATTTTTTCTATTCAGATATTTCTTATTTTTGCAGCATTGTTAAATATTAACTGGCTTTTTACGGGATTAGAACAGTTTAGGCTAACAGTAGCCAGAAGTGCTATTATAAAGATTATTTCTGTTATTTGTGTTTTTGTTTTTGTTAGGGGAGTAGATGATTTATGGAAATACGCATTAATAATGTCATTAGGTGAATTCTTTTCGCAAGCAATTTTATGGATTATTAGAATGAAATATGTTTCATTTGTCAAGCCTACTTGGAGTGGTGTTAGTTCACATATAAAACCTATGTGTTTATTATTTATTCCGGTTATTGCAATTAGTATTTATCGTGTAATGGATAAAATTATGCTCGGTATTATGAGTGAAAAAACTCAATTGGGTTTTTATGAAAATTCAGATAAAATTATTGTTATGATTCTTGGATTTATTTTTGCTTTTAATAATGTAATGATACCGAGAATATCAAACATAACCGCTAAAGGTAATTTAGAAGAAAAAATGAAATTAATGCACATTTCGATGAGGTATGTAATATTGTTTGCCTTTGCATTATCCTTTGGTATAGCATCAATTTCCAATGATTTTGCATCATTATTTTTTGGACGAGAATTCAAGGATAGTGGAGTATTGCTTGCAGGTTTATGCATCACAATTCCTTTTATTGCATTTGGAAATGTTATTTATAAGCAACACCTAATCCCTAATTCAAAGGATAAGATAATAACTATTATATTTGTAATTGGGGCATTAGTTAACATAATATCGAATTTAATACTGATACCACGCTTTGAAGCAATGGGTGCAGTAATTGGAACAATAATTGTCGAAATTATTGTATGTATCTTGATGGTGTTTGCTTCAAGAAAAAGTTTACCGATATTAGATTATATGAAAACTAATATCATTTTTTTCTTTGCCGGAATCGCTATGTACTTTTTGGTTCGTTTTATTGGGACCTTAATGAAACTAAGTGTATACGCAATCCTTATTCAAATTTGTATAGGGGCAATATTTTATATTAGTATAACTTTAATATATCTATATAAAACTAAAGATGAAACCTTTATAAATAATGTATATAAAAGAATTGTTGCATTTAAAAATAAGAATTAATGGAGAATGGTTTTTAAACATAACTTATTTAAATTGCTTAGTGCAATGGCAATTAGAAATGTTAATATAAAACTTAGTCGAAGGAGGCTTTGAATAATGGTAAAAACATTTGAAGAGTTGGTAGAGATAGCCGAAATGGCAAAAGTTAAAAGGCTGGATAAGAGTGACTATCTACATTTTAACAAGAAATTAAGGATAAAAACTATGATAAACCGTAGTAAAGGAAAAGGGAATGTACGCGGTATATTATATAAGCTTCCAGTATTACCTTTGATATTTTACAAATATAGCGTACATTCTCGCTATAATAAGATTCGATCAAATAGTGATATGCTCATAAATGACTTCAATGCTTGTAAAGAAGAATACTATCAGTGTTTTCAACTTTTTTCTGATACAAAAAGCAAAGAGACTTTCCTTAATATTTTAGCCGGAGAAATGCTCTTAGACTCGCGATATGGGATTCAACTTGCAACACAAAGTATAGGGTATGACGTAAAATTATTAGAAAGTGAGAGAGAATCATTTATTAAAGCCGGGGAAATATTTGTAGATTGCGGAGCATTTACAGGGGATACATTAATTGAACTTATTAGTGAAAGAAAAATCCCCAAAAAGTATTTTGCTTTTGAACCGGATTATCAAAATTATAAAAAATGCAAGAAAGTTTTTTCTGGTAGTAGTATTCAGGAAGGGAATGTTTATAACGTAGGTTGTTACAATATTAGTGGGAAATTAAAATTTTCTGGTGGTGAAGCTTCGGGTAGTAAAATATCCGAAAAAGGAAAATTTACTATTGATGTTGTAAAGATAGATGATGTAATAAAAGAACCAATTACAACTATAAAAATGGATGTCGAAGGCAGTGAATATTATGCGTTGAACGGTTGTGCGCAATTAATTAAAGAATACAAGCCTAAGCTTGCCATAAGTGTTTATCATTTGCCAACTGATTATCGCAAAATTCCTTTATTAATTAAGGAATTAAATCCTAATTATTCACAATTTTATATCCGTTGGCTAGGTGATACATACTCAGAATTATTTGGTTTCAACGAGGTAGTTTTGTTTGTTAAATAATTAATATAATTTTGGGTTTTATATAAGATGGATTTTAAGCCAGTTGAAAATCATGATGATTAGAAATTATGATGGACTATTTACTAACACAAGGAGAAACACAATGACCAACATCCTAATCCCCGGCGGGGCCGGTTACATCGGGTCTCATTGCATTAGAGAACTGCAAAAAGCCGGTTATAACTGTATCGTATACGACAATTTTTCCGAAGGCCATCTCAAGGCAGTTCAAGGGTTTGAGGTTGTCGAAGGTGATTTATTGGATACCGGTAAACTAATTGAAACCATAAAGAAATACAATATTAGCGGGGTAATACACTTTGCGGCGTTTGCGCTGGTTGGGGTAAGTATGCGTGAGCCGCTTGAATATTATCAAAATAATATAACCGGTACAATCAGCCTGCTTGAAGCAATGAAACAAACCGGGGTTAAAAATATTGTGTTTTCATCAACTTGTGCAACCTATGGTGAAAATGTTTCGGTGCCGATAACGGAAGAAACATTACAAAACCCTTGTAACCCATATGGCGAAAGTAAACTTGCCGTAGAATGGCTTTTAGAATGTGCTGATACTGCATATGGAATTAAGTCAGTATCACTTCGTTATTTCAATGCGGCGGGAGCAGAAACCGATGGCAGTATCGGCGAAGACCATTTGCTCGAAACACATTTAATACCGCTCGTTTTACGGGAAGCATTAAATGTTGAAAGAAAAATGTTTTCAACTATTGATTTTGAGTCCGCCGATAGCGGACATGGGTATAAAAATGAAAAAAAACTTCACGTTTTCGGTGTCGATTACCCTACGCCGGACGGAAGCTGTATACGCGATTATATTCATGTCCTTGACCTTGCTGATGCTCACGTTAGGGCGCTCAAATACCTTGAAGAAAATGGTGAAACTACTCAATTAAACCTCGGGACAGGAATTGGAGTTTCAGTTCTGGAAATTATTAATGCGGCCCGTGAAGTCACCGGAATTGATATTAATTATAATATTGGCGACCGCCGCCCTGGTGACCCGCCTGAATTGGTGGCTTCAGCGGAAAAAGCAAAAAAAGTATTAGGCTGGGTACCGCAAAGAAGCAATATTAAAACTATCATAACAGATGCGTGGAACTGGCACAAGGCTAATCCGAAAGGGTATGATGATAGGTAAAATTGTGTTTACTAATAAAATCTTAGTCTAGTAATCCCGGCAAGCTAAGCCATGAACCGAAGATATTGTCCCATTCCGGCGGATTGAATTTTTCCAGGCCGTTTCCGGGGTAATGTACTAATTCGCCGATATATAGTTTTCCTTTTACTTCATAAAAATCAACCCGTAAAAACGGTTTATTTTCAGCAATTAATTCAGCTAACTCAATCATCATGGCATAATTGGCCGGTTTTTCGATTATTTCATTATCATTTGGATATGCTCTTGTAAAAGCAAACCGGTTCCAATCTTTATCAAAAAATGTAACGCACAAACCTTCTTTGCTGTTCCTTTTTGTACAGACAAAACTGCATTTCACTTCCCCGTTAAAACACATAAACTTGTAGTCGGTTAGATCAGCGGATTCATCTTCCAAATAAATCTCGGCAATGATTCGCGGTTTTATGTTTTTGTAGACCCATTCCCGGCCTAAGAAATAATAATTATGCAATAATGCGGTATTCAATTTATCCTTTGCTGCTTTTAAGTCGAATTGTGATTTATCTTTGCATATAACTACGCTTGCACAATCGTGCGTACATTTAAGCACAAACTGATTGGGGAGTTCGTTAAAGTTGATATCGTCAAATCTGTTCCACACGCCTAAGAGGGGGATTAGATATTCTTCACCGATTTTTTCGCTGATATACTTGCGGGCTTCATATTTATCCGCCATGCGGGTGTATTCAGGATTACGGTCGTATAGCTTAATCCATTGGATTTTTTCATTAAATGTTTTGGGGTTGCGAATGTTTAACCGTTTATTCATACCGATTTTATATTTAAGTTTTATTGCCCATTTATCCGGTAATATTTTGAAGTTAAAGTATTTACATGAAAAATGGTCTAACTTTAATAATATTAAAGACGAATGCTTTAGTAGATTATGAAATTTTTGTTTTACCCTGGTTTTATTCATGTTTTTCCTTAGCAAAAGATTCGTTCATCTTCGGTTAACAAACTCCTTCCTATTATAAAATATCTCACTAGTTATCGTCAAGATTTGTGTTATTAACAATAATAGGTTTATCGCAGGCGGCGGCCTTGATGAAGAAGCAAAGGAAATGTTTTACATATCACTCATTTTTCACAATTTTGCTATTGTTTTTAATTATACTATATGCTATCCTTATTTATATGCAAAACAATAATACCAAAGATAACAAAATTAACAATAATAAAGAAATGGGTTTTGGCGGAAACCCGCTTAAGCTTTTTGTCCCCGGCCGGCTTTGCCTTTTTGGTGAGCATAGTGACTGGGCGGGGATGCACCGTGTTATGAATTCGTCGCTGGAGCCCGGATATGCGATTGTATCCGGTATTGAGCAAGGTATTTATGCAACCGCGGTAAAAGACAAAGATTTTATTGTTGAGAGCAGTATCGGCATAAATGACGGCGAATCGCTTCATTCGGTTATGGATACGGAAAAGCTTTTATCAATTGCCAAAGAAGGCGGTTTTTTTTCCTACGTCGCCGGGGTCGCTTCGTATATTAGTGACAATTATAGCGTGGGTGGGCTCAGGATTACAATCACCGGAATGGATCTTCCAATTAAAAGCGGTTTATCTTCTTCGGCAGCGATTTGTGTTTTGGTCGCCCGGGCCTTTAACCAATTATATGATTTGAAAATGAATATCCGCGGGGAGATGTTGGCCGCTTTTCTTGGCGAACAGCGGACCCCGTCGCGGTGCGGACGATTAGATCAGGCCTGTGCATATGGGGTTAAACCGGTCTACATGAAATTTGACGGTACTGAAACCAATGCCCGCCCGTTACGAATCGGAAAACCGATGTATTGGGTCGTAGCCGATTTGCAGGCATCGAAAAATACAATTCATATTCTGTCAGATTTGAACAAATGTTATCCTTTTGCAGAATCGGAAAAGGAGATGCTGGTTCATGAAGCCCTTGGCTCTGACAACGATGAGATTGTGGCGAAAGCGGCGGCTCTTTTAGAAGCAGGTGATGCCGAGGGGTTAGGGAAATTAATGGAAGAGGCGCAGGAAAACTTTGACAAAAAAGTGGCCCCTGCAAGTCCTGTTCAGCTTGCTGCCCCGGTCCTCCATTCGGTTCTTAATGACCCGGCGGTTAAGAAGCTGGTTTATGGCGGTAAGGGAGTTGGTTCACAAGGTGACGGTACGGTTCAGTTTTTAGCAAAAGATCTTGAATGCCGTGATGCTTTAATAGATTATTTAGAAAAAGAAAAAAAGATGCCGGCTTTTTCATTGACACTACAGCCGGGGCGTACCGTTAAGCGTGCTATTATTCCGGTAGCTGGTTTCGGTACCCGCTTGTATCCGGCAACGAAAGGCATCAAAAAAGATTTTCTTCCTATACTTGACAGCGATGGGATTTTAAAACCGGCGCTTTTGATTTTGCTTGAACAGTTGGAAGAGGCAGGGATTGAACAGATTTGTCTGGTAATCGGGGCAGAAGAGCAGGAAGCATATGATGCCTTTTTCTCTCCGTTACCGGAAGAAAATATCAAAAACTTACCTGATAGCCGGCGTGAAATTGAAGGCACGATTGCCCGCTTACGAAAAATGATTACCTATGTATATCAAAATGAGCGCCTTGGTTTTGGCCATGCTGTTTATCAGTGCCGGGCTTTTGCCGGTGATGAACCGGTTATATTGATGCTCGGAGATATGTTATATGAATCAAATATCAAAGCGAATTGTACCAAGCAATTAATTCAAGCATATGAGCAATGCGGACGGGCGATGGTGACGATTCAAAAGATACCCCTTGACGATGTAATTCATTATGGGATTGTGCATGGGCACTGGGAAGATGAGGCGGAAAGCTTGATGAAAGTGGAAAAAATCCACGAAAAGCCGGACCGGGATTATGCAAAAGAGTATCTTGGGACAGCGGCCCGCCGCAAAAACAAGCTATATTATGCCGTATTTGGCCAATATATTTTAACTGAAGAAATTTTTACCGAGCTAGGTGAAAATATTGCTAATAACAAAAAAAGTCATGGTGAATTTCAACTAACCGATGCCCTTGATGCAGTACGGGAAAAGTTTGGAATGTATGGTTTTGTCCCGGAAGGCAAATCATATGATATTGGTTTGCCGGAGGCTTATCGCGAAACGATGATTAAATACGGAAGATAAGAGAAAAAGCAGTGGGTAATGAAAAACCGAACCTTAATTTCATGATGGATTATGTCAAAAAATATCTTGATGGGAAATGCAAGCGTTTTACGTTTGAGTTGGATTTTAAATACCATTTGCTTAAGTTATGGGACAAAATGTGTGAAGAAGATTTAAGTCATGCGAAAGCATTTAAGTATTACATAGCTGATAATGGCTTTGAAGCAGGTGATGAATTATCCGATACGAAGTACAAAGAATTGATTAGGCAGCAGTATCAGAAGGTTGAGAAGGTAATAGAGAATGCGCGAGGACGGCAATAAACACTCTCCGTCACTACGGCCTAATAGATGTAAAATAAAAACTTTAGCTTGGGAAGAAGGCGGCCTAAGGTTCCTGCGAGTTGTTTTTGCCGTCCTTCACTCCGTATGCAATTGCGCTTCAAGCAAAATAATATTCGCCTGCATTTCTTTGGCTGTTTTTCGTGATAAACGCCCGGCTTCCATCATTTGTTGAATCAATAAACGTTCGATATAAAGTCCGCTTTCCGCTACCTCATTAACACAAGCAGTCATGTTTTCGGTTTCAGTATTGAATAACCCCATTCTTGCGCTAACGACTTTTTCGTGTTCCAGGGCGATAATTTTTAGCGCCGGGTCATCGATATCTAAATGAAGTTCATTTTGTTTTTCTTTCATCATTTTTTCATTTATTTCTTTCAGTAAACTTCTTTCGGATTTTTTTGATAAAGAATCCTTCCAGGTAAAGGAGTCATAAAGATGCTTAACTATCCAAAGAAAAGATTTAAACATCCCTATTTTTTTCTCACTTTCTTCATAAAGGCGGTTTGCTTCTTTAATATAATGCTCGGCTTGGGTTTCGTTTAATTGCCCCATTTCGGCCATATGCAAAATCACGTCTTTCTCAAGGAGCAGGATACCGCTCCGAAACCCGAAGTGATGACGTTTTCCCTCTTTATCCTCGTGACAACGAAACTGCTTATTTAAGCGGGCATAATAATGCTGGATTATGATTTCGGTTGCTGCGATATTTTCCGGGGTAACGGTTTGCTTTAGACGTTGAATAACGGTTTGCAGTATTTCATCACGGGTGGCTTGTTCTTTTTCAAATAAACTTGTATTTGGTGTTTGGCCTTTTTCCAAAAGCAGCGGCATGATAAAATTTGTTATCAAAAGTGAAATAATAATTATACCGCAAGTGATTAAGATAAGGAAATCACGTTCCGGGAATGAGGCCCCATTAGCCAAAAGCAGGGGGATAGACAAGATACTACCCATCGAAACTGCACCACGGGAGCCGGCAACGCTGAATATCAAACCGGCACGAATAACCCCAATCGGATTGGCAGCATCACTGTAAACTTTCTTCCGGACGGTGATAATCCACCATAGGAATCTAAGAATCGCCATTGCCAGGTAAATTATTAGAACAAAAAGAGCGATTTCCCAGTTGGCGAAACCGCTTGCCCGGCCGGCTTGAACCCGGAAAATTTGGGGAAGATGGACACCTATCATTACAAAAATCAATCCATCAAGGCTGAATGAAAGAAACGACCAGATATTTTCGGCAGCATTATTCAAGGACAAAATTTCAGGATTAAATTTGTCTTTGTACATAGCATGAAGTATTCCGGCACTAAAAACAGCTAAAATACCGCTGGTTCCCAATTCTTCAGCAATCATATAAATAATAAATGGGGTTAAAATCCCAATTGCAAGATGAAGTGAGGCAGTAACAATACGCAGGGAACGAAGCCAGCGCAGTAACAGGAATTTTAGGATTGTAAAAATCATGCCAATGATTAGCCCGCCAATTGAGAGGACTAAAAAGCGCCCTAATCCATGAAATATATTAAAGTAGCCGGTTGCTGCCGCGATAATAGCGAATTGGAAACAAACAAGGCCGGTGGCATCATTAATAATAGATTCACCGACTAAGATATTTTTAATCCGGTGCGGTAACTTAAGCCGGTGGGCTACGGACTCAACGGCGACAATGTCAGTGGGGCCAAGGGCGGCGGCAAGGGCAAAAGCAGCGGCAAGAGGAAGCGCCGGAATCAGGGCATTAGTGACATATCCAATTGCAAAAACGCTGATAAGTACCAGGCCGACAGCGGCAAGAATAATCGGCTTCATTAATTTTTGCATGCTTTTTAAATCAGCGGTGCGGGCAGAATGAAAGACTAGCGGGGAGAGAAACAAAACAAAAAATAAATCCGGTTCCAGATAAAAATCATATTCAAATGCCCCATAAGGTATCACCGCGATAAGCATACCGAGCGCTATTTGGATAATCGGCACTGATAATAAAGGGAGGAAGCGGTTTATCAAGTTCGAAAGGAGGACAGCTGCCAGCAAAATCAAGATATAATTAAATACTTCCATGCTTTTGATACTCCATTAAACACAAGTAATTCTTAACCCGGTTTAGCAAAATAGCTGCGGAAAATGGTTTGCTGATAAAATCAGTTACGCCCAATTCAATCCCCAGCGTTTCCGTATCGGAATCAGTCAGGCCCGTAAGAAACATAACCGGGATATTTTTGTACTTTTCATTTGATTTTAATATCTGTAGTGCTTCCATCCCGCTTACGCCAAACAAAACAATATCAAGCAATATCATGTCCGGTATCACTTTTTCCAGAACCGTAAACATGCTCTCGGCCGATTGAAGTGTCACCACAACATAATGCTTTTCCAGAATTTCTTCTGCTTCAGCAAGAACGGAGATATTATCATCAATGACAAAGATTGTTTTCATTTGAACCTCACTTCAATAAGAAGGCGAAGTATTCTTTCTAAACGAAGCTTTAGATTTTCTTTGTGGCGTTTCAATGGATGCAAACTTAGAAAATCTCTTCGTTTTTACATCACTTGAATATCTTTGTGGAAGCCGGTGAGAGAGAAGATAACCCATTCGGCAATATTAACAGCATGGTCGCCGATCCGCTCAAAATATTTCGCAATCATAATCAGGTCAATTGCCTGGTCGCCATTTTCCTGATTATTATTAATCAAAACAATCAGCTCATCTTTGACTGCAACGAATAAATCATCAACTTTGTCATCGGTAGCAATGACTTCTTTAGCTAAGCCGATATCTTTATTTACAAAGGCAACGACACTCTTGTGTACCATTTGCTGGGTTACTTCAGCCATCTGGGGAATGTCTTCTAATTTTTTGATGTACTCTTTGCCGTTCATCATGCAAATGATTTCAGAAATATCCGAAGCATGGTCGCCGATACGTTCAACGTCCGTAAGGATTTTCAGTACCGCCGAAACAAGCCGCAAATCGGAAGCGACCGGCTGTTGCTGGATAATCAGCTTAAGGCACAGGCTTTCGATTTCCTTTTCCATATTGTCGATATCATCATCATTGGCAATTATCTGTTTGGCAAGTTCAGTATTTCGTGTAGTCAAAGCGGTATTCGTATTGGCAATTGCCTGTTCAACGATTTCGCTCATTTCTACCAATTTTGTGTTAAGGTTCGCAAGTTGCTCGTCAAATTGTTTTCTCATATATATCCACACCTTTCAAAAACATGGAAGAATGAAGTTGGGCATTCTTCCCCCGCGAAATCAAGTTTATCTTTGTAACTGAAGTTTTAAATTTTCTTAACAGCATTCTGCCGCTTTAGAAAACCTCTTCAGTTTTGGGCCTTTGCCCGACACTTTAGATATACTTTTTCGCGTTAGCCAAATCTACCGGTTACATAATCATTAGTACGCTGATCTTTAGGACTTGAGAACACCTCGGTATTAGTCCCTGCTTCAATTAAATGTCCCATGAGCATAAACGCCGCCCAGTCAGAAATGCGAATCGCCTGCTGTACATTATGCGGGGCAATAATAATAGTAAACTCTTCTTTAAGGTTAATTAGCGATTCTTCGATTTTTGCGGTTGAAATCGGGTCAAGCCCCGAACAAGCGCGGTCAAGCATAATAACCTCCGGCTGTAATGCCAGTACGCGGGCGATACAAAGCCGTTGCTGCTGTCCCCCGGAGAGGCTTATCGCCGGGGCTTTCAAACGCTCTTTTACCTCATCCCAAAGGGCGGCTTGTTTTAGCGCCTGTTCAACAACATCAGCGATTTGGCTCCGGCTTTTTTTCTTGCTAAGTTTTGGCCCATAGGCGACATTGTCATAAATTGAGATGGGGAGCGGGGCAGGAATCTCAAAAACCATCCCCACTTTCCGGCGTAAGTCGGTAACGCTCAAATCGGGATTAAAAATACTTTCACCGTCAATTAAAATATCACCTTCGGTACGGATATCATGAGTTAATTCACATAAGCGGTTTAATGAACGGAGCAACGTTGTTACCCCGCCATTAGCCGGGCCGAAAATCGAGGTGATTTCATTTTTGCGGATTTTCAGATTAAGGTCATAGATAACTTGTTTCTTATGGTAAAAAAAGCTGAAATTCTTAATCTCAATTTTGATGTTTTCTGACATAACCGTTCCTATCTCTTTTGGTTTTTACTAATAAAGCGGTTGACCAGCGAATTTACCCCGACATTGATAATGAAAATCAAAATAATAAGCAATGCCGCTGTCCCGAAAGCATTCTGCATTGAAACACCTTCACTTGCCAGGATGAAAAAGTGTACCGCCATTGTTCTGGTTGAATCAAATATTGAAGTTGGCATACTAAGCACGGAACCGGCGGTAAAAATAACGGCAGCAGTTTCCGCGATACAGCGCCCGACACTTAGGATAACACCATTAACTATTCCTTGAATCGCCGAGGGAAAAACAGTTTTGATAATCGTCTGCCATTTGGTGGCCCCGAGGGAAAAACTAGATTCCCGGTATATTTGGGGAACAGCGCGGATTGCTTCCTCCGAAGTACGGATAATCGTCGGAAGAATCATAAATGCAAGGGTCAAACCGCCGGCTAGAATCGACCAGCCCATTCCCAGATAAATGACAAAAAAGATATAACCAAACAGTCCGTAAATAATTGAAGGAATCCCGGCAAGCGATTCGGCACTAAAGCGAATAATGCGGGTGATAATACTGTCCCGGGTATATTCAGCTAAATAAAAAGCTGTGCCGATGCCGAATGGTACCGCGATAAGAAGCGCTACTACGGTGATATAAATCGTACCGACTATCGTTGAGGCAATACCGCCGGACCGTCCCATATTATAAGGGTTTTGGGTAAGAAAACTAAAGCTTAAGACCGGCAGCCCGCGGATTAAGATATAAAGGATAATTGCGACAAGAACTATCATTACTGACATTGCCGCCCCCCAAATCATTGCTTTTGCGATATATTCTTTTTTTCTTGCGTTTAATCTCATCAAACCTCACCATTCATGAAGAATTGCGAAGCAATTCTTGCTAAGTGAAGAGTACCTGCAAAGCAGGTCTAGTTTATCTTTGGTGTTGGGCCTTTGCCCAACGCCTTAGATAAACTCTTCACTTTTTTGACTTCTTTCTTGTAATATACTGTGCCGTAGCATTAAGAATCATAATAACAATAAATAATACAATACCGGTAGCAAAAAGCGCTTCCTGGTGTACTCCGGTTGCATATCCCATTTCAATACCGATATTGGTGGTCAAAGTCCGTACCGGGTCAAGGATTGATTCCGGCATCGCCACCGCATTCCCGACAATCATGATAACCGCCATCGTTTCGCCGATTGCCCGTCCGATTCCCAAGATAACGGCAGCAACAATCCCGGATTTTGCCGCCGGCAGCATGACAAAGCGGATTGTTTGCCAGTGGGTAAGCCCTAAGGCAAGCGCGCCTTCTTTGTACTGCTTTGGTAAGGCTAACAATGATACCTCGGAGATGCTTATAACGGTCGGCAATATCATAATCGCCAGAATAATTGATGCCGCAAGGATACTTAACCCCGGGCCGCCTAAATAATCGCGGATAAACGGGACGATGAAGATAAGCCCCCAAAACCCATAAACTACCGAGGGAATCCCGGCAAGCAACTGAATCGCCGGACGGAAGATAGTAGTAATAACCGGGGGCGCAAATTCAGATAAAAATATACTGCAGCAGATACCAATCGGGACACCGATAAGCCCGGCGCCGAGGGCAACCGATACCGTACCGATTATCATTGGGAAAATACCATATTCGCCTAAGCTTGGTGCCCAACTCATGCCGAAAACAAACTCCTTTAACCCGACATCGGTGATAATCGGAGCCCCGCGTACAACGATAAATCCTGTTATCAGCGCAAGGGCGGAAATTGAGGACAATGCAAGCAGTAAAAATATATAACCGGGTAAATTTTCTTTAAATTTTCTCATTTGTTATGGAATCAATCCTTCGCTTATTAATAATTGCTTACCTATATCTGATAATACAAAATCAATATAATCCTTTACCTTGCCTTCCGGTTCTTCTTTGGTGATAAACAAAAAGGGCCGGTATAAAGAATACCTTCTATTTCTTACGTTTTCAATGGAAGCGGCGACCCCGTCTATTTTGATTGCTTTGACACTTTCATCAACAACACCTAATGAAATAAAACCAATCGAATACGGGTCATTTGTAACCAATTGCTTAATCGCACCGTTGGAATTTTGGACGATTGCTTTGGGAGTAATCCGGATGTTACCCATAACAAGCTCAGTAAACTGGCTCCGGGTACCCGACCCTTCTTCCCTTGCCATTACATGAATCCGGGCATCGTTCCCGCCCAATTCGCTCCAGTTCGTAACTTCGCCGGAATATATTGCGCAAATTTGCCCGCGGGTCAGATTATCAATCGGATTGCTGGGATTAATAATAATCGCAAGCCCGTCTTTGGCGATTTCGACCGACCATAAATGATCTTCGTAATCTTTTAAAGAGCGCGAGGACATCCCAATATCCGCAACCCCCGACTCAACGGCATTAACGCCGACTGACGAACCGCCGCCCGAAATTTCAACGTGTGCGCCGGGAAATATTTTTTCGTATTCTTCAGCTAAATATTCGGCATAAGGCTGAACCGAAGTCGAACCGGCGACAACAATGCCTGTCCGCGAACCGCCGCCGCAAGCTGAAAGTAATAAAGCTAGTAATATTAAAGGTAAAATCTTATATTTTTTCATATATAGGAAATCGCTCCTGTGTAAATCTTTTCAAAAATTTCAACTAAGAATGCAAAGCATTCTTCCCAAACGAAGTTTTAGATTTTCTTTATTTTACCCATATCGTCCTGTTATATAATCTTCGGTACGTTTGTCTTTAGGGCTTGAAAACATATCCCCGGTGGGCCGGTATTCGACCAAACGCCCGATTTTTTCGTCATCAATCATAAAAAACGCCGACATATGGGAAACCCTCGCGGCCTGCTCCATATTGTGCGTTACAATAATAATCGTGTACTTTTTCGCAAGTTCAGTCATTAAATCTTCGATTCTCATCGTTGATTCAGGGTCCAATGCGCTGCATGACTCGTCGAATAAAATAACTTCCGGTTCAATTGCAAGGGCGCGGGCGATACATAATCGTTGCTGCTCACCTGCTGAAAGGCCTAAACCGGGTTTGTTAAGGTTGTCTTTGACCTCATCCCAAAGCGCCGCTTGTTTTAGGCTCCGCTCAACGATAATATCAAGGTCGGCTTTTTTCTTAATTCCATGGTGCCTTGGCCCAATAATAATGTTTTCGCGGATACTCATCGGAAAAATATTCGGTTTTTGGAAAACCATTCCGACTTTTTTGCGCAGTTCAACGACATATGCATCTTTGGCATAAACATTTTCATAATTAAGTAAAACCTGGCCGTTAATCGTAACACCAGGAATTAAATCATTCATGCGGTTAAAAAGGCGGAGAAATGTCGATTTGCCGCATCCGGACGGGCCGATAACAGCAGTTATTGAGTTTTCATAAATATCAGCGTTAATATCTCCAAGAGCATGGCTTGTACCATAAAAAAGATTGACACTCTTGGTTTTTATCTTTACTTTTTTTTGCGTATTTTCCATTGTTACATCCGTTATATTTAATAAATACCTGATACATTATAATATGGTTTAAAAAAAAATACAATGAGAATTTTTTACGATTACGGTTAACGGATGTTTTACGATTTACAGTTGTTCCTTATCCAACCTACTTCCGGATTTGCAGGTTCGGTTTTCGTTTGGATTTTGTGCGGCGGCAGCCAGTTTTCCAATATTCGGAAAAGATCGCCGGTGTTAACCGGCTTGGACAAAAAATCATTGAACCCGTTTGCTAAAAACATCTCACGCACGCCCTGAACCGCATTCGCCGTCAGAGCGATAATCGGAAGAAACTCATATTTTCCGCCCATTGCCCGAATCCGCGCGGTCGCTTCTATACCATCCATTTCCGGCATCATATGATCCATAAAAACGATGTCATAATCGTTTTTCTTGATAAGTTCAATTGCCCTAAATCCGGAGTTTATCCGTTGGGCGTGAATGTCCAGCATTTTTAGAAGGCCGCACATAACTGTGAGATTAGAGCCAATATCGTCTACTACTAATATTTTCGCATCAGGGGCATATATTGCGCGGCTTTCACTTATCGCTATTTTTTCCTCAATCCTATTCTTGCAGCCCGGTACGATCGGCACGGTAACGGTAAAGATGCTGCCCTGCCCATAAACGCTCTTAAAAGAAATATTACCGCCCATCATTTCAACGAATGATTTGCTGATAGAAAGGCCAAGGCCTGTCCCGACGATACGGCGGTTCTTCGATTTGTCCGCCTGCTCAAATGCGCTGAAAAGTTTTGACTGATCTTCCTCGCGGATTCCCATTCCGGTGTCCTCCACCTCAAAGATGAGCGAGCCGTCTGATGCGGATATATCAAGGCGTACATATCCCTTTTCGGTGAATTTCACAGCGTTCCCGATAATATTCGTCAAAACCTGACGGAGCCTTGTATCGTCGCCATATAAAACAACGGGTAAATCATTTCCGCGCTTAAGCCTTAACTCCAGCCCCTTTTTTTTCGTGGTATAGGAAAACATCTTTTCAATTTGGTCTATAAATGTATTAAAATCATAGTCAATAGGTTTAAACTCCAGCTTACCTTTTTCGATTTTGGAAAAATCCAATATGTCGTTTACGATTTCAAGAAGCGCCTTGGACGATACGGCGATGTCGTTGGCATACTCCTTTTGGGATTCGCTTAATTGCTCGTTAAGTAAAAGTTCTCCCATGCCGATTATGGCATTCATAGGGGTTCTTATTTCGTGGGACATATTTGAAAGGAAGTCGCTTTTTGCCTGATTTGCCTTCTGCGCTTCTTCTAAAGATGCCGTTAAAGCTTCGTTCATTTCAAACATTTCGATCTGATTCATCACCCTTAACTTGATAATAGATGGGGAAAAAGGTTTTCTTATATAATCCACAGCGCCAAGTGCCAATGCTTTTTCCTCACTTGCCGCATCGGTGCGCCCGGTGATAAATATTACAGGGATATCCTTTGTTTTTTCTGATTTTTTGAGGGCGGCAATTATATCAAAACCATCCATATCTTCCATTTGGATATCAAGCAGTATTACGTCAGGTTGCTGCTCTTTTGCCACTGCGAGAGCATCCGGCCCGTTTCCGGCCGCAAAAATAATACAGTTCGGCCTAAGAGCATTGCTAATCTCCATAATATTGACTCTTTGATCATCAACGATTAAAACACTGTGTTTTGAGTTTTCCATATAATTACCTCTTCTCTATATTTAATTGATACCCATATCGGTTAGTTTCGCAGCTATTTGCCTTAAGTTCATATTGCCGAGGGCTTCTCGCAGCCAATCCATAAAACCGTCATCGGACTCGTACCGGTACTTTTCTATTTCCTCTATCGCGGCATCCAAATCATCCATATTAAAACTTCTGCAAGCATTGCGAAGCTTTGCCAGCGTTTCTTTGTCGGGTTCACTTTTCACCGGCTTGGGGTCTTCGGAATCTATATCAAAAAACATTGTGTCCAAGCTGTCGATAAGTGTTTTGACGGCTTCAAGGAATACCGGGTTACTTTTTCTCACATATGAGATATCATCACTGTTAGATGCTTTTTCAAGGGCTTTTGCCAAATCGCCGATTGACCGGGCGCCTATATAATAACTCGTACCCTTGATTCCGTGTACGGTTATCTTATATTTGTCCAATGTGGTTTCATCCACGGATTCTATGACCGGGAGCTGAGAGCGGACATTGATAGCGTATGAGCGCAGAACTTGTATATACGCTTTTTCGTCGCCGCCCATATTTCCTATTCCGTCGTTTATATCCAGCCCGTTGATATTTTTGTCAAATAATAGTGCTTTCACTTTTATATTCTCATCCGGCTGCATACTTGCTCTCCGCAAAGCCGCCGCTTTCCTTGCTTTTTCGATTACTTCCGGTGTCTGTTTATCCCGTATCATTTTATTGAGCAACTTGTTCAACTGCCTTAAATCAATCGGCTTGGACAAATAATCGTCAAAGCCGTTTTCGAGGAACAAATTCGCTTGTCCCGCAACGGCATTTGCCGTAAGTGCCACGATTGGGTGCTCATAACCCAGGCTGCGGATATGTTTCACCGCTTCTATTCCGTCCATATCCGGCATCATATGATCCATAAATATGATATCGTATGCTTTACCGCTCTTGATTTTCTCGATTGCCGCATAACCGCTGTCGGCAGAGTCGACTTTTAATTCGTAAGGGGCTAACAACCCTTTGGCAACGTATATATTCGGAACTACATCATCAACGACCAATATCTCGCCGTATGGCATCGGGTCCCGCGTTATCTGCACTCGTTTCATCTGCGCTGCGCTGCTCGTTCGGAATTGCCGCAGATTTTCAGCTACTTCATGGCCAAGCAAGCCGGAGCCAACACGGCCCTGCGGCAGGCGTACGGTAAAAACCGAACCTTTGCCTTTTTCGCTTTCTACGGCAATTTTCCCGTCCATCAAACAGATCAGATTTTTCGTGATGCTCATACCAAGGCCGGTGCCTTCAGTCGAACGGTTGGCTTCTTGATTGAACCGCGTATATTCATCACCGATCATTTTTATTTGCTCTTCCGTCATACCTTGCCCGGTATCGCTGACCGTGACGGTAAGAATGATATCGCTGTCCTTTTCTGCGCTTGCTTCTGATGTTACGATTAATTTCACAAGGCCTTCCGGTGTATATTTAAAAGCGTTGGAAAGCAGATTATTCATGATTTGTTTGACACGGAGTTCATCACCCAAAAGCTGCGCCGGAACATTTTCATCGATATGAAGTTCAAATATGATGCGCTTACTTCCGATCCGCATCATATTAAGTTGTACGGTGTCGCTTACCAAACTTGCAATTTCATACCTGTCGGGCACCAGTTCCAATTTGCCGGCCTCTATCTTGGAGAGGTCAAGGATATCATTGATGATACCAAGCAGCATATCGCCCGATGTATAAACCATTTCTGCCGCCGCTCTTGTTTCGGCATCGAGGATGTCCCGCTGCAGTTGCATTTCGGCTATACCGAGGATAGCATTCATCGGCGTTCGTATCTCATGGGACATATTGGCAAGAAAAACGCTCTTTGCTTTACTGGCGTTCAAGGCGGCATCTTCCATGTTTTTGCGTTCGGTAATATCGTGGGCTATTCCGATGATTCCCACCATTTTGTCTTTAATGACGAGAGGAATTTTGTTGATTTCAAAAAGATGCTCTGTTCCGTCTTGAGCGGTGAGATATTGCTCGAATTTGATTGGCCGGTTTTCCCTGATAATCGTTATATCTATTTCTCTGAATTTATCCGCTATTTTTTGGGGAATTCCGAAATTGGCAGAATCGTCTTTTCCAATTAGGTTTTCGCTTGTGAGATTAAAATATTTCAGCATGTTTTCGTTGCAGTGGGTATATTTTAAGTCCATATCTCTACAAAATATTAAATCGGGAACCGAGTCGAACATCGTTTGCAATATGCTTCTCTCGTTTTCCAACTCGGCGATGCGTTTTTTTATCAGTGAATCAAGTTGCCGCTTTTCGCTGTTTTTTTTCGATTTGAAATGATTCATTCCCTTTTTAAATATATTACTATTAAGGCTTTTCATAAGCAGAACACACCTCTCTCTTTCTAATATTAAATTATCACATTTATCGATGAACACAAACAAGATGTCGGCAGTGATTTTTTATGCCATATTTAACTAACACATTTTACACACGTTCGTGTGTAAAGCTTATCATTGATATTTATCATTTTAATTGCTTTTAATCCGTCAATCTTGACACGAAAAACAGAGCATATTATAATAAGGCATTAAATTGCTTTACGGGAGTAGGAATGGCAAATCATAACATTATTAATAAATATCTCATTACTTCAAGTCATTTAATCAGGCGGCGCATCAATGAATTATTGGCGGATGCTGTTAAAAAACCCATTGTAACCGTATGCGCGGGCGCCGGCTACGGAAAAACGCAGGCTGTTTTGGATTTCCTTGAACAACAGGATGATCTGTTCTTTTGGGTTCAATTCAGTGAGCGCGATAATACCGCGGTTCGTTTATGGGAAAATATTGTCGATTCAATTTATCGTATTGACCCTGTTATGGCTAAACAATACCGAGAGATTGGATTTCCCGATACGGCTGATAAAGTGGATAAATTCATAAATTTTAGAAACGATACTTTGATAAATAACCCTTATATAATCGTTTGGGATGACATTCATTTGCTGAAAGAACCTTCGGCGCTTCGTCTTGCTGAAACTATAATCAATAAGTTATTGCCGACTAAAAAGATGATTTTAATTGGGCGTGACTTACCTGAAATCAATATGATAGCACTTGATTTAAAAGGCCATGTTTCAAACATACGCGAAGCAGATTTGAACTTTACCGAGAACGAATTGAAAGATTATTTTAAGAAACTTAAACTGACTGTTGACAGCCATACAATGCATAAAATATATTCCGATACGAAAGGCTGGGTTTTCGCGATAAACCTTATCGCGCGCTCACTCGAAAGATTCCCTAATTATTTCGGATACATCCGAAATACATTCAAAAAAAGCATTTTAAAACTAATGGAAGCCGAATGCTGGAATTCAATTTCCGAACAATTAAAATGTTTTTTAGTAAGACTTTCTTTAATAAGCCATCTTTCCGTCGAGCTGGTTGAAATTTTAGCCGGAGAAGATAAGAATGTATTGTCTGAACTAAAAAACGCAAATACCTATATTCGGTTCGACAATTATTTAGATACTTATCTTATCCATCATTTGTTTTTGGATTTTCTAAACACAAAACAGGATATATTAACAGATGAAGAGAAATACAAAACCTATGAAGCGGCGGCTGATTGGTGCAGCCAAAACAATTTTAAAATCGATGCACTCAATTATTACGAAAAAATAAGCGATTATGAATCCATAGTATCCATATTTATTTCACTTCCGTTAGATATGCCCTACGACATAGCACTATTTGCGAAAGGGATATTCGACCGCGCTCCCGCGGAAACATTCGACCAGGTGCCGTATTTCGCCTCGTTTCATATCAACGCCGTTGTGAACCTTGGAGATTTGCGGGAGTTTTATTCGCTGGCTGATTTCTATGAACGCAGATTAACCGCGCTGCCTGAGAGCGATATAATCCGCAACAGTACGCTAGTCGGCTTGTACTTTTGTTTAGCATCAGTGCGCTCGGCATTTTCTTACGATGGAAATTATGATTTTGATGTTTATTTTGCCAAGATGTTCGACTGCCTGACGGAAGAAACTTTTAATTTGCTCCCGCCGTTCGACGTTCCGCGTGCGCCTTGGATTAATCTAGCTTTGTCTTCCGAAAAAGGGGAACCGCAGAAATTTATAGAAGCTATAATCCGATGCGATAAAACCACGGCCCGTTTTTCGGGCGGTGTAACAGTGGGCGCGGATTTATTAGCCCAAGGTGAATTATTATTTTATCAAGGCAAGGTTAAAGCGGCAGAACCCTTTGTTGTAAACGCGATTGAAAACGCAGCAAAAAGAATGTCATTTGAAACCTTACACAGAGCATTATTTTATTTAATGAGAATAGCTGTTGCGGAGGGAAATATTAAGAAAGCTGAAACAGCTCTCTGCGATATAGAAAATCTGCTTAATGAAAAGCGATATTACAAAAGATATTCATCCTATGATATTTCAATAGGTTGGTTTCAGTATATCCTCCGCCGCCCGGAAATGTTTCCCGAGTGGCTGATGGAAAAGTTTTCTCCTTATGCACATCCTTCTTCCATAGAAAATTTCGGGAATCAAATAAAAGCCCGTTATCATTTTCTGACAAAGAATTATCTGCCGCTGTTAAATTACATCAGGGAACTGAAAAACAGAGAATCATTTTTATATGGCCGTATAGAAATGCTGGCGATGGAAGCTTGCGTACATTACAAAATGAAAAATAAAGAAATGGCATGGAAATCTTTTAAAGAAGCTTATGAAACGGCAATACCGAACGATATCCAAATACCTTTTATTGAACTTGGCAAAGATATGCGGTCGCTTATAATCGCAGTTCTGCGCGAACATCCGGGCGACTCTGCCTTATGTATCGGCATCCCCCGCTCATGGCTTGAATCAATAAAGCATAAAACGATTTCATATTCAAAAAGCCAATCACTGTTTATTAATGAATATCAAAAGAACGATAGCTGCGTTAAAACTTTGACTCCTCGTGAAAAAGAAGTTCTGTCTTATCTTTACAACGGATTTTCGCAGCCCGAAATAGCCAATCAATTAAATTTGTCGGTTAATACTATAAAAATGGTCACAAAAATTCTTTATAATAAGCTTAATGTACACAAAATATCCGATCTTGTCCGTATAGCCGCAGAACAGGGATATACCCAGTTTTGAATGAAATGGCGAAAACCGCATATTCTGCGGTTTTCGTTAATGCGGAAAAAGGGACTTGAACCCTCACGGCCTAGTGGCCACAAGATCCTTAGTCTTGCTCGTCTGCCAGTTCCGACATTTCCGCTTATCAGGGCCGTCATCAGACGGCCCTTTTATATTGCCAAAAAAGATAATATCATTTTGAGCGCCAAAAGTCAATAGTTTTTTTGTACAGAGCCGCGGAAAATGAATTTTTGCCTTTGATACTTGATTTCAGAAACGCGGCTCGCATAGCGGGCAAGGCTGAAAATAGCCTCTTACCCGATTAACTTATGCAAACTCTGTAAGGAATTAACCTCACCTGCCCCATTTTCTTTCATATAAAGGATTCCTTGAATTGCAGCAGCGGCAGCGGCGATACTAGTCATATAAGGAATTTTGGCTTTAATCGCGGCTTTGCGGAGATAGCTGTCATCCTGGGTTGAATCTTTGTCGGCGGGGGTATTGACAACAACATCGATTTCACCGTTGGTAATCATATCAAGGATATTAGGGCGGCCTTCGTAAAGTTTATTCACTTGGGTAGAAGCAATACCGGCTTCCTGGATTGCCCGGTGGGTATTGCCGGTCGCAAGAATCTGGAAACCGGCGGCGGCAAAATTCCGGGCAACGGAAATTGCAGCTTCCCGGTCGCGGCGGTTGACGGTGATAAGGACTGTACCGGAGAGGGGCAGGGCCGAACCGGCAGCTTCCTGGGCCCGGCAAAAAGCTTCGCCGTCAGAAGCCGAGATACCAAGCACCTCGCCGGTTGAACGCATTTCCGGGCCGAGGATTGGATCGACTTCATGGAACATATTGAAAGGGAAAACCGATTCTTTGACCCCGTAATAGGGCAATTCGGTATTTTTAAGCTGCGGGACCGGAGACGGGTTGCCGGTGATTTCGGAAGTAATGATATCAATTGCCAGCGGGACCATCCGGATATTGCAAACTTTTGAGACCAGCGGCACAGTCCGGGAAGCACGGGGGTTCGCTTCAAGGACGTATACGGTATCATTTTCAATTGCATACTGGATATTCATTAAGCCTTTAACATGCATTTCTTCGGCTATTTTGCGGGTATAGCTACGGATTTTTTCAACATTTTCCGCGGAAATATGGCGGGAGGGAATGATACAGGCAGAGTCACCGGAGTGAACACCGGCAAGCTCAATATGTTCCATTACTGCCGGTACAAAAGCCAAAGTGCCGTCGCTGATTGCATCAGCTTCGCATTCGAGGGCATGATTCAGGAAACGGTCAATCAGAATCGGCCGGTCAGGGGTCACGCCAACGGCGGCTTTCATATATCCTTCCATACTTTTATCATCATAAACAACTTCCATACCCCGGCCGCCTAAAACATAAGAAGGGCGGACCATCACGGGATAGCCAATTTCTTTGGCAATAGCAACCGCTTCAGAGACGGTGGTCGCCATTCCTGATTCCGGCATCGGGATTTCAAGTTTTTCCATCATTTCTTTAAAGAGGTCGCGGTCTTCGGCCATATCAATAACTGACGGTTGTGTCCCTAAGATTTTCACTCCGTTTTTCTCTAATTCGGAAGCTAAATTAAGTGGGGTCTGGCCGCCGAACTGGGCGATGACACCGAGTGGTTTTTCTTTGTCATAAATACTTAAGACATCTTCCAGGGTCAGAGGTTCAAAGTAAAGTTTGTCCGAGGTATCATAGTCGGTCGAAACAGTTTCCGGATTGCAGTTGACGATGATAGTTTCAAAACCAAGCTTTCTAAGCGCAAGTGAAGCATGGACACAGCAGTAGTCAAACTCGATGCCCTGGCCGATACGGTTGGGGCCGCCGCCAAGAATCATAATTTTGCCTTTGCTTGCGGGGGTGCCGGAATTATCATTTATGACACTGGTGTCATTTTTGTCAATGCCGTTATAAGTTGAATAATAGTAAACGCGGTCTTCGGTGCTGCTGACATGGATGGTATCCCAAGTTTCGGTGATACCAAGGGCCAGACGGCGTTCCCTGATTTGGCTTTCCGGTAATTGCAAGAGGGTGCTTAAATATTTATCTGAAAACCCGTCTTTTTTGGCGGTACGCAGTACTTCATCAGCGGGCAGGTTGCCGGCACAAGCCTTGAGGTCTTTTTCCAGAGCAACTAATTCTTGCATTTGCTCGATGAAATATGGCTTTACATAGGTGCGGTCGTGTATTTCCGCGTTTGTAGCACCCTTGCATAACGCTTCATACATAATAAAATGGCGTTCGCTTGATGGGACAGTGAGCATTTTGAGCAGTTCATCTTTGCTTAAATCAGCAAAAATATTGATGTTTCCAAGACCATAACGGCCGGTTTCTAAGCTGCGGATTGCTTTGTGGAAAGCTTCTTTATAATTTTTACCAACGCTCATTACCTCGCCGACGGCACGCATTTGGGTACCAAGCTTGTCCTCGACACCTTTGAACTTTTCAAATGCCCAGCGGGCAAATTTGATAACGACATAATCGCTGTTCGGTACATATTTGTCCAAACTACCATGTTTGCCGCAAGGGATTTCGCTAAGGGTAAGGCCGCAGGCAAGCATTGCGCTGACTAAAGCAATCGGGAAACCGGTTGCTTTGGAAGCAAGGGCCGAAGAGCGGGATGTACGGGGATTTATTTCAATAACGATAATCCGGTCACTAACCGGGTCATGGGCATATTGGACATTACAGCCGCCGATGACGTTAACCGATTCAACGATTTTGTAAGCTTGTTCTTGTAATCTTTTTTGGCAATCCTTGGAGATGGTGAGCATTGGGGCGGAACAGAATGAGTCTCCGGTATGTACGCCGAGAGGGTCGATATTTTCGATAAAGCAGACGGTAATCATATGATTAGAAGAGTCACGGACGATTTCAAGTTCCAATTCTTCCCAGCCGAGGATTGATTCTTCCACCAGGACTTGATTGATACGGCTGGCACGGATGCCGCGGGCGCAAACGACTTCAAGCTCTTCCTTATTGTACACCAAACCTCCGCCGGCACCACCCATCGTATAAGCCGGCCTGATAACAACGGGATAACCCAGGTTATCGGCGATTTTCAGGGCTTCATCAACCGTATATGCGACTTCGGAGCGGGCCATTTCAATTCCGAGGGCATCCATTGCTTGTTTAAAGATAATCCGGTCTTCACCACGTTCGATGGCATCAACTTGTATACCGATGACTTTGACGTTGTACTTTTCTAAAATGCCGGCTTTGTCAAGCTCGGAGCAAAGATTAAGGCCGGATTGGCCGCCGAGGTTCGGCAGCAGGGCATCGGGACGTTCTTTGGCGATAATTTGTTCGAGGCGGCTGACATTCAAAGGTTCAATATAGGTGGCATCAGCGGTTTCGGGGTCGGTCATGATGGTGGCCGGGTTGGAATTGACTAAGACGATTTCGTATCCGAGGTTCTTTAGTGCCTTACAGGCTTGAGTGCCGGAATAGTCGAATTCGCAGGCTTGTCCGATGACGATTGGACCAGAGCCGATAATTAGTATCTTGTTAATGTCGGTTCTACGTGGCATTTTTTTTCCTCCAAATTTTTTTCTTTTATTATAATAAGGCAAAAACTTTAAAAATGCAATCGTTTTCTTAAATCATCGCGCAAGCGCCGGCGTGAAAGCACCGTAATCAGCCCGGCATCAATTACTGCGCAAGCCGTAAGTACTACCGCTGACCATAAAGGCATTAGCTCATTTCCAAGATAACGGTTAATTAACAGTTCTATGCCGATACATAGCACGGCAATAGCCGTAATAATATAAAGTGCGGTGGTAAGCAAATTTGCTTTAAAGAAGCGGATAAGCCAGACTAATACGATGATAATAAAAGTAAGTAAGCATAAAAGCGGCAGGGCAAGGCCTAAAAACCATTCGCTTTTAGGGGTAAATAAAGAAATGAAAAATAAATATAACCCCGCTGTCGCCCCATTAAATAACAGACGGATGTATACCGGCGTTTTTGTCAAAATAAAAGCCGGAAGGGCTAGGAAAAATAAAATCACACATAAACCAATGATTAACAGTGACCACCAATAATCACGAAAAACAAAAAGGTTTAATAAAAAGGCGGCAATAGCAACACCGCCAAGGATAATCGAGATTAACAAGCCAATATCGCGTTTGATGACTTCTTCGACGGTGCCGGCTTTGTTAGGGAAAGTATCAGTTTCGGCAGTATGTGTACCACCGCAGATGGCGGCAGCAATTAATTTGGGGTCAATCAGCGCCGGGTTAACGACGATAATATCACAAAGCGGACATTTAACTAAAGCTTCATCAAGCTTTACCCCGCAATTCACACAGTAAGACATAAATACTCCTTCATGATTTCAATGACTTTGAAGAATGGCGGTTTTAAGCCATTCTACTTTCGGTTACTCTCAATCAGGACCGGGATTCCATCCTGAACTAATTTTTGAAAAAAATAACGTTCTACATCAGCTTCACGGATACTGCTGGTAAAATTGATTGTCAGCTTGTCACCAAAACTGACGATCGCACAGTTAGTCCGCGAAGAAAAGGGCTGCCCCATATAAATATCAACCCGCTTAATATGAGCCTCCATATCGGCGGGAAATTTTATCACCCCCATATTCGAAAGCCCGGCAGAAGAATAATGGTCCTGCACCCTGGTATAAAAAGAACGGACAACAAAGTCTTTGATAAATAACGGGACAACACGGATAACCGGGTGGCGCTGGGTTGCGGCATTAGTTGTGATATCACCGCGCAGGAATTTTTCATTAATATAATAACGCATATAATGATGAACATGATTAACGATTTCCTCAAAGGAAAAATCGCCGAACCTTGGGTCGATACTTGGGTAAACCATCGAGATAAAATTCCGGAGTGTCTCGGAAGGGAAAAAACGCCGCAGATTCACCGGCATTGCAATACGTACCGGTTTAAGGCGCCGGGGCGCTTCGCTATATTGCTTCTGCAAAAGGGCATATAATAAAACGGCATTTAGATATTCGGTGATAGATGCCTTGAATTTCGCTGCCGCCGCCTGTACTTCTTTGACCGGCATAATACCATCGATAATATTTAAAGTATAAAATGGCTCTTTTGTCCCCCAGATACGATAAGTTTTGTCCATTGCGCGGGGCGGCCGGACTTGGGCATTGGCATATTTCATATAAGCATCTTCAAGCTCGCCTGAATCTGGCGTAGCATTGATATCGCGGACATATCCGCCGTCACTGATTTCATATCCTTGCAACCGAAGGTAAACCGCTACCACCGTTGCAAGCACACACATCCCGCCCGCGCCGTCACCAAGGCAATGGTGGGCTTCCATTGATATCCGGCAGTTATGATAATAAAAACGAAGCAAATAACGATTATTTGCTTTAAAAGGCATCGGCATACAGGGGTTATTGATATCTTCCCGGACAAATGGGCCGGGGCGGTAGTTTGGTTCGAGGTAACGCCAAAATAAACCACGCCGAATCGCGGTTTTGTATGTCGGAAAGCGGGGCAGCGCCATATCAACTGCCTGTTGCATAAGGTCGGGTTTGATTGGTTCGGTGAGGATTAGCGATTGACGGTAGACTGATGAAAAATCCTTACGTTGCAAGGTGGGATAAACAATTGCTGATAAATCTAATTTGTACCAAATTTTTTTGTCATTGATAATAAAATCGTTGATAACTTTTTCATTTTGAATCGCTTTTGTAGATTTTCGTTTCATTTTCATAGTATATCATGATTTCTAAGAAATCATGCCCTTCGGCGGATGCGCACTAAAACTGCGCTGATATAATGTCTTAGCGACATTATATCATGATTACTGAATAATTACCATTGACTTGGAAAAAATTATTGCTTACTATGGTTTATGAGATATTTTTCACTGGTAAAAAGGTAAATTATGGCCATTTTAGACAAGAAAAATAAATGGGAAACCCGTAACCAAAACTTAATGGCTTTGGTTAAAAGAGTACATGACCGGATTGAAAACAACGATATTGAACGTCACCGCTTATCCCAGGACAAATTTGGCGAGGTATTCGGGATTAACCGTGAGGTCAAAATAACACCTGTTATGATTGATGGGATGCCCGCCGAGTGGGTCAGTGCCAACCGGCCTCACATGAAAAAAACCGTGATTTTGTATTGTCACGGCGGTGGTTATGCGACCGGAAGTTGTATTTATGCCCGTACTTTGACAACGAAACTTGCTGCTTCGACTTCAATGGATGTATTGTGTTTTGATTACCGCCTTTCTCCAGAGCATCCTTATCCGGCGGCTCATGAAGATGCGCTTAAGGCCTGGGATTACCTGATGTTGCTGGGATATGGGGCGAATGAGGTGATGATTGCCGGTGATTCAGCCGGGGGAAACCTTGCTTTGTCATTGACTTTGCGCCTTAAAGAAACGAAACGTTTTCTTCCGCGCGGATTGGTACTGATGTCGCCGTGGACCGATATGACGATGTCGGGGAAAAGTTATGAAACCCGGGCGGCGATTGACCCGATTTTGAGCAAAGATTACATAAAAAATGCCATTTCCGCTTATGTCCAGAATAATGAAAAGCTTAATGACCCTTATATTTCCCCATTGTTTGGCGACTTTACCAATTTTCCCCCGACTTATATTCAGGTCGGCGACAATGAAATTTTCCTAAGTGATGCTACTGCTTTATATAAGAAACTTCTGAAAGCAGGGGTCCATGCGAAACTTAATATCCAAAAAGGTATGTGGCATGTTTATCAGATGTCACCATTTAAAGCGGCTTACGAGGCAATGGAACGGAATGCGGAGTTTATATTCGGGATATGCCGTTAGTTGGTAAGAAAAATAAAGATATCTCGCAGAAACCTTAGGCCGCCTTCTCCCGGGATAAAATGTGAATTAGAAGCAATTAGGCCGCAGAGACGGAGAGATACTTTATTTTCCTTATGAAATAGAGGATATACATGAATATTCGTGAAGATTTGGAACGCCGGGAACGGGAAACACTTAGCCCATATGCTGCTTTTAGTGCGGAAACCAAAGGCCGGGAACGGGAAGAAGAAAGATGTGATATCCGCCTGGATTATCAGCGTGACCGTGACCGGATTTTGCATAGCAAATCCTTTCGCCGTTTGAAAGACAAAACCCAAGTTTTTTTGACTCCCGAAGGCGCCCATTACCGTACCCGCCTTACTCATACCCTGGAAGTGGCGCAAAATGCCCGCACGATTGCCCGCGCTCTGCGCCTTAATGAAGAATTGACCGAAGCGATTGCCTTAGGCCATGACTTGGGGCATACTCCTTTTGGCCATGCCGGTGAACGCGCCCTTGAACGGGTCTGCCCGTTTGGGTTTTCCCATAGCGAGCAGAGTGTCCGGACGGTGGAAAAACTTGAAAAAGCCGGAATCGGCTTAAATCTCACTTATGAAGTTCGTGACGGTATCAAAAATCACCAGACCATTGGCGAGCCGCAGACCCTCGAAGCCAAAATCGTCCGTTTTTCGGATAAAATCGCCTATATGCACCATGATATGGACGATGCGGTCCGCGCCGGTATTTTATGCGAAAGCGATATACCGCATGAAATCAGCGATATCGCGGGTGAAAATACGGGTGAAAGGCTGGATTTTTTTATCCATGACTTGATTTCCGAAAGTTATGAAAGTGATAATATATGGCTTTCGGAGACTGCCGGGGCTACTATGACAAAACTGCGCGACTTTATGTTTGAACGCGTTTATCAAAATATCGAAGCGAAAAGCGAAGAAAAAAAAGCGGAAGCAATGATGGAAACACTTTATAATTACTATTTCAAGAACATTGATGAAGTTCCCGCCGATCTTCTAAAGCGCTTGGATTTAGGTGATAGCAAGGAGCAGATTGTTTGTGATTATTTGAGTATGATGACCGACCGTTTCGCGATTGCACAATATGAGGAGCGGTTCGTACCGAAATCGTGGATAGTGTAAAAGGTAGATAATGTATCTCAAAATCAAACTTTGTTTGATTGGGAACCATTAGGTCGCCTTCTTCCCGAGAGAAAATGTAAATTAGAACCAATTAGGCCGTAGGATGGAGAGATATTTTATCTGTCTTGTGATAGAAGGAATTATTATGTACTATTCCGACCATTTAATCGAAGAAGTACGCACAAAAAACGATATCGTTGACGTAATCGGAGGATATTTAAGGATAGCGAAAAAAGGTTCAAGCTACTTTGGCCTTTGCCCCTTTCACAACGAAAAATCCCCTTCGTTTTCGGTTTCCTTACACCGCCAAATGTACTATTGTTTTGGCTGCGGAGCCGGGGGTAATGTTTTTACTTTTATCATGGAGTATGAAAACTTTTCCTTCCCCGAGGCGGTAAAACTCTTAGCCGACAAAGCCGGAGTCACCCTGCCCGAGGTAGAATATTCCGAGGAAGTCCGCAAAAAAGAAAATAAGCGGATGAAACTTTTAGAAGTAAATAAGGAAGCGGCCAAATATTTTTATTATCAATTGCGGACCGAACGGGGAAGAAATGCCCATAATTACTTATTAAACCGTAACTTAACCGAAGAAACGATGCAAAATTTCGGACTTGGTTATGCCAATAAAAATAATGATGATTTAACTCTTTACCTAAAAAACAAAGGTTATGATGAAAACCTTGTCCGGGAAGCCGGGCTGGCATCATTTCATGAGAAGCATGGGACAAGTGACAAGTTTTGGAACCGCGTTATGTTTCCCATTCAGGACCTTAATCACCGCGTTATTGGTTTTGGCGGCCGGGTGATGGGCGAAGGTGAGCCTAAATACCTTAACTCACCGGAAACAATGGTTTTTGACAAAAGCCGGAACCTGTACGGCCTCAATTTTGCCCGTACTTCCCGAAAAAATCATATCATTCTTTGTGAGGGTTATCTCGATGTTATCGCCCTCAACCAGGCCGGTTTTACCCAGGCGGCAGCCTCACTTGGAACTGCTTTTACTGCCGGACAGGCCAATTTGCTCCGGCGTTATACTGAAGAAGTGATTTTGGCTTATGACAGTGATGCCGCCGGTGAAAAAGCAATCCTTAGGGCGATTACGATTTTGAAGGAATGCGGCCTGACCGGGCGGGTTTTGAATCTCGCCCCATACAAGGATCCTGATGATTTTGTCAATAATCTGGGAAGTGAAGAGTTTGAAAAACGTATTAACGAAGCGCAAAACAGCTTTTTTTACGAAATATCGGTCTTGGAAAAAGGTTATAGCCTTAATGACCCGGAGCAAAAGACCCGTTTCCACCGCGAAATAGCGAAAAAATTATGCACTTTTTCCGAGGAAGTTGAGCGTGACAATTATCTTGAAGCGGTTTGTGAAAAATACCATATCGGGTTTGAAAATTTGCGCAAATTGGTCTTAAGTTATGCTTCACAGACCGGTTTAGCAAAGCCGGTATCCCGGCCAAAGTCGGGGCTTACGAGCAAGCTTTCACCGGACGACCATGCAAAGAAAGCCGAGCGCTTACTGCTTACCTGGCTATCGGAAGAACCGGCCCTTTACGGGCAAGTCAAAAAATATTTGGCCGCAACGGATTTTTCGACGGAGCTTTATCAAAAAGTAGCTAAAAGACTGTTTACCGATATCGAAAAAGGTGAAGCAGAGCCGGCAGCGCTGATTAGTCTTTTTACTGATGAAGAAGAACAACGGGAGGTTGCTTCATTATTTAACACCCGCCTTGGTTCGCTTGAAACAAAAGCGGAACAGGAAAAAGCATTTAATGATATTGTCCGGACAGTCAAAAAAAATAGTTATGCGAGTATAACCGCAAGCCTTGGAAGTGATGTGCAGGCAATTACTCAAGCACTTGAAGGCCGCAAATTATTGGATGAATTGCTAAAAATGAATATTAAATTGCCATAATTGGGCAAAATATGGTACCAGGGTCAAAAGGTCATGTATTTCATGCTTGTATGAAAAGACATGACATTGAGACCCGCAAAATACGAGGAAGAAGCCCGATTAGGGTGGATTCCGAGTATTTTTAGGACTGTGAGAGCACGAAGTGCGGAGCAGTCCGTAGGTATCTGGGTCAATCCCTAACTATACAAAAGTCATGAGGAAGGATATTTACGATGGATGAAGTTACACAGGTAAGGTTTGATGAGAAGCTAAAATTGCTTCTCGATACCGCAAGAAAGAAAAAAAATGTCGTTGAACATCAGGAAATAAGTGATCATTTTGCTGATATGACATTGGAGGAAGAGCAATTCGAGAAAATTCTGGAGGCTCTTGAGCAAAACAATGTTGATATTTTGCGGATCACCGATGAGGATGAGGTAGAAGATGAAGAAATTATCCTCACTGAAGAAGATGAAGTGGATGTCGAAAACATCGACCTTACTGTTCCTGACGGCATTAGTATCGAAGACCCGGTCCGGATGTATCTCAAAGAAATCGGTAAAGTGCCGCTTCTTAGTGCGGATGATGAAATTGAGCTGGCAAAACTGATGGAAGAGGGCAGTGATGAGGCGAAGAAACGCTTAGCTGAAGCGAATCTGCGGCTTGTAGTCAGTATTGCCAAAAGATATGTCGGGCGGGGGATGCTCTTTCTTGACTTGATTCAGGAAGGAAATTTGGGTTTGATTAAAGCAGTCGAAAAATTCGATTACCGCAAAGGGTACAAATTTTCTACTTATGCAACCTGGTGGATTAGACAGGCAATTACCAGGGCGATTGCCGATCAGGCACGGACAATTCGTATTCCGGTTCATATGGTAGAAACAATCAACAAACTTATCCGGATTAGCCGTCAGTTGCTTCAGGAGCTTGGGCGGGAACCTTCGCCGGAGGAAATCGCTATCCATATGAGTATGCCGGTTGAACGGGTCCGTTCAATCCTCAAAATTTCCCAGGAGCCGGTTTCGCTGGAAACTCCGATTGGCGAGGAAGAAGACTCCCATCTTGGTGATTTTATCCAAGATGAAAATGTCCCGGTCCCGGCTGATGCGGCGGCTTTTATCCTGCTTAAAGAACAACTTGTTGATGTCCTTAGCACTTTAACAGAAAGGGAACAAAAGGTTCTGCGCCTACGTTTTGGCCTTGATGACGGCCGGGCAAGGACCCTTGAAGAAGTAGGTAAAGAATTTAATGTTACCCGGGAACGGATTCGTCAGATTGAAGCAAAAGCATTAAGAAAACTGCGCCACCCAAGCCGGAGCCGGAAGCTTAAGGATTATTTGGATTAAAAGCGTGAAGAGATTTTCTAAGCTTGCGCTTATTGGAACCTGCAACCAAATCAACGCAAGCTTTGATTCCAAAATCTAAAACTTCACGCGGGAAGAACGTAAAAAGCGTTCTTTATAGGATTTTTATGATTTTATCAAAACGTTTGCAGACAATAGCCGATATGGTGACAAAAGGGCATTGTATCTGTGACATTGGTTGTGACCATGCCCATATAGCGATTTATTTGGTTGGGCAAGGGATTGCCCCCCGTGCGGTTGCGATGGATATACATACCGGCCCTTTAGAACGCGCAAGGGGGCACATAGTTGCTCATGGGCTGGCTGACAAAATTGAAACCCGGCTGTCTGATGGGTTTGTTTCCTTGAGGGCAGGGGAAGCAGAGACAGTTATTATTGCCGGAATGGGCGGCCGCCTGATGCAGGCAATCCTTACTGACGGAGCGGCAAAAATAGCCGGGATAAAGGAATTAATCCTTGGGCCGCAGTCCGAAATACCGGCTTTCCGCCGATTTCTTCGAATGAACGGGTTTCATACCGAACATGAGGATTTGATTTTAGAGGGGGATATATTTTATCCCATTATCAAAGCGGCGCCAAGCCGGTTAAAATCGGAGGAATTGAATACTATTGATATAAATGAAACAGAGGCAACAACAATTGCCGATTGCTATGGACATATCCCGTTAAAACAGCGGAATCCGGCCTTGCTTAAATATCTTAGGCGCGAGCAAAAGGTAACATTGGAGATTATTAATCAGATAAATAACAGTAGTTATTTAAGTAAGAAAAATGAAGAGAAGTTGGATGAAATGAGGAAGAAAGCAGCAGAGCTTACTGATTTGATAGGGTTGTGGAAAACGGAAAATGGGGGGTTATAATCATGATATTCAGAGATTTATTTAAGAAACTCGAAAAATTGGCTCCGGAGATATACGCGCTCAAAAATGATAAGACTGGATTTCAAATCGGGTGTTATGATAAAGATATCAAGAAAGTTTGGTTAGCGACAGACTTAACAGATACTGTCCTTGAACAAGCGGTTTCCGGTGGTGCGGATTTAATTTTGACTCATCACCCTTTGATTTATGACCCTCTTACCCAGATACTTGCCCATGATATTGTTGGCCGCCGGATTATCAAATTAATCCGCAATGATATTAATTATATGGCTATGCACACCAACTTTGATGTCATGGCAATGGCTGATTATGCGGCGGATATTTTAGGGCTTTCCGGGCGGCAAGTTTTGGATATCACTTATGAAAATGAGGGTAATAAAGAAGGTATCGGGCGTTATGGAAATCTGTCTTGCCCAATGACTTTAAATGATTGTGCCGAACATATTAAATCAAGATTTAACATAGATTCGCTTAAGGTATTCGGTGATAGTAATAAAGTTATCAACACCGTAGCTATCTCACCCGGCTCAAGCGGGGGTGTCCTTGCCCATGCCGTTAAAGCGGGTGTTGACCTATTAATAACAGGTGATATTAAGCACAATATTGTCCTGGATGCAATGGCTCATGGGATAGCACTTATTGATGCCGGGCATTATGAGACTGAAAAGATATTTGTCCCTTATATGAAAGATTATTTTGAACGTGAAATTCCGGGGCTTTTAGTTTTTGAAGCAAATGAAAAGAGTTTGTTTTATGTGGTGTGATATCAAGGGCTGAAAGTTTACAACACGCAGTAATACGTAAGTATCTAAAATATTATACAATATGAAAAAAGGAGTAACCATGCAAACACAATTAACTGTCACAATTAGTGGGAAGAAAGAAACATATGAATCGGGTATCTCTTATGGAAAGATTGCTGAGGTTCACCAGGCTAATTACGATTCACCAATTGCATTGGTCTTGGTAAATGGGAAAATCAGGGAACTTCACCGGACCTTAAATCGTGATTGCGAATTATCTTTTATTACCCTAAAGGATCAAATCGGCCATAAAACTTATGTCCGCTCCGCAACGATGCTTCTTTTTACCGCGATTGACCATATTCTAGGTAAGGAAGTCGCCGAAAAAGCAAGAGTTGCTTTCACGATTGGGTTGGGTTATTACTGTCATTTGCATGAGGGTTATCAGTTTACGGATGAGGATGTTTCAAAAATTAACGAAACAATGCATGATCTTGTCAGCCGTGACCTGGCTATCGAAAAAATTAATTATCCTATTGATGATGCAATGGCATTATTTAAAAGCCGTAATATGAGCGAAAAAGAGAAGCTTTTCAAATACCGCCGCTCATCAAGCGTTAATATCTATTGTTTAGATGGTTATTATGATTATTATTATGGATATATGCTTCCAAGCACCCGTTATATCAAATATTTTAATGTAATTCGTTATGATAAAGGTTTTATGCTTATTCTTCCGGATCGGAAAACGCCGGAAATTATCTCTGATTTTGTGCCCCGCGAAAAGCTGTTTAAAACTTTGCTTACCGGTGAACAATGGGGTAAAAAAATGGATGTAAGCACCGTTGGTGATCTAAATAATGCTGCTTGCGATGGCCATATTAACTCTTTGATTCTTGTCCAGGAAGCACTGCAAGAACACCGCATCGGGGAGATTGCCCAGACGATTGTCAAGCGCGGGGGGGTCAAATTCGTAATGATTGCCGGCCCTTCTTCCTCCGGCAAAACGACCTTTTCACACCGTCTTGCCATCCAGCTTAAGACGTATGGTTTGACACCTCATCCTATTGGGCTTGATGATTATTATATTGACCGGGATAAAACACCCCGTGATGAAAATGGCAACTTGAATTTTGAAATCCTGGAAGCGATTGATGTTAAGCAATTTAATCAGGATATGTGTGATTTACTGGCCGGACATGTTGTAGATATGCCTTCTTTTAATTTCCTGACCGGAAAACGTGAGTATAAGGGTAATCGTAAGAAGTTAGGGCCGGATGATATCCTCGTAATTGAAGGTATTCATGGTTTAAACCCGAAAACGTCACATTCTTTACCCGATGAAAGCAAGTTCAAAATATATATTAGTTGCCTGACTGGATTAAATGTTGATTCCCATAACCGGATTCCGACTACTGACAGCCGTTTGCTCCGCCGTTTGGTTCGTGACAGCCGTACAAGGGGGGCGAGTGCCGCCCGTACGATTGGAATGTGGGCAAGTGTCCGCCGTGGTGAAGAGGAATATATTTTCCCTTATCAGGAAGATGCCGATGAGATGTTTAACTCTGCTTTAATTTATGAACTTGCCGTCTTAAAACAATATGCCGAGCCGCTTCTTTTCCAGATTACGAAAGAGGAAGAAGAGTATTATGAAGCTAAACGGTTATTGAAATTCCTTGAATATTTTATCGGGGTCAGTAGTGAAGGGGTGCCGAACAATTCGATTTGCCGGGAGTTTATTGGGGGTAGTATATTTCACGCTTGAAGTACTCATTTGTAATTTCCGCGTGTGACATCTCTGTACTTCGGCCGCAGACACGTTCTCACTCGATGTAAAACGTAGCAGTACTAAGGCGGCACAATACGCCGCCGAGTGCTGACGTTTTACAACGGTCTGCTTGCGAAGTCAGAATGTCACTCACGACTTAGATTTTTGTGGTATAATATACATGAGTAGAACAAATGATCGCGCTTGATTTTGCCGGGAAACGGCCAAATCGGGTGAGGAAAGTCCGGGCTTCATAGGGCAGGATGCCGGATAACGTCCGGTGGAGGCGACTCTAAGGAAAGTGCAACAGAAATATACCGCCCGCAGATGTTAAACCATCTTTGATGGCAGCATCTGTGTGGTAAGGGTGGAAGGGTAGTGTAAGAGACTACCGCCCGGGCGGTAACGGCCGGGGCACATGTAAACCCCATCCGAAGCAAGACCAAACAGAAAGCAATAGGCTTGCCCGGCCTGCTTTCAGGTAGGTCGCATGAGGTCAGCGGTAACGCTGATCCCAGATAGATGATCATTCATGACAGAACCCGGCTTATCGTTCTACTCAAAAATACTTACAGCAAAGCTGTAAGTATTTTTGAGTAGAAGATGTACACAAATCGCAAAAAAGCGATTTGGCACTTGGCACAACTCGGGATTTTCGTGCGAAAACCCATGCACGAAAAACACCTCGTGGAATAGTGGTAGAATATAAGTCTCTAATCAATAACTTAAAACACAAAAAGCGCCCCGTTTGAGTAACGGGGCGGTTAATTTTGGAAAAATATTACGCTGACATTTTATTAACAGCATTTGCCAAACGAGAAACTTTGCGTGAAGAAGTGTTTTTGTGATAAACACCCTTACTCGTGGCTTTGCCGATAGCTTTGGTCGCAAAAGCTAATGCTTTAGCGGCAGCTTCTTTATCATTAGCTTCAATAGCGGCGTATACTTTCTTAATAGAAGTTTTTACTCCGGATTTGATGGCTTTATTGCGCGCGGCTTTAGTTTGGTTAACTAAAATCCTTTTTTTCGCAGATTTGATATTGGCCAAGTCCTTTACCTCCTGTAAATATTCCATAAACAACACACGTAGTATAGTGTAGTGCAAAAATGTGTTTCTGTCAATACCATAATTGAATTAATTTTTAAATATTTAATCGTAATTAATGAATCCGCGAAATAGAGATTCATTTATGGAGCACTCAAAATTGGGTGTATCGGATAACATTTACAATCTGCAATTAAAAATATTGCGAAATAAATTAATATCATACCATTGTATTTGACAAAAATATGATAGTGGCTCATGCATAAAAACCATATTGAATGTAATTATGTGCATTTTAATTTGTTTATATAAAATTTTGCCGAACTTTTCAGAAAAATAAGATTAATAAGCGATAAAACTCGATTTAATGTCTGTTATGATTTAAATACTGCATTGTTTAGGGTTGTAAAAAACAGGTAAAAATGATGGAATGAGATAGATAAATGTGAATGCCTAATCAAAAAACAGATGAAATTATAAACACATATTGACATAAAAGAAATTATATATTACAATGCTATATAATAACAAATAGAAATGGCTTTATTCACCGGGTGAACTAGGATAATGGAGAATACGATGGATACTTTTGTAGAAAAATACAAAGAACTAAAATCTTTGCTGCCAAATGAAAAACCAATTGGGATTGTATTTAAAACTAAAGTAAAAAAATATTATTATGACACAGCTACTGGAAAAGCATTAGTATGCGGTGATATAGAATTTCTATTACTAGATAGAATTTTGTCAGACGATGAAGGGGGTATATTTTTGCTTGCTAAAGATTATCCTGATGAAATATCTAATGCATTAGAAAATATAATAAGTACCATTAAAAGTGAAAATATCTTGAAGGTTTCAAAATTTTCAAGTATGAATATACCACTGGGATATGAGAAATTAATCGAAAATAATTTGGAGCATATCATTCTTGAAATAACAGAAAAATGCAACTTGCGCTGTGGTTATTGTACATATAATGAAGATTGCGATACTGACAGAGGTTTTAGTGAACGCGATATGCCTGATGAAATTGCATTCAAAGCAATTGATTATATATTTAATAACTCTGTCGATAATTCGAAAATTAGCATTTCATTTTATGGCGGCGAGCCATTACTAAAATATAAATTGATGAAAGAATGCATTGAATATGCAAAAAGTATAAATAGCAAGATTGATATTCATTATTCTTTTACCACTAACTGTACACTAGTAACACAAGAAATTGCAAATGACTTATCAAAATTAGCTAACATATCCATTTTATGCAGTATTGACGGGCCAAAAGAGATTCATGATTTATATAGAAAAGATAGCCGGGGGATTGGTTCGTTTGACAATGCCATAAAAGGGCTACGCCTGTTAGTTGAGGCATTTGGGGAGCGCGCTAAAGAGGTTATTGCGATAAATGCTGTTTATGCGCCGCCATTTTCATTCGATAAAATCGAAAACATAAAGAAATTTTTTGAAGAACTCACATGGTTCCCTAATGAAATAATGATATCGGCATCATATCCGCGAAATGAAAGTGTACCATTGCTTAAAAATTACCTTAATAAAACAAAACCGGATGAAAATTTATGCTTGGATTTCGATTATGAAAAATGGGATATGTCTTTGTATGAATGGTGTTTGCAAAATTATGATAGTAAAGGTATTTTTTTAACACAGATGTCTAATCAATTATTTACTAGGTTATATCGCAGAAATATCTCGGATCAAGAACTTGATAAAATTCCTTTTAATGGGTGCTGCATACCTGGACAACGAAGATTATATGTAATGACAAACGGTGATTTTAAGGTATGCGAAAGAGTTGGTGAAGCTCCGGTTATGGGCAATCTCGATGTCGGAATTAATAAAAAATCAACTAAAAATATTTATATAAAAAATTATGAGCGGGAATCTATGAAAAAATGTGCATATTGTTGGCTGGCAAAAATATGTGATATATGTTTTGCTTCTTGTTATGATTCGAATGGTCTAAATATCGAAAAAAAGGAAATGTCTTGCCTTGAAAGGAAAACTAGCTATATTGATATTTGGACTTCTTATTTTGAAAAGCTTGAAGTAAATCCCTATTGTTTTGATGAGCTTAATTATGAATTGTCATAAATTTTATCTATAAAACAGGTTTTTTGAGTGATTACATTTTTATGAAAGGCGGTATTAATATGTATTTAGCAAATGAAGGAAAAAAATCAGAAGTGGCTTCGGCAATGGCAAATTGCGCTTGCGGAGGCGGCGGGACTGCAGTTCAAAATAACGTAAGGTCATTAGTATGTACATGCTATTGCGGTTCAGGATATTATTACGAAACAAATGGTGTCTTAAATGTAGGCCGTAACGGTTAATTGAAAAATTTAATTAATTAAAAATAACAATCTTAAAAATTGCTCAAAAAACCTGCTTTTGCGATAAAATAATGATTTGGAGGATGGATATTGAAGAAAGGTTTAATATTTTTACCATTTATGTTACTGGCCGGTATACTATTAATTAGTTGCAGGGGCGGCCATGAAAAAGATGCTTCCGAGACTAAAAATTATTATTTGTCAGAGCCTTTTGAAATTTCCCGTAATATAATTAATTGTCTGACGGTTCATAAAAATACATTATATTACCTTAGTAATGAAGAAGACAAAATAATCCTTTGTCAAATAGATTTCGATAACTTTGATGAAACAGTTACGGTATTACTTAATTTGCCGGTTGACCATAGAATATCGCAGATGATAATTGATGGTAACGGGATAATTAATATTCTTACATTTCAATATGATGATAACAAATTCATTGGTTCGTTCTGGCACAAGTATGACAATAGCGGCGCATATATATCTTCAGTTTCAATTGGCCTACTCTTTGATAAGAATGAATTTCCCTATGCAGGCGGGTTCGTAATAGATAAAGATGGAAATGCTTGTATTGCGATAAATAATGACATTTATGTCATAAATTATCAAGGTGATTTAATTTTAACTGCTTCCACCGGCGCAGATATACAAAATCTTTTTACGGATATCCAAGGTTCTATTTATGCCCTATGGATTCAAGGCGGGGCGGTTTTGCTGGCAGAATTATTAATTGATGATGGTATTCTGGATTCTCAGCGGGCAATTGAATTAGGCAGTATTATCGGTGCGGGGCCAGGGTCAAATGGTTCTTTATTCTTTGCTGGTGTAAGAGGCGCTTATGATTATGATATCGGAAGTAAGACATTAAATGAAAGAATTGCATGGCTTGCAATAAATAAGTCAGTTAGTAGGGCAACAAAAGTTTTCCCTTTAGATGATGAGCGTATCTTATGGGTTGGTAAAGCCGATAATTTTTCCGGGACCGCCGAAGACTTTAGTTTAATCCGTTTGATGAGCGATGAGGAAATATTGATTAAACTGGCGGAAGAAGCAAATAAAGAAAGCAATTTAACTATCGGGGTGGTCGGCTGGTATTTGGGAAATGCGATTAAAGAAGCGATTGTTACATTTAACAAAGAAAACCCTGATAATCAAATTGAAATAAAGCATTATGGTGTTGATGATTTTGAGGTTGGGGTTATCCAATTAAATATTGATATTATTAGCGGAAACTGTCCTGATTTATTAATATTGCCGCAGGAATTAGCGCTTGGTTTATATGCGGCGAAAGATTTATTGCAGGACCTTAATCCATATCTTGATAGCGATGAAAATTTTGAGCGTTCTGACTATTATGAAAATATCCTCGGCGCATATGAGTTAAATGGAAGGTTACAGGGGATTCCGGTTAGCTTTAATGTCGATTGCTTAGTTGGTAAAAAGGTCCATCTTGGAGATAGGGGGGAGTGGAATATTGATGAGTTTATTGAATTTGCGGAACGCTTTCCGGATAGCAGTTTAGTATGGATACCAATTAAAGAAATGGTCTTAGATATGTTATTAAAAAGCAATGGAGATAACATTATTGACAGGTTGAGTGATGATAATAGATTTAACCGTGAATTATTTATTAAGATAGTTGAATTTTCTAATCGTTTCATGCTTGTGGATGAATATAAATTCGGTGAAAGTATAATCAGGCGTATTAATGAGGGCGACGTTAAAATTATTAGCAGTGCGAAAGGCCTAGATGGATTTCAACACGATTTAGAAATATTTGGTGAGCCCGTAAGTTATATTGGTTACCCAACCGAACAGGGCAATGGTTTTTTGATAGAATCAAATACATTCATATCAATTAGCAGGAATTGCCGTAATATTGAAGCGGCATGGAAATTTATCCAATATTTACTGTCTGATGATTTTCAACTTCATGAGGAGCTTTCTGGTTATCCGCTTAAAAAAAGTGCCCTTGAAAAACGAATCGAGAAAGAAAGTAAAAAAAGCGGAACAATGGCGTTTGGCGGCGAGCTTGAATTGACATATAATCTTAGGCATAAAACTGATGATGAAATTAATGCTTTTTATGAGATGGTTAACCGGGCTGAAAAAGTCCGTTACTTAGATAAACAAATAGATGAAATAATCAGAGAAGAAGTAGGGGCCTACTTTAGCGGGAACAAAACAGTCAATGAGGTAGCGGATGTTGTTGAAAACCGAGTTGGGATTTATATTAAAGAAATGAAATAGCCGTGCACGGCGCAGCAATATTCTTGTTGAAATGGTTCACACAGAAGCAATTTTCTATAAATATAAAAAAGAAACCGGAGGGAGCTTGCGCTCACATCCGGTTCCTATGTAAAAGGGGAATTTTACAATTTTTATTATACACCATCTTTTTCTGTTTGGCAAGTCTTTTTAAAAAAAAATTTTCAGAGTTAATTCTCAAAGTAAACTCCATAGTGACATTGTTGATTTCCTCATCAAAATAGACATTAAGGCCGGTCGGCCAATTTTTTCCAGGATTGATGATGATAATTGTCCGTATGACTATAATATTGTCCAAATCAAAAATAGTTGCTTTCATATAGTCCTCCCTTCAAAGCATATTATGTTAATGTATCGCTTTTTTTGACTGTGACAAGCGTTTAACTTTACATCTATCCACTTTCATACATAATTTACAGAATTTTGTACAAGACTATTAGGACGGTTAATAATGTAGAAGTAAAATTACGGAGGAAAAAAATTTTTGGACAGTTTTAGGGTTAGGACGGATTTGGCGCTTGAAGCCAGGGAAAATATTGAGATTGATGCTGAAAATCTGCATGGAGTGCAGATTTTTGAGACTTATGATGAAAAAAGTGAAGTTCGCATCACCAAAGTCGTAATTGAAACCAAAAACGGTTCAAAAGTTATGGGCAAACCAATTGGAACATATGTTACTTTGGAAGCGCCGGCAATGATAGAACCTGATGAAAATTATCATAAAGAAATATCAATGGCTCTAGCGGAACAAATTCGTGAAATAATCCCCGGTTTAAATCATGAACAATCAATTCTCGTGATTGGGCTTGGCAACCGTGATGTAACCCCCGATGCCCTCGGGCCAAATGTTGTTGATAATCTTATTGTCACCAGACATATGGTCAAAGAATATGGCAAAGCTGCTTTTAACAATGAAGAAATTCATGTTGTCAGCGGGATTGTCCCCGGAGTTATGGCCAAAACCGGAATGGAGGCTGCAGAAATCACCCAAGGTATTATTGACCAGACAAAGCCCGATGTTGTAATTGTAATTGATGCGTTGGCAGCCCGCTCAACGAGACGGCTTAACCGCACGATTCAAATCACCGATACCGGTATTCATCCCGGTTCCGGAGTTGGCAATCACCGTAATGCCTTAACCGAAGAAAATCTTGGGGTGCCCGTCATCGCTATCGGAGTCCCAACAGTCGTTGATGCTGCTACCATCGTTGGTGATGCAGTTGATAAAGCCTTAAAAGGAAAAGTAAATGACCACATTGAAATTCGCGAAGAGATGCTCAACAGCCTTGGTGAACTCCGGAATATGTATGTCACCGGTAAAGATGTAGATTTTGAAATAAAGCAAATTAGCCATATAGTTTGTGATGCAATAAATAAGGCACTGGATTTGAGCTATTGACCTTATCGGGGCTGCTATTGAGCAACTTGTATAAGCGAAGATTTTTGAAAATTTTACCAAATAGCTATTTAAAAAATTTTATTGTTGTTGACAAGATGGGGACAAATGATATACACTATGTTTTACATAGTGGTTAGAAACCAAAACTCTTTATTATCTATTTTATCATGTATTATTCACAGAAGGTTATCAATTGGAAATTATATCAGCAATATATTGGCGCGCTGGTTTACATAACATTGCCAATCCTAATTCAATTATGCTCAAAATCGCAAAATCAGAAAATGACACACTTTTGCTGGCTCTTATTTGTACTGATGATAGAAAATTATCCGAAGTTGAAATTGCCAGCGATTATGCGACAGAAGAAATGACTAAATGGTTTAATCATTTTCATTTATTAATAATATTGCAGAAAAAATCAATCAACTGGATTAAAAAAAGTCTAATCAAAACCTTGCAAGCTATTCATGATGACTTATCTCATTACGATGAAAAAAATAGCATTTATCCGGGGATATCATTAGCGGTACTTGCAATATGGCGGAAAAAACATATTATACTGCAATTTGGTGAGGCAAATGTGTATAAATTCAAGCGGCTGTTTAGCCGGAAGCAAGGAATCCTCTTATGCAGTAATAATTTTATAACAAAATTAAGTAAATCTCAAATAGATGAAGCGCTTAGGCCGTCAGAGTTTTGCCAAGAAAGTCAAATTACGAAACGGCTGGCCGGAATTGCGGACTATGTCAGACGAAAAGGGGAAGAAGATGGGCAGGCGGCTATTTATGTGAAGTTTTGATATTGATGAAAAGCAAGGAGCGAAAATGAATAAAGTCCTAATCAATAGATATGAGTTAATCCGCGAAGTTGGACACGGCGGTGCCGGCCTCGTTTACCTTGCATATGACAGGCATTTGCAACATGAGATTGCGATAAAAAAGCTATCATTTAAGCGGGCAAAAACAGCCGGAAGTTTGTTTCACGAGGTCAACATGCTTAAGCAGATGGCACATCCTGCTTTGCCAATCGTATATGATTTTTTTCATGAAGATGAGGTTGAGGGAAATTTTTCAACTTTTGATTATGAGCCCAACGAAGGCGGAAATGGGTATAAAAATGAGTATATGGTGATGGAATATGTCAGAGGAACAAATTTGGCAGAATATATCAAGAAAAACGGTCCTATAATGAAGCGACAAGCGGTTATGTTTATAGAAAAATTACTTTCGGTAATTGAGTATCTTCATTCATTCAATCCGCCGTTTATTTATTGTGATTTAAAACCGGAAAATATTATGCTGGCAGATAATAATCAAATAAAGTTAGTCGATTTTGGCACCGCTTTTGTTCTTTATTCAAGCGGAAATACAGTCGTTTCAGGAACACCCGGTTTTACAGCTCCTGAGTTGCTTACAACTGGAAGTGAATATCATGAGAATAGCGATATTTATAGTCTCGGCGCGGTACTTTATTTTGCTTTAACCGGAAAAATCCCTGATACGAAGAGACTAGTAAGAAATCGGGCACAAACCAAAATACCACGCGGGATAAAAAGGATAATCGCCTGCTGTTTACACAGGAATCCGGAAAAGCGTTATCAAAATGTTCATCAGTTGAAAGCTGATTTGCTGAATTTGGAATACAATGAATTTACGCAAGTAATAAAGCGGTTTATTTACAAATTATTCGGTTTGATTATTCCGGTTATGATTTTTTTAGCAGGACTCTTTGTGATTTATCGTGAGAGTGTGAATCTGGGTATTCCTGTTTTAATCAGATCTGATGATAGTTGGCGCTGGAATAATGATTTTCCGCTTACCTTTGCTTTTTCATCTGGTGTATTATTGGTTCTCGCCGGGTTTTGCTTTATGCTTACGAACCGGGGGCAAAAAAAGAGAAATGTCAAAATAATAAAAAGTATCTGCCTTAGTGATAAAAAGACAGTCGGTTTGTGGATATTTTTCGCTTTTATTCTGCTCATTTTTGTGAGGCCTGATGAGGTATATGCAGTTAATATAGATTTAGAAAACCAATTTGTTTTAGGTGAATTGCCGGTTTTTATCCGTGACCGGGACGGGTATAAATTACTGATTCAAAATGGTACTATTTTTCGTCCGAAGAAAGATATCATCATTGAGATACCGCTTGATAAATTGCCGGAAGGGGTAGAAATGGTTTTGAAAGTAGTGTTGGAAGGGGAAGGGGGGATGCTTGAAAGCCGTGAGTATGTGGTAGTGGTTGAGTGAAATTAAATGATAACGATAAAACACCAATGCGTATTTTCATTTAAGAATACGCATTGGCATCAACTATAATTTATCGTATTGTGACATTTCCTGTTCCATGACTATTAAGCAGAGAACCGCGTGTCATATTTCCGGTTAGGCTTCCTGCGCTGCCTGTTGCATTAATATTCCCCGTCGCATGACTCTGCTCAACCATACCACCGCTCATACTTCCTATTAAACCACCTACGTTGCTTCTTCCTGTAATGTTGTTATTTGATTCGGATTGATTGATTGTACCGGAGTTGGTACCTATCAAACCACCAACATTATCAAGACCGGAAAGGGTAGCGATTCCGTTGGAAAAGCCGTTTTGTATCGCGCCTTGGTTATTTCCGACAAGGCCTCCGGCAATGCTGCTGCTTGCGGTGAGACTGGTAATGTTGATTGAAAAGCTTTCTTCAATTACACCACTGCTGGTATTAATGCCTGTCAAGCCGCCAATTGTACCCGTGGCTCTCAAAGTTCCGCCGTCAATGCTTACATTGGTTATCAACCCGCGGTTTTGTCCCGCCAAGGTGCCGACATTGTTTCGGCCGGTAATATTTGTATCTTTAATGCTTAAATCAGTGATAAGTCCCGCGTTTACGCCGAACAAACCGACATTATCCTGTGTTGTGAGACTTATAGTTAATCCGTTTATGGTGTAACCATTGCCTGTTATTATTCCGCTGAATGGAGTTGTGGTGCTGCCAATTGGCTGCCATTCAATTTCCGATAAGTCGATATCAGCTTCCAGATAGAAGTTGCCCGAAAGATTATTTCGGATAGCGGATAATTCTTCGGCGGTGGTTATACCAATACCACTCATGCTTATTGCACCACCCAATCCTTTAAGCGCAGGAAATGCACCGTCTTCTAGTTCCCAGATATCAATGAAGTCCCAATCAGCAAAGGTTTCCTGGTTCTTCATTTGTACTGTGGTTCTTGCTTCCGGAGATGTGGAAGGCCTACCGGTTATTGTTGTACTGAAATAACTGGATATAATTTGTATGGCACCGGTGGCAGTTCCTCTGAAACCATTAATATTGTTGGAGATGGTATAACTGTTTTCAATTCTTGAAATAGATGCAGTGGCACCGGCACTTATATTACCAACGAAACCGCCGGCGGACAATGCCGATGATATACCACCCGATGCGAAGCTGTTTTTTATTATTGCCGAAGTATTATTTGTAACAGCCATAATTCCGACAAAACCACCAATGTTGGCTGTTGCATTAACATTTCCGGTTGCAAAGCTTTGTTCAATGCCGCCCCTTGTAAATGAGCCGATAAACCCGCCGGCTCTAGAGCCGGATGATGTTATACTTCCGACAGCATAACTTTCTGTGATTGTACCGCTGGTCATTGTTCCAATGAAGCCGCCGGCATTATCACTAGTTGCGGTTACATTCCCGGTGGCATAGCATTCTCTGATAATACCCGCAGAAATATTCCCAATGAAGCCGCCAACACTGCCAGTTGCATTAACATTCCCAATCGCATTGCTTTGCTCAACTGTGCCACCGGTTATGGTTCCTATCAACCCGCCAACGTTATTTCTTCCTGTAATATTATTGTTTGATTCAGATTTATTAATTGTGCCGGAGTTTGTACCTATCAAGCCGCCGATATTATCAAGCCCCGAAAGGGTAGCGATTCCGTTGGAAGAAACGTTTGATACCATACCCTGATTGTTTCCGACAAGGCCGCCAATAGTATTGCTGCTTGCAGTAAGGCTTATGATATTGATGGAAACACTATCTTCAATTATCCCACTGGTGTTGTTAATGCCTATCAATCCGCCAAGGATACCAGTGGCTCTTAAAGACCCGCCGTCAACGGTAATATTAGTTATTAAACCGCGGTTTTGCCCTGCCAGTGCCCCAATATTGTTTCGGCCAATAATGTTTGGATCTTTGATAATTAAGTCAGTAATAATTCCTGCGTTGACACTGAATAAACCAACATTATCTTGGGTAGTAAGGTTAGCTGTTAATCCGGTTATAGTGTAACCGTTGCCATCCAGTATCCCGCTGAATGGAGTGATTGTATTACCGATTGGTTGCCATCCGATTCTCGATAAGTCGATATCAGCTTCCAGACGGAAGTTGCCCGAAAGGTTGTTACGGATAGCAGATAATTCCTCGGCGGTGGTTATAGCGATATAATCCGTGCTTATCGCGCCGCCTAATCCTTTAAGTGCGGGGAATGAGCCATTTTCCAGTTCCCAAATATCAGCGAAATCCCAACCGTCAAAGGTTTCCTGGCTCTTCATCTGCACTGTAGTTTTTGCTTCAGGGGCGGAAGAAAGCCTATTGGTTATAGTCGTGCTGAAATAACTCGACAAGATTTGTATGGTACCAGTAGCGGTTCCCCTGAAACCATTGATATTAGAGGAAATAGTATAACTGTTTTCAATTCTCGAAACAGATGCGGAAGTGCCGGTACCCATGTTACCAACGAATCCGCCGGCAGATAATGCCGAAGATACACTGCCTGATGCAAAGCTGTTCCTTATTATAGCTGATGTATTGTTGGCAACAACCATATTTCCGACAAAACCGCCAATGTTGGCTGTTGCATTGGTACTTCCCGTTGCATAGCTTTGTTCAATTATACCTCTTGTAAAGGAGCCGATAAATCCGCCGGCCGTAAAACTTGAGGTGGTTGTGTTTCCGGCCGCGGAACTTTCGCTGACTGTGCCGTTACTCATACTTCCAATGAAACCGCCAATGTTGTTACTATTTGCAGTGATGAGTCCGGTTGCAGAGCTTTTATTGATAGTGCCGCCGGATAAGTTTCCGATAAAGCCGCCTACTGCGCTGCCTGTCGAATTAATATTCCCTGTTGCATGACTTTGTTCAACAATACCGGCGGTCATGCTTCCTATTAACCCACCGATATTGCTTCTGCCTACAATATTATTGTTTGATTCGGATTCATTGATTGTACCGGAGTTGACACCTGTCAAGCCGCCGATATTGTCAGGGCCGGAAAGGATGGAGATTCCTTTGGATGAGCTGTTTGTTATTGCCCCTTGATTATTTCCGATAAGGCCGCCAACGATATTACTGCTTGCAGTGAGATTTATGATATTGATAGATGCGCTGTTTTCAATGGTACCGCTGGCAGTATTAATTCCTGCCAAGCCGCCAAGTATTCCTGTGGCCCGCAAATTTCCGCCGTTAATAGTAACATTAGATATCAGCCCACGGTTTTGTCCCGCAAGTACCCCGACACTGTTTCGGCCGGTGATATCCGCATTTCTAATATTTAATTCAGTGATAAGCCCTGCATTTACACCAAACAAGCCAATATTATCTTGGGTTGCGAGATTAACCGCCAAACCAGCGATAGTATGGCCGTTGCCAGCCAGTATTCCGCTGAACGGAGTTGTGGCGGTACCTATCGGCTGCCATCCGGTTCCCGATAAATCAATATCAGCTTCCAGACGGAAATTGCCTGAAAGATTATCGCTGATGGCAGATAATTCTTCAGCAGTGGTTATAGCGATGTAGTCCGTGCTTATTGCACCGCCTAATCCTTTAAGCGCAGGGAATGCGCCGTCTTCCAGTTCCCAAATATTAGCGAAATCCCATCCATCGAAGGTTTCTTGATTCTTCATCTGCGCCGTGGATTTAGCTTCCGGGGCGGCGGAAGGCCTTCCGGTTATGGTCGTGCTGAAATAACTGGATATAATTTGCACAGCTCCGGCAGTGAGTCCTTTGAAGCCATTGATATTGCTGGAGATAGTGTAACTGTTTTCAATTCTCGAAACAGAAGCGGTGGCACCGGCACTCATATTGCCAATGAATCCGCCGGCGGACAATGCCGAAGATACACTGCCTGATGCAAAGCTATTTCTTAGTATTGCCGAAGTGTTATTTGCAACAGCCATATTACCGGCAAATCCTCCAATATTGGCCGTCGCATTTATGTTTCCTGTTGCATAACTTTGTTCAATGATACCTCGTGTGAACGAGCCGGCAAATCCGCCGGCCGTAGAACTTGAGGTTGTCACATTTCCAGTCGCGAAACTCTCTTTAATTGTGCCGCTAGTCATGCTTCCAACGAAACCACCGATGTTGATGCTGCTTGCATTGATGCTTCCGGTTGCACTGCTTTCGCTAATAGTGCCGCCGGAGATATTGCCAACGAAGCCGCCAACTTCGCTTGTCCCCCGGACATTATTAGTAGAGGAAGAAAAGTGTATCGTCCCGCTGCTGCTTCCGGCGAAACCGCCGGTAGATGAACTACCTGTCAGGCTGGTGATTCCTACTGACTGGCTATTGGTTATTGTACCGGTATTACTGCCAACTAAGCCACCGGTACCGGCGGCCCCGGTTAATAAAGAGATGTTTTCTATGCTGCTATCCGTTATTATGCCGTTGTTGTTCCCGACTAATCCACCGGTTCCGTTGCCGCCGGTTAATCTGTCAATATCGATAACCCGGCAAGCGGTTATAGCTCCGGTATTATTACCAACCAGCCCGCCAACGTTGTTACGGCCTCGAAGTTCGGTCACATTATTTACCATTATGTTTATCAAACTGTTGGTACTTTGCCCTGCAATGCTACCGGTATTATCACGCCCGATTACTGAAATGTTCTCAAGATTTACGTTGGTGATTGAACTATTGCTAACGCCGAAAAGTCCAACATTATCTTGTGCCGGGAGATTTATGTTCAAATTTCGGATAGTATATCCATTTCCTTCAAATACCCCAATAAACGGGGATGCGGCCGTACCGATAGGCTGCCATTCAATATCGCTAAGGTCAATGTCAGCCATCAAACGATAATTGCCGCCAAGATTGTTACGGATTGCGGATAGGTCTTCGGCAGTATGGATGTCAGACTTGCCGCTATGGGTCATATTCATCCCTGCCAGCGTAGGATACCCACCGTCCGTTATTTCCCATACCGTATCAAAGTTCCAGCTTTCATATGTTTCAGTCTGCAACATTTCTGTTTTGCTCCTTGCAAACGAAGAGTTGCTGCCTGCCCCCAAACGGTCAACCTCGAAATAACTGTTTACGATTGTTCCAATAGTACCACTGATAAGCCCATTTGGATGGCTGGAAAGTGAATAGCAGTTTTCTATTCTTGCATTCTGATTTCCTAAAGTTCCTACAAATCCGGCGTTTGTAGTACTTCCTGATACGTTGCCGGCCGAGTAGCTGTTTCTCACGATTGCGGAAGCAACGCTCATTCGTCCGACAAACCCGCCGCCGCTTGAATTACTGTTTATAGCGCCTGTAGCATAACCCTGCTCAATCATCCCGCCATTCATAAGCCCTACCAAGCCGCCGACATCACTTGTCCCGCGGACATTGTTGTCGGAGAATGAAAGCCGTATCGTTCCGTTACTGCTTCCCGCCAAACCACCGGTGGATGTGCTTCCGGTTAAATTAGCAATACCTATCGACCAGCTAGTCGCTATCGTACCGGTATTAATTCCGGCCAAACCACCGGTATTGCTGCCGCCGGTTAAATTTTTTATGCCATTTACGTTACTGCCAATTATCGTGCCGGTATTGTTACCCACCAAACCGCCCGTTCGTGCCGCCGTGCTGGTACCGCCTAAGACTTCGGCATTTTCGACAGTGCTGTCTATTATTGTTCCGGTATTGACACCCGCTAAGCCGCCAACGCTGTTGAGCCCCCTAAGTTCCTTCACAGTAGTTACCGTTATGTTTGTTAAGCTGTTAAAGTTTTGGCCTACGATACTACCGGTATTGTCGCGCCCGGTAATTGATACATTTTCAAGGTTTATATTTGTTATTATACCTCTATTGAATCTGAACAAACCAACATTATCCTGGGTGGGAAGATTAATATTCAAGTTTTTGATGGTATGTCCATTACCGTCAAGTAATCCGTTAAACGGAGCCGCTAAAGTACCTATCGGTGACCAGGCAACTCCGGAAAGGTCGATATCATTAACAAGCTGATAATTTCCGAACATATCATTCTGGATATTTTGTAAATCTTCAACGGAAGAGATATTTATGGTGGGGAAATATTGTATCAAATCTACCAGTGTACCATCCGGAAATACTAAAATATAATTGGCATTAAAAAGAAAATCTTGAATAATAATTCTTCCTGAAAGGCCGGCGAAAGTTATTTCCAGATTGAACCGGTTTCGCGTATTGATAGTCTTTTTGACATCCATATCGCCGGGGTTTACATCTGATAAGATGATAGTATTATTTCCACCCGCATTAATTATCGTGTTGATGCCTGAATTTTTGTTAAAGAAGAAAGTGTCATCACCGGTACCGCCATTCAAAGTATTATTTCCAACTCCGCTAAGGAATGCGGTATTTCCGTTAGTGCCGGTTAAATTATCGTTGCCCGACGTCCCGAAGATGATATTTTTTCTTGCTATATCAACAATAATCCCGTAACGATTATTATAATCGGCAAATACATCTTGGAACCCATCAAGGTCTACCAAATCAAGCATGGTTAACGCATGCATATTGGCAATGAAGTCGACCAATAATTTTTCGCCGTCACTTTGATTTTCAGACAAAGCCGCCAATATTTCAAGGGCAACTAAGACTAAATCATAGAATGGAACTTCGTCAGTGCCGCCGGCGATAAACATGTTTCCGTATAAAGATTGATAATGTGTCTGCGACATCAGGACTTCATAAATGATATTGGCAAATCTGTCAAAACCACGGTTAAGCACCGCTGTGGCGTTGGGGCCCAAAGCGCCTGTGTACTTTATACCTGAAAATGATTCCAAGGCGGCCAAGTTAGTTGTCGTGCCTGTCCATCTATTTATAATTTGCGGGACAAGCCTTCTTCTTGCTGATTCATTTTCTTCTTCTATAAATTGTTCAACAAGCCCTTTGAGGCGTTCGCTTGTATCAAGCATCATCGCTTGTTGCAAGCTATGCGTTGTACCAAAGCCGCGAATTTGCGGTAAAGCACGGATTTCATCACTGACCCTGACCCGGTCAACCGCTCTTGTATCTTGCACATCACGCACGAACCAAATATCAATTACATCAATAATAGTGCCGTCTTCCATGTCAGCCGTACTGATTTGCTTAAAAGCATTACCATTGGAATCAATATAATCGGAGTTTACATAATTTAAATCAATCGAAACAATACCTGTTTCTGATAATGGGATTAATTCGCCTGGATCAATTCTTCCGTTACTATTTAAATCGAACCACAAATATAATTCGTGAAAAGCGGCATCGTTAGCATCAAATATTCCGTTATTATTATCGTCCAAATCTTTCAATGCTTCAAAGCCGTTGGCTGCAAGTCTGCCGTTTTTTAGTAAAGTATTATCGCCAAAAAGATTACGGCCGCTTATTATCCGGCTATTTTCATCAACTCCACGTACTAATAAGCCGGTGTTAGGGGCAACCCAGCCGGATTTTGTCCGGAAGCCGTTGCCGGTATGGTCAAAATATACACCGTTTCGCAGCGAAAGGCTTTCGATACCTGAACCATCAAGATTGATTGCTATCGGGCTTACTGTCCCTCTGACATTGCTAAATAAATCTTCGGTTTCAGCAATACCATTGCCGGCAGCATCATTGGCTAATTCCTGGAGAAAATCTCTTTCAATACCTAATGCTATCGTCATTATATCTAAAAAATCGGCCGGGCTTATCAAACCTAATGAGTATGCAGTTACCCATTGTGACGGTTTAACCGATGACCATTTTTCCATAGCAATAATTGTCGTGGCGATACATATGCCGCCGATTATGATTGGCCCGGCATTTGCCATTGCATCATTGATAAAAGCTGCAAGTGCATCTGCCAGCACAGTATCAGGAAATTGATTTGGCGAGAAGGCCGCACCCGGCCATTCCCGGGGGTCGCTTTCTCCGGGTACGGTAATAGGAAATTGAATTACATTGGTACGGTTCCCGCCGCTTCCGGATTGGTCGTTATCTTTATCGTCCGGTACGGGGATAACAATCGGTACATCTACATCGGTATCTTTTTCATCATCTTCATCTTTTTCACGGGTGAACGAATAAAGAATTAATCCGTTTCCGGGATTGTAGTATGTAATAGTGTATCTCACCCCCGGCGGCACTTGGGGATATCCGGTTTCTATTGATGCGACAAAAGTTCCGCCTTGTATATCAGTTCCGTCGGTATTTCCGATTTTGTATTTTGTTTCATCACCAACATAACCTTGAAGCTGTAATAATCCTTGTGTCCTTTTAGGTTCTACGGAATAAGAAGCCGGTTTTACTTCCCAAAGATAAGTGAACCCTCCATCTATTTTATATAAATCCGCCCTGCCGCCTGGAACGGTATGTTCCATTCCAATGTCTTGGTTATCTTTTACTATTTTTTTCTGAACTTGATTATGGAAAAAATTCCACGGCAACCGGTCAACAAAAATAGCTGTTTGCCAATCCCCGGCCCTTGTGGGAAGTGCCGCATCCTCCATTGCATCGGCCGTTGCTTTGTCTGCTGTAGCCGAAACAGGCGTTACTATTATCAGCGAGAACAGCATTGATAATATCAAGATGCTTGAGATAAATCTAATAAATTTTTTCTTCATTTGGTTTTCCATCCTTTCATAATTTGTTGTAAGTTAGATAC